>NZ_CP010429.1:5782500-6382500 GCF_000974425.1 Spirosoma radiotolerans
ACGAGACGTAAATCAGTTTGTCAAGTAAATCTGAAAATAAATTTTGCAATTGATTTTCAGCGGGTTGCACGTAATGAGTTGATTATCAACAGCTTTCGCTTCTGTTTTCGACTCATTCCCGATGTTTGGGAGTGCAAAGGTAGGCCTCTTTTTCCCCGTTGTCAAGGCCCATCCCAAAAATAAAAGGCGACTCGCCAATCAGTATTTGGTAAGGCTCGAAAAATCAATTAGTTACTGTATAAAATAATTGAAAACTTTTTTCGTACATCTCAGTTGCTTCAGCGCAAATGAAGTGAAAACTCGTTTAGGCCGCTTTTTTACCCATTATGCGGGCACTATCAGTTATATTGCATCTTCCTTTTGTATCAATTCATCCGGTACAATTTGTCATCTAATGAAAATATTACATACCGCAGACTGGCATTTGGGGAAGCGACTGCAGGATTTTCAGCGTCTTCAGGAGCAACGAGATGTTTTGGCGGAGATCATACAGGTAGCCAATTCCGAGGATGTAGATTTAGTTCTGGTAGCAGGTGACCTGTTTGATACATTTAATCCTGATCCCAAAGCGGAAGACTTACTATATAGTACGCTGAAAGAGTTGACAGACAACGGTCGGCGGACAGTAGTGGCCATTGCAGGAAATCATGACAACCCAGACCGGATTGAAGCACAGGACCATTTTGGGCGGGAGTGCGGTATTATTTTCGTAGGCTTTCCGAAAACAGAAGTACGTTCCTATGAATTGAGCTGTGAGGCAAAACTGTTGTGTTCGGCCCCAGGGTTCATTGAACTGAAACTTCCTCGTCATGATGCGCCTGTTCGTATCATTATGACGCCTTATGCCAATGAGACCCGGCTTCGGTCATACCTCGGCATGATTAGCCTCGACGAGGAAATCCGACACCATTTAGGCGCACATTGGATGGCTCTGGCAGATACGTACATGAATGAACAGGGCGTCAACTTGCTGATGGCGCATTTGTTTGTTATGAAACGTGGGGGAGAGCAGCCAGAGGAATCGGACGATGAGCGGAGTATTTTGCAGGTTGGGGGCGCATCCGTTGTTTATACCGACATGATTCCGCCCCCGATTCAATATACGGCACTCGGGCATTTACACCGGTTTCAGCAAATAGCTGGCGGGCCTTGTCCGGTCGTTTACAGTAGTAGCCCATTGGCCTATAGTTTTGCCGAAGCTGATCAGCAGAAATACGTTGTTCTGGTTGATGCTGAACCGGGTCAGGCGGTAACCGTGACGCCAATTCCGTTGGTAGCCGGAAAACGGCTGTTACGCCCTAAATTCAAACGAGTTGACGAAGCCGTTGACTGGTTGAAAGAGAACCCGAACTGCTATGCTGAAATAACGCTGCAAACACCTACGTTTCTGACGAGTGATGAACGTCGGCAACTGCAACAGGCGCATGAGTCGCTGGTGACAATTATTCCGGATGTACGAGATATCGAGGAGACGGTGGAAGAAGCAACTCCAGCCATCGACCTTACGCAAAGTATGGAAACGCTGTTCACAAGTTATTTTAAGAATAAGAACAAAGGGCAGGAGCCAAACGAGCGGCTTCAGCATTTGTTCCGAGAGATTTTAGCAACCGAACCTGAATGATCCCCATTAAACTGTCTATCCAGGGACTTTATTCCTATCAGGAACTACAGGAGATTGACTTCCAACAACTGATTGGTTCGAGTGTATTTGGCATTTTCGGAAAGGTTGGCAGTGGCAAAACGTCCTTACTGGAAGCAATCAGTTTTGCACTATACGGCGAAACCGAGCGGTTGAATAGCCGGGACAACCGACAGTACAACATGATGAATCTGAAATCGAAGCACCTCATGATCGACTTCGAATTTCAGGCTGGTGCCGATCAGCAGGTATACAAATTCGTTTACGAGGCTAAGCGTCATCCCAAAAAACACCACGAGATAGGACCCGGTGAGCGACGAATGTTTGTTCGGGAGAACAATGAGTGGCAACCGATTGGCAACGAGAAAGAAGATGTAGCCGTGTTGTCGAAGCAGATATTAGGCCTCGATTATGACAATTTCAAGCGGACGATTATTATTCCGCAAAACCAGTTTAGGGAATTTCTGGAGCTTAGTCCCGTTGAGCGGACGAAGATGATGAATCAACTCTTCAAGCTTGACCAGTACGACTTGGCGGCTCGAGTGAGTAAATTAAGTAAGGCAAACGATGATCAGCTAGCCGAACTTCGTGGGCTTCTCTCTCCACTAGAAGCGGTTACGCCGGAAGCAATTGAGCAGGCCAACGGTACTATAGCTACCATTTCTGACGCTCTTCTTCAGAAAGAAAGCGAAATAAATGAGCTGGTTCCTGTAGAAAAACGCTTACTCGACGACCAGAAGCGGAACCAGACACTCATCACAACGCAACAGGAGTTGACCCAACTTCTGCTTAAAGAGCCCCTGTACCAACAACGTGAGCGGGATTTGTCTTTGTACGAAACCTGCCTGCTGGTTTTTCAATCCGACTTTTCAAACCTGGATAAATTAATAGCCAGACAATTCAAGCTATTGCAGAGCCAGGATGTTGCCCAGCAAAAGCTTCATTCAGTAACCAGACGGCTAATTGGCCTGCGTAGTTTATATGACGCAGCCAAACAGGCCTACGAGACCAGGGACGAATTACAACAAAAGATTAACGAGTTAGATACGGTTCAGGAGATCCGCACGCTACAACAATCGATCAGTCAGCAAATACGTAACCGGGACGCCCTCTCGAGCCAGCTTGATCGGCAAACAGATCAGATTGACCAACATAAAAAAGAGCGCAGCAACCATCAACGTGTGCTGGACAACGGACTCGGGCGAACGTCTGATCTGGAACGTTTATACAAAGTAAAAAACTGGTTTACGGCCTACAAGCCTTTACGAAAACAAGCCGACGATCTTCAGGTTGCCGTCGATAAGTACGATTTGACCATTGAGCAGTTAAAGCAGAAAAAAAACGATGTGTTAATTGGTTTTCCACCCGAATGGGCAGCGTTGACCCTTAAAACATTGCCCAGCTATATTGAAGAAGCTTTAGCGAAGTTTAAAGAGATTCGATCTGAGCGAGAACTGAAACACCGCCAATTGCTGGTCCAGGATGAGTTGCGTAAATATGCGGATGCGCTGACAGAAGGCATGCCTTGTCCTTTGTGTGGCGCAGAACACCACCCAAACCGGCATCGCGGTGACGCGGATACGGTTGACGTAAAACGAAGCGAAGCGGCTTTAGAAAAAGTAGAGCAACGGATTGAAGCGACCTCAACGCTTCAGTTAACAATAAAAGAACTCGCTACAAAACTCCGTAGCGAACTGGAAAACGGGAAGCGACTCGTTGAAGAACGCACTGAAGTCGTCCGACAATTGACGGAGCACGAAGATGGTTTTGTGTGGCCGGAGTTTTCGAAAGAGCAGGAAGGTCAGGTTGTCGACGCGATCAGAAAGGAAAGTGATGCACAAAAACAGATACAAGATGCGCAGCAAGCCGTCCGTAATCTCGAGAAGCGCATTGACGAGATGACCGTTACGCAGACCGAACTAGCCGGAAAGGTTGTTGATGCGAACAATGCCATTGCCGGTATTAACGGTCAGCTTAAAACAGCCGCTGAATCGCTGGTGCATTTTCGGCTGGACGAAGTGAAGGATTGGCGACTGGACCAGATTGCGGACTTGCGCGAATCGTTGAGCAACGTTTACGATCAGGCAAAAATCCATTTCGATGATACGTCGCGGGAGAAAGGGGAAGCGGAGAAAGAATTAGCCACGGTCGAGGAGCAGATTCAGCAACTACAAAATCAGCAACATGAAATTGGGTTAGAGCTGCAGGCATTAGAGTCAACCATCGCCCAGAACCTAAACGCCCATGACCTGGCTCGTGAACAGGTGAAGCAGATTTTACAGTCAGGCTTGAATATCAATCAGGAAAGACAGCAGTTGAACGACTACAAGGAGAAACGGAGTGGTCTGCAACAACAGGTCAACACCCTGGAGATCGAATTAGCCGAGCATCCGTTTGACCCGGTCGCACTATCCACGGTTCAGGGGCAGTTGCGAGCGTTGCAGACCGAAAAAGATGCGCTCAATAAAGAGCATGGCCGCGCCACCAACGTTCTGGCATCGCTCGAAAAGCAATGGCAACAAAAGCTCGAATACCAGAAACGCCATGACGAACTTGACCTGCGTCGAGCCGATTTAAAGAAAATGGATGAAATGTTCAGGGCACAAGGGTTTGTAAACTACGTCTCGTCGGTCTACCTGAAAAATCTTTGTGAATCGGCAAACGAGCGCTTCTTCAAGCTGACCAATAATCAATTGAGGCTGGAACTGGACGAAAAGAACAACTTCCTGGTTCGTGATTACCTCAACAGCGGTGAAGTGCGAAGCGTAAAAACCCTGTCGGGTGGCCAGACCTTTCAGGCGGCTTTATCCCTGGCGCTGGCGTTGTCGGATAACATTCAACATCTGACAAAAGCCAAGCAGAATCTATTTTTCCTGGATGAAGGTTTCGGTACGCTCGACAAAGATTCGCTGCAAACGGTCTTTAAAACGTTGAAAGCCCTCCGTTCCGAAAACCGGGTAGTGGGCATTATCTCGCACGTTGAGGAATTACAGCAGGAGGTCGACAACTTTATTCGGGCTGAATCGACCGAGAATGGCAGCCGGATTGTCCGAAGTTGGGAAAGCTAGCCCCACTCCTATTGTTAACAAATCTTGAAGTAGCCTGCTAAACAAGCCGTCTTGTCTACATTTGCGACCAACCAACCGCATACGAATGAAAAAACTTTTCACCTTTGGGCTGCTCGGCTGTGTGGCGCTGGCCGGGTGCCGCACCCCAAAGTCGAGTACCGCTTTAGTAGAAAAACAAAAGCCAGTCACTAAAATCGCCTTCGGCTCGTGTAGCGACCAGAAACGACCTCAGCCGCTGTGGGATGATATTGTCGCGCAAAAGCCGGATGTCTGGATTTGGCTCGGCGATAACATTTACGGCGATTCGGAAAGCATGGACACATTGCGTACGAAATATGCCTGGCAGAAAGCCAATCCGGTCTATCAGCAACTACGCCAGTCAACAGCCATCATTGGCGTGTGGGACGATCATGATTATGGCGTTAATGATGGTGGCAAAGAATACCCGCGCCGGAAAGAAAGTCAGCAACTAATGCTGGATTTTCTGGACGTGCCAGCCACCAACTCATCCCGTACGCAGGAGGGTGCTTATTCCGTCCATACATACGGACCGAAAGGTCAGCGAGTAAAAGTGATCTTGCTGGATGGACGTTACTTTCGTGACCCGTTGAAAAAAGACGGCAAAGCCAACGTTCCGGACCCATCCGGCGATATACTGGGGAAAACCCAGTGGACATGGCTGGAGCAGCAGCTTACCAAGTCGGATGCGGATGTGCATATTATTGGCAGTGGCATTCAGGTTCTCCCCGAAGAACACGTCTATGAGAAATGGGCCAATTTCCCTACGGCTCGCCAGCGGCTGCTCAATTTGCTGGCTAAAACGAAACCCAAAGGGGCTCTTTTTATCAGTGGTGACCGGCACATGGCAGAGGTTTCCAAAATTCGTGTACCCGGCCTATCGTATGACCTGTTTGACATAACCAGCAGTGGCCTTACCCACGTGTCTGCTCCGCACGAAGAACCGAACCGCTATCGGGTTGGGCCCATTGTCTCCGAGCTTAACTATGGTCTGATTACCATTGACTGGAAGGCAACGCCACTCAAGGCTACCGTTCGCATCAACGGTGATGAGCAGGCAACATACCTGTCACAGGAAATTAACTTTTAACGATATAAACAAAAAGAAAAGCGGGAATAAGGAGTTGCATGAGCATCGTCCTTGTCCCGCTTTTCTTTTTGTTTCTCCTTATTTATTCTTTCGTAACCAATGCCATAACCTCCTCCGAAATTCCGGTCATAGAGAAACCACCATCGTGGTACAGGTTCTGCATCGTAACCATGCGGGTCAGGTCAGAAAACATCGTAATGCAATAATCGGCACACTGGTCGGCCGTGGCATTACCCAGCGGGGCCGTTTTATCGGCAAAATCATAAAATTTGTCGAACCCACCAATGCCTCCGCCAGCCGTGGTTGGCGTTGGCGATTGCGAAATGGTATTCACCCGAACTTTGTGCGACTTGCCATACCGATAGCCAAAGCTACGGGCAATGGATTCCAGAACGGCCTTCGCATCGGCCATATCCGTGTAGAAAGGAAACGTCCGTTGGGCCGCCATATAGGTCAGCGCAACCACGGAACCCCACTCATTGATCGCATCCAGTTTATAGGCCGTCTGCATCATTTTATGGAATGACAACGCCGAAATATCAATGCTCTGCTTGAACCAGTCGTAGTTAAGATCGGTATAGGCTTTTCCTTTACGGATGTTTGGGCTCATGCCGATGCTGTGCAACACAAAATCGACTTTACCCCCTAATACCTCGGTTGACTTTGTGAACAGATTTTCAAGATCCTCCACTGAAGTTGCGTCCGCCGGAATGATTTCGGCGTCACACTGTTCAGCTAGTTGTTTGATAGCTCCCATACGCATCGCAATTGGTGCGTTGGTCAGCGTAAACGTAGCGCCTTCTTCTTTCGCTTTCAACGCGACTTTCCAGGCGATTGATTTTTCATCTAAGGCACCGGATATGATGCCACGCTTTCCCTTTAGTAATCCGTAAGCCATGTGTCTTTAATGATGAATGATGAATGATAAATAATGACTTAGCTAGCGTTTCGCCGGGCTGGCGCCTTCGCCAGCCAAAACTTACCATTCCTTAATTGTGTCAAAGTTAGGTTATTTTTTTTCGCCAAGGGCAAGCGTCGGTGTCGATACTGGTGCCGTTGGTAATTTTAAAACAGTCGCCATGAATTTTTCCGTGGCGTCATAAACACCCTTCACATCATGGGATGTAAAGTGCGAGGCAATCACGTGTTCACCCGCGTTTGGAAAGGCCATTTTTTGTTTTTTATCAGCCAATGTTCCCAGTTCGTCATACATCGCCAGCATAGCAGGCACCGATACGACTTTGTCCTGATGATCTTCATCCTTATAATAGTACGCCATAAAAACTGGCTGTTTCACTTTTTGAAACTGCTCGGGCGTCATGAACTGATCGAGCATCGTTTGCAGCGTAATTAGCCCGTTGGTATGATACTGCGGCAGCCAATACCGGGCACGCCCACCGTTATAATGCGTATTGACAACGTGTTCGCCCTGAAAAACCTGATCCAGAATTTGTTTTCCCCAGGGGCCAGTGACAAGTTTGAGCGCCGGATTCGCTGTTGCAATGCAGGGCGAATACAAGATCAACCCATCGATTTCGGGATGATGAGCGGCCAGGTAAAGCGCAAGCATCCCCCCGGCCGAAGTGCCCATCACAATGACGTTATCGCCTAATGATTTTCCTATCGCCAGGGCACGCTCAGCCGAAGCGGCATACGTTGATGGGGTTAATTTCTGTAAAGCGTCGGGTGAGTTCACGCCGTGTTCGGCCGTACGAGCAAGGTACATATTACAGCCAAAATGAGCCGCGATCTGCTTATGAATGGGGTCGCCCTCGGCCCAGCTTGCCGAAAAACCCGGTATATATACGATGCTATACGGCGTTTTGACTTTATGCAGGCTATCGGCCCACACGATGCGAGCTTCGTTATCCGGGCGTAAATTGGCCTTTCGCTCTGACTCAGCAATACTCTGCTCCAGTTTTACCAGACTAGGATCGAGCGTCACGTTTTCTTCTTTTATACTGTCCAAATGGGCCGTTGGGCCAAGCAGATACCCGACAACAAGAACAGCCACTAACAGACCCGAAATCAGGAAAAACCGTTTCATACATATTCTTTTATATCCATTCTGATCCGCCAGTCTTTGGGCAGGTAATTATTAACGCGCGTGCCAACGCCTTTTACCCAACCCAGATTCATACCCTGATAACGGGCTAACAGCCAGCCTTTAACGGGCTCATTAAAGACCAGATTTTCTTTCTTAAAGTACCGCAGCGCATCTTCCTTACTCAGTTCCAGACCAGGCAGATGTTGATTGACCGCCGTACTAAGCGCCAGCGCATGCGACGGAATAAAATCCTGTCCCTTAAACTGGCCCATCTCCAGCCCGAATCCTTTACTTTTTAAGGCGCTATCCAGAAACAGAAACGTTTTTTCAAGCGCTTTCGGCAACGCCATCACATCACCATTGGGTTTCTCCCAGAACGAAAAATCGGCTGGATTCTCGAGCCATTTCGCGGCCGATGCCGTTTCGCGCGGACGCAGTGCCCGGATGGTGCGGAAGGTACGGGCATCCAGTTTGACTACCGCCGTGAATGATGTTTTCTTGAAAACACTAATAAAGAATCCTTCGCCCCGAACCCGGTGCGGATAGCACTGGTAACCAACGGCATCGCCCGTTTCGGGATCGCCCGCTTGTTTCTCGACTACGTTCCACTCGGCAGGAAGTACCAGTGGCCGGTTCCGAAAACCATGTTCGGTCAGGTAGCGAACGTTCTCGGCATTTTCGGTCTCATTATAGGTACAGGTGCTGTAAATCAACACACCGTTGGTATCCAGCAAGGGTGCAGCCGCAGCCAGAATCCGTTTTTGCCGGGCCGAGCATAAGTCGACACTCGCTTCCGACCACTCCTGCATGGCATCGGGATCTTTCCGGAAAAGTCCCTCTCCAGAACAGGGCGCATCGACCAGCACGACGTCGAAAAAGCCAGCCAGATTGGGCATATCTTCCGGATCATGGTTACTGATCACCACATTTGGGTAGCCCCATTTATCCATATTTTCGCGCAGCACCGACACCCGACTGCGGATCACTTCGTTACAAATCAGCAAACTATCGGGGTGCAGCGCCGACGCCAGCAACGTACTTTTTCCGCCGGGAGCCGCGCATAAATCCAGCACACGCAGGGGGCGGTCGAGGTTAACGGTTTGCCGCAATGCCTCATATAACAGCATCGAAGACGCTTCCTGGACATAATAAGCGCCTGCCTGAAACAACGGATCGAGCGTAAAACTTGGCCGCTCAGGCAGGTAAAAGCCTTGCGGACACCAGGGTACCGGTACCAGATTCGTTGTGTCGTAGCCCGGATCAGCCGCCTTCCGTGGATTCATGCGAATACTTACAGGCGTCGGCTGGCCCAAGGCTGCGGCAAACTCGGTGAATTCCGCGCCCAACTGTGCCTGCATTTGGGCCAAAAACGCCGGGGGCCATCCAGCCGGGGGCCATCCAGCCGGAGCACCCTCGTTTAGAACGGGCTTGTGTGTTGTCATCTGACAAAAATACACAACTGTCGGGCGGTTTTCACTAAACTTGCAGCATGACTCGACACCAAGACCAATTCAGCCAAATCAAGACCTTTATTTTTGACATCGATGGCGTACTGACCGATGGTGGTGTTTCACTGCTAGCGTCCGGTGAGCGGTTCCGGACTGTTTTCATCCGCGACACATACGCCATTGAACAAGCGCTGAAAGCCGGTTTTCGGGTGGGCATCATCTCGGCGGCCAATGCCGATGGGCTCCGTAGCTGGTTGACCTCTATGAATGTTAAAGACATTTTTATGGGCGGCCCTTCCGATCAGAAAATGAATGCTTACCTGGGTTACATTGCCCGCGATGGCCTGAACGAATCGGAAATCCTCTACATGGGCGACGACCTGCCCGACTACCCAATCCTGAACCGGCCCGCCGTTTTAAGTACCTGCCCCGCCGACGCCGTTACTGAAGTTCAGGCGGTTTGTCAATATGTATCGCCCAATGCCGGGGGCCGGGGGGCGGTGCGGGATGTAATCGAACAAGTAATGAAAGCGCAGGGAAAATGGGGCCTGTGAAACGTTTCTTTCCAACTAAAACAAATAAGTCAACTGCGCTAAATCTTTACCACAGAGGCACGGAGAGCACCGAGGGGTAAACTCCTAACTTTGTCCTCTGTGCTCTCCGTGCCTCTGTGGTAAAACCTACTCATCTATTTTTCACAAGAATTAGCCGTTAATGAATGACCTATCCGAACGTGATCAGGCTGTAATCTGGCATCCGTTCACACAAATGCAAACCGCCCCGTTGCCGATTCCGATTGTTCGGGGCAGCGGCTCCCTACTCTACGGTGCTGATGGCCGTGAATACCTGGATATGATTTCCTCCTGGTGGGTGAATATTCATGGACACGCCCATCCGCACATTGCCAAACGTGTAGCTGAACAACTCCAGATTCTCGAACATGTAATTTTCGCCGGTTTCACTCACCAGCCCGCCGTTGAGTTAGCCGAGCGACTTCTGGCTATTCTTCCTCCAAACCAGTCGAAGGTATTTTATTCAGACAATGGGTCTACGGCGGTAGAAGTGGCGTTAAAAATGGCATTCCAGTACTGGCATAATTTAGGCATGCCTCGTAAAAAGATCGTGGCCTTCGAAAATGCCTATCACGGTGATACCTTCGGCGCCATGGCGGTTGGCGGACGCAGTGCTTTCACCGCGCCCTTTGTTCCCTTCCTGTTCGATGTCGATTATTTACCCGTGCCGGTACCGGGGCAGGAAGCGGTTGTTTTGCAACAAGCTGAAGCCCTGTTTACTAACGAAGTAGCTGCGTTTATTGCCGAACCACTCGTTCAGGGTGCGGGCGGCATGGTCATGTATGAGCCTGGCGTGCTGGATAAATTGATAAAGCTGGCCCGGAACAAAGGCGCACTCATCATTGCCGACGAAGTAATGACCGGTTTCGGCCGGACGGGCAGGCTATTCGCATCAAACCATTTGGACGAAAAGCCAGATCTGATGTGTTTATCGAAAGGACTGACTGGTGGAACCATGGCATTGGGCATTACGGCCTGTGCAGCTCATATTTACGACGCTTTTTTGTCTACAGACAAGCACAAGACGCTCTTTCATGGGCACTCGTTTACAGCGAACCCGCTAGCCTGCACAGCCGCACTCGCCAGCATGGACCTGCTTCTCCTACCCGAAACTCAGGCCAACATCCAGCGTATAACCCAAAGCCATACCGATTTTGCTGGACGGCTAGCGACGTATGCCTCTGTCGACAACATCCGCCAGCATGGCACGTTGCTTGCCTTCGATTTGAACGTTGGTGAACAGACCTCCTATTTCAACAACATTCGCGATACCGCCTATAATTTCCTGCTCGATCGGGGTGTTCTAATGCGTCCATTAGGCAATGTATTATACCTAATGCCCCCGTATTGTACCACAAACGAGCAACTAGCTTTTGCTCATACGCAGATCGAAGCCCTGTTAACAACTATCTGACTATCTAGAACTTGACATTTTAAATTTAATCCCACACCTTTGTTTTACCAATCGACGCGGGAGTAGCTCAGTTGGTAGAGCGGCAGCTTCCCAAGCTGCAGGCCGTGGGTTCGAACCCCATTTCCCGCTCACCCATAAGCCCATGAAGATTAGCCGATTAGCGTAAATGCTGGTCGGCTTTTTTCTTGTATAGCGAGGCTTAGGTACAACCCTAGGTACAACATTTGTTAGATTGCTCTAAGCTGTTTACAGACTATTTTATGGTAGATAGTAGAATCCAGGAATTGGCTGTACGCTTTAAAAATTATTCTATCGGCAAATAATCGATTCTAGGACCGTAGCAATTTCTATTTTCTGATTGGTAATTGTAGGGTCCATATATAGCTCTACCATCTTGCTATTAAAAAAAGTAATTATTGGGCATTCCACTTTTATCACTTTCACCACTGCTTTCACCCAATGTTAAATCCACTAGGTAATCCGAGGCATTTCCTTTGACTCTTCATCAGCGTTCTTTTAATCCTCTCACTCGATCAATGTAAGCAGCCCAGTGTACCTGTACCAGCCAATTCAGCCCCAACTCGTGATGACAACATGGCGATGGGCAACCCTGATGGAGCCAAGGCATCAGAGTCCAGTCCGAATGCTTACCTTATTACCCGCCCCACCTATTCGCTTTCCTCAATCAATCCACTGGCATTGCCAATTGGTGCAGCTGGCACCTCAGTGCCGCTTGGAAGGGATCAGCTAAGCGCTATACTGGCAACTTTATTCCTGATCAATCGTTACCAGCTACCTGGTATCAGGCCCGGCATGCTGATCATACCAACACTGGCTTTGACGGCAACGGCCGACCGTCGTGGATACCTCTGCCCGTCGGATGATCGGGACAGTACGGCCGAGGAGAACATGACTACTTTTATTCTGACCAACATTGTGCCTCAGGCACCACAGCTTAACCGGCAGTCGTGGCTAAGGTTGTAAGAATACTGCAGAACATTAGTTGCTGAGGGCAATGAGTTATACATCATTGCAGGAACATCTGGCAAAGGTGGTGAGGGTGATAATGGCAAAACTAGCATCCTTGTCAATGGCAAACTGGCCGCTCCTGCTGCTCTCTGGAAGGTGATTGTAGTATTGCCGGTAGGATCGGATGATTTAAACCGAATAAGCGCTCAGAAGCGGGTTATTACAGTCTGGATGCCGAACACCAATACTGTAGGAGAACAGCCGTGATGAGGTTACCGAGTCAGTGTTGATGAGGTAGAGAGGCAGACGGGGTATGATTTACTATCGAATTTATCACAAGTCGTTCAACGAGCAATTGAAGTAATAATTGATATTATAAGTTTATAAGGAGACCTAAGGCTCTCATTATACAGTTAGCGTTTAGATACTATAAAAATTTATATATATGCTAATAAGTAGATAAATGAATACTTTTGTCTTCTCGTTTAAGTCTCTTGATTTAGCCTGGTAATCAGGTTAACTATTTGATATCAACGACCTCAATCACTCAACGTTAATGACTTGGCAGAAAGACAAATCGCTTTCGTAAGTGGCGTGTGTTCTTGTGCCTATTTACTAAATAATCGTGCTAATATATCAGTACATCCGTAGGAGATGCGTAACTCCTATATTGCTAACTTTCCTTCTAGGTGTAACGGTATCAGCCAGTCTTGCTCAGACTACTTATTATGTAGCCAGTAATGGTAGTGATAATAATACGGGGCGATCCATCACCTCCCCTTTTCAGACGCTGAATAAAATTAATAGTCTCCCTTTAAAGCCTGGAGACCAGCTATTATTTCGCCGAGGGGATACTTTCCTGGGAACGTTGACTATTCGTCAATCAGGCTCTTCCAGCTTACCCATTACCGTTGATGCCTATGGTAGCGGACCTAAACCCGTGTTAACCGGATCAGTACCACTAAGCGGATGGACAGATGTAGGAGGTGGCATCTACAAAGCGTTCTGTTCAGCTTGTGGTAGCGCCGTAACAGGTCTTTATCAGAATGGTATTCCTTTACCTTTAGGTCGTTACCCAGATATTGACTCCCCCAATAAAGGATATCTAACCATCCGCGCTCATACCGAGAAATATCAAATATTTAGTCAGGAGCACCTGCCAGATACCATTGACTGGAAAGGTGGCGAAGTGGTTATGCGAAGCAGGCAATGGATACTTGACCGAGCCCTTATCGACCACCAGAATGGAGATGCCCTTAATTTGATCTACAATTCAAATTATCCTCCAGCCGATGGATCTGGCTACTTTATTCAGAATCACCCGGCAACACTGAACAGGCCGGGCGAATGGGCTTATACTCCTTCGATGAAAACTATTTACTTATTTAGTAACCAAATTAATCCTAATACGCAGACCATAAACGCAGCCGTTCAGAACCGGAACATTGATCTGGCTAACTGTTCAAACATTGCCTTGCGCCACCTTCATATTACACAGTCCGGGAAGCAAGCAATATACACGACAAACGTATCAAATTTTACTCTGACTGATTCAGATATTACCAATGCTGGTGAAGATGGCCTCATACTGACAGGGTCGGGCAGTAATATTCTCATTGAGAACAATACAATTGTCGACATTAACAACAATGGGGTCTGGCTGGATGCTTTACAAAATGTTACAATTCGAAATAATCGGTTGCAGCGAATTGGTATCATTCCAGGCCGTGGCAAAGGGGGGGACGGCAATTACAACGCATTGCAATCAAATGCGAATCTAGATGTTCTGATAGAGAACAATCGTATCGACAGCGTGGGATATAGTGGCATTTCTTTTTGGAATAATACGACGATTCAGCGAAATATCATTGCCAATTACTGCATGACAAAGAGTGATGGGGGAGGCATATACGTATTCAATGAAAACGAAAAAAAGCCCATGACAAACATTCATATTGTTTCCAATATGATCTACAACGGGATTGGAGCTCAAGAGGGTAACGTACGAGAGGACTATCTAGGAGCGAACGGTATCTTTTTAGATGGCTGCGTGGAGAATGTGGAGCTTCGCAATAATACGGTCTTTAATAATTTGCAGTGGGGTATTTTTCTACATAACTCTAGTAAGATTACTTGTATTGATAATACAGTATTTAATAACGGAAACTGTCAGTTAGTAATCTGGAACAACACATGCCCGGTTCGAAATGATGTCATCAAGCGCAACATTTTTTTTAGTAAACTAGCTTCACAATCGGTCGGTCAGTTTCTATCAACTATAGATGATATAAATCAGTTCGGCCAGATTGATTCTAATTATTACGCCCGCCCATTTGATCAAGAAGCCATTATATTGGGTATAATCAATAGTACGCAGGGAGCTAAATATTCATTAGATGGATGGAAGCATTTTTCCCGAGGACTCGACCTGCATTCCTTAGGTAGCCCCCTTACTTTCAAACCCTATAAGAATGAAGGAGCTGGTGGTACAAATCGCATTAATAGCACCTTCGATTCAATTATTGATGATTGGTTTCTGATTTACAGTCGTTACGGAAATGCTGAAGTTAGCCAGGATATGACCGGCAACCTTGATGGCGGTAGTTTAAAGGTATCTTTCCCTACCCCTTCTGGTCAAGGCAACTCCTATGCCCAGATTGTTAAACAGGTTGCTTTGACGAAGGGTAAAACTTATGTGCTCCGTTTTGATGCGGTAGCCACAGTTGATGTGACGATACTAGTTTACCTGCGCCAGTATGGAGCTCCCTTTAAAGAGTATGACCGACGATATTCTGTAGCCCTATCCCCTAGCCGGAAGAGTTATGAGTTGCCCTTTACGGTCTCCGATAGTGATTCTAACGCAGTTGTTCTGTTTCAGATTGATGGAGAAGGGCCACCTTTTTGGCTGGATAATGTCCGTTTGCAGGAAGACGTGCCCATTCAGAATAATCCAGACGATTTTATTAAACTAATCTATAATCCAACGCTAAAAGACAGCCTTGTCACGCTAGCGGGTCTCTACAGTGATGTAAAGGGGCAGCGCTATCGGAATTACGTTATTCTAAAACCCTTTACGTCGATCATTCTCTTAAAAGATACCCTTCCCCAGTTACCCGCTGATTTAAGCCTTTCGCTGACCAGTAACAAACGAGTGCTGGGAATAAATGACTTAGCCAGTATTCAATTACGAGTCAATAACCAGAGTGATCGTTCGGCTGCCCTGTCCCGCTGGACCTGTCGACTACCCGCTAATATTCAGTTTGTTGATAGTCTTGGCCATCCATACAGGGACAATGTATTAACAGGAACAGTAAGCCAACTAGCTCCTCTGAGCGATACGACCTTTACTTTTTTAGTTCAGCCAACGAGTGCTGGATTATTTCGGTTGTCAGCACAAGTTACCACAGCTACCTCACCCGATCCCGACAGTCGTCCTAATTCGGGAACGGCGGATGGGGAGGACGATGCCAGAACTATCGATCTGCGCGTTGATGCCCCGCTAACTGGTGACCGTGTTTTCGAGTCGCCAAATCCAAACCAGCGGTCTTTACCAGGCGTCGCGACTAATCCTGATCCGGCATTGATGAATGTGAAACAAGCCGACTTAAGTCTACAAATAGAAGTTAGTAGCCGCACTCCTATAGTGGGAACCGTTATCACGTACACATTGTCCATTGCTAACGCCGGGGGCCGAACGGCTGAGGGGATACAAGTAGAGAACTTGTTACCTGATGGGTTCGAACCAGTAAGTTTAGGCGAATGGACAGCGAATGGCCACTCTTTAGTAACGACAGTAGAGTCGATTCCTGCTGCGTCCATTTATCGTACGTCTTTTCAAGTTCGAGTCACATTGCCTGGTTTCTGGCTTAATCGAGCTCAAATTAATGCATCCATAATTAGTGATCCAGATTCAACACCAGGTAATGGGTTCTCAAATGGCGAAGACGATGAGGCTCAAGTCGATGGACGAGCACTATAGTCCATTCAAACGAGTTTGACTTAAGAAAGTAGTTACAAGTCGTCACCCAAGTCTATTAACTAACGTTCAATACATCTTCCTACCTTGTCGTATATCTTGGAGATAAGTGCGCTGGCTCCATTGGCCATTCTGGAGTATACATCTATGATGCCATTCGAAACTTAGCAATTCGCTAGTATGACAAGCCTACACCCCTCTGTCACGTCTGTATTAGACGTCTTGCAATCGAAGAAGGATGTGTGTAAAACGGATACCTTAAGGAGTTACTTCTAGCGGACAGTTGTTTAGCATGCCTATGCTGAAATGTATTTTACGCTTCGAGAAAACCAATCAAGCAGCATTTACTTTGCGACAATATAGTTACCTCTGGCTTCATATTTGCTAGAAATCTAAGTGGCGATCAGTTGTAAAGACTCAAAATACTAATAAAGCCCCACTGGTCATCAGGGGCTTTTTCATGCGTACTACGGTCGCTTTAAACCCACCCGAATCAGTCCCTATCCGGGGGACGTTAGTTAACTCAATTAACTTGGATCAGCGCATAAAGGCACTTTTTAATTTTCGTCTTTACTTGGATGTTTAAGGTTCAGCGGTGCCCCCATACCCCTTTTTTCAAGACGTGTTTTCTGACACTCCCCTGCTCTGCGGATAAAATTCATAAAAAGGCAGATTAGGAAGTTTGAGCAAGTTTGAAGCAATGTATGACTAATCATACTATTCATACTCAACAACTAGATAATAGAGGGGTTGCGCATCGATAGATCGGCCGTTACAAAACAAAAATGCCCAGCACAGTGGGCCGGGCATTGTCGGTGGTACGAGTTAGACGTAAGAATAGCCAGCGACCCGGTGCCCTACATGCAAGCCTAGAATTTGATTAACAATGACGCCCAGGCTAGTTTGATGGGTTTTTCTCAAGGCAGAATTTGTTCGTTGGACTATCTGAAGGAACGAGTGAGATCTGGTATCGACTTGATGCCCTAGGCATTACTAGTGAATGCTCAAAAGCAGGGAAGGCAATAAACTAAAGAACTTAAGCCATGAACTCGCGAGCGGTAGTTCCAAGCATTGCCCATCAATACTTACAAATAGTGAATGATTTACTTCTACATCAACAGATGAGTGAGTAGTTACACGTAAAGGGATATGGTTCGTCCGCTATCGTAAACTCAGGTGCACGGCTAACACATAGATGTTAATTAGTAAGCTAATAATTTTAGATTGAGAGTAGCTAGAATTGATGTGTAGTTAGACGTTTTTCTAGACAATCCAGATAAGCAGTGTTTCAAAAAATGCTCCTATTATGGTTCAGGTGCATGAATGATTATGCGTCTTATAAAGGAGCATTTTTGTGAGACATTAAAGGAATAAAGTGAAGTGAGAAGGCGGACCGTGCCGTATGATTCTGTACAGTGATACGAAACGGATTGACGCATTGAGATGAGCTGAGCGGAAACGGTTACATTGGTTTATGACGCCCCTTAGATGAATATTGAAGCCATCCATAATCTTTGAGCACATCTTGATTTTTAGCTTTAATCTTTTCTTTTATTTCTTTTCTAGAGAGGTTATCACGCATTAATATTTTGGGCCCTGAATACAGCTTTAAAATTATTGATAATTGTCACATTGATATTTTATCAAATGTCCTCCCCGCCCCTAAACGGTCAGCTTACCTTTGATATCATTAAAAAATCATACTATGAAAAAAATAATGCTGATCTCAGGGATAGCCATTATAGCCGCTTTAACGACAAACCCGACAAAATTACTTACCTCCCCTTCTTCTAGCAGGTATTGATTTTTCCGAACCCTTTTCTGTACCGCGGCATTTGCAATCAATTCCAGTTCTTCCGGCGTCAGCTTCCCTTTTTGATGAAGATAGTCTATAAATGTTGGCAACATTGTAACGGCTTTTTAACAAAGCTATTTAAAAGCTGCCATATTAGTAGATCAGGTTTTTTGAACATGATGCTTACATTGATTCTACCGCTTTATGTCCATTCGTCCCTCTAAACATCCTGCTTTTATTTTCTGCCTGAAGGCTGCACTACTGAGATGAACCATCGTACCTGTTCAACGCATGGTGAAGCTTGCTTAGGAATTGCCAACTTAGCCTGTGGTAAATTCTTAGAGCGCAGATCAACTGATTTATTTGGTTTCCTGTGCGCCTTGGACCCAGTCTCTGGCGAAAGCAATGAGTTCAGACTTAGGCTTTTCATCGATGTCCGCCTGGTCGTATCCTGCCTTTTTCAACGTTTCGGCCAAGTGACGCTCAAATTCATTGAAGCTGGTCTGTATGACCTTAGCGCCATTAAGTTCCTGAAAGAGACTAAAAGTAAGAATACAAGGCCACAGCAGGTCATTTCGCTACTCTAAGGCCGAAATCATGGCGCTTATCTACTACGCGCTTGATGAGTCCAATTTGTCCGCAGTGGTACATGGTGTGCTTAATATTCCAGTCAATAGCCTCCCGTTTTGTAGTGGCGATTGGATGAGCAGTAGGAGTAGGTTCTAGCCTATGATCCAGCTCCCAAACTTGCAGCGTCGTCAGAACAGCCAACGACTTTTGCTGCATGACCCGTAAATCCGCCAATAACTTAGCTGAAGCTACTTTACCTACTGACTGGGAAGGCTCGGATTGGGTAAACAAGTCACTGTACTCGCGGATGGGAAGCTGCTGAAGTATATCCATTTGGTGGCCCCGAATGACCAGAATAGAATGAAAATACTGACTGATAATCAAATGCCCAAGTTGCCAGTCAATACTGGACTCGACTGTTGGAGGAATAATTTTCCACTTCTCAAAGGGCACGGTCTCAACCAGCTTATTAATCCATTGGTAGGCATCAGCGGTTTGGTTAATCAACATCTGTGTTTCCGTCATGAGTAGTCAACAAGTTGGCTTAGTAGAAAAGCGGATCGTATTCTTATCGGCTAAGTTATTGGAACTCCCCCTAAAAACTAGCGTGTACCCATGTAGAAATAAGTTTTATGGGTTCTTAAGGTAACCAGGTTTTCATAAGGAGCCATCCACCAGGCTCTCATTTGACTTCGTTATAAACCCACTAGGTTTTAGATTCAGATCCTTTGTTTGCTAGCCACCCAAGACTTTACTGTGTATATTGGTCCCACCATGGAAAATCAAAGCCCAATCCTTCGCTACCTGTCAACGGCTTATCGAGAGCAGACGCCTGTCATGTCTAACACCGATGCGTACGTGAGCCGCTTGACCATTATCGCGGAAGATCCCCTGTTGTTCGAGGTTGATTTAACCATCGGCCCTGACCGGGTGCGGACGTACGCCATCCAGAAGCAGCCGACCGTGTCGACCGAAAATCCCTTCTATCAGGTCGCACCGGTGCATCAGGGCACAACAGGATCTTTCTCTAAACTATCCGAGTCGGACTTGTACTACATGATTACTGGTAAATCGTTGACCGACGAAGAGTAACAGGCTACGTTCGACAAGCCGCGCCTTAGCCTGTTGGCTCTCAGCCCGCAATAGATAGACGCTTTATATAACTGCTTATTAATAAGGGCTTTTTCTAAAACATGACTTATCTGGATTGCCTATAATAACGTCCATTTATTGACCCCGCCTTCTGTCTTACCGCTGTAAGACAGCGCTTGTTTTTGTCTTACATATTGTAGTACTTAACATATAGTAGGTAGCTGTTGTAGAAGTCGGTCAGTCGCTTAATTGAACCGTCCTGGCTGCTATTCTATGGCCAAAAATTACTCGTATTTTGGCCCAGTAGTTGCCGGAGCAGGCAGTACTGAGACTTTTGCAACAGCCACCTAGCTTATACTGACCTGAACATGATTAGCTCTTTATTTTTAATAGAATGTGTCTGGTCAAGACCTCTCCGTCTTTCTGATCTAATAGTTGGACAATGTGATAGCCAAACTCCGTTTTGAAGGGCTTTGACAATTCCGACTTATGCAATCGATTAATCATCAGGCCAAAATTAGCCACAAACTGATTGGGCTTTTGCCAGCCTAAGTTTCCCCCAACTGTATAGGAACCGTAATCTTGAGAGTAGGCTTGAGCGAGTTTATCAAAGGCGTAGCCAGCTTTTAGTTTTCGGTATAAGCGCGTGATCTCCTTCTTAGCGCTTAAATCATCGTAGTGATTTTTATTGTTGGTTTCAAGAAGTACTTGCCCGTATGAAGTAGGTAATTTTTTACCTATGAAAAGGATCAAAAAGATGACAAAGTACTTCATTGGTATATATGTTTAATAAGAAGACCTCTAAACAAATGATTCAGTTGTAAAGGCCGAATCCCAATGTATAACCAAACGGTATGCTAACCTTAAAACTGCTTGACAGTCCTTTACTCGTTCTTGGAGATTCAATGTATGGATATTCCATTAATATGATATTGTTCTTTTTTCTCCCCCTTCCAAAAGACAATCCGGCCCGTTTTCATTGCTTGTATATAGTGGCTGAGCTTGGAATAATCGCTTACCATAAGAGTACTAATGCGACTACATTAAGAAAAGTAAAATTTGACTCTTTTAATCTATTTTCAAAATACGCTTGCCAAAACCAGATGACAGGAATTTTATAGATTTATTCCTTATTTAGAGCATTTTGGGGCATAAACACTACCTGGACGTTTGACATTAACTACCGCCTGTATATGATAAAGCAACCCCACTATGGAAAGATTATATTGCTTAATGGTGCCTCCAGCGCCGGAAAATCTACCCTCGCCAAAGCCCTACAGCAACAGCTCGATGAACCTTTTCTGCGCTTCTCTTTCGACTTGTTTTTGTTTGAATCTGATATTCTACCTAAACACTTTATCCGGAGACAATCACATACCTGGGCTCCATTACGGGTTCAATGGCTGGAAGGATACTTCAACTGTTTACCTGCTCTGGCTTTCGCCGGCAATAATCTAGTAATTGATTATATCCTTGAAACCCAGCAGGAGCTCGACCAACTCACGGCGTTGCTTGCGCCTTTTGAGGTTTTCTTTGTGGGCGTTCATTGTCCTTTACCCGAATTGGAGCGACGCGAGCAAGCACGAGGTGACCGGCGGGTTGGGGATGCCCAACGCGATTGGGCGAGGGTTCACTCCTTTAGCCGGTACGACTTTGAAATTGATTCGAGCCAACCGGTTGAGCAAAACACGGTGGCGCTCATCAATGCGTGGCGAACCAGATCAGGCCCGAACGTATTTCAAAGCAGGCGGCTTAATTCGCTCTAAAAAGATGCTAAGGCAGGCATTACCTGCAAACTAAGCTGGTTAATCCACGAAACCAGCGCAACTAAAGCGTAAGCTACTGATCAGATTGGACAGCGATTAAAAAAGCGGTCGCTTAAAACGCTCCTTCTTAGACGCCAAGGCTTTCAGGCTATAGGGGAGGTACTCAGCGAGTCAGTCTCATACTTAAGGTACCTCCAAACCGACAAGCCAGCTAATTTTCTTTTCGAAAAAACTTGCGAAACCGAATGGTTGCAGATATATTTGCAACCATTCGGTTTCGCAAGTTAACCCAAAAACAAGATGAGACGAGATATCTTTCAGGCTATAGCAGACCCCTCCAGGCGGGCCATCATCACCCTGATTGCCTTGCAGGCCATGACACCCAACGCCATTGCTGACAACTTCAACACAACCCGACAGGCGGTTTCCAAACACCTTCGCATACTCACCGAATGCGAACTGGTTAGAGCTCAACAGCAAGGACGGGAAATCTACTACTCTCTGGAAGTTGAAAAACTAAAAGAGATTGATCTGTGGGTAAACCAATTCAGGAAAATTTGGGAAACCCGTTTTAGTCAACTCGACGATGTATTATCAACTCTCAAAAAATAATAAAAATGAACGATTTCCTCGTTGACAAAACAACCAAAACGGTAAGCTTCTCCAGAGAATTTGATGCCGAGCTTTCGTTGGTATGGGATGCTTATACGAAGCAGGAACTTCTGGACCAATGGTGGGCACCCAAACCGTGGACTTCAAAAACGAAATTTATGGATTTTACAGTTGGCGGTCGACGGTTTTATGCGATGGTAAGCCCTGAAGGCGATGAGCATTGGTCCCTTCAAACATACACCTCCATCAGTCCCAAAACCAATTTCAAATTGTTGAATGCTTTTGCCGACAAAGATGAAAACCCAGAGTTGCCCGGTTCTGAGTGGGATTTAACTTTCAGTGAGCGTAACGGGAAGACAACTGTACGGATTAGTATTTATAATGAATCGCTTGCCCGCTTAGAGAAGATGCTTGATATGGGCTTCAAGGAAGGAACGGCTATGAACCTGAAAAACTTGGAAGAGTTATTGGCCACTTTATCAAAACAACAGTAAAGGAATGTAGTGCCGTTATCATCGGCTTGGCGCGTAGGAAAGATATGAAACCTGAATTAGTAGTTAAATCGGTAGTAGTACATTCGTTAGCAGACAGTTTCAAATACCCTAGCATCGCCAATCCATAAATCGTTGACAGCGAATATAAATAGCCGGTAAGTTCCGCATCGTTTAGCGGCTAGCGTCACTTACTGGCTGCTATATGCTCCGTTTGGATCGTTTAACGAGAATTTATAGCAACCACCCGTTGCCTAATCTCGTTAAACGCTCCCGAATGAGAGATGGCGGGCCGTTGTTTGTGTGGATACCGGTCCCGACAATTGATGGCGTACTGTTCGAAAGGATGCTGCAACTGGACTTGGCCAATAATGCATCGTGCAAGATAGACGAAAAACAAAGAATGAGCCTGATGGAATAGTGATGAACGCTGTTTCTATAGATGGCGCCCCATCGCTTTGCACCGGAGAATAGACTGAAGGGCTCAGACAATGACCAGGAGCGTAGTCGTAATGATGTCATCAAAAAAACGACGATCACTGGTCGACTTGACAGAGACCTGTATGCCTTTGATAGTGTTGTTAAGGAAACGGGCAAGCGCCTGGGCATCTTTCTCTTTGCCGATTTCCCCATTTTCCTGACCCTGCCGAATGATCCCGATGAAGGCCTGTTCTAATTGCTGTTCGGTCTCACGGACCAACTGACTAACCTGAGAATCCTGATTAGCGAGTTCGATGCCGGCATTGACCGTAAAACATCCTTTGCGTTGCTGGTCAGTGAGCAGTTCGTCCACGACCATTTCCAGTAACTTTTGAATGGCCGCTTTGGCTGAAGTAGCCTGTCCGGTGAGCTTATTTACCTGACTTTCGTACTGCTGTTTGTACAGATTAAGCGCTTTTAGATAAAGCTGATACTTGTCTCCAAAAGTATCGTACAGGCTGGACCGACTGATGCCAAGGCCGTCCACCAGATCTTGCATAGACGTGCCGTTATAGCCCTTTTCCCAGAAAAGGCATACCGCTTTCTGTAGCACGTCTTGTTGATCAAAATCTTTTGTCCTGGCCATAAACGATAAAAGCCCGCTGAGAGCGGGCAATTTAAGGATTTCTAGACCGATTAACGCATACCCCCGCTGGCGATTAGGGTTTCGCCAGTCAGCCAACCCGATTCGTCGGAGGCTAAGAATACAGCAATAGGAGCAATATCGGTCGGCTGCCCGATACGACCGAGCGGAGCGGTTTTTTCGGCATTCGCTTGGAAATCACTACCGATGAGACCAGCAGCATGAGCACCTTCAGTTTCAACCATGCCGGGATTAATCGAGTTGACCCGGATTTTTTTTGCGCCCAGTTCTTTGGATAATACCTTCGTAATGGAATCGACCGAGGCTTTCGTTGCCGTATATATGGCGCTACCAGGCGGGGTGATTGCCGTTACAGCAGAGCCGATATTAATGATGCTGCCGCCTTTTTGGCCAAAATGATGAACCGCCCCCTGAGTCGCTAAAAGCAGCCCAAGAACATTGATGTTAAATTGCCGATGGAAATCCGCTTCGGTAATATCTTCGATGCTGCCGAATTGGTAAACGCCAGCATTGTTGACCAGGATGTCGGCTTTCCCAAAGGCTTGTTCCGTTTCCCTGAAGAGCCGGTCAACATCGGCCGCGTTAGCCACATCACCCTGTATAGCGATGGCCTGGCCGCCATTACGGACGATTTCGGCGACTGTTTGTTCCGCTCCCGCCCTGGCGGACGCATAATTGATGACGACGGCGGCCCCTTCGGCGGCCAGACTTTTAGCAATACCGGCACCAATCCCCTTGGAGGCTCCAGTAACGACGGCTACTTTACGTTCTAATTTTTTCATGATTTCATACGCTCACTCTTCTATCTGGAATGATTGTTCCGTATTTACATACATTCTGGAATGATAGTTCCACTATTATACTAAAATTTAAAAGGAGAAAGATGGACCATCAAATCTGAGAGACTGAGGTCGGGATTTGGCAAAGAAGCCACCCGTTTGTTTTTAGAAGAAGACTGAAACGTAGTGGCCGCCATGCACTCACCGGAAAACCAGGCAGAACTTACGGCTTCCGAAAACCTGTTGCTGCTGATAGCTACACAGCCTACAATTACATCCCCTATTCTGGCAAAAAATACCTGTCCGCTGTTCGGTAGAATATGCGATTCGGGCTGACCCAGTTGTTCCAGATCGTGCGGTTCAACTACGAAAAAATGGGAGATTCAGGCAATGTTCAGCCGTTTGAAACCTGGCTGATAGGCCTCGTTGTATGGGATGATGCCCGGTTTCACTCAGCGTCAGCAGACGCTTGCGACCGTCCCGCTCAGACTTGGCAGACACAATGAGCCCCTGTTTCTCAAGCTCATTGATCACCTGAACCACGGCCGGGTGCGTGATGCCCAGCCATTCGTCAATCTCCATTACAGCAACCGGCCCCTGTCGGGCAATGAGCACAAAAATGGTTGCCCAGCGCCCGTCGAAATCCACCCCGACTGCCGGTAGGTTGCCGTTACGGCCTGCCAGTAGACATCACTTTATCGCCTAAGTCGGCTGGCAAGCGCCAACTCAGCCATTTCGACCATAAAATCCATAGTATGTAAGTACTTAAGTAAGTAGGCATGGTAACTCACAAAGTCAAGTAAATTCTTACTCAAGACGCAACCGGATGGGGCGCATGACCGTACGGGCCCATATAATCAGTCCCGAAAATTCATCACTGACCATTAACTCCTTCTGGTATGTCAGGCTATTGTACCCTTCTGCGAACAACCTTATTTATTTTCCTGCTGTGTTCAGCCTCACTAAGTCAAGCCCAGGATTCGTCCTATGTGGCTCAACCATCCACCTCTCAGGTAGCTATTACGGGTAATACGCTGTCTGAACAGCCGCTTTTGCCCGAAAAGATGCTCTTTACACAACGGGTATTCTGGGGTCCAAATGGACTCCTTCGGGTCATTCATGCCGCTCCCCTTACGTCCGAAGGGCGACAGAAAGAACAAAAAGTACGTGGCTTCATGCTGGTCGCTCACCAGGTTACCGGCTATGCCACCCTAGCGGGATTTGTTATGCAGGGTATTCTGGGTGCTAAATTATCCCATGCGACAGGTGTAGAATACAATCGCCTGCTCAGTTTACAGCAAACAACGCTGACAATGACCAACATTGCTTACGGCACTACGGCCCTACTTTCGCTAACGGCTCCCCCGAAAATACGAACCGACCGCAAAGCAACCTCAGGTGGTCTTAAGTTGCATGGCTATTTGTCCCTCATTCACCTGACTGGGTTCGTAGCCACCAATATTCTCGCCCAAAAAGCAACCCACGACTCTGCCTTCAGACCTTACCAGCCGGTAGCAGCCTTCACTACTCTGGCCGCCTTTGCCCCTGCCCTCATTGCCCTTAAGTTTTGAGGAGTTTTCTTATTCAATTCTCAATACGACAAGCCTGAACGTATTTACGAAATTAATCACCTTCATCGGACGATTACCCAGGAGCGTATAGGTTTAAAAAAAGCTACTTCTTTAAAAAAGGGCTACTTCTTACGTAAAGGCAATCGGAGGTTTTGACGGTTTTGGCTAAACCATTCCTCCTTTATATTGACTTGAGGTAATTAGCGCTGAATTGATTCTTTATCAGCCCACCACTTTAGCGGTGGGTTTGGTAAAATGGTATCATCTCGTTAACCGTTTCAACGGTTCAGTGCGTGCAGAAACGGTTGATGAATTGGCGTTTTGTCGGTTGGAAACCCGCAGCTTCAGCTGCGGGCTGCTAAGGTTTGATTCGGCCGTTAAAATCCAATAGTATCCTCTATCAATCCCATACTAAACTCTTTTATTTAGAATTAGTAAAAATAAATTTTATCTCATTGAAATCTGTCGTTCATTTGCAACTCTTTAGAATGAATCTACATAACACGTGCAAATGAATGCTATTAAATTACTCTTTTCTCTCGTATTCTCGGTAATTGCTCTTACGACTCAGGCCCAGCCTACAGCAGTTATCCGAGGCCATATACAAACCGCTGACGGGAATCCAGTCGAAGCCGTAACCGTCAGTTTGAAAGGCAAAGGACAAGGCGCCTTGACAAACGCCAAAGGCGACTTTTCGATCAATCACGTAAAAGCAGGCACCTACCTGCTTCAGGTATCGGCCATTGGCCTGAAAACCGTAGAGCAAACAGTTACTACCACGGGTACTGAATCGGTTACGGTCGATTTCACCTTATCCGAAAGTGCATCTCAGTTAACAGAAGTGACTGTAAATGGCAGTCGTATGAACCGGTTTTCCCGCTCGTCCAGCGAATACGTGTCGAAGATGCCCCTGAAAAATCTGGAAAATCCGCAGGTGTACAACACCATCGGGAAAGAATTATTGACCGAGCAGCTTGTTTTTTCGGTCGATGATGCCATGCGTAACGCGCCGGGTGTTCAGAAAATGTGGGAAGCGACCGGCCGGGCTGGCGATGGGGGAAGCTATTATAACACCCGTGGTTTCATTGTACAGAGCCAGCTACGGAATGGCCTGGCGGGCAACGTGACCAGCGATATCGACGCGGTAAATCTGGAAAAGCTGGAAACGATAAAAGGGCCGTCGGCAACCCTGTTTGGCAGTGCCTTGACTTCCTATGGTGGGTTGGTGAACCGGGTTACCAAGAAACCGTATGAAACGTTTGGCGGAGAAGTTACCCTGTCGGGAGGTAGTTATGACTTTCAGCGGGCCAGCCTTGATGTAAATACGCCCCTCAACAAAAGCCGGAATCTGATGCTGCGCGTCAATACAGCGTTCAACCACGAAGGCACGTTTCAGACCCAGGGCTTTAGCCGCCGATTTGCGCTGGCTCCCAGCCTCTTGTTCAAACCTACCGATCGTCTGTCGATTCAACTCGACGCTGAAATTTACCGGAATGAGAACGTTGGCAAACAAATTCTCTTTTTCTACGTGCCGGGCTACACACTCGGTGCCACCCGCGCCGATCAGTTGAATGTCGATTACCGAAACTCGTATATGGGCTCCGGCCTGACGCAGCAGTCGCGCAGTACGAACCTGTTCGGCCAGGTAAATTACCGGATTTCGCCCTCGTTTACATCCTCGACCAACATCAGCACCAGCCATAGCTTCTCGGATGGGTTCGGGCCGTACTTCTACCTCGTTCCATCAGTTGGTGGGACACTGGGCACGAATAGCCTGGTTCGGGCCGATCAGTCGACGCGCAACAGCACCAATGATGTTTTTGAAGTGCAACAACTGTTCAATGGCGATTTCCGGTTAGGCAGCTTACGAAATCGGATTGTGGTGGGTTTGGATTACCTGCATGTAAACGCCAATCAGTTGTTCTTCGGCAGCACGTATGATACCGTCCCGGTGGCCAGAGACTATGATTATAGCCAATTCAATGGAGCCGCCCTGACCGCACTGTACGCCACAAAAGCGCCTGATTTCACGTATCCGCTCTCCGGTATAAAGGACACCTATAGTGCCTTTGTTTCCGATGTCTTAAACCTGACCGATCGGTTCAGCGTGCTGGCCGCTCTCCGGGTCGATGACTTCCATAACAAGGGTGGCCTTGTCGGTTCAGCCGTAGCGGGCTTTAACCAAACGGCGTTTTCGCCCAAGCTTGGGCTCGTCTACCAGCCGATCAAAGACAGAGTATCGGTGTTTGCCAACTACCAGAACAGCTTCAATAATCAGGGAATTTATAACGCTTACGATGTGACGGATTCCGATAGCCTGACACAGCGGTTTGCCAAGCTGGAACGGGCCAACCAAGTTGAAGCCGGGGTGAAACTGAACGCCTTTAGCGGGCGATTGACTACAACCATCAGCTACTACGACATTCAGGTGAAAGATCTGCTCCGCACCGATCCGAACCCGCTGGCAGCCGCCAAATTTGCCCAAACGCAGGATGGTACGCAGGTAAGCCGGGGGGTCGAAATCGACGTGATTGCGAATCCATTTACAGGTTTCAACGTAGTAGCCGGCTTCTCTTACAATGATTCCAAACTAACGAAAGCCGATGCCGATGTAAACGGTCGCCGACCCTCGACGGCTTCCTCACCTGTGCTGGCCAACCTATGGCTTAGCTACCGCTTCAACTCATACGGGCTTCGTGGACTGGGCTTTGGCTTCGGCGGTAATTATGCCAGCGATAACAAAATCCAGAACAGCGTCAGTCTGGGTGAATTCATTTTACCGGCCTATACGGTTCTCAATGCATCGGCCTTCTACGACCGTCGGAAGTTCCGGATATCGGCTAAAGTAGATAACCTGACCAACCAGCATTACTGGATTGGCTACACCACCATGAATCCACAAAAATTGAGAAGCTTCGCCGGAAGTGTTGCCTATAAGTTTTAATTTATTCTGGACGACACAGCCCCGGCTATTACCGGGGCTATGCCGTTTTATCGTATTAGTCAAGTTATCTAATCCAGTGGTCTCATGAGCACCGCCAACCAAGCTAAAACCTGGTTTCAGGTTCATAAATGGACGAGTCTGATTTGCACGGCTTTCCTGCTGATGCTCTGTCTGACGGGTTTACCGCTTATCTTTCACGAAGAGATTGAGGCTCTTGAAGGCAAGCCCCCGTTAGCGCCTTCCTTACCGGCCGGAACGCCAACGGTGCCGCTGGAACGGCTGGCTCAGACGGCTCGTCAGCAGTTTCCGACGAAAGTGATTCGCTTCGTTTATTGGGATGAACACGAACCCAACACAACGACCTTCACCCTGTCTGACTCCATGACGGCTCCGGCGGATAACTATAAGCTGGTTATTTATGACAACCGCACCGCCCATGTGCTGGAAGAGCCTAAGCTACAGGAAGGTTTCATGTATGTGATGCTGCAACTGCACATCGACATGTTTATGGGCATACGTGGCAAGTTATTTTTGGGGCTGATGGGCTTGTTGTTCATCGTGGCGATTGGCTCGGGCCTGATGCTTTACAGCCCAATTATGCGTCGGTTCAATTTTGGCATGATTCGTACCGAACGATCAACCCGACTGAAGTGGCTTGACTTACATAATCTGCTCGGCGTGGTAACGGTCGTCTGGGCGACGGTGGTCGGCTTTACAGGTGTGCTGAATACATTAGCCGAAGTCGTACAGGGACTTTGGCAACAGGGACAACTGGCCGAGATGGTGGCTCCCTACAAAGGGGCGGCTCCATTGCGGGGTACCCTTGCGCCACTCGACCAGGCCATGAAGGTAGCCCGAGAGGCTGCCCCCGGCATGGAGCCGTCGTTCGTGGCCTATCCGGGTACGTTGTACTCCAGCCAGCATCACTACGCCGTTTTCATGAAAGGCACCACGCCCTTAACGTCGCGGTTGGCAAAACCCGCTCTGATTGATGCCAAAACAGGCAAACTGACAGATATGCGAAGCATGCCCTGGTATGTGAACGCCGTTTTCATTTCGCAACCGCTGCACTTTGGGGATTATGGTGGACTCCCCCTGAAAATCATCTGGGCCCTGTTCGACCTGATTACGATCATCGTCTTAGGTAGCGGACTTTACTTATGGTTTGCCCGCAATAAAGCCACCAAGGCTCAGCTATCCCGTTTACAAGCAACTGTCCAGCCATCATTTAGCCGATAAGAGACCGTGAAACACAGACGTTTTGTTCGCAGACGAGTGCGCCCCAGAAGCTATGATTACTGGCACGTCTGGACCTTACCTATCGCAGTAGGATTTATTAGCGTCATTGGGCTGTTGGCGGCCCTGATCGGCGATGATGTCTGGGATGGTCTTTCCTGGCTTTGCCTAGCCGTCCCCCTGGTTGTGATCGGCCGGTTTGTGATTAAACCACAGGGTAAAAGCCGGGCCAGCTAAACGTGAAGTAGTGCCGGTTGATTAGCTCAAAGCCAGCACATTTACCCTAAAATTTACCTTATCGACCCCATTTATTCCTTCCTGGCCCGGCGTTACCCTACTTTTGTACCTCATTTCAGACAGGTGGCCTGGTTTATAATTCGCGGCAAACAGTTGTTGAAAAGGGCTGGCTCTACTGCTAACCTGGCGTATGAAGCGAACGGAACAACTGCCTGTACGCTAGCTTTTCATGAAACTAAGAAAACTACTTGCTACCCTGGCATTGGGACTCGTAGCGGTTCAGGTCGCGTTTGCTCACTTGGGCAATATCGCCGGAATTGTTTACGATCAATCGACTCATTTGCCGTTGCGTAACGTATCGGTTCAGTTGACAGGCGTTGGCAAACTGGCACTCACGGATGAGCGGGGGCAGTTCCGCTTTACGAACCTGGTAACGGCTCCCTATAAACTGGAGTTCTCGCACGTAGGCTTTCAAAACCAGCTAGTCACGGCAACCGTCGGGGAAGATCAGACCACGTTTGTGAAGGTCCATCTGATCAGTGCGCCGATTGAACTGAGTCAGGTACAGGTGTCGGCTACCCGCGCTCACGATCAGCAACTCATTAGCAGCCTGGACATTAAACTACGCCCCATCACCAATTCGCAGGAGATTCTCCGTTCTGTACCCGGCTTGTTCATCGGCCAGCACGCCGGAGGGGGCAAGGCTGAACAGATTTTCCTGCGTGGGTTCGACCTGGATCATGGCACTGATATTCGTCTGACAGTCGATGGTATGCCGGTCAATATGGTTTCTCATGCGCATGGACAAGGTTACGCGGATCTACACTTCGTCATTCCCGAACTGGTCGAAGGGGTGGATTTCAAAAAAGGGCCCTACACAACCGATAAAGGCAACCTGGCGACGGCGGGCTGGGTCGATTTTCGAACGCGTACGGCACTGGACAAAAGTTTTGCCAAACTGGAAGCTGGTCAATATGCTTCCTACCGAGCCGTTGCCGGGATCAATTTACTGGGACAGGCGGGAAGAACTAAAAACCAATCGGCCTATATGGCCTCGGAATATTCGGCTACCAATTCGTACTTCGACAATCCGCAGCACTTCAAGCGGCTCAACGTGCTGGGTAAATACCATGGCCACCTGGGAGCCAATACAAACCTGACGCTAACGGCGTCTACGTTCTGGAGCCAATGGAACCATTCGGGGCAGATTCCGGATCGGGCGGTTGCCTCAGGCGTAACGGACTGGTTTGGCTCCATCGACCCAACCGAAGGTGGTGAAACAAGCCGGACCAATGGTAACGCCCAACTCGTCACGGTAACGCCGAAAAACCACGTCATCAAGCATCAGTTTTTTTATAGCAACTACAATTTTGAGCTTTACTCCAACTTCACGTTCTTTCTGAAAGACACGGTAAATGGCGACCAGATTCGCCAGAAAGAACATCGAAATCTGTTTGGCTACAATGGAAGTTACTCAACCCAGACGAATATCGGTAAAACCAGTTGGACAACAACGCTGGGTGCGCAGTATCGCCAGGATATAACTCACGGAACGGAGTTATCTCACACGAAAAACCGCGTTGAAACCCTGAATCGGATTCAGCTTGGCAATGTCAATGAAATCAACGCAGCGCTCTATGCCGATGAGCTGGTTCAACTAACGAGCCGTTTCACAATGAATGCCGGGCTGCGGGTTGATTATTTTCGAAGCCAGTACGAAGATTTGCTGGCTATACCGACCTCAACCACAAAACGAGCCACGCAGGCCATCGTGTCACCTAAACTAAACCTCTATTACACGCTTAATCCGAGGGTTCAGGTTTACCTGAACACCGGCAAAGGGTTTCACTCGAATGACGCCCGTGTGGTAACGGCTCAGAATGGCACGCTCCGGCGTACCGGCGAGATTTTGCCGGGTGCTTACGGCTCCGATCTGGGCATCATATTCAAACCCTTTCCTAAACTGCTGATCAATGCCGCAGCCTGGTATTTATGGATGCAGCAGGAGTTTGTCTATGTGGGCGACGAGGGCGTGGTCGAACCCAGCGGTCGGTCACGTCGGCAGGGGCTCGACCTGTCGGTTCGGTACCAGTTGACAAAAAGCCTGTACGCCGATGTTGATCTAAACACCGCAAATCCCCGGTCGCTGGACGCTAGTGAGGGACAGAATTACCTGCCGCTGGCACCAACCTTTACGTCGACGGGCGGGCTATCGCTGCAAACGCGGTATGGCCTGAGCGGTTCACTGCGTTATCGGTATATGGCTGACCGCCCGGCAAATGAGGACAATACGATTGTAGCCAAGGGCTATTTTGTTACCGACATGCAGGTCAACTATGCCAAACGAGCCTACACGATTGGCTTATCGGTTCAGAACCTACTGAATACCCGCTGGAAAGAAACGCAGTTTGCCACCGAGAGTCGCCTGAAAGGCGAAGCGGCTCCAGTCGATGAAATTCACTTTACACCCGGCACGCCTTTCTTCGCCCGACTGAGCCTGACTTATTTCTGGTAACGGGTGTGAGGTTCGGAACGAGTGCTGGTTCGGGAAATTTGGTTTAACGTACTGACATCGTCGGGCCACGGCTGCTTGTAGATGGTCCATACTGGGTTATTTCTCGGCTGAAAGCTCATTTACTCATTAAAAACCTTACAGCAAGTGTACTCGTTGAATTCACCCAACAACCAAATACAACCTATTTTATTAAATAAGGCTGCGTGACACCAGTTAGTAACTTGATAGACCTTATCCATGTCGATTTAGTTTATTACTAGTTATAACCTTCTTTCGATTGTCATATATGCCACATTCGTCAGAAATATTGAAGGCTAGAATTCGGATTGACATCAGCGTGATTATCGCTGGTTTTTTACTCCTTATTGGCTTATTTCTTCTTGTTTATCAACAAGTTCGACAAGAAGAAGATAACCAATGGGTAGTTCATACCTATCAAGTTATTGACCGCTTAAAAGCCGTTGAAGCTTTGCTGGTCGATGCCGAGACGGGCGCCCGGGGCTACGCGGCTACCCAGGATAGCGTGTTTCTTGAACCCTACCGACAAGCGCGGCCCCGTATCGATAGTAACTTAGAGGCCCTGCCCAAACTAGTGGCTGACAACCCGGCTCAGCAACGGCGGGCCAGGCAATTAAATAAGCTGGCGAAGGCCAAAGTTGCCATCGTGGATCAGCTTATCCGAAATACCCCCTCTCCCGAATCGAACTCCCTATTGAAGCAGGGGAAACAGCGCATGGATGCCGTGCGCCGTCACGTGACAGCCATGATTGCTGTTGAGCAGGCATTACTCAAGACTCGCCAGCAGCGGGTTCAAGCCGTCAACCAATACACGATGGTGTTAATCGGCCTGCTTCTGCTACTGGCTTTGCTCGCTTTCCGACAAGCCTATGGCATCATTCGGAAGGAGCTTACCGGTCGGTTACAGGCTCAGGTAGCAGCCCGTCAGAGCGCCGAGTTACTCCAGACTATCATCCATAACGTGCCGACCGGCCTAGTCCTTTATGAGGCCGTCCGGGACCCAGCCGGCGAGGTTATCGACTTCATCTATGCGTTATCGAACCCGGTCAATGATCAGGTGGCGGGCCGCCAGGCGGGAGAATTACTACAGGTTTCGCTGTTGACCCATTCACCAGTCACCCGTACCAATGGGGTATTTGACGATCTGGTTCAAGTAGTAGACAGCGGTCAGCCCCTGTCCCGCATCCGGCGCTTTCAATCGGATCGGGTTCAGGGTTGGTTTGATAGCCGTTATGTCAAACAGGGGGATGGGGTGCTGGTAAGCTTCCTGGATGTAACGGCGCTTAAAGAAGCCGAGTTAACCCAGCAGCAGCAGGCCCAGGCTCTCCAAAGCGCCAATGAGGAACTACAGCGCTCCAATGCCAGCCTGCAATCGTTTGCCTTTATTGCCAGTCATGATTTACAGGAACCGCTGCGTAAAATTGAGTCTTTTGGCAATTTGCTGGTGGGGCAGTACGCTAATGAATTGGATGAGAAGGCGGCCGACTACCTGCGACGCATGCAGGCGGCTGCCAGGCGAATGTCCCACTTGATTCGAGACCTGCTCAACTACTCGCGGCTAAGCAGCGCTCCAACGGTGTTTGCGCCTGTCTCGATGTCCTTGCTGGTAGAAGAGATTCTGGACGATCTGGAGACAACCATTAGCCGATCTGGAGCCCAGATCACCGTTGGTGAGTTACCGATCCTGCCGGGTGATGCGACCCAGTTGCGGCAGTTAATGCAAAACCTAGTCAGCAACGCTATCAAGTTTAGTCAGAAGCCAGCAGGAATGGCGCAGGTAGCCATCAACAGTCGGCATGTTGCGGGAGCCGATATACCTGCTTTAGTTCCATTGAGCACCGAGAGCGTCTATTGGGAGATTCGAGTGTCCGATAACGGCATTGGCTTCGATGAGCAGTACCTCGACCAAATCTTTGAGGTGTTCCAGCGGTTGCACACCAAACAGCAGTTTTCCGGATCAGGCATCGGACTGGCCATCTGCAAGCGGGTCGTGGAGAACCACGGCGGCTGGATTACCGCTGACAGCCAACTGGGCCAGGGCGCTACGTTTCGGGTCTATCTACCGGCGGCTTAGATGCGTGTCAGGACGGGCCTGTTGCTACTGGATCGGGAAGATGCTTTTGGGCTTAGACGGCTACTACCCACTTATCCATTAACGATCGGATAACTTCCTTCATGGCCTTATAATCAGATTGCTTTGGAATAAAATCGACCATACCAGCCTGAAAACTGGCCGATAGTTCTTCAGCAGTGATTAGGGACGACCATAGTACGGTTGGCACCGACTGCAGGTGAGGCTGAGTAGACATCCAGCCCAATAGGTCCAGCGCGTTAGCTGGTGGCAGAAAATAATCCAGCACTACCAAATGGGGTTGCTCCGACTCGGCGAGCAAGCGTTGGCATTCCTGCAAATTTTTAGAACAGCTGATCTCCACTCGATCCCCATATAAATCCTTAAAGATGGTCGTCAGGAAATAACAATCATCTTCATCATCGTCACTCAGTACTATCCGATAAGTATCCATCTGATTCGCCCTTACTTACTTGCTTATCCGCCCTCACATGGATAGAGAAGTAGCTGTAAGTTTTGTTTAACACAGGCTACACAAATGTACTTTGTTACATGAATTTTGTCAACTCATTGCTAATTTTGCCTGGTAGTTAAGCCCATTCCTTTTCTATTGACTAACCTCAATGAACCAGATTCTTTTGGCTATCTGTCTCATCCATTGGCAGATAGGCAAGAAAGGTGATCCTCTCTCCTACCTGACTCTCTGCAGTAATCATACTAGCATGAACCTCGACACTTTTCTCACATAGCGCCAAGCGAAGACGGGGTCAGTCATCGGACTTGGCGCGTACAGACACCATCGTTGACCAACGTCCGGTTGACCGTCACTCATCAGGGCAGCGATCAGGCGGGTGTATAGACGAGAAAAGTAGCAGGTACAAAGCAGTGCATCGGCTCTCATAGGGTAGTTGCTCAAAAAAGTCAGCTAACTCGCGGATAGCACTTAAGGCGGATGACTCATCCGTAAGGGTTATTAATTCGGTTTCGCTAATTACCTTTCTGCCCGATTGTCAGCCCATTTCATCAATAGGCTCACAATTACGACTGAATCATCCAAACGTAGAATGGCCACTTTTTTACTTCTGTTCGGCCAGCCAACTTACAAACGACCGCCCGTATCGACGAGCTATTGTTTGTGAGTTTGACTATTACAAACAAGCCTGCAAATTAGGCGGATTGGATTTAGTGCCAATACAGACAATCCATTAGATTAGCCGCATAAACGCTTTCGGACAAAATTAAGGAGGAGTGATCGACGATAACAACCGCTTTGATAAAGAAACTATCCCGACAACAGGCAGCCATCAACGGCTCCGGCCCCAGGAAGAATGCCTGGCCGTTGCCTTCACGAACGCACAGGTGGGCTTTGCCATTATCCAGACAAACGGGACAGTTCTTTACGTCAATAAGGCACTAGGGGTACTAACGGGTTACCCGCTCAGCGAACTGATCAACAAACCGTATGCCCTGGTCATTCATCCGGACGACCAGGATCACTATGCGCATGAAATCAAGGGCTTAGCAACGGGTGGCGTAGGTTCGCTGACAACGCAGCTACGCTGTATTCATCAAGAAGGCCGGCTAGTCTGGGTCAAGCTCCACACAACCTTACTTGTAGACGATGCGGGCCAGACTGATCGCCTGTTTTCGATTATTGAAGAGGTTACCAAAGAGGTGATTGTGCGCGACGACCAGCACAAATTACTGGCGCTGGTCGACAATAGCCTTAGTTTTATGGCCATTGCTGACCTGGAAGGCCGGGTAACCTACATCAATGATGCTGGCCGAGCACTGGTTGGTCTGGCCAAGGCAGACGGGCCGGAAGCAATTGTCGTTGCGGATTTCTATTCGCCTGAGCAGTACGCCCTGATTCGCGACGTAGCCGTTCCAACACTCCTCCGCCAGGGGCATTGGTCAGGCCGGGTTACCCTCATCCATTTCAAAACCGGCGAAAGTATTCCCTGTCAGGCAAGCGGTATTCGAATCGATGATCCAGATACCGGAAAGCCGATCGGGAGAGGGTTCACCCTGCGGGATTTACGGCCCGAGCTGGCGGCCCAGGAAACACAACAAAGACTGCTGACGCTAGTCGATAATAGCATCGAGTCGATGTCTATTTTAGAACTGGATGGCAAAAATTCGTATATCAACAAGGCAGGCATCGCCATGTTGGGCTTTGACAACGCACAACAGGTTCAGGAAACACCCATATCGCAGCTTCACGCACCCGAACATTTTGCCCTGGTTGAACAGGACGTGCTGCCGTCTGTGATGCGTACCGGCCGCTGGTCGGGGGAGATGTTGGTTCGCCACCTCAAGACGGGTGAGGTATTCCCCGTTTTTAACAATACGATTCGCATTGACGACCCTCTCAGTGGACAGCCCATAGCGGTGGGTGCTGTCATGCGCGATAGGCGGCCCGAACTGCTGGCTCAGCAAGCCTTACAAACCAGCGAAGCCCGCTTCCGTAGCCTGATCATGCAGGCGCCGGTAGCGATTGCGGTATTCCGTGGGGATCAGTTTGTGTTTGAGACCGTTAACGAGGCTTACCTGCCGCTTATCGGTAAAACAAGACCCGACGTAGAAGGCAAACCGCTGTTTGAGGTACTCCCCGAAACCCGATCTACCTTAGAACCACTGGCGCGGGAACTGGTTCGCACAGGCATTCCGTTTCCGGCCAGCGAGTTTGAAATTGTCATTAACCGGCATGGCCGGCACGAGACCTGTTTTTTTAATTCGATTTGGGAGCCTTTCCGCCTGAGTGATGGCCGCATCGATGGCTTTATCGTCGTGGCGCATGAAGTTACGCAACAAGTGGTTACCCGAAAAATGGCGGAAGCCAGTGAAGCCAAGCTCCGCTCGATCATTGAGGAAACCCCTATAGCCACCTGCCTGTTTGTAGGCCCCGACCTGGTCATTGAACTGGCGAATCAACCCATGATCCGCTTCTTTGGACGCGGGCCATCCGTTGTGGGCCGGCCCATCCGAGCGGTGCTGACAGGCGCCAGCGCAGATGCATCAGCCATTGCTCTCCTGGAGCAGGTCTTTAGGACAGGTAACTCCTTTTCAGCCCCATCAACCCCGGCCAATTTGACCATTGATGGTATAGAGGGCACCTATTACTTCGATTTAAGCCTAAAACCCCTGCGCGATGAGGCTGGTCAGGTCTATGCCATTTTGGAAACCGCCATCGACGTAACAGCCGAGGTTATGAACCGGAAAAAACTGGAAGAAAGTGAAACGTACTTTCGTCGGTTAACCGATACCGTGCCCACTATCATCTGGGAAACGGCACCCGATGGCAACTGTACTTATCTTAACCAGCAATGGTATGCGGCTACCAGTCAAACCAGGGCTGAGGCCGAAGGCCTTGGCTGGCTTTCGGCTACGCACCCCGACGACAAGCCTGAAGTGAGTCACCTTTTTATGGAGGCCAATCAAAGCCAGGCACCCTTCCAGGCCCTTTACCGAATGCGCCAAACGGATGGTTCTTACCGCTGGGCGATTGACTTAGGCAGCCCCCGATTCAGTGAAACCGGCGTGTATGAAGGTATGATCGGGACGGTGGTCGATGTGCATGAACAGGTGCTCGCCCGCCAAGAGATTGAGGAGAGCGAAGCCCGGTTTCGCAACTTATCGGCCCAGTTAGACCAGTTGGTTCAGGCGCGCACCCAGCAGTTGGAAGCCTCGATTCACGACTTACAGCGGTCGAACGAGAACCTGCAGCAGTTTGCCTATGTCGCCAGTCATGATCTTCAGGAACCCCTGCGCAAGATTCAATCCTTCGGCGACATTCTAAAGGCTCAATACGCAACTGATTTGGGCGAGGGCATCGCTTATTTAGAGCGAATGCAGGCAGCGGCCAGCCGAATGTCTACGCTGATTCGGGACCTGCTGGCCTATTCGCGGATTTCAACCCAGCAGGAGGTGACATCCGTTGTGCCGCTCACGCAGGTTGTCCGGCAGACCGTCCTGGATTTAGACCTGCTCATTGGGGAAACTGATGCTTCAATCCAGATTGATGTTCTGCCAACGGTGCAGGGTGACGCGTCTCAATTGGGTCAGCTGTTTCTGAATTTACTGGGTAATGCCGTTAAGTTTCGTCGGACCGGGGTGGTTCCCCAAATTACAGTTCGGGCCCACCAGGTACTGGCGTCTGAACTGCCCCCGACGGTTCGCCCCACGCGGGTGGCGAACACCTACCATTGCATTGATGTGGCCGATAATGGAATCGGGTTTGATGATAAGTATGTCGACCGCATCTTTCATGTGTTCCAACGCCTGCATGGGCGAAGCGAGTATGCAGGCACGGGCATTGGGTTAGCCATTTGTGAGAAGGTGGCGGCCAATCATGGAGGTGCTATCACGGCTACCAGTCGACCCGGTCAGGGGGCGACGTTTAGTGTTTATTTACCAAACTAAGTTTACAAAGGGGGTGAGAAGATACGAGTGAACAGACGTCCATTTTGAAAGGTGCCTCCGCTTAGTATCTTTAAGGAACGAATCCAGGCCCTTGGGAAAATCTATGACCACCCTTGAGCAATTTCTCGGTGCTACCAACTTAGACGATGCGTCGCTATTGGCCAGGCAACTTAGCAATCCTACTACCCAGGAGAAAGCGGTTATTATGGCGCTCATTGACGAGTGGAATAACGAACAGGCCATCGCAAACCTTTTGCACTAACTTTTCCCCAACCCGGTGTATGACAGGCGGGGCATAAACAGGAAAGACGCTTTGCCAGCAACGTTGTCAGTTCGCCAATCACTCCCATACGCGTCGGGTTGTAGGAGGGACGCATGTCTGTTTCCTTAAAAGCCCCTTCCAGGGTGGGCAGAGACTGACGCATGACACCGATCACTGATTTTTTGTGCTTACTTTTATCCAGCACGGTAAAAAAACTGGCAGTCGGTGTACTGCCAGTCACTCATGATGTTAAAAACTATCCTGTCTTGAGCTATCCGGTACGGAGATAATTCTACCGTCTGCTTCCCTTTTTACCCGTATACCGGTGGGCTTTTCTTTAGGCTTGCTCTCGCAGGCTAAAAGGCTGAATGTGAGTAGTATCAAAATTGCTTTCATAACTCAAAGTTAACTAAAATACGCTCCGCGCTATAAGCATGCCAACCATTATGAATAGGTTTTTACGCATCATGATTATCGACAAAAAAGGACCGCAGCCGCAGACGGTCGCAACGGCGCACCGTAAAAATCGTCATGACTTCATAAAGAAGTGTTCACCTCTAACAATTGTTTTACAGGTGAACGCTTTCAGCAAACACAATAACCACCGACGCGATTGCGTCGGGTTTGTTACTCGCAGTGAGTCCAATGGCTACTGTTTGAACGACTGCCTGAACGCCAGGGGCGAAAGCCGGGTCTTTGCTTTAAACAACCGGCTAAACGATTGTAAATGTTCAAATCCCAATTCGTAAGCGATCTCGCTCATGGAAAGCTCAGTGGTGGATATTCGTTCTTTAGCTCTTTCGATTAGCTTTTCATGGATGTAGTGCTGGGTGTTTTGGCCTGTATGCATCCGCAACAGGCTGCTTAAATATTTTGGTGAGATGTGCAGCAGGGCGGCCATGTCGTTTACAGTCGGCAATCCTTTGGTTGTCGGCTGCCCACTGTTTAAATACTCATTCACTACTTTTTCCAATCGATCCAGTAGCTGGTGGTTCGCCTTTTCGCGTGTAATGAACTGGCGGTTATAGAACCGCTCGGCATAACCTAGCAAGCTTTCCAGCTGTGCTATAATGATCTGCTTGCTGAATTTGTCAATACCAGCGTGCGTTTCGCGGTGGATATTCTGAACAATGTTGATGATGGTTTCCTCTTCCTTTTCAGAAAGAAATAAGGCCTCGTTTACAGCATAACTCCAAAACTCATATCGTTTGATGGTACTTGCCAACGGCGTATTCCACAGGAAATCGGGATGGACAATTAGATACCATCCCGATTGCTTTACTTCAACGTCCTTTTCGACGGTAAGGCTTGTTACCTGACCAGGCGATACAAACGTCAGCATCCCTTCATTAAAGTCGTAGGGATGCTGCCCGTATTTCAGTTTAAGCTCTTCGGTGCCCGTAACTCGTTTTAACGCTACGCAATAGAAGTCGCAAAAAGAGGTTACCGTTTCGCCACTGCGTATCATTCTGGTAGCATCTATCTGAAATGCACTGATGAGCGGATGCGCTGGCTTGGGCAACTGCCAGGCCTGGAACCATTGGCTGATTGTTTTGTAATGCACCATATCTTAATCTTCCTGATAAATCTGGAGCACAATTTTCCCGCGTACGTGTTTCGTTTCGCTATCGTGGTGTGCCTGGGCTGCCCGCTCCCATGGATAAACCTTATTGACAACCGCTTTCACTTTGCCCAGGTCAATAAGTTTGGCTACTTCAGTAAAAATTTTATGATGATTTACATCAACACCCGCCATGGAAACGGTCGCCTTTTTCTTAGCCAGTAAGCCCTTAAATAGCTCGCTGGGCCACACCCCATGCGTGCATACGAAGATACCGCCTTCGTTTAACACGGGGACAGACCTCAGACGCAGTGCTTCATCTACCGTAGTGGTAGGGGTGGCATTGAACACCACGTCTATATCGCTCACAACATGCTCAAATTTTTGTGTGTTGTAGTCAATCACTTCGTCGGCGCCCAGTTGTTTTAAAAAATCAGCGTTATGGGCCGATGCGGTGCCAATAACATAGGCACCATAGGCCTTGGCAAATTGTACCGCCAGGCTGCCAATACCTCCTGCCGCCCCGTGTACCAAAACGCGGTGGCCTGGCTGCACCTTTGCCTTCTCGACCATACCATTATAGGCCATACGCGCACAGGCTGGTAACGAACCGGCTTCGTTAAAGCTGAGACTACGCGGCATAAGCGCAAACTGGGTCGCTTTGGCGGCAAGGTATTCCGTATAGCTGCCATCCAAATAGTTGGGTACACCATATACACGGTCCCCCTTTTTGAATTCCGTTACTTCGCTTCCCACCTCTTCCACAATCCCGGCCCCATCAATGCCTAAGCCCATCGGTAATTTCAACAGTGGTTTCAAGGCCTCATTTCCGCCCCGGCGTATGATGTAATCGGCCGGGTTTACACTGGCAGCATAAACTTTTACCAAGATCTCATCTGGAGCGGGAACGGGGCGTTCCACCTGGACAATTCTCATCACTTCTGGTTCACCAAACTCATAAATTCGGATTGCTTTCATCGTTACGCTGTTTTGTCATGCAAAAGTCTGCAACAACGTGATGGTCCATTTAACTGGATTGCCTTTTGTTTTAACCAAAGTGGTGACTTTACAATGCAACTATAATTAATCGCCCAACAAACCCCTTCAATAAATGAACGCTTACTTTTTAACATGTGTCAATCGCTATCAGCAGCACATGGTGCTATTGGTAGCGATTGACATCCGGTATTAGTTATAAGCCGCCAGCCATTTAGCTTTAGTTGCTGCGCGGGCGGCAATAAATTCTTTATCGGTACCCTGCGCAATGGCATCCAGAGGAAAGCGCAGCGGCCGGGTTCCTTTTTCCATCGTGATCAGTTCCAGAACGCCGTCAGCAATCGTCTGCGGATTCATCTTAAACTCAACCATTTTACCGAATAAAGATTGGCCAATGGCATTGAATTTTTGCTGGGCCGCTTCGCCATATTCGGCAATGATGTCGGCTTTATCAGCGTTAACGCCCACCTTGACGCCCGTATTCATTTCCGTCGGATAAACACCGGACTGAATACTAACGTTTTCAATGCCATACTCGCTCAGTTCATCCTGAAGTCCTTCTGTAATGGTTTCTACACCAAATTTCGACGCCATGTAGGGAACCATGAATGGTAAGGTATGCCCGCTGGCTCCGGTGGTAATGTTAATGATGAGCCCGCTTTGGGCTTTCCGCATGCTGGGCAGAACGGCCTGATAAGTCCGTACAACTCCATAAAAATTCACTTCGAACATCGTCCGAATCTGATCAAGCGAATAGGCTTCCAATAAACCAAAACCTGCGACGGCGGCATTGTTAACCAGTACATCGATACGGCCGTATTTTTCCAGCGTTTGCGCGAAGGCGTTTTGTACAGAAGCATTATCAGTGACGTCGATTTCGACAACGTCGATGTTAGCAATGGCGGCCAGTTCATTGGCTACAGCCTGGTTTTTGCCGGTTGTACCACGCATACCGGCGATGACCGAGTGTCCGGCATTCGCTAAGGTGAGGGCGGTTAATTTACCAAATCCGGTACTGGTACCGGTAATGAATACGACTTTTGACATGGTATGTATTGGTTCTTGTTCGTGCTGTTTGAACGATGCAAAAGTGCAGCGCCTGCCTTAGCTGACCATTGATATTTCGTAAGAAAGAACTTGATCTAGATCAACCGTAAGCAAGGATTCATGAACCAGGATCCACACAAAAAAGGCCGCTAATCCTACGATTAGCGGCCGGTGAATTTTATGGAAAGAGCGTTACTAGTTGCAGCATGTGACTTTAACCGAATACATTGATGCTGACTGTTCTACGGCTGAAAGAAAGCACTTGATCCTGGTCCGGGCATTGGTCTGGTGATCATTTTTTGGCCACCTGGCCTCTGACCCGACTCAGCGTTTCAGGGGTCATGCCCAGGAACGAAGCAATCATACTTTGCGGAATGCGCTGGGCTAAGGCTGGGTAAGCCTGGATAAAAAACAAGTATTTTTCCTCCGCGGTATAGCTGATAGCTGCCTGTATCCGGTTTTGAGAGACTACGAAGCTCTTCTGTAGGATTGCATTGACCATCTCATTGAAAGCCGGAATCTGCTGCGAAATCCGCTGGAAGTTCTCCTGGGTAATCAACACAACTTCACTGTCTTCGATGGCGTCGATGTTCAGCCGGGAAGGCTTGCCCGACAACAAACTTTCGCGGTCGCCGATCCACCAGTTTTCAATGGCAAAGCCAATGACGTGTTCCTGGCCTTTCTCATCGACGGCATACGAGCGCATACACCCCCTGGTAACAAAGGCATTGTAGAGCCAGACGTCTCCTTCCTGAAGCAAATACTGCTTTTTACGCAGCTTTTTAAGAATACTCAACGTCCGTATCCATTCTATTTCGGATTCGGACAAGGAAATTCGTTGAAGAAGATAGTGCGTAAAAACGTCAAACATGGGTCAACTATACCGGCTATATTTCAATACCGGCTCCTGTTGCAAAGAACGTTTATTTTCACACAACGGCAGTTGGTACAAGGCAATACCATCCAGCTTTATATAGGATCGCTTAATGGCAGCCATAAACGATACCCCTCCTGCCCTACTCAACATCGTTCAATTAAACGCTGGTACTCGTTATTTGTAAACTGCTTTATGGATGGTAGGCGGCCTACTCCCAGATAGCATTATGGCCACCAATTTCGGCTATCGACGGCCAGCTAAATAACGTCGAATGGGTTCATCATAAAAGACCTGTACCAGATAGGCGAACCCAGCAAGAAAAACCACCCCGGTAACCACAATCAATGACAGATGCAGGGTATCCGGTTTATAAGTGGCGAGATAGCTGCCGAAGATCCACATAGCTCCGTAGTGGGTCATATAGATTGGATAAGAAAGTTTACCCAGGAACACACACAGTTTTTCAAGTCCCGGCGACAGGGTAGCTCCTGCTCCAGCCACAAGCAGGGCCGGAAAATAGAGTAGCACAATGATCGGCTCGGTCAATCCGTTCCACTGGGTGAAGGGCATGAGGAAAGCCAGTATAAGTAACCCCGCCACCCCCACGAAGCCAAGGCCATTCTTCAGAATCCAGTTGGCCCGGTAAATGAACAACCCGGCTAGAAATGAGTACGCGATTCGGGCACCCCCATCCCAGAAGGTAGGCCCGGACCAACCGCCCAACAGATTACCTGCCCGATAGCTAACCAGGCAGAGTACTGTTGCCGCCAGTACGATAAATACGGACAGATAGCGACGGCTGATCCGGTAGAGTACCAGGGCATAAATGATATTGGCCACATATTCCCAGAATAACGACCACGCGGGCGCATTAAAGCTAAACAGGTTGAAAGCCCGCTCTTTCATGATGGGCAGCGGAATGAGGCATAGCGAACAAACAAAGGTCAGCAACAGGTTTGCCCGATCCGATAAATCGGGATGAGCAGCAAAGGGATCGAACAGAAAGCCCAGCAAACCAAGTACGGACCCTAAAATGACCAGGGGATGCAGTCGGATCAGTCGTAGTCTGAAAAACGCGGCAAGTCCGAGCCGACGAATTCGGTCGTCATAGGCGTAGCCCATGACAAAGCCCGATAAGCAAAAGAAAAAATCGACGGCTAAAAAACCGTGGGCGATGAAGTTCCGGCTGGGATCGGGATACACCCATTCCATGAAATGAAAGATGACGATGGCTAGGGCCGCCACCCCGCGCAATCCATCCAGAATGGCAAAGTGGGGCTTAGTGCTTAGCGTAGCCGATTTTAGTTCTCCCATGCGTATTACCCTTCACTGACGGGAAAACGGTTCATGCGTTCATTGTAGCTATCGAGCATTGCATCATCAATGGTGTCCGCTTGCTGAAGATCAAACAGTAAAAAATCAGCTCGGTCGGCTCCCTCAATCATTCCCTCAAACTTGAGTTCCTGCCTTACCCAACCTGACGTTTTGCCAAGCGCAGTGGCCTGGGTAAGAACGGCCTCAACGGTAGCGGATGTCCGATCTGCGCTTTGGGTCGTTAAGAGAAGTATCTTAATATCGGCTTTGACATCCTCATAAGTCAACCCCTCAGCGGGCAACTCAGCATGAACCCACTGCAAGGTCAACTTGTGAATTACTTCTTTGTAGGGAGTATCGTTAAGATCGGCAGGGCGTATACGCTGGTTCACCCGGCAAATATACCAATTTGTAGTAAATACCCCTCGAACCGGTTGTTTCCAGGCGACCACAACCAAAATGGCAAAAGCGGCCCAGTTCTCTTGGCCTGAACATATCCGAGAATACATATAGCCAATACTCCCCAAATGGGCTATCTTTCGACATGCAGCATCAGGAATTTGAACCACCTTCAGCGCTACGAGATACCATAAAGTGCTTTTGGTACGATAGACGAGACTTCGGGGAACGACAATCAAGTTTTGCGGTACTACCGGATGGCTATGCTGAAATTATTTTTCATTTTGGAAACCCCTGTAGCCTATTGCACAATGGAGTCTTGCAACCCTTACCATCACCATTTATGATGGGGCTGCTCAATCAGCCTGTTATTTTCTACACCAAAAACCGGTTTGAAATCATTGGTATCCGGTGCTTCCCCTGGACCGTGTTCGATTTGCTCGGGCTACCGTCCGGTAAAGACAGCGTGCATATAATTGACCATCCGATCACCCAGCTTCAAACCACGTTGGCTGAGTGGATTCAGGCGGGTAAACTAGACGAAGCCCTGGCCCAGATAAAACAGTATTTCCTGGATGCCCGATTGGGGGTGGCTACTGACAGTATGCTAGCCAAAGCGGGCGTTGCTATGCGGGCAGCAAACGGCACCATGCCAGTGAGCCAGGTGGCAGCAGCGGCTCACGCAACGGTGCGTACGCTGGAACGGAGGTTCAGAAAATCGGCGGGGTATACAGTTAAAGACGTGTCCGGCCTGATGCGCTTTGAGCAGGTACGAAACCACTTGTGGCTTTATCCAGATGCCAATCTTGCCGGTCTGGCACATGAACTGGGCTATACGGATCAAGCCCATCTAAGCCGGGAATTCAAGCGCTACAGTGGTACAACGCCAGCCGCATTTGCGCGGAGTATAACTCAGCCGAAGGGAATAAAACCGCGCCCTGAATAGTAGGTTTATTAGATAACAAAACCCTGTCTTTGCCTGGTGAATACAAGCGAGCGTAAAAAAAACAGATCCATTCCTGTAAATACTATGGCGAACGAGTTCGGTATAGGTATTTCCATCGAAAAAATTTCGTTTACCGATTTACCCATTGACGACGCAAAACAATCACATCGGGATGACGGGCATTCGTTCTTCCTGCTTGAGAACGGAACAGTTGATATTGAGATTGATTTTAAAAGATATACCATTCATTCCTCATCTGTCATCTACATGCACCCGAATCAAGTGCATCGTATATTGGCATTTGAAAATGTAACGGTTAGCAGTTGGTCGATCAATAATGAAAACCTAAATCCTGACTATCTAAACCTATTAGAAGACCTCACGCCCGCAAAACCACTGGCGTTAACGAATGAAACGTTTTCCGTTATTTCTGAAGCTGTATCACTTTGCCTAAAATTTTCTGAACGAAAAAACGATAAATTATATCATTCATTATGTAGAGATAGCTGCAACGCACTGGTCGCTTTGGTTGCTTCACAATATTTAGAACAATCGACATCCATAGACAAACTTTCACGATTCGAAACGATCACTAAAGCTTTCAGGAAACTACTAGAACGCGATTACACCAACGCCAAACGCCCGGCAGAGTACGCGCAAATGCTAAACATATCGACACCTTACCTGAACGAGTGTGTCAAAAACACAACAGGCTATTCTGTTTCGCATCATATCCAGCAACGTGTAATCTTAGAAGCAAAACGTTTGCTTTTTCATTCTGACAAATCGGTGAAAGAAATTGCTACAGAATTAGGCTATGATGATTACCCTTATTTCTCGCGGCTGTTTACCAAAGTTACAGGAATGACTGCTCTGGCTTTCCGAAGCAAAAACCTCGATTAGTCCAATACCTACCCTGCATTGCCATTTCATACCCCTGCTATACGATGTTCCTTTGCACCGTCAAATAAACTCGTATATACATGAAATCATTAAAAAAAGTGCTCGTTTCGGGCGCCAGCATAGCCGGACTGTCAACCGCTTACTGGATGAACAAAGTAGGGTATAAAGTAACGGTTGTTGAACAGGCAAGCGAACTTCGACGTGGTGGTACGGCGGTTGATCTGCGTGGAAATACCATAGACATCGTAAAGCGTATGGGTATTTTTGACCAATTAAACGCAAACAGATTGACGTTGGAGTCGATCGAATTTAAAAATGCTGACGATGGCACAGAAGGATCAATTTCGCTGAAAGACGAAGGTGGAAAACTTCCTGACGAGATAGAAATTGAACGCGACAAGTTAATTAGTATATTATTTGAGCGGACAAAAAATGATGTTGAATTCATTTTCAACAACAGCATTACAGCGTTGAATGAAACAGAAGACGAGATAAACGTTACGTTTAAAACGGGTACACAACGTGCATTTGACTTAGTAATTGGCTGCGATGGTACGCATTCGGCTGTACGGAAAATCTGGTTTGGCGATAAAGCGGAATACACCCATTTTCTGGAAGCCTATTTCTCTATATCCATCGTAAACAAATTATTGATAAAACCGAACATAATGCAGTTCTACAATGTGCCGGGCAAGGCTTATATGCTTAATGCGTATAAGAATAAAACGGATATAGTTTTTTGCTTTTCCTCAGAAAAAGAAATTCCCTACGATTATCGGGATACCGAGCAACAAAGGAAAATCATTTTGGAACAATTTGCTGAACAAGGATGGCGAACCGCTGAATTATTGGAAGAAATAGCAAATTCTAAAAATTTTTACTTCGACAAATTCTGTCAAATAAAAATGCCCTCATGGACAAAAGGCCGGGTAGCGTTGGTAGGTGATGCCGCCTATTGTGCTTCGCCTGCTGCCGGAATGGGCGGCTCGCTGGCGATGGAAGGGGCTGCAACGCTGGCCGATTCGCTAGAAAAACACAACGGGAATTTCGAATTAGCGTTTCAGGATTACAACAAAAACTTCCGTTCGTTTATTGACGAAGTCCAAGCCGAAGCCGAATTAAACGTAAGAGAAAACTTTATTCTAAGAACCGAAGAAGCAATTCGTAGAAGAAACACACAGGGAAGTCCATGGTAGCCTTCACCTACATAAAAAGCTGGACGCGAATGATTTTGTCGCGTTTATACAAGCCTAACGCAGGCGCATTTCAGACTTTTGTGTGTCAATCAGGTTACTATGAAAGCAATACAAAATCCATCTATTCACGATGTCATCATTTCCGGTGCAGGGCCGGTAGGGTTATTTCTAGCCTGTGAGCTGGCCCTGGCCAACTGTTCAGTTCTACTGCTGGAAAAGGCGGAGAATCCACATTCGCCTTTGAAACGACTTCCTTTTGGAATTCGGGGGCTCTCGACGCCTACTATTGAAGCGCTTTACCGACGTGGGTTACTGAGTGAACTTGAAGTACATAAACGCCTTAAAAATCCCCACCAACATGCCGCCCAAGGGCCACGTCGCCAGGTTGGCCACTTTGCTGGTATTCCATTTCATGACGGTGATATCGACACGTCTCAATGGCCGTATCGCCTGCCAGGCTCTACCGACACCAGTTTACTTTCTGAATTAGAAGAGCTTGAAACCATACTGTCCCGCCGGGCAGAAGCCCTGGGTGTAACCATCAGGCGCGGGCGGACCATAACGGGCTTTGAACAAACTTCGGGCGGGGTAACTGTCCTGTCAGGCGACCATTCGTTCGACGGTAAATGGCTCGTGGGTTGCGATGGAAGTCGTAGTGTCGTGCGCAAGGCGGGCGGTTTTGACTTCGCCGGTACGGAGCCTGAATTTACCGGCTACTCTGCTCAGGTTGACCTTTTTGACCCGGAGAAACTCAGTCTGGGCCGAAACGTGACACCAACCGGCATGTACCTGCAGTCTCAGCCAGGCTACGTGATTATACAGGATTTTGATGGTGGGGCCTTTCATGAATCAGGAAAGCCCGTCACGCTCGAACACGTGCAGGAGGTGCTGCGCCGTATCTCGAACACCGACGTTACGATCAGCGCTCTGCATATGGCAACCACATGGACCGACCGGGCCCGGCAGGCCACAACCTATCGCAACGGACGGATACTGTTAGCCGGTGATGCCGCCCACATTCATTCGCCATTGGGCGGCCAGGGACTTAACCTAGGCCTGGGCGATGCCATGAACCTGGGCTGGAAACTCGCGGCAACCATTCAGAAGAAAGCGCCGGAAGGCTTACTGGACAGTTACCATACCGAACGGCACCCAATTGGGGCACAAGTGCTAGACTGGTCACGTGCTCAGGTTGCTCTCATGCAACCAGACTCGCAGGGCCGCGCGTTGCGGGCAATTATTCAGGACCTGATGAACACCCGCGACGGGGCCACCTATTTTGCCGGAAGAGTGTGGGGTATTTTCACGCACTACCCTCTGGGTGGCGACCACCCGCTGGTAGGCTACAGCGTGCCTAATGTTGCGTTCGAAGACGGCTCGAAAATCGGCGAATTCATGCACGATAGCCAGGGAATACTGCTCGATTTTGATAGAAATGCGGCACTTGAAGCGTTAGCGAGTGAATATGGCGGCCAACTCAAGTATGTATCGGGCCCAGCAAAAGACCAAATAGAAGCAAGTGCTGTACTCATACGCCCTGATGGGATTGTGGCCTGGGCTTCTACGGATGTCCCAGATTACAGCGAACTCCAGAAAGCGGCCGCTCGCTGGTTTGGTTCACAGTCCGAGGTCAATCATTAAAAATAGGGAAGTCGGTGTAACACTACTTTATCAACTCGCCAACGTCTGCACCTTCGGCATTTTTACTCACCACCAATAGTATAGGAAACACGATTGGCACTGCGCTTGGGATTAATAGCCTGGATTTTGCGTCAATAGTGGGTTAAGGCCCACTTCGGCGGCCGGGATGGGGAACAGCAGCCTGAACGGGGTAACAATCCGGCCATCCGACGGCAAATAATTCGCCTGCGCTTTGATTTTTTCTCCGAACGCATTCAGAGTCGCCACGGCGGTTCCGCTGCGCACCAGATCGTACCAGCGCTTATTTTCAAACGCTAGTTCCACCCGTCGTTCGTGCAAAATAACCTGGCGCAGGGTCGCTTGATCAGCGGCCTGGGCACTGGGCAAACCCACCCGGTTCCGCACGGCATTCAACGCAGCTAATGGCGATCTACCCTGCTCGTTTTGCGCTTCGGCCAGCAGCAACAGGGCCTCTGCATACCGGTAAATGGGAAAATTATCGGCCGAACCGGTGAGGGACGTCAACGGAGCGTGTAAATATTTTTTAATGTATGGCACGGCCACCTTGCCAGTGGGCGGAGTTGTATAGCCCACTACGCTTTTGAGGGCGGAGTAAGCAAATAAATTACTGGCGTTATACGTGCCTTCAGTAATACCGATAGACGCATCCAACCGTTTGTCCGACGGTTCGTATGCACTGATTAAATCAGGCGTAGGAGTATTAATTCCGCCCGCCCCGCTATTGTTAATGGCGATGCCCGTCAGCAGAGCGGTATTGGTACTGCGGGGCAGAAAATTAAACGACAACGTATTCGGCGTGGTGCCCGTTGTGGTACCATCCAGATACTGCACCTCGAAGAGCGACTCCTTGCTGTTTTTATTGGTCGGCAAAAACGCACTTGCGTAGTCTGGATTCAGGCCGTAGCCCATGGCGGGTAAGGTAGCCAGCAACGTTTCGGCTTCGGACCAGCGTTGTAACGTCACGAATACATCCGCCAGCAATACCGTTGCCGCCCCTTTGGTAGCCTCGCCCGTTTGGGGAAACTTAGCCGGTGGATTCAGTTCTTTGATGGCATCATTGGCATCCGCAATAATCTGTTGATACACCTGCTCGGTTGTCGCGCGGGGCAGAAACGCACTGTTGGCATCCTTTACTTCGTTCACAAACAGCGGCACTCCGCCAAACAACCGGACAAGTTTGAAATAGGCAAAGGCACGCAGGAATTTGCTTTGCCCATCGTAATTGTTTACAGAAGCGGCTGACAGTCCGGAGGCAGTTTTCAGCCGGGAAATAACAATATTGGCCCGTGAAATGATTTGGTAGAGAGACTGCCATTCGGCCGCCGTATACGAATTGGTGGCTCCGTCTTTAAAATCCGAAATGTTTTCCCGGAACACAAAGGCCGTACCCCGGTTAGACAGCACCGACTGATAGAACGTGTTATCCGAGCGCATTTCGGACACGTAAAAATCATTGTTCATCAGATCGAGCAGCGGAGCATAGGCGGCTGTTACGGCCTGCTTGAACTGCGCATCCGATTGGAAGTATGTATTATCGGTATAAGCAGCTTTGGGAGACAACTCCAGATAGTTTTGCTGACAGGCAGAAACCGTAAAACCCGCCACAAGGGCATATATGGCAATTTTTTTCATGTTGAGCAGAGGATAATAGGGCATTAATTAAAGGTTGCGGAGAGACCGATCGCGAAGGTTCGGGGAATGGGATACGCATTCTCGTCGACCTTCAGGCCCAGCGTTGCATCCTGACCCGCAAAGTTGATTTCGGGATTCATGCCCGTGTAGCCGGTTAACACCAGCACTTGCTGGACGGACGCATAGACGCGCAATCCTTTCAGCGCCGAACGATCGCTGAGGCCAACCGTATACCCCAGTGAGATGTTCTTGATGGTAAAATAGGTGGCGTTCTCTAACCACTGCGAATTCACACTCCGGCCCAGAGCGGTGGTGCCGGTTTTTGTGCGGGGGTAGATGCCCGAGCCGGGATTGTCAATCGAGCGCCAGCGGTCGGAAGCAGCAGCCAGAGGCACCCGCGACCCGTCCAGGTTAGTCTGGTACGCCCATTTAGCTGCATTTAACAGTTGGCCCCCAACCGAGAAGGCGGTGCTGATGCTCAGGTCAAACTTTTTATACGACAGGTTATTGCTGAATCCACCCGTGAAGGTAGGCGTCGGATTGCCAATGAACGTCCGATCATTGACGTCGTCAATCACCCCGTCGCCATTGATATCCTTTACTTTAATGGTGCCAATATCCGACAGGCCGTTGGGAGCGGTGGCCGTTGCCTGGTATTTAGCCGACTGGTCCAGGTCGGCGGCATCCTTGTAGAGCCCAAGAAATTCGAATCCGTAGAACTCGCCCAGGTGATGACCAACCTGATTACGAAAATAGTCCGAAGACACCGTATTGTTCCGACGAATATAGCCGGGATCTACTAACGCTTTGATCAGGTTGCGGTCAAATGACACGTTAAAACTGCTGTTCCAGCGGAAATCCGGCCGATTGATATTGACCGTATTCAGGGTTATTTCGTGTCCCCAGAAGGCGAGTGCCCCCACGTTGTCCAAAATAGACGTGAAGCCCGATGAGGTAGGCAGCGGCCGACTCTGAATAAGGCCATCCGTGTTCTTAAAATAGTAATCATACGTTAGGTTCAGCCGGTTGTTGAGTAATGTCAGGTCGAACCCCAGATCGACCTGACGACTCCGCTCCCAACGTAGGTTTGGATTGCCCAGATTACCAATGGTTGTGCCCTGCGTAACGACGTTGTTGAAGTTGTAGTAATAGTTAGACGTGGTTGACTGGGCTACGTAATTGCCAAAAAAGTTGTTACCCGTAATGCCGTAGCTCGCTCTCAGTTTCAGCAGGTTTATCTGCTTAAAGCGTTTCATAAAAGACTCATCGCTCACGATCCAGCCCGCCGATACGGAGGGAAAGTCGCCATACTGACGGCTGGTACCGAACCGCGATGAACCATCCCGCCGAAACGCTCCCTGGAGCAGATAACGCCCTTTGTAGCTGTAATTAAGCCGTAACAGCGTTGATAACAGGGAGTACGCCGTGTAGGTGCTACTACCCGTTACGCTGGTGGCCGCCGTCAGGTACGTGATGTCGTCATTGGGAAAACCCAGCCCGGAGAGTGAGTTGCTTTCCTGGGTGAACTTCTGGGCAGAATAGCCTGCCAGCAAGTTCAGATGATGATCGACCTTAAAATCGTGGGTATAATCCAGATACCCCTCGGCCGTATAGGAACCGTTATCGACAGCGCTGCTCGTGCCGTTGGGGTTGTTTACCGTCGAACTCACAATACCCGACTGGTAGTAATGCCGTATTTCGTTACCCTTGTCAATGCCCGTGTTGATTTTGACTTGCAGGCCTTTCAACACATCGTAGGTCAGGAACGCATTGCCTAAGATGCGGGTCGTTTTATAATCGTCGTTGGTTAGGTTGAACTGAGCCAGTGGATTGATATAAGCGACCATGCCCGGCGAATATGTGTCGCGGTTGTAGCTGCCATCGGGATTGTAGGGCGATTTTAGGGGACTGGCTTCGAAGATGCGCTCAAATAAACCGCCTACCCCGTCCGTCGACAGCCGGTTATTGTGGTCGATGCGGTAGCTGGGTGCCAGACTGAACCCCATTTTGATCCGCCCTTCCGCAATGGTCAGGTCTTTGTTCAACCGACCGCTGAACAAACGCGTACCCGTATTGACCAATACCCCTTGCTGTTCCTGATAGCCAAAGAGCGCGGTAGATGACGACTTTTCGGTAGCCGATTGTATCGTTAGGTCATAGTTTTGAATCGGGGCCGTTCGGGTCAATAGTTTGTACCAGTTCGTTCCCTCCCCGTATTGTGTCGGATCTTCATATTCGGCTGGGGTTACGGTGGATGGATTCTCGTACCGCCGGATGTCCTGGTAGCGCTCGTTCATAAACGTGGCATACTGACGGGCATTCATCACCTTTGGTGCCCGATTGTCGGGTAGTTTTTGTACCCCGTAGCTGGCATTAAACACAATTTTTGCGTCGCCCGCCTTTGCGTGTCTGGTCGTAATGAGCACCACGCCATTAGCCGCCCGGGAACCGTAGAGGGCCGTCGCCGAGGCATCCTTTAGCACACTATAACTTTCGATCTCATTCGGATTAATGTTATTGATGCTGCCAGTGATAGGCAACCCATCCACGACAAACAGGGGCTGATTATCGGAGTAAAAGGAAGCCGCCCCCCGAATCCGAAAGTCGACGCCCCGGCCGGGCTGGCCGCTGCTTTGCTGCACGGATACGCCCGCACTTTTTCCCTGAAGTTGCTGCGCAAACTGTTGCACCGGCATGTCCTGGAGCAACGACGCGTCCAGCGTAGCCACCGAACCGGTGATTTCCCGACGGCGCTGACGACCGTAGCTCACGGTTACCTCCTGCAGCTGATTGCCTTCGCCCGCCCCAAGTTGTATATCCACCACCCGTTCCGTAGCGGCATTTACGTTCACGGATTTCACTTCTTTCCGGGCGTATCCCACAAAAGTAGCCGCTACCGTATACGTGCCGGGGGCGATCGTCAGGCGGTACTGTCCATTGGCATCCGCCACCGATCCGATTTGCGTGCCGACAATTTGCACCGTAGCGCCGGGTAATGGTCCGGTATTATCAGACACTATGCCCCGAATGACACCGGTGGCTGACTGGGCATATACTGGATAAGATAGACCAATTAAGCTACAACTGAGAATTCCGAGTTTAATGAGTAGAAAAGAGAAAAGTTTTCGCATAAACTGAGTTGAGTAAATCAAGGGCAAGCCCAACGATGGACTGCTTTGAATCCGCAAACTTCGAAAATCAATATTTCGTCAGTATGAAGCTATTATTACCTTACTGTGAAGATGCCGTTGGATGGTTTATCAGGCGGACGGCAGCGTTTGACTCAAGGCCTCTTTCGTCGAACTACGCACGACTTGGTAAGAATTTACTTTTAACAATGAGTTAATATTAGGCGACTACTTTTGCAGCCAGTTTCACTCAATCGTTTGCTATGCGCTGTTCTTTATCTCACTATGTGATTACTTCCCTGCTGGGCGGGGCGCTGCTGGCAACAGCTACCCAGAGCGCCGGTCAAACTGCAACCGCTGAGGGACCTGTTCTGAACACGCCTGGCCCTCCGGCAACCGTCAAATCCGGCGACTTTTCCCTGGCCATTATTCCCGACACCCAGTACTACCTGGCGCAGGCGCAACTCGGTGGCACCTTCGACATGTTTAAAGCGCAGATTGAGTGGATTCAGAAAAATCAGGTGAAAGAAAACATCGCTTACGTAGCGCACATGGGCGACATAACAGAGCATGGCGATAACCCGGTAACCGCCCGCTCCGAGTGGTATCTGGCCAAAACGGCGCTGTATGGGCTTGAAAATCCGGTTAGCATTCCCTACGGTCTGGCCATCGGCAACCATGATCAGTTTCCCGCCCAACACGCCGTTACAGGGACAACCAATTTCTATAACCGCTATTTCGGAATCGACCATTTTGCGGGAAGACCCTATTACGGAGGACATTATGGAACGAATAACGACAGCCATTACGACCTGTTCTCGGCGGGTGGTCTTGAGTTTATCGTGCTATACCTGGAATTCGACGCGCATAATGAAGACCAAACGAACCTGTATGCCTGGGCCAATGATGTATTGAAAAAACATGCATCGCGCAAAGCAATTGTTGTGAGCCACTCACTGATTCACTTTAATCCGATAAAAGGGACCAATACGCCACAGGCACCCTTCAACGCTGAAGGCAAAGCCGTCTACGAAAGTCTAAAGGCCAATCCGAACGTATTTATGATGCTTTGCGGGCACGTGGGCGACAATGGAGAAGGCTATCGGACTGACGTTTATAATGGCCATACCATCAAGACATTTCTCAACGATTACCAGAGCCGCCCCAATGGAGGGCATGGTTTAATGCGCCTGTACAGGTTTTCCGTCAGCAAGAATGAGCTTAAAATAAAAACGTTTTCGCCTTATTTTAAGGAAGAAGAAACGGATGGCGATAGTCAATTCACCGTGCCCCTGTTTAATTAATGGTGGTACGTGTTCGGTAACAGCTTACCAGAACGTATGCCTGGTTGTATAGACGGAAATTCTTATTCCAGCTGATGCTGTTCGCAAGCCGTACCGACCGGGGCTGGGGTTGACTGGCTTGGGGCACTTAGCGGGGCACAATATCCTTCCAGCTACTGCCGGTCAGGGACGTTTCTGCGTACCATCCGCATCCATAATCCAGATGACACCATAGGGTTGAGACATAGTATCGCTCAAGGCTGCTTCTTTCTTGAAATCCTATTTGCCACTGCTCCACAGAACTGGTTCCCTCAGAATGTACACCCGTATCATTTGATGCTATTTTATCGGCTAGTTGCCTTATAGTAGTTGATATACAATGAATTACTGATTAAATTTTGCGCCTAGATTAATCAGTAATCACATGCAGCCACTCAGAGGACATAAGCAACCTAACAGGCAACCAAGCACAGGTAACACAAGACAGATCGCTCGTTTACCAGGGAAAAGTAGTGGATTATTGAAGGGGAATCGGGATAAGATCAATAGCTTAATTGATGAATATAACGCCAAGAGTGATCTGAATAAAAAATTGAAGATTCTGTTAAAAATTAGATCCTTGTACGATCCCTGGATAACAAAAATAAAAAACAAACTTTCTAAAAAAGAAGAGGACCCACACCTGACGGCTAAACTGAAGGAACTCAAAAAGTTTGGTTTGATTATTGAAGAGGAGGCCCATTCACTCAATAGCCAAACAATTAGCAACTCTGGAAACTCTATTCCTTTATTAAATTCAAATTTTGATGAATTTGAAGAAAAGATTGTGCTAGCTGAATACCCGGCCCAAAATCATTTCGGTGGTCACTTTGACTTTTCAGGAATGAATTGGGATGAAGACCTACCGGTGTCATCTGAACAATTACTCGTTAGAGAGTTACTAAATAAGGCAGGCCTGGCAGGTGCCAACAAAATAAACGATCAGGCACTGAGCCGGGAAAATGCCATCGCTTTCGTGCGTTTTTTCGAGGCTAATCCGAAACTGCTCACGATCATCAAGGAGATTTCTCTGGAAAACAACAAGGGTCAGGGGGGAGGATTACACAAAAACGGCAGCATTTACATAAATCCCGGCGAAGGCATAAAAGATTCATTTATGGGAATACTTGTCCATGAAATGGGACATGCTTCTTTGCAAAGGCTTTTAAAAATTACAGACCATCAGCAGATCGATACTGAAGATGGTAAGAAACTTGCCGAAGCGTGGAGCATACTTTGCCAGGATGAGCAAAACTTTTTTGGTCTTGACTTAGGCACTTATGACAAAGTCGAGTTCAGCGAAAAATATGCTCAAAAAAAGCCGCGACCACGCGATCCACAGGCTAGGCAAAAATACCAAAAGGATACGTTTATCGAGTTTGTGGCCGAATCATTTATGCACATGGCGCTGGTGCCAGAACTCTTAAAGGCTCATGTGAACAACATCCGAAATAATCCAGAAATTTCCTGGGAGGCAAAACAAGCTTGGGAGACAGCAATAGAAATACTGGAGAGGAATGGAAATAAACTCTTAGGCTTATAAACAGTAGATCTCGCGTAGCAAACCACCTCCCTGCCCATGCGCGACCAGATTATAATCAGCCTAAAAGCTAACCAGCGTCATGTAAGGGCCGGGCAACAGGCGGTTACTTTGCCCTGTCATTTAAACCGAACTAGACTCATGGCAACGCTCACACAACCCTCCGTATATACAACAAACCCGTCGTCAAACTGGCTTACGACTTATCAAAACTTCATTCATAAAGCCGAGTTCAACCGTATTGGCTGGGCGGCCACTGCCGTTGCCATTCAGGGCTGTATTCTGGCACCAGCGCTGTTACTGGCTATGTTTTACTTCGGCGGGGGCGACTGGCAGTTTCTGGTCGGGATGCTGAGTTTCATGCTCGTGCTGGTTCCGGTACTATCGGCCATGTCCGTCAAATACATCATACCGACGTTCGCGATCAGTGTGGCGATTCATGTGCTGATTATTTTGATCGATGTTCTGTAAGTAGAACCGAACATCCCCGACAGTATAAAGCCCGCAATTCATTGGATTGCGGGCTTTATACTGTCAGACTCCTGATATTCCAGTAGCGTACCAGACGAATGCATCCGTCAGACGGTCTGCGAAAACAACCTCGGTTGGGCCATACGGGCGTTCAGTTGAGCGTGGTTAAGCCGTTCGTCGAAAGCCATACAGATGTTGCGCAGAAACGGGCGGCCTTCGGCCCTGACACGCAAGCCTTCCGCATCGTAGTCCAGCAGACCGTCGAGCCGGAACGCTTCGAGCCGTTCAGCCAAGCGCGCCCACTCGCCCTTCGACCAACGGCCCAGATGCCAGCTCGTTTTACCCTGACACATGATGTTCAGAATTTGTCGACGTAGAAACTGGTCCTGCTCATCCAGCATATGACCCCGCAGCAAAGGCAGTTTGCCTGCCATGACCCTGGTCGTATACGCATCAACCTCTTTTTCGTTTTGCGCAAAAGCGGACCAGACATCGCCGATGGACGACGCTCCCAGACCGATCAGCACCTGCGTTTGAGTGGTGGTGTAGCCCATAAAATTGCGGTGTACGGTGCCGTTCTGCAGGGCCTGATAAAGTGGGTCGTGCGGCCGGGCAAAGTGGTCCATGCCAATCTCGACGTAGCCTGCCTCTTCGAGCAGGTCGCGGCCCGTTTCATACAACACTCGCTTCTGTTCACCCGACGGCAGGTCTTCGTCACGAAAGCCTCGCTGTCCATTTCCTTTAATCCAGGGAACGTGTGCGTAGGAATAAAACGCAATGCGGTCAGGATTCAGCACTAACGTTTTGTAGATCGTGTCTTCGATAGATTCGGGCGTTTGAAACGGTAGCCCAAACACCAGATCATGGCTCACGGACGTGTATCCAATGGACCGGGCCTGTTCCGTTATGTACCGAACATTCTCGGCCGGCTGAATCCGGTGAATGGCCTTCTGCACCGTCGGATCGTAGTCCTGAACGCCAAAACTGATCCGACGGAATCCAAAAGTATAAAGTACATCCAGGTGTTCGGCGGTGGTATTGTTCGGGTGACCTTCCCAGCCATAATCGGGCATGTCCGTCGGATCAGCCCGGCGAAACAGGCCAGTCAGCAAACGACGGAGTTGTTCCGGAGCGAAAAAGCTTGGCGTGCCTCCCCCAAAATGAAGTTCGGCAAGACGTGGACGACTGGGCAACAGGTTGCAATACAGATCCCATTCGGCAAGCAGGGCATCTATGTACGGCTCTTCAACGCGATGATTTTTGGTAATTCGCTTGGTACAGCCACAAAACGTGCAGAGGCTTTCGCAGTAGGGCAAATGCACATACAGGCTGATGCCCTTCGTATTGTTTGTGGCCTTAAAAGCCCGGTTCAGGTTGGTGGTCCAGGCAGCTTCGCTGAAGGTAGTCTCGTCCCAGAACGGAACGGTCGGATAGCTGGTGTACCGGGGACCAGGAACATTATATTTCTGAATAAGCGTGTGCATGCGGTGTTTGGCCTTGATCGGGCAAAGATGGGTGGCCTTCGCGGGAACCGTGCTGAGCCCTATCAGTTCCGAAGCTGATGGTTGTCAGGGCACAGGATGGCAGGTGGTGTCAACTTGCCATCAAATTTCACGACCATGCCCACGACCTCGGTACCTATAACCAGTTGTTACCACTGCGGCAACGACTGCACTGCGCATGACCTCTGCGTTGACGACAGGCACTTTTGTTGCGACGGGTGTAAGACCGTGTACGAGATTCTGAGTGCCAATCAGCTTTGCCAATATTATGACCTCAACACGCGGCCGGGCCAGACGCCCAAACAGATTGCCCGAATGGCTTTTCTGGACCTGCCCGATGTGCTGCGTCAACTGGTGGAATTTACGAACGAAAACATCACAATCGTTACGTTTTACATCCCGACGATCCATTGTAGCTCCTGTCTTTGGTTGCTGGAGCACCTTTATCGGCTGAACCCAGCCATCCGGCAGTCACGTGTTGATTTTCTTAAAAAGCAGGTTCATATAACGTTTGCCACGGCTGAGCTATCGCTCCGTGAACTGGCCGAATTACTTACCTCGCTAGGCTATGAGCCACTTATCAGCCTGAGCGATGTCGTGCAGCAACAGCAGGCGCCAACCTACCGCCCCCTGCTTTACCGGCTGGCGGTGGCAGGCTTCTGCGCGGGCAACATCATGCTGTTCAGCTTCCCCGAATACCTCGGCCTCGATGATCCATCATTCAGGCACTGGTTCGGGATCATTAATTTGCTCCTGGCAACACCTGTCGTGTTTTATTCTGGGTCGGGCTATTTTGAGTCCGTCTGGCGAAGCTTGCACCGGGATGTTCGGCGCGGGCTCATCAACATCGACTTTCCTATTTTGCTGGGCATCCTGGTGGCGTATTGCAGAGGCACGTATGAAGTCTTTGCCCTCAATGGGGCGGGTTATTACGATTCTGTGGCGGGGCTGATTTTCTTTCTGCTTTGTGGCAAGTGGTTTCAGCAACGAACCTACGATTTCCTTTCATTCGAGCGCGATTACAAGGCGTACTTTCCTCTGGCCGTTATGCGCCTGAAAACAGACCTGGAAGGAGTTGGTGCTCAACGCTCCTCGTCCGACGCTGAAACACCCGTCCCGGTAGCCGATTTGCAGAAAGGTGATCATATCCGTATTCGCCACGGTGAATTAATTCCGGCAGATGGTATGCTGTATCGTGGTAGGGGCATCGTTGACTACTCCTTTGTAACGGGCGAATCCGAACCGGAGCATAAGGAACCAGGCACGTTATTGTTCGCAGGAGGGCGGCAACTGGGCGAAACCATTGACATAGAGATTGTCCGGGAAACCTCGCAAAGCTACCTAACCCAGCTCTGGAACAACGACGCCTTCCGAAAGGCCGACGGTGACAAGTTCGCCACATTTGCCGACTACGTAGGCAAGTATTTCACTCTGACGGTACTCAGCCTGGCGACCCTCACTGGTCTATACTGGTACGCCTATCGGGGCGAGGTCAGCACGGCAGTCAACGCCTTTACGGCGGTGCTAATCGTGGCCTGCCCCTGCGTGCTGTCGTTGTCTTATCCGGTTGCGCTGGGGCATGGCCTGCGGCTATTGGGTAAGCAAAAATTTTACCTAAAAAACGCGGATGTCATCGAACAGATGGCCGCCTGCGATACCATTGTGCTGGATAAAACGGGTACCCTCACAACGGCTACTGAGCAAGCAACCGAACGAACAGGCACCGGTCCGATAAGCGTTGCAGAAGACTTTTCACCGGCACTAACCGATTTTGAACGGGCGCTGGTGCTATCGGTAGTACGCCAGTCGGCTCACCCGCTCAGCCGCCGGTTGACGGCTTATTTTAGTTCTGTGCATCCACTGCCGACCGAAGGCTTTACGGAACTGTCCGGACAGGGTGTGCAGGCACTGGTGGATGACTGGATGGTAAAGTTGGGGCGACTGAATTTTGTTGGAGCTGATCCGTCAGCACAGAAAGCGACAGGTGTTGTGGTTCATCTTAGCATAGAAGGTCATTATCGGGGCTGCTTTCACTTTCCAGCCCAATACCGCCCCGGCATTGACACGATGCTGGCAGACTTGAGCAAGACACATGAACTTCACCTGCTTTCGGGTGATAACGATGCCGCAAAACCGCAACTGCTGCGCTGGTTCCGGAATGACCGAATGGTGTTTGAGTGTACCCCTCAACAGAAGCTCGATGTGGTGCGACGGTTGCAGGCTGAAGGTCACCGTGTACTAATGGTTGGCGATGGCCTGAATGATGCCGGTGCGTTGAAACAGGCCGACGTGGGCATTGCGGTAACAGGGGATACTATCCAGTTTACACCCGCCAGCGATGGTATTCTGGACGCGTCGGCGCTGCGTGAGCTACCCCGATTTCTGCGGTTCAGCCGGTTCGGGATGCAACTGATCCGGTTTAGCTTTTGCGTATCACTACTCTATAATTTCGTCGGTCTGAGCTACGCTCTGACAGGCCATCTTTCTCCGATTGTAGCGGCCATTCTGATGCCACTTAGTTCAACGACTATGGTTCTCATCGGGACGCTCGGTATGCGGTGGTGGGCTGCTAAAAAACTGAGTGCTTAACTCCGAACCATCAATTAGAAATCTTTGAGCCAAACCTGATTGGCTTCATACGTCGGCCTGACGCTCATCATGGTATCGGCAACGGGCCTGACTCAATTTTGTGCTACTACTTTCTGCTTCTTCCATGCTTATTATTCTTACGTTTTTCTTCTGTCACTGGTATCTCTCGATTTTCACCCAAACCTTTTTTCTGCATCGTTACGCGGCTCACCAGATGTTTGTCATGAGCCCTCGCTGGGAAAAATTCTTTTACATCCTGACGTTCATTGGCCAAGGGTCGTCATTTCTGAGTCCCCGTGCTTACGGCATCATGCACCGCCTGCACCACGCCTATGCCGACACGGAAGATGACCCGCACTCGCCTTCCTACGCCAAAGGATTGCTCGATATGATGTGGAAAACGCGGATATTTTATAACGACATCCTCAACAATCGCGACCATATCGAACCAAAATTTAAAAAGGGCGTGCCAAACTGGGCGTTCATGGAATGGCTCGGCGACCGCTGGCCGGTACGTCTGGCGTGGGGAACAGCGTATACGCTCGTCTATATTTTTTATGCGCCCTCGGCCTGGTGGTTTGCGTTGTTGCCGGTTCACTACCTGATGGGGCCAATCCACGGAGCCATCATCAACTGGTACGCGCACCGTTACGGCTACGTAAATTTCCCCGTGAACGACACGGCCAGAAACCTGCTACCGGTTGATTTTCTGATGATGGGCGAGTCCTATCACAACAACCATCATAAGTTTGGGGGCCGGGCCAATTTTGGCGGCTTCCGCTGGCACGAATTCGATCCGACCTATCCCATTATACGCCTGCTGAACCGCCTAAGGATCATCCGACTAAAGGTCAATAACGATTTAAAATACATGTAGTTGGGCGATGTTAGCCCTAGACCCGCTCATGTCATGGCCTGCCTGAATTCTATCAGCCCGTTAACTGACATTCCTCATAAAACGCCGATTTGAATAGCCGCACCTTTGATTCATCAAATCGTCAGGCTATGCACATTATTTTCTTCATGATCGGCGTCAGCCTGTTGATGGCACTGGGTTTTCTGGGCGCCTTTTTCTGGGCCATGAAAACCGGCCAGCAGGACGATCTCTACACACCGTCGATGCGTATGCTGCTGGACGACGAAACACCCGTAACCCCTGAAACCGAACCTACCGTACTTTAATCACCTCTTTGTTTGCCATGAATGTCTCGTTTAAACCACCCGTAACCAGTATCTCGTCCGACCGCGAGGCCATCGGAAAGCGACCTCCAGGGGCCGGAGCGCCGGTGGAGTATTTCGCTTATGACAACCGGACCGTCCGCAACTTCGCGGTGGCCACCATTATCTGGGGACTCGTTGGGATGCTTGTCGGCGTCCTGATTGCCAGTCAGTTGTTTGCGCCATCGGCCAACCTGGGCACCCAGTATACCACGTTCGGGCGCATTCGACCCCTACACACCAACGCCGTCATTTTCGCTTTTGTGGGTAACGCCATTTTTATGGGCGTATATTACTCGCTGCAGCGGCTCTGTAAAACACGGATGTTTTCTGATCTGCTCAGCAAAATTCACTTCTGGGGCTGGCAGGCCATCATCGTTGCGGCAGCCATTACCCTGCCGCTGGGGATGACAACCTCCCACGAATACGCCGAACTCGAATGGCCCATCGACATTGCCATTACGCTGATCTGGGTGGTATTCGGCGTCAATATGTTCGGTACCATCATCAAACGCCGGGAGCGCCACCTGTACGTAGCCATCTGGTTTTACATCGCTACGTTCGTGACGGTGGCCGTGCTGCACATTGTCAACTCGTTCGAGATGCCAGTGAGCCTGTTCAAAAGCTATTACCTCTATGCCGGCGTTCAGGACGCTCTGGTGCAGTGGTGGTACGGACACAATGCCGTGGCCTTTTTCCTAACGACACCGTTTCTGGGGCTCATGTATTACTTCTTGCCCAAGATGGCCAACCGCCCGGTGTACTCGTACAAACTATCGATTCTGCACTTCTGGGCCTTGATCTTCATCTACATCTGGGCAGGCCCTCACCATTTGCTGTACACCTCGCTACCCGACTGGGCACAGTCGCTGGGGGTTGTGTTCTCGATCATGCTCATTGCGCCGTCGTGGGGTGGTATGATCAATGGGCTGCTAACCTTGCGCGGTGCCTGGGATAAGGTTCGGGAGGATGCCATTCTGAAATTTATGGTCGTGGGGCTAACGTCCTATGGCATGGCCACCTTCGAGGGGCCGATGCTCTCATTGAAGAACGTCAACGCCATTGCCCACTTCACCGACTGGATCGTAGCACACGTGCACGTGGGTGCCCTGGGCTGGAACGGCTTCCTGGCCTTCGCCATTTTGTACTGGCTCATTCCGCGCATGTACCACACCCCCATTTACTCGAAGAAGTTGATGAATATCCACTTCTGGATCGGTACACTGGGTATTCTGTTCTATGCGGTGCCGATGTATATCTCGGGTTTCACGCAGGGAATGATGTGGAAAGAATTTACGCCCGAAGGCGTTCTGAAATACCCCAGTTTCCTCGAAACGACGCTCCAGGTTTTACCGATGCACCAGATGCGGGCGCTGGGCGGTACGTTCTACCTGCTCGGGGCTATTCTGATGGCATACAACCTCTTCAAGACGATGGCCGCCGGAACACTTGTTGCCAACGAAGCCGCCGAAGCGCCCGCGTTACCAAAGGCGTATACGCCCACGGGCTCGGATACTTACTGGCACCGCTGGTTTGAACGGAAGCCCTTCCCCCTGCTGGTTGGTTCGCTGGTGGTGATTCTAATTGGTTCTTTAGTCGAGCTGATTCCGACTTTTATGGTGCAGTCGAACGTGCCGACCATTGCTTCAGTCCAGCCCTATACGGCACTCGAAGTGCAGGGCCGCGACCTGTACATCCGGGAAGGCTGCGTCAACTGCCACAGCCAGATGGTCCGTCCCTTCCGCTCTGAAACCGAGCGTTATGGCGAGTACTCGAAGGCGGGCGAGTTCGTGTATGACCACCCGTTCCTGTGGGGCAGTAAGCGCACGGGTCCGGATCTGCACCGCGAAGGCGGCAAGTACCCCGACTCCTGGCATTATCACCACATGCGCGATCCGGCGTCCATGTCGCCCGGCTCGATTATGCCGCCGTATGCGTGGCTGCTGGAGCAGAAACTGGACATATCGACGACGTCGGATAAGCTGCGGGCACTGAAGAAAGTAGGTGTTCCCTACGACGATCAAACCATCGACTATGCCAACGAGGCCCTCATGAAACAGGCTGACCTAGTCAGTGGCCGACTGGCGAAAGAAGGCATCAAGGTCAAATCAGACCGCGAAATCGTCGCGCTGATTGCCTATCTGCAACGACTCGGTACAGACATTAAGAAAATGGAATCAAACTAGCCATGTTTAAGCAATTCATATCCACTGTTCCGGGGGCGGACGTCTACATGATCGGCTCGTTCCTGACATTTTTCTTCTTTTTCATGCTGGTGGGTTTGTACCTGCTCATTGCGGATAAGGGGCATATCCAACGCATGGGCCGCCTGCCCCTGGACGAATCGACCGATGCCGGAGCGCCAGTACTTTAATTCCTTCCTGATATGAACCTGTTTCTAACCAACCTATTCGATCCGGCCGCTGGCTCATCCATCTGGACCCTCCGTTCGGGCGAGGACCTGCTGTGGGTAGTTATCCTCTTTCTGATTGCTGCGGGAGTCGGCCTGATGCTCGTCGCAACCTTGTACTTAGCCTATATTTTACGGCAGGCACTTGGGCCGCAAGAAGTCGCCCGCCCCGTCGACACCCGCTCGTCCTGGCAGCGGTGGGCAGGCCTGCACACGCTCAGCAGCGAGAGTGATCTGGTGATGGAACACGCCTACGATGGGATTGCTGAACTGGACAACCCAACACCGCCCTGGTTTATGGGCCTGTTCTACGGTACCATCGGCTTTGGGGTTGTGTACCTATTAGTTTTTCACGTGATCGGTTCCGGCAACATCATGGAGCAGGAGTATACGCAGGAAGTAGCCGTTGCGGATAAGCAACGCGAAGCCTACCTGAAACTGGTGGCAGGAAAGGTCAACGAAAACAATGTGACCCGGCTCACCAATGCAAAGGATATTGACGGCGGAAAGGCGCTTTTTGTTCAGTATTGCACCGCCTGCCACGGCCAGAATGCCGAAGGCAAAGTGGGACCAAACCTGACCGACGAGTACTGGCTGCACGGCGGTTCGGTTAAGGCTGTTTATCATACCATCAATGAGGGCGTCCCTGAAAAGGGCATGATTTCCTGGAAGAAACAACTTAATCCGTTGCAAATTCAGCAGGTGGCCAGCTATGTTCTTTCGCTACAGGGATCGAAACCAGCGGGTGCCAAAGAGCCGCAGGGTGACAAAGTAACACCCGAAAGCCCTTCCGTAGCGGCTCGTTAAGCCTGACGCTCAACGAAACGCAGACCTGGCAAAGCTCAGTGTCTTTTCGCGCACCTTCATGCAACGACCAATCCCATGACGACGGAATTTAACGACTTCGAAACACCCGTTGATGCCTACAGGCAAAAGCATGCACCCAAGCCTGACATGACGGGCGGCAAGCGGCAGTGGCTTTATCCACGTGTGGTTAAGGGTCGTTACTACCGCTGGCGGACGCTGGTTGCCTGGGTATTACTGGCGCTGTTCTTTGGCGGCCCGTTCCTAAGTCGCGATGGGCAACCGCTGTTTCTGTTCAATGTACTGGAACGAAAATTCAACTTTTTCGGCGTTACGTTCTGGCCACAGGATTTCCACCTTGTGGCCATCGGAATGCTGGCGTTCATCGTCTTCATCTCGCTCTTTACGGTCGTTTATGGCCGGGTGTGGTGTGGGTGGGCCTGTCCTCAGACGGTTTTCATGGAAATGGTATTCCGGAAAATTGAAACGGCAATCGAAGGAGATGCTAATACCCGTAAACGACTCGATGCCGCTCCCTGGACAACGGAGAAACTCTTAAAGAAGGGCACTAAATACACCGTCTTCTTTCTGATCTCGTTCGTTATCAGCAACACGTTTCTGGCGTATATCATCGGGAAAGATGAGCTGCTGCAAATCATCACCGACGACCCCATGAACCACCTCGGCGGGTTGATGGCCATCCTGATCTTTACGGGCGTATTCTATGCAGTTTTTGCCTGGCTGCGCGAAATTGTCTGCACCACTATCTGCCCGTATGGGCGTCTGCAGGGCGTCCTGCTCGACCGAAAATCGGTAGTGGTTGCCTACGATGACCGGCGTGGCGAACCACGTGGAAAGATGCAGAAGCCAACAGCCATTAACCACACATGGCAACCCCTGTCTTTTGCGCCAAAAGGAGACTGCATCGACTGTAAACTTTGCGTACAGGTTTGCCCTACCGGCATCGATATTCGCAAGGGTATCCAAATGGAGTGCATCAGTTGTACCGCCTGCATCGATGCCTGCGACGAGGTAATGGACAAAATTGGTCGTCCGCAGGGACTTATCCGGCATGATTCGCTGGAGGGTATTCAAACCCGTAAACCGTGGCGTTTTTCGGGACGAATGATGGCCTACAGTCTCGTACTACTCCTGATTATGGGCGTGTGGGGCTATTTACTAGCCGGGCGCACCGATCTGGAAACGACCATACTTCGGGCACCGGGGCAGTTGTTTCAGCGCGAATCGGGTGGACGGATTTCGAACCTTTATCTGGTCGAAGTAGTGAACAAAACGCATCACACCCGACCCGTAACCTTTCGGGTGACGTATCCCGGCGCTCAGTTGAAGATGGTGCAACCCCTCGTGCGGGTGCCCGCCGACGAACTGGCCAAGGGTATGTTATTCATCTTGCTGCCCGAAAAGGCTATCCATCAAAACAGCACTCATCTAGAGATCGAAGTCCTTTCCGAAGGTGTCGTACTCGATAACATTAAAACAACCTTTCTGGGACCAATTCAATGAGTGAAAGAGCGAATAGCTGCCAGCTGCCGCCTGCCACAAGTCGTTCCTTCATTCGTTCTTTCGCTCATTCACACTTTCACTCTTTCACTCATTGCGTATGAACTGGGGCAAAGCCATACCACTTGTTTTCATTCTGTTTGCTGGTTTCATAGGCACGATGGTGTTTCGGATGAGCAGCCAGCGCATCGATCTGGTACGCGAGGACTACTACCAGGACGAGCTTACCTATCAGCAACACATCGACCGAGTCAGTAACGCACACCATACCAGACAGGGCCACACGAACTCCTCTATCGCCATGATGTATCAATCCGATCAGCAGCAGGTCGTTTTTGTCCTGCCCGATACCTTTAAAAAAGGCAAGATTACGTTTTATCGCCCTGCCGACCGCCGTGCAGATTTTCAGGTTCCGATTGTGCCGACCCATTCGGTTCGGCAGGTGGTTCCAACCAAAACGCTCGCGAAAGGGTACTGGCGGGTACAATTTACCTGGTCGGACGGGCGGCAGGACTATTATACAGAAGAACAGCTATTTATATAACGATGTCACCCTGGCTGGTTACCGCGCTCCTGACGGGGCTGATCAGCAGCCTGCACTGCGTGGGCATGTGTGGACCTTTGGTCGCGGCTTTACCCGTTGGTCGCCTGCCTTACCCGAAGCGCCGACTAGCCATTGGCCTATACCATGCCAGCCGCATAGCAACCTATAGCGCGCTGGGCACATTGGCAGGCACAATGGGTTTCGGTTTGCATATGCTGGGCTGGCAACGCCCCCTTGCCATTTTTTGCGGGATTGTGCTGCTGGTCGGTTCGGTCTGGCGAAGTGGTTGGGCCACGGGATTACGCTGGGCGTGGTTTAATCGTTGGGTAACGACTTCCTTTGGGCAGCACTTGCGCCAACCGGGCTGGGCAGGTTTCGCCGGATTGGGCGTTTTGAACGGCCTGTTGCCCTGCGGATTTACGTACGTAGCGCTGGCCGGAACGCTGACTACACAAACGCCATTGGCGGGGGCTACATACATGCTGCTTTTCGGGCTAGGTACACTCCCGGCCCTGCTGAGCGTTAATGCCCTGGCAGCTTGGTTAACCACAGTGGGTCGCAGGCGATTGAACCGGGTGTTATCCGTTGCTACGGTCGTTGTTGGTCTGCTGCTTATCGGACGGGGTCTCGTAACTTACCAATTTCCCAGTCAACCTTCAGTGAGCATTCCTGTCTGTCATGGTGTACTGACAAAATAAAAAGCGTCAGGTTTGAGAGCCTAACGCTGATGATTGGCTTAGTCTGTGACTGTGGCCAACACTTACCTGATGCCTACTTTTAGCAGACTTCACCCCCTCGAAGCAAGTTAGCTGAAACGCTGGGATGACGCTTGTTTCTGAGATGAATGCCTTAAAGCAGATTCAGCGTCATCATACCTGACAGAAACTGGATACAGTCGGCTTTGATCCGTTCAAATTCATCCGTCACCGTTGTGATATGGTGTTCCAACGCAACGGACAGACCAAAATGCAGATCATAACAGGCCCTGTTTTGTGTGGCAGTTCCGCAGTTTAGTCCCTCGCAGACGAAGTCACGATGCAGCCAGTTCAAACGCGTCCGTAAATTGTTCAGCTTGCGATAGTATTCCACAGCCGAGTGGCGCAGACTGCGGTAGTTATAACGGTTCAGGACGTCAAGCAGTAGCGTTTGGAGCTGGTCGATTTCTTCGGTTTGCCGACCAATGGCCTGTTGCTGATCCTGGTAGCCCGACCGACAGGCAGGTAAGGTGAGTGCATCCGATTGCCAAAGAGATGTGTGATTCATAGGGTTTAATCGGTAAGGTTTCTGAAAATAGATTGCCCAAGCCGGGCACTTAACTGCTGAAGGAGTTCCGGCCCGTCAATGCTGCCCGTGTGCCGCCATAATTCGAGTCCACGCTGGAGCAGCACAAACGAGGGCTGCGCCGTGAACTCGAAACTACTAACCACTTCGGGATGAGTCGTTTCGGTAATACGCATAATCCGCACGGCCGGGTTAAGCACCGACCGGGTTTTTTCTACCAATTGGTCCACCTCGGCCCGCTGGGTCAGAGTCGCTGGCGTAAAGACCAGCAGCACGGGTAGCTGAACCGGCGTCAGCAACGAAGAAGGGGATATCATGACAACAAATTAGTTTACCGCTGTAAAGTTGCGCTGGTTAATGCCGCTAACCCGTGAGCCGGATCACATGATAAACTGATTTTTGTCAGTCGAAACAACGACGGTTCGTGTTAATTTTACCCGTTGAAATTCGTATTGTATGTCCAACGACTCGTTCGAGGCCGTTTTTTCCCATGCTACGCTAGCTATCCTCGTTTCGGATGAGCAGGGGCGCATTATTTCTGCTAACCGCTCTGCCCGGACACTATTTGGTTACGACACGGACATGACCGAACTACGTATTGAAGCGCTTGTTCCCGACTCGGTAGTCAACCGCCACGAGCGACTAAGGGCTTCATTCAACGCTAATCCGCAGGTGCGGGCCATGGGGCACGGCCGCGATCTGTACGCCAAACGAAGCGACGGGTCGGTGTTTCCGGCCGAAATCAGCCTGAGTTATTATCGCCAGAACGATGCGCTGTTCGCCGTTGCCTACATCATCGACATCACGTTCAAAAAAGAAGCCGAGCGGACGCTGCTGGAGCAGAAAGACCGCATCGAGCAGCTTAACGCGCAACTGGAGCAGAAGGTCGCCGACCGCACGCACGCGCTCATGGCAACGCTCCACCAGCTTGAGCAGTCGAAAGATGAACTGGCCAGGGCATTGGCCGCCGAACGTGAGTTGGGCGAACTTAAATCCCGCTTCGTTTCCATGGCTTCTCATGAGTTCAGAACGCCCTTAAGCGCCGTACTAACCTCAGCCTCGCTCATCGAAAAATACCCTGGTGGCGATCAGCAGGACAAGCGGCTGCGCCATATCCAGCGCATCAAATCCTCCGTTAACCACCTGAATGACATTCTCGAAGAATTTCTGTCGGTTGGGCGGCTCGAAGAAGGGCGTGTGGAAGCCAACTGGTCGTCCGTAAGCGTACCTGTGCTGGTCAGTGAAGTAGTGGCCGATTTACAGGGTTTGTTAAAAGCGGGGCAGGTCATTCAAACGGCGTTCAACGGTGCAGAGACGGTGCAATCCGACCCTTCGCTGCTGCGTAAGATTTTAGTGAACCTGTTATCCAACGCCATCAAATATTCGGGCGAAAACCAGTCCGTCTGGCTGAAAGCGGATAGCCTGGACAGCGCCCTGAAAATAACCATCCGCGACGAAGGGATCGGCATTTCGTCCGACGACCAGAAACACCTCTTCGAACGGTTTTTCCGGGCGAAAAACGTTACCAATTTTGCCGGTACAGGCCTTGGGCTGCACATCGTTGCCAAATACCTCGAATTGCTGGGTGGCACCATCGACCTGACCAGCCAGTTGGGCCAAGGCACCACCATTACGCTGACATTACCTTATGAAAACAATTCTGCTCATTGAAGACAACGCCGATATTCGTGAGAATACGGCAGAGATACTGGAACTGGCCGGTTACCGGGTTCTGACGGCCGAAAATGGTAAGATGGGTGTTGAGCAAGCCTTAGCCAATCGCCCTGATCTGATCATTTGCGACATCATGATGCCGGTTCTGGATGGCTATGGCGTTTTGCACATCGTGAACAGCAATCCGGGTCTGAGCGGCATTCCGTTTATCTTCCTGACAGCCAAATCCGAACGGGTCGACTTTCGCAAAGGCATGGAGCTCGGCGCTGACGATTACCTGACCAAGCCCTTCGATGATACGGAGTTGCTGAGTGCCGTAGAAGGACGGCTAAACCGCTTCCGGAACGTCGGGCCAACGGCAGCCGATCCGACCAGTCGGGTGCAGCCAAATGAACTGAACCATTTTTTAGACAGTGCCCAGTCAGCGGGCGGCCTACAGGCGTTATCAGTTGACCGCAAGGCGCACCGCGTTCTCAAAAAGCAGTTTATTTATACCGAAGGCGATGAGCCGACGCGGCTGTATTTTCTTAAAAGCGGACGCGTTAAAACCATGCGCATCAATACCGACGGCAAAGAATTGGTAACCGGTCTGCATGGACCGGGCGAGTTTTTCGGCTACCTGGCTTTGATCGATAATACACCCTATACAGACTCGGCTGTTACGCTGGATGAATCCGAATTGATCTACATTCCTCAGTCCGACTTTCAACAGCTCCTGATGGCGCAACCCGGCGTAAGCCGTCAGTTCGTGCGGTTGCTGGCGGGTCGGGTGGACGAAATCGAAAAGCAGTTGCTGGGAATGGCCTACGGATCGTTGCGCCGTCGGGTGGCGGATGCATTGCTACGGTTGCATGAGCAATTAGCGGGCGGACCTATTCAATTGTCGCGGGATGATCTGGCAGCAGTCGTCGGAACGGCTACCGAATCGCTGATCCGTACACTCGGTGAGTTTAAGCAGGATGGCCTAATCGACGTGAGCAACGCCGGTATTCGGGTGCTTCAGCCGGATAAGCTACGACGGGCCAACTGGTAAAAGCAACTGACAAAAATCAGCCAGCAGCCGAATACAAATCATGCACTGGGCTGGTTGAAACCTCTACGTTTGTGCCACAAACGTTTAACCCTCGTCTATGAAAACGGCTCTTTTTTTGACAGACTGCTCAATTGATTCAGCACTTACTCTACGCAATTGGATGAGCCAATACAAAGGCGAAGCGATACAGCTGACCGTTGTCCATCCCTATGCGTTAGCCAATGGAAGTTTGCTTACGAAAGAGACGCATCGAACAGCCAAGCAACAGGCACAAACCCGGTTGCAACACTGGTCGGAGATGCTGCCGTCATCACATCCGGGCATGTTGCTCACCGAAACACTCTTCGGTGACGCTAGTCTGGTCTTTACTATTCACCTACAATTGCGTCGCTACACGTACGTATTACTCGATTTCTGGCAGGAAGCGCTGACAGAGATTTACACCGCTCAGGCCACTCCTCACGGCCGTCTTTTTTATATTGACTTGCAGAAAAAGCGCCTACCTATGCCCGGTACGTTCCCGGAGGAGATAAATGTGTTGGATTAGTGGACCAGGCAGTGGACGCATGCGCCTGATTACTGTGGCATTTTAAGCCGTACGAGCAAGTTGTGAACGCTCGTAAAATGTCTATAATAGGCTTTTGCTTTTAAGGGGTAGACCTCTGCCACTTACTAAAGTCTTTTGATTCGGATAGGGATTCTGGCTGTCTGTGCTTATTTTTGCACTTTCCTAAGAAATTGTCACCCTTGCCAGGATGGCCATTCATACAGACGCATAATCGCTCCGTTACTTCTTTTAGTTCAACTATGCAAACATCAACCTACGTCCCCTATAAAGTTAAGGACATTGCGCTGGCCGAGTGGGGCCGCAAAGAAATTAAACTGGCTGAAGCCGAAATGCCAGGACTTATGGCCCTTCGTGCCGAATATGGCCCGTCGAAACCCCTGCAGGGCGCACGCATTGCTGGCTGTCTGCACATGACCATTCAAACCGCTGTTCTGATTGAAACACTGGTTGAGTTGGGAGCCGACGTAACGTGGTCGTCCTGTAATATTTTTTCGACACAGGACCATGCGGCTGCGGCTATCGCGGCTGCGGGTATTCCGGTATATGCCTGGAAAGGAATGAATGAAGAAGAATTCAACTGGTGTATCGAGCAAACGCTGTTTTTCGGCGAAGATCGTCAGCCATTGAACATGATTCTTGATGATGGTGGCGACTTAACGAACATGGTTTTCGATGATTATCCTGAGCTGATTCAGGGCATCAGAGGCCTGTCGGAGGAAACAACGACCGGTGTTCACCGCCTGTATGAGCGCATGAAGAACGGCACGTTGCACTTGCCTGCCATCAACGTAAATGATTCGGTAACAAAGTCTAAATTCGATAACAAATACGGTTGCCGCGAATCGCTGGTCGACGCCATCCGTCGGGCTACCGACCTCATGCTGGCGGGCAAAGTAGCGGTTGTGGCTGGCTACGGTGACGTGGGCAAAGGATCTGCCGAATCGCTACGGGGTGCCGGTTGCCGCGTGCTGGTCACCGAAATTGACCCCATTTGTGCGCTCCAGGCAGCTATGGATGGCTTTGAAGTGCTTCCAATGGACGAAGCCGTTCACCGGGCGCAAATTTTTGTAACGGCAACTGGTAACGTAGGCATTATCAAAGAGCGTCACTTCGAAGCCATGCGCGACAAAGCCATTGTCTGCAACATTGGTCACTTCGACAACGAGATTGACATGGCGTGGCTGAACGGGAAATACGGTCAGACGAAGAGCCAGATCAAACCACAAGTGGATATGTACGAAATCAACGGCAAGGAAATTATCATTCTGGCTGAAGGCCGTTTGGTAAACCTGGGCTGTGCTATGGGCCACCCGTCCTTTGTGATGTCGTGTTCGTTCTCGAACCAAACGCTGGCACAACTGGAATTATGGGCTAACGCCGACAAATACGAAAACAAGGTGTATGTGCTACCCAAAATTCTCGATGAGAAAGTAGCCTCGCTTCACCTGGCTCACGTAGGCGCAAAACTGGAATCACTGGCACAAGATCAGGCCGATTACATCGGTGTATCGGTTCAGGGTCCATTCAAATCAGAAATGTATCGGTACTAGATGATGTATGATATAGGGCATATGATGTACGCCCTATATCATATACCCTACATCATACATCCTATCTCAGTGAGCGCGACCTCGGAAAAAAGGGTCGCGCTTTTTTGCGTTAAATTTGTTAGTATTGACCCCAGGAAACATTACTCGACATGAACCGTCTGCTCCTCGTGCTGCTATTGTCACCCCTGCTCGGCTCGGCGCAGGCGACAATTGATACGCTGCACTGGAGCGCTTCCAGACGGCTACAACTCACTGATTTTCACTCCCCAACCCAACCAGGATTAGGTGGCTCAGATTTTCATTACCAGATTGGTTATGAAGTTCGCCCCACCTCGGTATGGAGCCAGCCTGCCATTGATGCCTTTTGCCTGATGTTCCGCAACCTGTCGTGGGTGTCGGAAACGGCTCGCAACGAGCGTACACTGGCTTATAACCAGGTTTTGTTCGATTTGGTCGAAGTACATACGCGGCTGATGAAAGCGAAACTGATCGCCCTTCGGGCTGATCGCCATTTTAAGCAACAGGCCACTCAAATCGAGTACCTGACCAATGCTGAATTGGGTGCCGAAGTCAACAGATTCCGGGCTGAAACGGGTGGTGGCGACGATTTGCCAATCCTAAAACAATGGCAGCTAAAAGTGGCTCAGCGCCTGTATGACACGCCCGATCTGGTAACGACGTTTCTCTCATCCAATGTCGGTTTTGGGATGTTTGTGGGCGTGGGCGGTTTTTTGCCGACCGGCCCCGTCACGCAAACCATTAACCCGGCAGCTGGGGTTGTTTTCGGGTTAGACGTTACGTTTCGGCGAACAGTGCTCCTGCTCCATCCAACTTTATATAACGGCACACTCCGATCAGGCTTCTCGCATGGCAGTCAAACCTGGGTGGACGACATGAAGGTTACATCAAGCTTATTTGAAGTAGGCTTGGGCCATATTCTGACCAATTCGCCCCATCAGCGGCTGATTCCGTATGTTGGCTATCGGTTGCTTGACCTGGCCCCACGCGACCAGAACGACGAACGGTATAAGGGTTTGTCGCTGTTCAATCATGCGCCAACGGCTGGTCTGATACTGGATATTAAGCTGGGAAATAACACGCCTAAGGCCGATCATTCAGAAGACAGCTTTTGGTTTGTACGCACCAAAGTTTCTTACAGCCCCTTACTCTCTACCGATACCATTTCGGGTGGGCTGATCAATCTGCAAGTTAGTCTTGGCGGATTTAGCCGTGTTCGTAAAGTGGCCTACAAGCCTGAACACACCCTCATCCCCTTACAAGGCACGAACCTCAATTAGGCCAAACGGCGCGGAGAATATACCCGACTGGCCAGTAAGCCTGGGTTTCTAATGATTTGTTAACACATCATTGCTCAGAGTTTCCGAACTTGCTACCCATATGAAAAAACACATACTGATACTGGTCCTGGCCGCCCTGTCAGCCTGTAACCCAAGCTATCACCTAACCAACCGAACGGCCGAACGGATTGGCGTGGATTCGGTGACGGCTCAGACCGACAGCAGCGTTGCCAATTTCCTGAAGCCTTATCGGCAGGGCCTCGAAAAGACCATGAACGAGGTATTGGCGCGCTCAAGCGGACGCATTGAAAAAGGCCAGCCAGAAGCCCCACTCAACGATTTGTTGACCGATGCGCTACTCAAACAGGCTAGCCAGCGGTATGGTAAACCCATCGATTGCTCGCACCTCAACTTTGGCGGTATTCGTAGTAATCTGCCGGAGGGCAACATTACAACCGGCTCAATTTTCGAGGTGATGCCATTCGATAATCAGTTGATCGTGTTGACCGTTAAAGGCGATATGCTCCGGCAAATGCTGAATCATTTTGCCAAAGGAAATAAATTGGTGGTGGGTGGTCTACGGGCTAAAATTCACGATGAACAGGTACAATCTGTTACGTTTACGAATGGGCGAACGCTCCAGCCCGATGAGACGTATACCGTTGTCATGAGCGATTACGTGGCCAATGGGGGCGATGACGCCGGCTTTTTGAAGAACCCCATCAAAAGTGAAAATATCAACTACCTCATGCGTGATGCCCTGATCGACTATTTTCGGGAACAGGGCAAAACCGGACAACCCATTAATCCCGTTTCTGATGGACGCATTAGCATCGAATAGGCGCCAGTTTCTGAAATTATTAGGTACAGCCGCTGTTGTTGGCTCCGTTACGCCTGACAGTCTGGCCACAGCGGTTGGACGTAGTAAATGGACATCGCTGACCATTCTGCATACCAACGACGTACACAGTCGGCTGGATCCGTTTCCGATGGATGGGAGCCGGAATGCCGGCAAAGGCGGTGTTGCCCGACGGGCGACCCTTATCCAGAAAATCCGGAGTGAGCAAGTGGATGGCCGCCCTCGAAACGTGTTGCTGTTTGATGCGGGCGACATTTTTCAGGGAACACCATATTTTAACGTTTATAAGGGTGAACCCGAAATCCTGGCCATGAATAGACTTGGCTACGATGCAGGCACCATTGGCAACCACGATTTCGATGGCGGTATCGACAACATGGTCACGCAGTTTGGCAAGGCCCGTTTCCCCATGCTGATTGCCAACTACGATTTTAAAAATACCGTGATGGATGGCATGACAACGCCCTATAAAGTTTTCGAGAAAGACGGCATTCGCATTGGTGTGTTTGGGCTGGGAATCAAGCCCGAAGGCCTGATTCCGCGCGATGCCTACAAGGAGACGAAATACCTCGACCCGATTGAGATTGGCAACGACACGGCCGCCAAACTGCGCAGCGACAAGAAATGCGATTACGTCGTTTGCCTGTCGCATCTTGGGTTCAAATACACGGGCGAACCTACTGTTTCCGACAACGTCCTGGCCGCCAAAACGCAGCATATCGATCTGATCATTGGTGGTCACACCCATACGTTCCTGGATGCTCCGGTGGCGGTCAACAACCTCAACGGGCAACCCGTCTGGATCAACCAGGTTGGATTTGCGGGTATCAACCTCGGCCGAATCGATCTGTCCTTTGAGAAAGGCAAAGCCGTTACCAGCACCGGGCAGTCCGTAGAAGTGAAGTAAGCTGACCATATGAGCGAAAGGCTTTGCTACTGAATAAGGAGAAACTATCTTTGGTTTTCTTTTATCTTACCTATTACCTTAATTTCCATTTTCATGTCTGACGTTAAATTAACCCTCGGCGAGAAAACGTATTTTCCATCCATAGAGAAGCCCATTGCTTACGAAGGCCGCGAGTCCGATAACCCAATGGCGTTTAAATTCTACGATGCGAACCGGCTCATTTTGGGCAAACCCATGAAGGATATTTTCCGGTTCGCAACCGCCTACTGGCATACCTTCTGTGGCACCGGTGCCGACCCCTTTGGCCCTGGCGTTAAACACTTTCCGTGGGATGAGAACCCTGATCGGTTGGCAGCGGCTCATGATAAAATGGACGCAGCGTTCGAGTTTATCACGAAAATTGGCATGGAATTTTATTGCTTCCACGATGTCGATGTGGCACCAGAAGGGAACTCAAACGCCGAATTCGAGAAAAACTTCCGCGCCATTGTCGACTATGCCAAGCAGAAACAAGCCGCCAGTGGTGTAAAATTGTTATGGGGAACAGCCAATCTGTTCTCGCACGAGCGCTACATGAACGGCGCATCGACTAACCCGGATTTTCACGTACTGGCCCACGGCGGCTGGCAAGTAAAAAACGCCATTGATGCAACGATTGAGCTGGGTGGTGCTGGGTATACGTTCTGGGGAGGTCGCGAAGGGTACATGTCGCTGCTGAACACCAACATGAAGCGCGAACAGGAGCACTTAGGCAAATTCCTGCAAATCAGCCGTGATTACGCCCGCAAGCAAGGGTTCAAAGGAGCGTTCTATATTGAGCCGAAACCGATGGAGCCGACCAAACACCAGTACGACTTCGACGCGGCTACCGTCGTTGGCTTCCTGAATCGGTTTGGCTTGCAGGATGATTTTGAACTGAATATCGAAACAAACCACGCAACACTGGCCAATCACACGTTTGCGCATGAATTACAAGTGGCCGCCGATAACAACATGCTCGGCAGCATCGACGCAAACCGGGGTGATTACCAGAACGGCTGGGATACCGACCAGTTCCCGGTGGATGTATATGAATTGACCGAGGCTATGCTGGTCATTCTGGAAGCAGGTGGACTGAAATCAGGCGGGGTTAACTTCGATGCCAAAACGCGCCGGAACTCAACGGATCTGGACGATATTTTCATTGCGCACATCGGTGGTATGGACACCTTTGCCCGGGCCGCCATTGCCGCCGAAGCTATTCTGGCTAAATCGCAGTACAAGAAATTACGGTCTGAGCGGTATGCCAGCTACGATTCAGGCGAGGGTGCCCGCTTTGAGAAAGGCGAATTAACCCTTGAAGACCTGCGCCAGTACGCGTTGACCAACGGTGAGCCGAAGCAATTGAGCGGCAAACAGGAATTGTACGAAATGATTGTGAATCAGTACATTTAACCCGTAATGAAACGCCAATTCTTGTGATTTTTAAGAGTTGATATGCTTTTATCAGCGCAAATCTTAAAAATCATAAGAATCGGCGTTCCATCCTTCCAATGAAAACACTACTCCTTCTACTGGCTAGTCTTTCGGCTTTCGCGCAAACATCTACAGACGAAGCCGCCGTGCGCACAACCATCAAACTGATGTTCGATGGCATGCGTAAAGGTGACTCGACGCAGATTAAAAATACGTTTTTGCCTGGTGGCTCTCTACAGACTATCGCCAAGAATAAAGAAGGAGATGTGTCGGTACGCACCGAGGACCTGAACAAGTTTGCGGCTTCGGTGGTGAAGTATCCAGCCTTTACGCTTGACGAGCGTCTGTCCGCCATGGATATTAAAATCGATGCGGAGCTGGCTACGGCCTGGACGCCCTATGTCTTTTATTTGAAGGATCAGAAAAGCCATTGTGGTGTCAATGCCTTCACCCTTGTGAAAGTAAACGGCAACTGGAAAATTCAATCTATTATCGACACGCGCCGGAAAGACAATTGCCCGGATTTGCCAAAGCCTTAATCAGCTTCCCGACCACTTCGGCGGGCGTTTTTCCAGAAAAGCCGCCATGCCTTCTTTTGCATCGGGCGTTTGCTGCAGCTGCATAAACTGATTATACAAAAAGGCCTGCTGTTCACTGGATGGCAGGTCTTTTAGTTGTTGATAAGCGCGCAAACCAAACTGCATGGCCGTAGGTGAAAACTGTTTTAGCTCATCCGCCAAGCTGACGACGGCACCGTCTAAAGCGTTGGCAGGCACAACGGTTGTTGCCAGGCCAAGCGTCAAGGCTTCTGATGCAGAGAGCGTTTTAGCCCGCAGGCAAAGATCAAGAGCGGTGCGAGCGGGCATTATAGGGAGCAACACCGCTAGCACCTGAAAAGGAAACAAGCCCCGTTTTACTTCTGGTAGGCTAAACGTAGCCGACTCAGCCGCTACGACGTATGTGCTTGTGGCTACCAACAGGAAACCACCAGCATAAACCGACCCCTGCACGCGGGCAATACTGGGTTTGTGAAAACTGGCCATGAGCTCGCCCAGCCGAACCGGTCCCGATGGCTCAGGCACCGAAATGGGTTCAATATCGCCCGTTGACAGGCTTTTCAAATCCATTCCCGCACAGAATGTATTCCCCGTAGCCGCCAGCACCACGAGCCAAACCTCAGTCGTATACTGCGCGTATGCCAATGCAAAAGCCAATTCAGCGAGCATCGGCGGATGAAGCGCGTTCTTTTTTTCGGGCCTGTTTAAGGTAATGGTTAGCACGTGATCGCTGAGCGATGTGAGCAAATACCGGAACCCGTCAGCAGGCAGGTGAGCAGTTTGGTCAGGCGAATAGAGCATAGCCGAAAGTACAAAAATACCGCTTACGAAATGTCCAGTCTCAATTATATGGTTGCATATGCATTTAAAGTTATCCGGATAAGTCTATTATCCCGGCCTTTCCAATTGATATGAAAACTACGCTAACCTTCTACCTAATCTTACTGAGTATACAGCTTTCGCGGGCTTCGCATTTGCTTGGCGGTTACATCCAGGCAAAGCCTGCGGCCGGTTCAGCACTCAGTCAGACCATTACGACGGTGCTTTACTTAGACGAGATTCGGGGAAAGCCAGCTGCCGACCAGGCCGAGTCGATCCAGATTTGTTTTGGCGATGGAACTACGGGGATAGCTTATCGCCAAAACCGGTTATACATAGCGGACAAAAGTGCGAGTATTAGCAGCTACACCATCGTTCACACTTATGCGGGAGCAGGCATTTTTACGCTGGCCGTTTCATTGGCAAACAGAACCATCGTTAAAAATAGTAGCAATGCAGACCAACAGTTATTTAGCCTCGAAACCACCATTTCTACCACTTCGCCAACAGTCAATCAAACGCCAGTTCCTGGCTTTCCTTCGAGCGGTTTCCACATCAGCTCAGGAAAACGGACAGCGATTTTACTGACCGCAACTGATACCGATGGCGATAGTCTGGTATATGGCTTAGCCAAACCACTTACCAATACAAGGCAGGACGATTGTGGTTATCGGCCACTTATACCGTATCAATTCCCGAATGATTTAACCCAAAAAGGCACTTTCAAAATCAATAACCGCACGGGAGAACTAGTTTGGGACATCCCCATTGAACTAGGGTATTATAGCGTAGCCATCACCATCAGTGAATATCGGACGGGCCTTTTGCTTAGCCAGACAATTCAGGAAATCACCTTGCTCGTAGAGGACAAGCCCGGTACACCCGACACCATTCCACCTTATGAGGCTGCTATTGAAGGAGCGTTCACGGGCCTGGTAACGGCCATTGGAGAGCCTGTAGACGCTAATTTCCAACTCATTACCTTTCCAAACCCGGTAGATGACCGGTTGCAGGTGGTTATCCAGACAAGCAATCCGACACTAGCTACGGTGCAATTAAGCGATGCCAACGGCCGCAAACTTCACGAATTAACGTTTAATCGGCTGGCTCGCCAGCACGAACAAGTCATCAGCCTGAGTAGCCTGGCACCGGGTGTCTACTTAATTCAGGCGATGGTTGGCGAACGAACCCTGGTGCGAAAGGTGGTAAAAAGATGATTTTTTGATCGTACGCTAACCTGACAAATACTAAAACAACTGCTTCCAAGTGCCTTTGACCCAGTTATATTTGAGCGTACTGGGGAGGGCACTCCAGAAGTATTTGTTCACCTCGACGGCAAAGGAAGGCTGCATGTAGCAGTTGATGGCACAGCCCTCACAAGCGGGCAAACGTCCCTCCAAGGCTACCAGTTTCTGTACTTCTGCGGAGCGATAAAGCGCATACAGGTTGTCCTCAACAGCGAAGTCTTTTATCCCTAAATGATAGCAGGGCAAAATGAGCTTGTTTTCAGGAGAAAGAACAATGGTTGTACTGGCCGCGCGACAAATGGGGTCTTCAATGTGATTACCCCCATCGCGCCGTAGCTGAATGAAGGCATCGTTCAGGTACACTTTTTTTTGCTTGCCCCACCACGACATCTTCGCCAGAGCGTCCTCCGAAAAGCGGTCGCCCGTTTCAACAGCATTATACTCGAATACCGGATTAAGAATCAGTACGAGGTCGTTGGGAAGGCAAATGGTCTCGTGCATCCGTTTGATTTTGTCCACATTGTGTTCGAAAACCGTGAACAGAATATCCGGTCGTTCGCCAAGGCTACGAGCAATGGCGATGGATTCCATTACCTTATCGAAGCATTTTACCCCCCGTGAAGCATCGTGCTCTTCGGCAATGGGCGAATCGAGCGAAAAGTGGAGCATGTCGACCAGGCCGCGCAGCCGTTCAGCCTGTTTTGGGTAGAGAAGGCCGTTGGTGGTAACAGTCGTAATCAGACCAAGCCGCTTGGCTTCCTGAAGCAATTCGGGCAATTGGCGGTGGAGCAACGGTTCGCCCCCCGTAAAATCGACCACTCGGACACCCAGCTTTTTAAGATCCCGTAGGTTTTGCCGAGCATTATCGAGCGTTACATACGGCGAGGGGCGCTCCCATATATCGCAAAAACTACAGGTCGCATTGCAACGATATGTAAGGTAGTAATTGCACAGAACAGGATGGGAGACAAGGCGCATAGGCAACGTTGTAGAAACCGGCGGACCGGTTTCTACAGCAACATCTTAAACAGGCTCACCAGTTTATCTTTCAGGTCTTTCCGATCAACGATAAAGTCGAGAAAACCGTGATCGAGAACAAATTCTGCACTCTGGAAACCTTTGGGCAGATCTTTGCCAATGGTTTCGCGAATGACACGCGGACCGGCAAAACCGATCAACGCTTCGGGTTCAGCGATGTTAAAATCACCCAGCATGGCATACGAGGCCGTAACACCACCTGTTGTTGGGTCTGTTAATAGTGACACATACGGCAGTTTAGCTTTTTCCAGCAAGGCCAGCTTGGCCGATGTTTTCGCCATTTGCATCAGTGAGAAACCGGCTTCCATCATGCGCGCACCACCCGATTTTGATACCATCAGAAACGGCGTTTTGTGTTCAATAGCGTGATCAATAGCGCGGGCAATTTTCTCGCCTACAACAGACCCCATGGAGCCTCCAATGAAATTAAAATCCATGACGGCCATCGTCACCGTCAGGCCATTCATGGGGCCATAGGCTGTCCGGACGGCATCTTTCAATCCCGTTTTGGCCATAGTCGCTTTTAAACGGTCTGGGTAAGCTTTGGTATCGACAAATTTCAGCGGGTCGGCTGACTGCATATTGGCATCGAGTTCGGTGAACTCGTTCTCATCGAACAGGATCGAGAAATACGCATCCGACCCTATTTTTTCGTGGTAATTGCAATGAACACAGGTGTACGCGTTGAGTTTGTGTTCCCGCGTATTCATTACTTTTTTGCAGTTCGGACATAGATACCACAACCCATCGGGAGCTTCCCGTTTCATTTCGGTTGGGGTCTGAATACCCTTATCTTTTCGGACGAACCAAGACATTTTCAGTAAGTAATTATCAGGAAAGGAACGACAAAGGTACAAACAAAAGCACGATGAACGCTAGCCTTTATCGATTCAAAGAGAAGCTTCCGCTAACCACCTGGCATGTGTACGAGCTAACCAGACAGTCGTTTTACCCCGTATACCGTTTTTTTATTACGATAAAGTTGTTGTTTTGCGGCCATGAAACATGCATTAACTGCTTTACTTTTCGCAATCACCCTATCGGCCTTTGGTCAGGCATCGGTAGCTTATTACCCGTTCAACAACCTGATTACGGTTAGCACTAACGCCGATCGTGCGTTTTGGGTGGATGCCCGGGTACAAACCAACACGGTATTTGGCTCATTGAGCACCACCATCTGCCCAATGGTTAATGTAGCCCGCAAGGCTCAGGTTAATTATTACACAGGATTAGGGGTGCGCTTTAACGCACTGAACGGAATTGATGATCGTGATGTGCTGGAAGGCTACTCGCTTCATGTCGGCGTACGCATCAAACCGCTTCTTATGGTCCCCAATTTGCGTGTTGCTTTCGAGCTGGCTCCCTACTCCCGGAAGGATTTCAAGACAGGAAACCTCCAGTCATTTCTGGGGCTCGTTTATCAGTTTAGCAAAAAGTGATTCGGTTTATGGTTTACGGTTTGTGGCTGGCTGGCGCGTGCTTAGTGCCATTCACAAACTACAAATCGTAAACCACAAACCGAATCCCACCCTCACTTCTGGTTATACGACATCGCGCCGTGTTCCAGTTTGTTGGCCCTGTCGAAAAGCTTGAGTGCTTTCTGGTAGGTATCATCCGTTTGGCTGATAACCCGGAAGAACTCGTTGTTTTGACCGCCTTTGTTGTTTTTCTGGTAAATCGACCGCGCTACCAGCGCCTTGATCTGATTCCGCAGGTAATTTTTCGAGCGGTTGTATTCTTTCTCGTTGAACTTAATTCCCTCGGCGGTTGCATCTTTTACCAAACGGTTCATCTGCTCATCGTTGATCGTAACGGTGCGGTCAAATTCTTCGAACGGTATTTTCTCCAGTTTTTTCCGGTTGTCGTTGGCGTATTCCATAGCAAACTCACGAATGATGTTTTTGCCATAAAGCTGAACTAGATAAGCTGTCTGCCAAGTCGAATCCCTTGGAATAAAATAATCGGGCGTGATGCCGCCCCCGCCATACACAATGCGTCCACCGTCGGTTTTGAATTTGAGTTTGGGGTCATTCTTAATGGAGTCAGCGACGTAATATTCCCCGCGTTTTGAACGCAGCTCAAGGTCTTTCTCGTAGTCGCCTTCGTGGCCGGGCACATAAGGTTTTTGAATACTGCGGCCGCTGGGTGTATAGTAGCGAGAGATCGTTAGCCGTAGTTCTGAGCCGTCAGACAGTTGCACCGGCATCTGTACCAGCCCCTTTCCGAATGACCGACGACCTGCAATCAGCGCCCGGTCGTGGTCCTGTAACGCGCCCGACACAATCTCCGATGCCGAGGCACTCCCTTCGTCGATCAGCACTACCAATGGTCCTTCCTCAAACTGACCCGCAATGTGGGCCATGGTTTTACGGTCGTACCGATTGTCTTTTCCATCGGTATAGACCAGCAGTTTATTACCCGAAATGAACTCATCGGCAATATTGGTGGCCCGATCCATATAACCACCAGGGTTGTTGCGCAAGTCCATCATCAGTTGCGTCATCCCTTTTGCTTTGAGAGACGCCAACGCGGTTTTAAACTCATCGTACGTCGTTTCGGAAAAACGGTTGATTTTAATGTAACCGGTCTTCGCGTCGATCATGTAAGCTGCATCGACAGAATAGGTAGGAATCCGGTCACGGGTCACCGTAAATTCTTTAGCCTGCTTGTCACCTTTCCGAAGAATGGTCAATTTAACGTTGGTACCCCGTTTGCCCCGAAGCGCCTTAAAAACAGCGCTGTTTTCAATTTTACCACCCGTCGCCAACGCTTTATCATCCACTTTGATGATTTTATCACCACTCTGGATACCGGCCGACTCCGACGGGCCACCAGCCAGGGGCGTGACCACATAAACTGTGTCTTTGTAAATATTGAACTCAACGCCAATACCATCAAAGCCGCCTTCGAGTTGCGAGCGGGCCGCAACCGCATCCTGCGGATTCATGTAGGCTGTGTGCGGATCAAGCTTTTCGAGCATCTTTGTGATCGAGTAGTCAACCAGCTCGTCGGTATTAACTGAGTCAACGTAGTTATTTTCGATCAGTTGCAAAATTTCCCGGTATTTGGCGTAGCCTTTCCCGATGTTATTCATGCTTTTTGTCCCACCAAAAAATGTTGCGCCAATAAGCATACCACCAGCCAGGGTGATGCCTAATAACATGGGGATCCGAACCGTCGTTTTATCGTTCTGAATTCGGTTTCCGCGCCCATCAACTTCATGACCGCCAGGTTTATTCGTAGCGTTGCTATCTCCCTCCATTCGTTCGTCTCGTAAGTGGTGTCTCTTGTTCTCCCATAACGTTTTGAAGGTAGCGAAATGTTTGCTAGAAAGATGATATGGCGTTAAAAAAATAGAAACCGTTCCTACCGATAATTTAAGACGGTAGTAATTGCCGTTTTTAGGCAGCTTTTCATTTACTTTTTCGGTCACGTGTCCCAAAAACTATGCTTATTTTTACGGGCAGCCAATACCTTAGCCTGCCTTCTACTCTTATGTTTGTACATACCGTTTTTTTCTGGCTACGTCATCCCGAAAGCCAGGACGATCACCAGGCCCTCCGCGCTGGCCTGGAAGGTCTCAAGTCGATCACCGACATTACGACTGCTTACGTTGGTACCCCCGCCGAAACGCGTCGGCCTGTCATCGACCACAGCTATGATTTCGCCCTAACGCTTGTCTTTGCCGACAAAGCGGCTCACGATGCCTATCAGGTGCATCCGGGCCATTTGGCTTTTGTCGACAAATGTTCGCACCTCTGGGAGCGGGTTCAGATTTATGATGCAGTAAGTTAAATCATAGGAGCGAGGAGTTAGACGTGAGAAGATATTCGACGGCACAGTAGGCGTCAGCAACTCCTCACATCTGACTCCTCGCTCCTATTACTTAACTCTTATACCAGTACCTCGATCTTCATATCCATATTCCCTTTCACAGCTTTGGAATACGGACACACGGCATGGGCAGATTCCGCTAACTGCTGAAGTTGGTCATGATCCATGTGGGGCGCTTTGACCGTAATTTTTCCCGACAGAAACATGTTGTTTCCGTCTTTGTTGAGGGAAATACCGACCTCTACGGAATGTTCGGGCAGAATAACCTTCCGCCGTTCGGCAACTGCCATGAGCGCTCCGTTGTAGCAGGCGCTGTAAGCAGCCGCAAATAACATCTCGGGATTAGGAGCCCCACCCTGGCCATGCATTTCTACCGGACGTTTAACGTCTAATTCTAAAATACCATCGAGCGACTTAACGTCACCTTCGCGCCCGCCAACATTACTGACGGTGGCCGTATACAAGGTTTCCATTCTATTGAGTTTTGATAAGTATCAACCGGCACTGACGTGGCCAATTGGTGTAGTATACACTCAAGAAACGCTACTTGTTCACAAACCAGCGATAAAGAAAGAAGCGATGGCAGGCCTTAAACCGTTTTATTGACGAATCCGTCGTTCACGGTTACGATTAAGGCAAACTTTTTGCGTTCATTTACCAGACGGTTTCCCGATAAAAAGGTTAGTTGTTCAGGCTGGTTTAGTCGTTTACTGACATTCCATCATTTTAAACTACCTTTGTCTTAGCGGTTTATTTAAATCAGAACCGCAATAGACCGGGTTGAGCCGCGTTTTTCGTACGTATGCATCACGACACGCAGACCAACATGACTCCATTATCTATACCATACCGAACCCGTCATCTGTTTCTAGGCGTAGCGGGTAGTTTGGCGCTACTGCTTGGGCTGTCGGCCGAGCCAGTTTTTGCCCAGCGCAAGCGCGAAAAAGACGATACAGCCCTGGCAAAACCAGGCTCTGGCTCGACAACTACCGTGCGGATGGAAGAAGAAACGCAGTTTACGGAAGGCATTCGGTATTTAATGACCGACGAGCCAACCAAGGCCATCGCACAGTTCGCCAAAGTACTGCAAAAGGATCCCAACAACGCTGCTGCTCAGTACTCAACAGCCAGCGCTTATTTGAAGAGCGGTAAAACGGTGGAGGCCATTCCCTTCGCCACAAAAGCCCACTCACTGGATGTAGAGAACAAGTTTTACTCACTGCTTCTGGCGGAGCTATACGTTAAACAGAAACGCTATGGCGAGGCCGAAGAACTCTATGAAGCACTTCTGAAAAAGGGCCCGGAAAACGCTGAATATGGTGTGGAACTGGCTGCTATTTACCTCTTTAACGATAAGCCCGACAAAGCGCTTGAAACGTACAATAAAGTAGAGCGCGAATTAGGACTGAACGAGGAAATTACCCGGCAAAAACAACGTATTTATCTCAAACAGAACAAGATAGATAAAGCCGTTGAAGAAGCCGAAAAATTAGTAGCGTCAGAGCCATCGGATCCGGACTACCTGCTCGAAGGGGCGGAGTTATTGATTGCTAATGACCGGGCCGATCAGGCGATTAGCTGGATCGACCGGGCGCTCAAACTAAGCACCGACTTACCCCAGGCTCATGTGTTGCTGGCAGATATTTATCGCAAGAAAGGCGATATGGACCGCGTCACGAAAGAGTTGAATCAGGTACTGGCCAACCCAAACCTGGAAGCAGGCCTGAAAGCCCGTATTTTGTCGAGCTATATGGGCATGACGGGGTCCAATCCAGCAGCGCAGCAGGATGCGCTCGGGATGGCACAGAACCTGGCCAAAACCTCCCCCAATGATCCTAAAACACAGGTGATGCTGGCTAATTTGCTGCACCAGCAGGGTAAAAAGGCCGAAGCACGCGATGCATACGCCAAAGCGGCTCGGCTGGACGGGTCTATTTACGAGGTTTGGGAGGCTTTGCTGCAATTGGACGGTGAGTTGAATCAGGTGGATAGTCTGCTGGTTCACTCCGAGAAAGCCCTGGAAGTATTTCCAACACAGGGCTATTTCTGGTACTCAAACGGATCAGCTAATTTATACAAGCGCAAGTACCAACAGGCGGTCGATGCGCTCGAAGAAAGCCAGAAGCTACTGGCGGCCAGCTCAAACAATGAACTAAGAAAAGGCATTTACGCCCAGCTAGGCGACGCATACAACGGAGTAGGCGACCATACGAAGTCCGATGAAGCCTATGAAGCCGTTCTGAAAGTAGACCCGCTGAACGATCACGTTCTGAACAACTACAGCTATTTTCTGTCCCTGCGAAAAGAGAATTTACCCCGAGCGGTTCAGTTGGCTCAAAAACTCGTTGAGCGGAACCCAACGAATGCCACGTATCTGGATACCTACGCCTGGGTACTTTATGTATCGAAAGACTACGCCAAGGCAAAACAGTATCTGGAAAAAGCACTGGCCGATCCGGCCAATGTGAGCGGAACAGTCATTGAACATTACGGCGATGTGCTCTATCAACTGGGTGAGCGCGACAAAGCGCTTGAACAGTGGAAGCAGGCAAAAAGTAAAGGCGGTGCCAGTACCGATTTAGAGAAGAAAATAGCCTCTGGCAAAATGTAAACCGATTTACGGTTTTTAGTTTACGGATTCATTATAACCATGTCTTTTGACAGACTGAATCCGTAAACCAAAAACCGTAGACCGAAATCACCTAAATGAATAAATACTTCTTCATTGCGTTTCTGTTAGGCATTCTACTACAGTCGGAAGGTTGCCGACGACATCACATGTCGCACAGCACCCGGTCAACGCCGGTTTCGTCAGCGCCTGCCCCTATCGACTCAACCGTTGCCAGCAACCCGCCCCAAAAATTACCCGCTGATTCAGCCGCGACCACACGCCCAGCCGCCACGAGGCCGGGCATCGAAGAAGCCCGTTCCAATGTGGCCGAAATTGACTTTCGCTATTTGACGGCCAAATCGAAAATTTCCTTTAAAGGTCAGCAACAGGATATCGACAATGCCAATGTAAACATTCGGGTTCGGAAAGACAGCCTTATCTGGTTATCCGTTTCCAAGTTGGGCATTGAAGCCGTTCGGGGGCTCATTACCCACGATTCAATTACGATTATTGATAAGATTCACCGGGAATACTCTGTTTATGACTTTCCGACGCTGAGCAAACAGTTCAATTTCGACATGAATTTCGAACTACTGCAAGCCCTGATTGTCGGGAACCTACCTTTACCCAAACGCCCGGCCCAAAAAATTAAAAACGAGCGGGATTATCTGCTCCTTCGGCAAAGTGAAGGAAAAGTGTTGGTTGAAAATTATATCGGGGAGCAGGATAGAAAACTGAAAAAGTTGATGGTTACCGAGCAGCCAACAAAAAATACGCTGCGTCTTGATTATGATGACTTTACCTCGCTGAACAACTTTCTATTTCCTTACACCAGCTTAGTAACGGTCGATTATAAGTCGAAAGCCGACGGGCAATTTTATCAGACCCTGCTGCGTATCAAGCATAATAAAGTCGAACTGGTCGATAAAAATCCGGGCTTCCCGTTTTCAATACCCGCTTCTTACACTCGTCGACCATAAGAATAGTCGCTGGTTTTATTTTTATGTACGTCTCGTTTCGCCCTTTTTCCAACGTTGTGCACTGGTCGGTCATCAGCCTGCTTGTCGTCGGTTGTTTATGCCTGATAAATCCGCTACAAGCGCAGCAAACAGTGCACAATCGGCAAGTATTGGAGAAAGAAAAAAAGCAGAATCTGGAGAAAATGAACCAGATCCGGACTATTCTGAAACAAACAGCATCGGAGAAACAGGCGGGTCTGGGGCAACTCAAAGCCCTGGATCAACAGATTCAAACCCAGTCGAAGCAGATTGGCCTGCTGAATAAAGACCTCCAACTCACCGAGTCCGAAATTACTGAACTTCGCCAGGCAAGCGCCACCCTCACCAAAGACCTGAACAAACTACGGGCTGAATATGGGTCCATGATTTATGCCGCCGACAAACGGCGTCAGCAAGTAAATCCATTGGGCTTTTTGTTTGCTGCCGATAACTTTAATCAGCTCGTTGCCCGCTACCGGTACCTGCGCCAGTACTCCGACGCCCGCTTAAGCCAGGTTCGGCAAATGAACAACGTCAAAACCATGCTGCAAGGGAAACAGCAGGCTACCCTTCGCAAACGACAGGAGCAGAAAAATACCATTGGGGCCAAAGTGAACGAGACAAAAAGTCTCGAAACCCTGAAGGTGGTCAAAAATCAGGTTGTTAAAGAATTAAGTCAGAAAGAGTCCGAGCTGAAGACAGAGCTGGACGAAAGTCGCCGGGCCGTTGCCCAGCTTGAGTCGTTGATCAAGCGACTGATTCTGCGCGAAGCAAGAGAGCGGGCGGAACGTGAAGCCCGCGAACGCGCCGACCGTGAACGAATTGCCCGACTTGAAGCTGAGCGTAAAGCCGCCGAACGACGACGCGCCGAAGCCGCCATTGCCGCAGCCGAGAAAGCGGGCGAAAAGCCAGCGCCCGCCGATGTAGCTAAAGTAGAACGCCCAGCGGAGCCGGAAGCAGCCGCCCGAAAACCCGACGAACGACGGAACAATAACCTCAATGATGAAGAAACAGCCCTGGCCTCGTCCTTTACGGGGGCTCGCGCGCGTTTGCCGTGGCCCGTCACAAAAGGCTTTATTTCGGATCACTTTGGCCGTAAACCCCACCCCGTGCTCAAGGGCATCTATGTCGAAAACCAGGGCGTCGATATTCAGACAAACGCGGGCGAGGGCGTCCGGTCGGTATACGATGGCATTGTTCAGGATGTGACCAGTATGCCCGGCATGAACAACGTCGTCGCGATTCAACACGGCGATTACTTCACAGTTTATGCCAAACTCCGTAGCGTATCCGTCCGAATTGGGCAACGGGTTAAAGCCCGCGAGTCGATCGGGACGGTGGCCACCGATAAGAATGGCGTCTCCGAAATTCAGTTCCAGATCTGGAAGGAGTTCACCAAACTTAACCCCGAATCGTGGCTGACCCCAAGGTAATTCATCGTTTGTAGTGCAGAGTTTGTAGTTTTGATTGTTGGTTGACTAGGTATGACCACAAACTGTAAACTACAAACTTGACTTATGTCCGTACATAATCCCGATATCAAGCGAGTTACAACGCATACTATCCAGGAATTAAAAAATAAGGGCGAGAAAATTTCGGCCTTAACCGCCTACGACCATGCGATGGCACAGGTCGTTGATGCGGCTGGTGTCGAACTGATTTTAGTTGGTGACTCAGCCTCCAATGTCATGGCCGGGCACGAGACAACCCTGCCCATCACGCTCGACCAGATGATTTACCACGCCAGCTCAGTTGTGCGGGGTGTTAAGCGGGCACTGGTTGTGGTCGATCTACCCTTTGGCTCGTATCAGGGCAACTCTACCGAAGCGCTACGGTCGGCCATTCGGATTATGAAGGAATCCGGTGCCCACGCCGTTAAGATGGAAGGTGGCCTCGAAATTAAAGAGTCTATTGTGCGTATTTTAAGCGCTGGCGTACCCGTAATGGGTCACCTTGGTCTGACACCACAGTCCATATATAAATTCGGAACATATGCCGTGCGGGCTAAAGAAGAGGCCGAAGCCCAGAAGCTGATCGACGATGCGCACATGCTTCAGGAAATTGGCTGTTTTGGTGTCGTACTCGAAAAGATTCCCGCTGCCCTGACAAAGCAGGTGTCCAGCAGCCTGAGCATTCCAACAATAGGTATTGGCGCCGGGCCTGATGCCGATGGGCAGATCCTGGTTATACACGATCTACTGGGCATTACAAACGAGTTTAAGCCTCGCTTCCTGCGCCGGTACGCTGACTTGCATAAGGTTATGACAGAGGCTATTGCCCACTACGTAGACGATGTGAAAACCAACGACTTCCCGAACGAGAAAGAAGCGTATTGAGTTAAGAGAGATACGAATACAATGACGTCGGATTTTCAACGCTGGTGATTGAAGGTCTGAATAACCTCATTCATGGCAGACAAGAGGTTTTTAGAAACCTCAAAAAATGTGGGTTCTCACCTGCGCAACTTATGAAGCATAAACCATTTCAGGTCATTTACGAAGACAATCACCTGCTCATTGTTAACAAAGAGCCGGGCGTTTTGGTACAGGGTGACCGCACCGGCGATGTTACGTTGCTGGATTTACTGAAAGATTACATTAAGGAAAAGTATAATAAACCGGGCGATGTATTTCTGGGGTTGGTTCACCGGCTCGACCGTCCGGTAAGCGGCCTGGTTGTCTTTGCCCGTACGTCAAAGGCATTGGAACGCATGAACGAAATTTTTCGAAAGCGGCAGGTGCAGAAAACGTATTGGGCAGTGGTTCGGCGCAAGCCACCCAAAGATTCCGACAAGTTGGTTGGCTGGATTACGAAAGATGAGCAAAAGAACCAGGTAACGGTCCACGATTTTGAAGTTCCCAAGTCGCAGAAGGCCGAACTCTCCTATCGGGTACTTGGCAAGATCAACGAACACTATTTACTGGAAGTGAACCCGATCACGGGGCGACCACATCAGATCAGGTCACAGCTAGCGCATATGGGCTGCCCGATTCGGGGCGACATAAAATATGGCTACGACCGTGCCGTTGCCGATAAGAAAATCTACCTCCATGCCCGTCGGCTATATTTTATTCACCCAATTAAACAACCAGGCGCCCCAGATCGGCCATTGATATGCAAGGCGGGTTTACCAAATGATCCATTCTGGGAAGAATTTTTGATCCTGGATGACGAAATATATAATGACAAGAATCTGGATTTTACGTTTGAGTAAGCCAAAACCCAATGTTGTCTGAAATAGTAAGGGGCGCATTCCTCCTAATCAGGAAATGCGCCCCTTTATATATGCACTAAATGGAGTTCAGTGTTCGGTTACAGTATGTGTTGTACTTTGTTCAGAAGGAGCTATGTCAAGAATAATCTGGTCCATAACGCGCTCAATCATTTGAACAATCCCCCTTAAAGCGCCGAATACAATGCACAACGGAAGTATGATAGGCAGGAAAAAAACCCACTGAAAAATCATATACACTTTAAAATTTCTCATCAGCTTAGGGGATAATTAAAGATTAAGTTTACGGCAAAATCAAAAAGAGCACTTCTATCAATCAATTTTAAAACTTTATTCTATTCATATTCAAAATTAACCTTGACTTAGTACAAAAACAAGGGCAGTTTGAAAAAGTTCATCAGTGAATATACAACTTTTCTATTAAACTCGGTAAAGTTGTTGTCACTCTTGATCAAGATAATGGGCATCAACTACTATGCCAAAAATTTACAATTACATAAGTTTCTAAATAAATTTAGACAACCACGTCATAAAGCTAATAAATAACTCCCATTTTACATAAAAACCAAATAATATTCTCTAGTACAATACATCTCCTTCAATTTAGCTACTATAGGATTGTTTCAAGATTACAGACAATCGCATAGAATAGTAAAGTAGACCTTATTTGTTTCTACACATTGCTTTTCAGGTAACATACCTACATGAAAGGCAATAGATAGTTGGATATAGCTACTACATTCTTCTGTCTATTTCCGTTAATGAGAAGAATAATTTTCTTTCAAAGAAGTCAGGTAGTGGTAGGTGCCATTAGGAATCAGTAACGCGTAAAAATAAAGGGTTCGGCTTACACGTCATGATTAACGTATAAACCGAACCCCTATCTATACCTTTATTCAAACTCTATTTCAGTGTTGCTACAGCGTCTTTAATCCGCTGTACGGCTTCAACAAGCGATTCGTCGGATGCTGCCGTTGAAATGCGCAAGCAATTGGGAGCGCCAAAACCAGAACCGGCTACAGTCGCTACGTAAGCTGTGTTTAACAACCAGGCGGCAAAGTCATCCGAGTTGTTGATGGTTGTTGCCCCATCCGATTTGCCATAGTAATAGCTGATATCAGGAAAAGCGTAGAAAGCTCCTTCAGGTACGTTGGTCCGGAAGTGAGGGACCTCTTTGAGCAATTTCACAACCAGATCGCGCCGACGGTGATAGGCTTTAGCCATTTCCTGGGAGGGTTCCATCGGGCCATTTAAGGCAGCAACGGTTGCTTTCTGAGCAATGGAGTTCGTACCCGACGTAACCTGGCCCTGTAGCTTTTCGACCCCATCAGCAATCCATTTTGCCGCACCGATATAACCAATACGCCAGCCAGTCATGGCATATCCTTTTGCCACACCATTCACCGTAATGACTCGCTCTGCAATTTCAGGAATTGACCCCATGCTGAAGTGGCCTTCTGGTGTGAAATTGATGTATTCGTAGATTTCATCAGCCAGCACATGAACATTCTCATGCCGCGCCACAACGTCAGCAATGGCACGAAGCTCAGCTTCGGAATAGATCGACCCTGTCGGGTTATTAGGCGACGCATACATGACAATTTTGGTCCGGTCCGTAATAGCGGCTTCAAATTGTTCGGGCGTTACCTTAAAGTTATTGTCAAAGCTACCGTCAATAACGACGGCTTTTCCTTCAGCCAGCTTCACCATTTCGGAGTAGCTAACCCAATAAGGAGAGAAAATGATCACCTCATCGCCTGGATTTACCAATACTTGAATGACATTGGCCAGCGAGTGTTTAGCCCCCGTTGACACGACAATATTTTCGGGCTTCCAGTCGATGTTGTTGTCGCGCTTGAACTTATCGGCAATGGCTTTGCGAAGATCAGGGTAGCCAGCAACGGGTGAATAGCCATGAAAGCCATCATCAATGGCTTTTTTGGCCGCTTCACAAATGTGGGCGGGTGTTTTAAAATCCGGCTCCCCAACGCTCAGGCTGATTACTTTATGGCCCAGAGCGGCCAATTCACGAGCTTTCTTGGTCATCGCCAGCGTGGACGATTCCTCCAGCGCATTGATGCGGTCGGCTAACAAACTCACGGTGTCAAGCGTGGCAGACATAATCGGTGATGTTTTAAGAAAATGATAACAAACTGACTGCAAAGGTAGTCGGTTTTCAGCGGAGGGCAGATGTTTTTGGAAAATTAAAAAAGCTGGTTCGCGGAGATATAACCTGCATCAGTCAGGTTTAGCTATTTTCCAGCAATTTCCGTCTCCGGCTGAATGACTTAAAGATACGGTATGACTTCACCGTTATCAGCGCATTCTGCCAGCAATTCACTTGTCGTTTTTTTAAAAACAGGATGCACAAGGTTGGGCGCGATTTCTGCCAGCGGAACCAGTGTAAAGCGTCGCTGATGCAGGTACGGATGTGGAATCGTCAGCGTATCACTTTGCTGAATGAGGTGGTCGTAATACAGCATGTCGATATCGATGACGCGTGCCCCCCATTTTTCGAAGCGGACACGCCCCAATTCCTGTTCAATGATCTGTGTCTGCACAAGTACGTCTTCCGGCCGCAGCATAGTTTCAACGGCCAACACCTGATTCAGATACGCCGGTTGATCCACGACACCCCAGGGCGCTGTTTCGTACAAAGCTGATTGTTGCATCACTGTCCCAAGGCGTTCCGCAATCAGGTCAACTGCCCGATGAAGAGTTTGCACACGGTCACCGAGGTTAGCGCCCAGAAGAAGATAGATCATGATGCAGGCTGTAGAATTTATAGAATAATAGTAAGGTGTCTCTTTTCCGTGGGCCGTGTTCTCACGGCCCATTTTTCCGGATGGCGCGGCTGTTGCTAGCGCTTATGAGGGCAGCGAGGCCACAACACTTGAAATAGCCCTCTAATCACTCAATATATATACAGCCTATATCATATATCCTACTCCAATCAATAGTCCTTGATGGGCTTGATTCCGTAATACGCCTTGATTTCTTCTTCGCTGGGCGCTTTAGCGGGCCGGACCAGCCGAAATCCGACAAACGAAGCGGATGTTAACCACCAGTCTGACTTAGGGCTTTGGGGGTCAAGTACTTTCCAGGCTGGGGCCGAAGGTGTCCGGGCAGCCGACCGTAGTACAATGGCCTCATCGTCCCAGGAGCCACCGCGTACCGAGTTGGGATAGAGTGTGGTGGTGGGCGCATAGGCTTCCTTCACTTTTCCGCTGGCCACCTGCTGGTAATAATCCTCTACGTACTGATCTTTCGTCCACTCCATCACGTTGCCATGCATATCGTACAGGCCAAATGGATTGGGCTTTTTTGTCCCCACCTTCTTGTAGCCACCGTCGCTGTTACCCGTAAAAACGGCATATTCGCCCAGTTGCTTGACGTCGGCACCGAATGAATATGGCGTTGTGGTATTTGCGCGGCAGGCATACTCCCACTCGGCTTCCGTCGGCAATCGGTAGAAGACACCCGTTTTGGCATAGAGCCAGGCGCAGAATTTAATAGCCGCATATTGGGTCATGTTAATAGCCGGATAGCCCGCCCGGCCCATCCCAAAAGACATGTCTACATAAGGTGGGCTTGGCCGTGTCGTGGCATCTGTTTTCGCCAGGTTAGCGTCGGACTCGGTATATTTAGCTGCCATTTCCTTTTCCATGTTGGTAAAAGCAAACAGGTCGTACAGATCCCAGGTCACCTCATATTTGCCCATGTAAAAGGGTTCGATCTGTACTTTGTGCTGGGGGCCTTCATCGGCATTACGTCCTTTCTCGGTGGCGGGACTACCCATCAGATACGTTCCGCCGGGAATAGCGACCATCGCGTAGGTCTGGTTGCTGCCGGGCACCGCCTGGGTGTATGATTTAATTGAACTTGTGGTTTGAGCACTTGTACTAACCACTACGCCACTCAGAAAAGCGATGGTTAAAAAGAGATATTTCAGACGCATTATTGGTTATTCAGGAAAAGGACGTTGTATTGATTAATAGGTAAAAGTACGAACGATTTCCTTTGTTGTACCTTTGTAGAAATAAATCAAAAGGTGGCTGGGCTAACACATCCGTTAAGCCGACTAGACTGACTGCCTGTGGCAGCCTTTTCTAGTCCGTCCACGACAAGATCAACGAATGAATTATCTATCAGCCGAAAATTTAGCGAAGTCCTACGGCGACCGTACTCTTTTTAAAAACCTTACGTTCGGTATAAACCGGGGCGATAAAGTAGCCATCGTTGGTGCCAACGGTTCGGGTAAAACAACGTTGCTGTCCATTCTGGCCGGGTCAATGCCGCCCGATGCGGGTATCGTTAGCCACCGCAAAGACATCAGCATTGGCTACCTCGATCAGCAGCCAGACCTGAATGATAGCCTGACGATCATGGAAGTGGTGCTGGCGGGCGAAAGCGCTCAGCTCGATGCCGTACGCGCTTACGAACAGGCCCTCGCCAACGAAGACCATGACGCCCTCGAAGAAGCCATGTCGAACATGGAAAAGCTCGAAGCCTGGGATTATGAAGCGCAGATTCGGCAGATTCTGGGTGAACTGGGTATTCAGGATGTCAATCAGATTGCCGGTTCCTTATCGGGGGGGCAACGTAAACGCGTTGCGTTAGCACGGGTACTCATCCAAAATCCTGACTTGCTGATTCTGGATGAGCCAACCAACCACCTCGATCTGGAAGCAATCGAATACCTCGAAAACTACCTGAATACTAACAACGGCACCTTGCTGATGGTCTCCCACGACCGGTATTTTCTGGATCGGGTGTGCAACCAAATCGCCGAGCTGGACAGTGGGCAGCTTTATACCTACAAAGGCAACTACGCGTACTTTCTGGAGAAAAAAGAGGAACGCGAAACGGCAGCGGCTTCGGAGCTGACCAAAGACCGTAACACTTTCCGGCGGGAACTGGAATGGATGCGTCGGCAACCCAAAGCCCGGGGCACAAAAGCGCAATACCGCATCGATGCCTTCGAGGAATTGAAAGAAAAAACCAGCGGCAAACGGAATGACGGCGAACTGGATCTGAACCTGCGCATGGCGCGGCTGGGCAGTAAAATCCTGGAAGTCGAAAACCTGAGCAAGCGCTTTGGCGATAAAGTCTTGCTCGACCATTTTAATTACACCTTCAAACGGCCCGACCGCGTGGGGTTGATTGGTAAAAATGGCATGGGCAAAACCACGCTGATGAATATGCTGACCGGCCAGTTGCGCCCCGATTCAGGGAAAATTACGACAGGCGGCACCGTTAAATTTGGCTATTATACACAAACAGAACTGGATCTACCCGAAAATCAGCGGGTAATCGATGTGGTGCAGGATGTGGCCGAAGTAATGAAACTAGCCAATGGCGATACCATCACGGCGACACAACTTCTTAGCCGGTTTTTGTTCGATCGTTCCAAGCAGTATGATTTTGTAGCCAAGCTGAGCGGGGGCGAAAAAAGACGCCTGCAACTACTGCTCGTGTTGGTGCAAAACCCAAACTTCCTGATTTTGGATGAGCCAACCAACGATCTGGATATTATGACGTTGAACGTGCTGGAAGACTTTTTACTTAATTTCCCAGGTTGTGTACTCATTGTAACCCACGATCGCTATTTCATGGACCGGCTGGTCGAGCACGTTTTCGTATTGGAAGGCGAGGGGAAAGTCCGCGATTATCCCGGTAACTATACTGATTATCGCGATTGGCGGGATGCACAACCCAAGGCTATACGCTCCGGCAAAGCAGCTCCAGCGGAGACCAAGGTTTCAGCCCCGGCGGCCGCTCCCGTGACGTCCAGCGCAAATAGTGCCAAGCGGAAACTGTCGTTTAAGGAGCTAAAGGAGTATGAAAGCATCGAGAAAGAACTTGAATCGCTGGAAGAACATAAAAACAACCTGGTGAACCTACTGAATTCGGGAGGCCCACATGAACAACTAACGGCCTGGGCACGTGAAATTGAGCTGATAGATCAAACCATTGCTCAAAAATCAGACCGCTGGCTGGAGTTGGCAGAATATATTTGAAGAGCGAAAGAGCGCATGCGCTCTTTCGCTCATGCGCTCTTTCACTCTTTGACTATGGATCAGTTTATTACTTTCTTTCAGACGTTACTCAACTCCGAAGAAATTATCCGGACGGGTGGGTTAGTACTGATTACAGCCATTGTCTTCGTCGAAAATGGCTTTTTCTTCGGCTTCTTTCTACCAGGCGATTACCTCCTGTTTCTATCGGGCGTGTTTGCGGGTATCAAACTGCTGAACGTACCCCTTTGGCTGCTGCTGAGCTGCATTTTTGGGGCGGCTATAATCGGATCGCTGGTTGGCTATCTGACAGGCTATTACTTTGGCGGGAAGATCAAGAATCGACCGGACTCCCTGTTTTTCAAACAGAAGTACATTGAAAACACACGAGAAGCCTTTATCAAATACGGGAATAGCGCCTTAATTATTTCCCGATTTCTGCCCATCGTCAGAACCTTCGCCCCACTTCTGGCTGGCCTGATCCACATGCCCGCTCGGTTCTTTATGCTCTACAACATCATTGGCGGGGGCATTTGGGTGTTAACGCTGGTCGGCGGAGGATTTTTCTTTGGTGAGCGGTTTCCCTGGATCGTCGATTACGTTCAATACATCATTTTGTTTTTCCTGGCCATCACAACCTTTACCGTTGTCAGAGGTTATCTGAATGCACGCAAGGAGAATCAGCGTAAAACCGGCGACGCCTAATATCAGGGTTTCTCGACCCAGATCGTTTTTATATTCACGAACTCTTTAATGCCTGCTTCCGATAATTCGCGGCCGAAACCCGACTGTTTAATACCGCCAAAAGGCACGCGTGCATCGGAGCGCATCAGCCCATTCACGAAGACCGAGCCGGCCTGAATCTGGCGAGCTAGTCGGTCAGCCCGATCTAAGTCCTGCGTCCAGATGGCGGAGCCCAGCCCAAAGTCTGACTGATTTGCCAGCCGGATAGCCTCTTTTTCGTCTTTAGCCTCAACAAGTACCGCCAGCGGGCCGAAGGTCTCTTCGTCAAACGCAGCCATACCGGGTTTCACTTTATCGAGCAGCATGGGCTGCACATTGCATTGATTCCGCTCACCGCCCGCCAGTCGTTTGGCCCCTTTTGCCAGCGTAGCCTTGTATTGTCGTTCGATGGCATCGGCTAGATCCAGCCGGGCCATCGGGCCCATCGTCGTTGAGTTATCCAACGGGTCACCCTGTTTGATTTGGCTAATCTGGTGCAGGAGCCGTTCCGTAAATGGCTTCTTAATGGATCTTTCGAGGATAAATCGTTTGGCAGCAATGCAGCTTTGGCCGGCGTTCTGCATCCGTGACTTAACGGCCACTTCGGCCGCTTTATCCAGGTCAGCATCGGCTAGCACAATCAATGCATCAGACCCGCCCAGTTCCAAAACGGATTTCTTGATTTCACGACCAGCAATGCTGGCTACCGATGCGCCCGCCCGTCCGCTACCGGTGAGCGTCACGGCCTTTACCCGTTTATCGCTCAACAAACCGTCAACAGCAGGCACATCAACTAAAAGTGATTGAAAGACGCCAGCGGGTAAGCCACATGCCCGAAACGCTTCGTCGATGGCAAGTGAACAGCCGAACACATTGGGGGCGTGCTTCAGCAAGCCGACATTTCCCGCAATAAGACCTGGAATAGCGAAACGCATGACCTGCCAGAAGGGAAAATTCCAGGGCATGATGGCTAGTACCGGCCCCAGAGGCTGATAAGTTATAAAACTGGTCTGGGCATCGGAATCAATTCGCTGGTCAGTCAGGAATGTTTCAGCCTGATCGGCGTAAAAAGTGCAGGTCGTCGCACACTTATCTACTTCGCCAATCGCTTCTTTGAGTGTCTTGCCCATTTCGGCGGTTATCAGTTCGCCGTAACGCTGGTTATTATCGGTTAAGTACTGACCAACTTTCCGTAAATAATCGGCACGTCCGCGAATAGACAAAGCCGACCAGTCGGCAAATGCCCGGTCGGCTTGTTTAAGTTTTCGCTCAATTGTGCTGGCGTTATCGGCCCGATAAGTCCTGATCGTTTTTTGCGTATACGGATTGATGGAAGCAAACATAGCGAGCGGAATGTGTGATGTATGATATAGGATGTATGGTGTATCATGTATAATACACCATACATCCTATATCATACATCCTACATCTCTCTATTGTTCTTCACTTTCTAATTTATTGACCAACTCAACCATAGTGTCGATCACTTGTTCCATTCGCTCATGCCCCACAACGAGATCAAACTTCTCGCGGGCTTCCTGCATGCATGCCTTGAGGCTTACAAATAGTTCTTTGCCCCGCTCGTTGAGAAAAATTATACTAGATCGTGAGTCGTTCGGATTCTTCTCCGTGTATATATAGCCCGCCGTTTCCAGCAAGCCAACAATTTTACTCATCATTTGCTTGGTTACACAAGCCCGTTTGGCGAGTTCATTGTTGGTAATGCCACTTTCTTCAATGTTCGCAAGAAACATCAGGTAACTCATTTTAAAATCAGTGTACCCCAACGCATGAAGGCGCGGCTCGATGAAGTTACTCGTATATCGCTTAAGACGCCATAAAATACGCCCGATGGAGCGTTCCCGGAACGTCCGATACTGGTTAAAATCAAAGGAATCTTTATCTGTTTCCACGAACATATTGGCAATTTGAAAAACACTGAAACGATTTCTGGCAAAAAATCGTACAAATATAGTCAACCTATTTGACCTTGTAGTCAACCTGGTTTACTTTTGTGCAACATTAGTCAAACAGCCGGGGCGCCCGAATGATTGACTACTAATTAGTTCTTTACCTCAACGCAGGCTATGACTAAACTATTACTGATTCTATGGCAACTCTAACAACAGAAATGGAAACCTCAGAAGAGAAAAGTGGTATAAAAACGTATTTACCTCGTATCATTATTGCCCTCGTTGTATTGGTTGGCGGGTATTTTGGCTATAAAGCCTTCGTACATGCCCAGCAATACGAAACAACCGACAATGCCCAAATTGAGGGCAATTCAGCTCCTGTACTGGCCCGTGTAGCTGGTTATGTAACAGCCGTCAACGTTGACGATTACGCAAACGTTAAACAGGGTCAGCCGTTAGTAACCATCGATCCACAGGAATACGATGTTGCACTGGCGCAGGCCGAAGCCGATTACCAACAATCATTGGCCGATCTTGAGAATGCTCGTGCCGATGTGCAGAACGCCCTGGCCAACGCGCGCAATGTCGCCCAAAACGCTCGCGTGGCGCAGTCGAACGCCCAGGTGCAGGCGGCCCGGCGCGACAAATCACGGCAGGATCTGCAACGTGACCAGAACCTGTACAAAGAGCAGTCTCTAACGAAAAAACAGTTGGAAGATACGCAGAACAATGTTGAGGTTCAATCGCGCCAGTACGATGCCAATATCGAGCAGATTAACCTCGCCAAAACGGCGCAGGGCGTAGCTCAGGCTGGCATTGCCAAAGCGCAGGCGAACGTCCAGAAAATTCAGGCGGTCCTGAAAGTGAAACAGGCGGCAATCGATAATGCCAAACTGCGCGTTGGTTACGCCCGGCTTGCCGCGCCAATTGCTGGTAAAATTGGCCGCAAAAACGTGGTTGTGGGTCAATATGTACAACCCGGCCAGAATCTGTTCACGATTGTAGCCGATTCGACCTTCTGGGTTGTGGCCAACTTTAAAGAGACTCAGTTGGAGAAAATGCAGCTTGGCCAGCCAGTTGACATTAAACTCGACGCCTATCCTGATCTCGACATTAAAGGCCGTGTTTCTTCCCTTTCTGATGCTACAGGCGCTCGGTTTGCGCTCTTACCTGCCGACAATGCTTCGGGCAACTTTGTTAAGATCACCCAGCGCGTACCGGTAAAAATTGAAATTCTGAATCCGGAAAAATACAAGAACCAACTGCGGGCGGGTTTGAGCGTTGACGCTGAAGTGCGGGTAGCCAAGTAAGAAATAGACCAGGAACGAGCACGATTATGTCTCAACCAACAGGATTTCGCCGATGGATTGTGGTCATCACGGCTATATCTGCGGCTATTATTGAATTGATCGACACATCCATCGTGAACGTCGGCCTGACCGACATAGCCGGAAATCTCGGCGTCACGATTGAGGATGTATCGTGGGTGGTAACGGCCTATGCCATTGCCAACGTGATCGTTATTCCGATGACGGGCTTTTTGCAACGGTATTTCGGGCGTAAAAACTACTATATCGGGTCCATCATTCTGTTTACACTTGCATCCTACGGGTGCGGTTTTGCCGATAGCCTGTGGACACTGGTTGCTTTTCGGTTTTTACAGGGAATTGGTGGAGGAGCCCTCTTGTCTACCTCGCAGGGCTTGATGTTCGATGCCTTTCCGCCTTCACAACGACCTGTTGCTTCGGCCTTGTTCGGGATGGGTATTGTACTCGGCCCAACACTTGGCCCTACCCTCGGTGGTTACATTATCGACAATTACCACTGGAGCTGGATGTTCTACATCAACGTGCCGATTGGTATTATTGCCGTCTTATTGAGCTCTACGTTTATCGACAAGAAAGAAGATGAACTGAATATTGACCGCAAAAACATACCCATTGATCAGATGGGAATTCTCCTGCTTGCCATTGGTATCGGGAGTTTGCAGTACGTTCTGGAACGGGGCGAAGCCGACGACTGGTTCGACAGTAAAGCGATTATGTGGTTAGCGGTTGCAGCTGCCATTGCGATTCCAGCCTTTATCTGGTGGGAGTTTAGAGGGACCAAAGACCCCGTGGTGGACCTTCGAACGATGAAAAACCGTAACCTGGCCATCGGCTCTATTTTGATGGTCGTTATCGGGTATGGCTTGTTTACGTCGGTCCTGCTCTATCCACTTTTTGCCCAGCGCATTGTTGGCCTCACGGCTACCCAAACGGGTAAACTTCTGATTCCGGGGGGGCTAGTCACGTTGCCTATGTTCGCGCTGGCGGGTCGCTTGCTGGCCAAAGGGGTCTCGCCCAAGATCATCGTGATTGGTGGCTACATTGCGTTTGCAAGCTTCTGCTTCATCATGTCCACCTACAACATGGATGCCTCGAACGGCGACTTTATTACGGCGCTGATCATTCGGGGAATTGGGCTTGCCTTCGTCAACGTACCGCTCATTAACCAATCGGTTTCCACGCTGGAGCCGCGCCAATTACCAACCGGTATTGCCATCGTCAATATGATGCGGCAGGTTGGCGGGGCTTTCGGCGTAGCCATCACGAATACCTACGTTACGCAGCGAACAGCCGTGCACCGGGGCGATCTGGTATCGAACCTGCAACCGGGTGATATGCTCACTACGGAACGGCTCAATGCCATGACGCAGAACCTGGTAGCTAAAGGCGTAAATGCGTTCGATGCCTTAACGGGAGCCTATAAAAACATGGATTCGATTATTTCACGGCAGGCGCTTATGATCTCCTACCTGGATACGTTCAAGTTGGCCGGTCTGTTTTTCGTAGTCACGTTCCCACTCCTATTCTTACTTAAAAACAAAAAGATGGATGCCGCAACCGCCAAAGCGGTTGCCGATGCAGCCCACTGATTTTGGTTTCCAGTTTGTGATTTGGCCTTCCCGTAAACCAAGCACCACCCACTGAAAACCTTAAACTTCACTTACTATGAAACCAGGACTTCTTACTATACCATTACTGTTAGCATTTGCGGCTGTTCATGCACAAAACCAGCCAATACAAGTACCCGACGATTTGCGGGCGCTGGTTCAGCAGGCTAATACCAATTATCCCACGCTGAAACAGCAGCAACAACAGATTCAGGCGGGCGAAGTGCGGGTTGACATTGCCCGAACCGCAATGCGCCCTAATGTGAACCTGAACGGCAATTACACCTACGTAACGCCCGTACCCCAGTTTGCCATTCCAATCAATGGGCAGGATGTGGTCGCCAAACTGGCTCCTAACAATAACGTGAACGCAAACGTGTCGGTTGGGCAAACGATTTATGACTTCGGCCGTACAGACGCGGCCATTCGGCAAGCCACGGATAATGTACAGATCCTGCGTCGAAATTTCGAACTAACCCAGCAATCACTGGCTTATCAGGTGGCGGCTGCTTACTATGGCGTTGGCTTTTTACAACGTGGCCTGATTGTTCAGGACTCAGTTATCAGAACAGCAACGGCCAACGTCAGGCTTTTATCGACACGACTACAGAATGGTGATGCACTTCAATACGATGTACTGACAGAAGCCGTACGGGTAAAAGCAGCGCAGAACCGTAGAATTGAGATTCAGAATCAGTTAGAGCGGCAATTGGCTGTCCTGATTTACCTGACGGGGAACCCACAGCCGGAAACGAGCCGCGCTATTGAGCAATTTCAGCTTGGCGTTCAGTCAGGAACGGTATCTCTGTTTGACCTCAATGGTCAGTTTCAAACGGCCGTTGCGGGCAACAAAGCTGTATTATTGGCACAGGATCAGGTTCGGGCGGCTGAAACAGACGTATTGGTTATAAATCGGGCTGGTCAGCCGAGTATTACGTTCAGTGGTACGGCTGGTTATAAAAACGGGTATCCGCTCCAGGTTGAAAAACTACGGGCCAATACGGCTGCTGGCATTAATTTTATTGCTCCGCTTTATGCTGGCAAGCGCTACAAATTACAAAATCAGGCCGCTCAACTTACGTTAAATGCCAGCCGCTACGCTGTTGAGAATGCCAGTGCTCAGTTACGTCAGAGCATCGCCCAGGTCAATGCCGACATTAGAAGCAATCAGACTCGGCTGGCTAACCTGGAAACCCAGGTAGAGCAGGCCCGCAAGGCACTCCAGATTGCCAACGCCCGTCTACGAAACGGCGTTATCACAAATGTTGAATTACAGAGTGCTGAAACGGGTGTAGAAGAGGCTGAGCTCGGCCGGCTAAACTTCCAGTATCAACTCATGCTTAACCAACTGGAACTGAAACGCTTACTGGGCGAAAATTTATTTTAAGACAGGCCTTTGGTTTAGCTCCGACCGAGCTAACCGAAAAGATCCCTAACATTAAAGTATGTTAAAAATGCACGGGCGTACATACTAAACTGCGGAAAGGAAGGATTCTATACAAAAGACACTGGTTGATAAACGAACAACGCATCATGAAAAAACGAGTGATAGGAATTCTGAAAGAATTTGGTGTACAAGAGTCAGCGATAACTGACCAAACTCATTTCTCACGCGATCTGGGTCTTGACAGTCTGGATTCGGTTGACTTGATTATGCAACTCGAAAAGGAATTCGGCATTCGCATTCCTGATGAAGACTACGGAAAATTAACAACCATGCAGGGCGTATTAACCTATCTGGAATCCGAACAGGCAACTGCCTGACCATAGGGTTCAGCACCCGTTTCGCCAATAACGAACTACACGAACTGACTGTAATATAAACGAAAAGGGAGGCTTCATCAGCCTCCCTTTTCGTTTATATTAGATCTGCATACTCACCAGCGCATTGCCCCTTAACACCGGAACAACGTCGTAAAGGTCATGCTGCAGGCAATACGTTATGTCCTTCTGTATACCCAGCCGTTGAAGCCGCTGAATATGCGACGAACTGGACAGATAACTTGGCAGGTTATCTTTCCCCTGGCAGTAAAGCCGCCATGCCATAATAGCGCTATCCTCGGCCATGGCATAGCTATCTTTTAGGCGTTCGACCAGCGCACCCGCAAAGAGCGTGTCTTCCATATTGACACGTCCTTTCCAGCCGGCACATAACACCATGACGTCATAGCGCTCCGTTTTCAGGAACTGAACGACCGCATCTAAATTCAGGAACGATCCGACAAGCACTTTCACTGCCGAGCGTGACTTGGTAATCGCCAGCGTGCCATTGGTGGTTGTCATGGCCACATTAGCCCCCCGAATTCGTTCGTCCATGTAGGTGAACGGCGAATTATCCAACTCAAACCCGTCGACCTTTCGGGCGTTTCGTTCGGCAGCGGCCAGGTACCCACGCTCCTGATACAGTTGACACTCCTCGATAGTAGCAACAGGAATAATGCTGTTGACACCATAGGCAAACGCAGTCACCATGCACGAAGTCGCCCGAAACACATCGGCAACAACGACAATCGTATTTTCAACCTTGTGCAGGTGCAGTAAATCAGGCGTTAAGCAAACATCAATTTGTTTCATAAGCTTTTTTGTTCTGCCGACGCAGGAAGCATCGTAACAGGCTCGTTTAGGACACCTTACGATGCTTCCTGCGTCGGCAGAACAAAAGAATAAGTTATTTTTTCACGAAAGGAGGTTTGATGACCTGTGCTTTTAACAGGCGATCACGAACTCTAACAAAAATCTCGGAACCTGGCTTACTAAACGCGGTTTGAATGTAACCCAGGCCAACGCCTTTGCCCAGTGTAGGCGACTGCGTACCCGACGTGACCTCGCCAATGACCGCGCCGGTAGCATCTGCAAGTTCGTAATGACCGCGCGGAACACCCCGCTCAAGCAGTTCAAAGCCAACGAGTTTACGTGGAACGCCCTGCTGCTTTTGCTCCTTCAGAAGATCGGCATCAATGAAGTCATGCGTGAACTTAGTAACCCAGCCCAAACCCGCTTCAATGGGCGATGTTTCGTCGGTAATGTCGTTTCCGTACAGGTTATAGCCCATTTCGAGACGGAGGGTATCGCGGGCGCCAAGGCCGATTGGCTTGATGCCAAACGGCGCACCAGCCTGCATAATAGCATGCCAAACGCCTTCGGCCTGGTGGTTGGATACGTAAATTTCGAAGCCACCCGCGCCGGTATAGCCCGTTGCCGATACGATGACGTTGGCATAACCGGCAAAATCGGTTTTCTCAAAGGTGTAATACTCCATCGAGTCCAGATCGACGTTTGTGAGCGACTGAAGGGCTTTGGCCGCCAACGGACCCTGCACCGCAAACAGGCACATGTCATCGGATACATTCACTATGGTGAGCGGTGCGCCTGCCTGGTCATAGTCAGGCGCGTATTGACTAATCCAGTTCCAGTCTTTTTCAATATTGGAGGCATTGACTACGAGCATATATTCCAGCTCGCCGATCCGATACACCAATAGATCGTCGACGATGCCGCCCCGGCCATTTGGCAGGTAGCTATATTGCACTTTGCCATCGAACAGAATGCTGGCATCGTTGGCCGACACCCGCTGGATCAGGGCCAGAGCGCCCTCTCCTTTGAGGATGAATTCGCCCATGTGCGACACGTCGAAAATACCAACGCCATTGCGGACGGTATTGTGTTCATCGAGATCGGAGGAGTAGCGAACGGGCATCTCAAAACCCGCAAACGGCACAATTTTCGCACCTAACTGTTGGTGAATGTGATGAAGTGGGACTTGCTTAAGCGACATGTACTGAGAGGTTATCCGGCAAATTTACCGAAAAACGTGGGTTTCTGTGGTATAGCCTTCGAATAAGGTTAAGGCATGTTAAAATTGATCGGCAAATTATAGTTTGTATTTACCTTTCTTCCCCGCTGAACGCCGGGTTTCCAATGCCCATTGGTCTTCTTCACAACACGCAGGGCTTCTTCATCGGCACCATAGCCGATTCCTTTTAAGACGCGAACATTCTCAACGGCCCCCTCGGCGTTTATCACAAACGAGATAAATACCTTACCCTGCACTCGGGCTCGAACGGCATCTGGTGGATACTGTAGATTCTGACTCAGAAACTGGCCCAATGCCTGCATACCCCCAATAAACTCTGGCGGCTGCTGTACCACGGTATAGTGCGTCATGGCCCCACCCATCGTTGAGGCTTTACCTGTCTGACAGATTCCTTTTTCATACTGCTCTTCGTAGAAATAGGAACCATCCTCATAATGGCCCGTCCAAACGCCCTGTTTGTATCCATTTTGATAAGCTCCTTCTTCAAGAAAAAGCTTAAACTGGGTCGTATCGCTTGATGACCGTACTCGCGTGCTGTACGTTACGCGGCCCATACCTGCTACAATTTGCTGGTGGCCTGTGCTATCCCAATAGGCATTTACCTGTTCCGGGCTACCAACTTGCTGGGGCTTAAATTTGGCAACCGTTCGCACCTGCTTTATTTGCCCGTTCATATACCAGGAATTAATTATAGTCGTTGCGTCGAATTCTTCTATTTTTTCAGCAACAAGACCATTCGAATAGTAAATCAATTCAGCACCTACCCGTTTTCCGTCCTTGAAATAAGCTTGTCTAAGTAACGCCCCGCGATCATCCACACTGATTAGTTGCCCATCAAGTTGACTAATTGCGTTTTGATAGCCAATCAGGTAACCGGTCTTCCCCGACTTTCCCCGAAAGCCATTCTCTTTACGAACCAGTGGCAGACGAAACTCTTCTTTCCAGGAATTCTTACTGGCTTTGTACACAACCGCATCGCCGGTAGGAATACCAATTGAATCAATCGGTGAAACTTGTTTATAACGCGCCCGGCTACTGTCTGGAAGCGGTTTGTTATTCGCGTCGAAATAGTCGGTTCGCGTACCGTTTTCGTAGATGAAAGGTGTATTAGGTTTGAATGTTATTGGCATAGTGACTTGTTGTCTGACTGGTCTACCACCTTTCAAAGCTGGTTTCCAGGCATTAAACAGCTTGAATACCCGTAAGGCTTCGTGGTCACAATCAGGCCGAAAGGTTTTGCCAAGCTTTACATCCGTTAGGCGGCCGTCGGTTTCAACAATGCCGCTCACAATCACGCGCCCACCTTCCCCTTTTGCTTCGGCCGCTGTGGGTTTGCGCAGATTCGTCTGGAGAAATGTGTTGAAAAAGGGAATACCACCACGAGGTTCGGCCGCACTATCAGCTTCGAACGGCTGATAAATGGTCGTTTGAGCAACAGCCCATGAGATCCTGAGAAACAGGGATAAAGTAAGCCAGAATTTCATAACGAGACGATCAATGAATCGACCGAAATATATAAAAATGGCTTCCAGAACCCTAAAGGTACTTAGTTAAAGGCGGCCTATTGACAACCGCTCTACACCCGCCGAGATCAGGGCTTCCAGTTGAGGCTCCGTAGCGTTGTCAGCTACGATCTTGACACCTACCGATTTAGGAACAAGCTGGCGAAAGTGTTGGGCCGCATCAAGCGAAAACGCATTGTTGAGCGCCCCGGTCGCATTTTTAATGAAATCAGCCCCGGCATCGGCAGCGAGTTTAACCGTCTTTTGCATCTGCTCCTGATCGAGCAGCGAGGTTTCCATAATAACTGTAAAAAACTTTTCCTGTGCGTGAACCAGCGCAACCAGCTTGGCCAGTTCGATCTTCAACCAAACGGACGATGGCGAGAACAGAGCCGACGTATTCAGAACCACTTCAATCTCGCTGGCTCCGTCGCGCAGTGCCCACTCAATTTCGGTTTGCTTGGCTTCAGTGCGCTGATAACCAAACGGAAATCCGACGACGGTGGACAAGATGGCGGGATGAGTATCGCCCAATTCGCGCCGGAACTTCTTCACCCAAAAGGGCGCAACCGTCAGTCCTGCCATGCCTAACTGGATCACCTCATCGAGTGCGTCATACTGCTCTCCGATGGTCACCCCAGGATGCAGCAAAGTTCGTTCGATATACGGGAAAAGGTGGTTCATAAATAAAAGAGCGAAAGAAAGAATGAGTGAAAGAGTGCCATTCGGCGTCGCTCTTTCACTCATTCTTTCTTTCGCTCATTAGAAATTATGCGTTCAGGTACTTCAGCTTTACAACCTCCTTCGGATCGAGGAAGCGCCATTTACCACGGGGCAACTCTTTCTTGGTCAAACCGGCATAGGTTGTACGATCGAGCTTAGTTACTTCATAACCAAGGCTTTCGAATATCCGGCGCACAATACGGTTACGACCCGAATGAATTTCAATCCCCACGACATAGGCATCAGGCGTGACAATACTTACTGCATCGGGCTTAATCGGGCCATCTTCCAGTTCAATGCCTTGCTTGATGGCATTCAGGTGCTCCTCCGTGATGGGTTTATCCAACTCAACCTGGTAGATTTTACGGATGTTGTTCGATGGGTGCGTCAGTTTATCGGCCAGTTCACCGTCATTGGTTACCAGCAAGAGACCCGTTGTGTTGCGGTCCAGGCGCCCGACCGGATACATCCGGAAGTTGCCCGCATCAGCTACTAACTCCATTACGGTTTTGCGCTCTTCGGGATCTTCGGTCGTCGTAATGTAATCTTTCGGTTTATTCAGCAGTACATACACGAACCGCTCAGGATTCAGCACCTTCGTACCATACTTAACCGTATCGCCTTCTTTCACCTTATAACCCATCTCAGTTACCACTTTGCCGTTTACTGAAATATCACCTCGGGCAATGAGTTCATCAGCTTCCCGGCGGGAACAAACACCCGAATTGGCGATATACCGATTCAGACGAGTCGTTCCTGGTCCGTCGTTATGATCTGACTGGCGTTTGTCATCTGACCGACTCCGTTTAAACGTGTCGGCAGCGCGGGTCTGCTCCAGATTATAATCGGGGGCTTTCGTGTAATTGCCCGTGCGCCGATCACCAGATTCTTTCCGTTGCTTACCCGTAAACCGGCTTTCGGTATCCCAATCATTACGTGGTCCGTCATTACGTGGTCCGTCATTACGGCGATTATTCCGCTCCTGATCGGCGCTGCCAAATCGATTTCGTTCATCGGCTTCGCGGCTGAAACCACCCACCCGCTTGAAAGCTGGTTTATCAGGTCTGGCCGATCCGCCATCGCGCGAAAAACGGGACGAACCCGTACTGCGGGAATCGCTTCTACGGTCATTCGAACGAGAAGAATCACTCCGATTTATGCGTGGGCGATCCCCATCTGGACGATCTTCCCGTTTCGGACGCTCGCTGCCGAAACGATCATTGCTACGGCTCCGATCATTTGAAAAACGCGGAGAGTCTGTATCCCGGTTACGTTGGTCCGGACGATCTTCCCGGTTGAAGCGTGGTGTACCGGCGGGCTTATCGCTGCGCGGTCCGGCACTGGCTGGCCGATAGGTGCGGTCGTCCCGGTTAAAGCGAGGCCGATCGCCATCATTAGGCCGATTGAATTTTGGGCGGTCATTATCCCGGCTACTACCTCCCGTGCGATCACTGTCAGCAGGCCGATTAAACGTAGAACGGTCATTATCCCGACTAAACCGAGGGCGGTCACCATCGGCAGGACGGTTAAATTTTGGGCGATCATTCTGACCACGATCAAAGCGTGGTCCGTCATTACGTGGTCCGTCATTACGTGGTCCGTCATTACGGTTATTATCGCGTGATCCGGCTGGCCGGAAAGGTCGGCTGGATGATCCGGAGTCGCGCGAATCGGTACTACGTGGTCCACTGTTGCGGTCGTCTCGATTAAAGCGGGGCCGATCGCCATCAGCAGGGCGATTGAATTTCGGGCGGTCGTTGTTGTCCCGACTAAACCGGGGGCGATCATCACTCCGGTCCGAATTTGTGCGTGATCCCGTTGGACCACTGGAGCGGGCGTCATCCCGACGCCCGAATGAACGACCGTCCCGCCGTTGCGGATCACCATCACGGTTTGGTCTGCCTCCCCGATCGTTCTGTTCTGAATCTTGACTCATGGAATAATACAGTAAATCAGATTTTATTTTGAGAAATCTGACTGATTGTCAGCATAGCTGTTACTAGAAAATACAAAATGGGCTACAAAGGTAGGGCTTTTAAAGATAACCCGACCATGGCTGCTTTGTTGAAACGCTTTTTATTCTAAAAACAATCCGCAGAAGGCCTTAGTCGTTAGTCAATACCGAGCTATTGGTACAGCTATTTTCCAACGTGGTCATACCGGCTCCCAACATCCCTCATTCAATCGAAAACTACGTTTATGTCCCGACCCACTTTAACGCCACTCTACACACCCACCAGAAACGCTATCGGACAGTCGCTTTTAAAACGATACATGGACTGGCTTTTCGTAAAAAAAGGTCTTTATTTTCGGGATTACGACGATTTGTGGGACTGGTCGGTAACGGATCTGGAAGATTTCTGGGAAAGCATCTGGCAGTTTTTTGATGTCCAAAGCCATACACCCTATCATCAGGTAATTTTCAGGCCAAACCGGGAAGATATGATTGGCGTCAGCTGGTTTTCGGAAGCAACGCTGAATTATGCCGAGCATATTTTTCGTCACCGAAGCCCCCAGCGTCCGGCCATTCTTTTTTCTTCGGAGCGACAACCCGCCGTAACCAGCTTATCCTGGGAAACGCTGGAACGGCAGGTAGCGGCCATGGCTGCTTTTCTGCGCCAACAGCGCGTAGGCGTTGGTGACCGCGTGGTAGCGGTATTGCCAAATGGACCCGAGGCCATTATCGCCTTTCTGGCCACAAACGCCATTGGGGCCGTCTGGTCGAGCTGTTCGCCCGATTTCGGTACATCGGGTGTCATTGACCGGTTTCAGCAGATCGAACCCAAACTGTTGATTGCGGCCGACGGCTATAGTTACAACGGCAAAGCGATTGACAAGACCGAATCCATTCGGGAGCTTCGCGCTCAATTGCCAACACTTCAACATGTGATTTGGGTACCTTACCTCGATCAGGAAAGTGAGCTAAGGGGTACAACAAATTGGCACGACGCTCTGGAAACTCCCGCACCCGATGGCCTGACGTTTGAACCGGTTCCATTCGACCATCCAATTTGGATCCTTTACTCATCAGGTACCACCGGTAAACCGAAAGCCATTACACATAGCGTTGGTGGCTGTTTACTCGAACACATGAAAGCGTTGGGGCTGCATCAGGATGTCCGCATGGGTGAGCGCTATTTCTGGTATTCCACCACTGGCTGGATGATGTGGAATTACGCCGTTGGCTCCATGCTCGTTGGGGCCACCCTTGTGTTGTACGACGGAGCGCCGGGTTACCCCAATCAGAATATACTTTGGAAACTGGCCGATACGGCCCGAATCAATCATTTTGGTGGTGGGGCAGCCTATTATCTGGCTTGTTTACGAGCGGGATTACGGCCCATCGACACTGTAAACCTAAGCCATTTACGAACGATCGGCTCAACAGGTTCGCCCCTGCCGCCCGAAGGTTTTCGCTGGATTTACGAATCCGTAAAGCCAACCGTCTGGTTAATTTCGCTGAGTGGCGGCACCGATGTATGCAGCGGTTTTGTGGGCGGCAACCCGCTTCTGCCCGTCTATGAAGGCGAGATTCAGTCGCGGCTGTTAGGGTGCAAAGTAGAGGCCTTTGATGAGAATGCCCAACCGGTTCGGGGTGCGTTGGGCGAAATGGTTATTCTGGAGCCAATGCCCTCCATGCCTATTTACTTCTGGAATGACCGCCACAATGAGCAATACCGAAAAAGCTATTTCGATGTGTATCCAGGCATTTGGCGACACGGCGACTATATCCGCATCACGGAACGCAACGGCGTCATTATTTACGGCCGCTCCGATGCCACACTCAACCGCGATGGTATTCGAATTGGCACCAGCGAGATTTATAGCGCAGTCGAAAGCCTACCCGAAGTAGCCGATAGTTTAATTGTGGGATTGGAGCAGCCCGGCGGGAAATACTTTATGCCCTTGTTTGTGGTTCTGCGTGACGGCTTTTCATTGACTGACGACTTGATTGCCCATATAAAGCAATCGTTACGGAATCAATTCAGCCCGCGGCATGTACCCGATGCAATCTATGCCATCACCGATGTGCCCTATACCATCAGCGGCAAGAAACTTGAAACACCGGTTAAGAAAATCCTGTCTGGCATGGATACCTCGCTGGCCACCAGTAAAGACACGGTCCGGAATCCAGCCTCATTGGAACAGTTTATGCGTTTTACGAAATGACTTTTTGCTGACAGGTAGGTTTTCCGTAAGCCTTAAAAGCAGATTCGCCAATAACCCGGGTTATTGGCGAATCTGCTTTTAAGGCTAAAGTAAGTGGTAATCTAAACAGTATACATTTTTTCATATAAATGATAAATCTTATCACGGCTCCGTTTCAGCCGCATTTTAACGGTACTTTCTTTCAGATTGCATAGTTCGCTAATGGCTGCAATACTCATACCATCTTCGTATTTAAGTTTTAGTAAGTCCTGCTCACTCACAGAAAGCGACTCCATAGCTCGATTAACCAAAAAGAGTGTTTCTTCGTGTACTTGCTCTTCTTTCGATTCGGGTATATCGTGCTTAAAATCATCGTCCATACCGGTCACCTGAAGGCGTCTGGCCAACCGAATCTGGTCGGAACAGTAGTTAAAGGCAATGGAGTAAAGCCAGGTAGAAAAACTTGACCGTTCCTGAAAGGCATCCAGTTTATGAAAAACCTTCAGAAAAATGTCGTGCGTGAAGTCTTCAGCTTTCAAGGGATCTTTCGTCATTGACAAACAACGTCTATAGACTTTGTTGACATAACGATTGTAAAGAGCCTCAAAGCAATGCGAAGGCTGACTGGTGAGATACTGGCGAATCATCTCCTCGTCGCTTAATGGTTGATTGATCATTATAGTTTATGGGTTAGTTATTTACAGGCTAGGTAAATTTCTGTTTACAAGTTAAGCAAGAGCTTATATATTCGGTTTCATTTAATTAACGTAAATATATTAAGTGGCATAAAAATTGATAAGCTGCAACTTATTTTACTGATAAATCTTAAATTAATACAATTGATTTTACCTATAATAGTGTAATTTTTTGACATTGTTACCGAAAAGTCCAATTTAACAACAGCAATTAACTATAGCTTTACTAATCCTGATTTATGGCAAATTTTTATAGGGCTACTATACAGCTCTTTTTACCCATTTTAATCGGTTAACCCGCTATAGGGTCAGTCAATCTGTATGCGCTCAGCGCCCCTAAACTTATTCGGATCATAAAAAGCGACCATTCATCAATCAATGCTTGGTCACACTTTAGAAATATTACTTACATATATCGGCACGAATGATACTTGTTTATTTTAATTTAAACTTCTACAGCTTTTTAGAAACCAAAAGAGTCGTCAGGCTCGTAGAACAAACACGTTTCTACGAGCCTGACGACTCTTTATTTACTTATAACGGTTGTTATTGAACCACTCTTAATTACGCAGTGGCTTACCACCCGTCAACAAACTCTGAATTCGCTCCAAGGTTTTCTTCTCGCCTGTGAGTGAGAGGAAGGCCTCGCGCTCAAGATCAAGTAAGTACTGCTCCGAAACGACCTGCGGTGCACTCAAATCACCACCACAAATAACGTACGCTAGTTTGTCAGCAATTTTCATATCATGGTCCGAAATGTACCGACCCATTCGCATGGCCGTCAAACCTGCTTTAAATAACGCAATACCCGTTTTGCCCTGTACTTTAATATCCGTGCGTGGCTTGGGCTGGGTATATCCATTATCGGCCAGCTCAATGGCGGCCTGCTTGGCCTCCGCCAGTAAGCGGCTTCGGTTAAGCACAATCTGATCGGCCGAGCGAAGGTAGTTCATCTCCCGAGCTTCCTGCGCCGACGTAGACACCTTGGCGGTGGCAATGTTCATAAACACATTTTGCAGAATGTTTAGCTCGGGGTCGCCGGTTTGGTAAAGATCCGATGCGCGGGCGGCCATTTCTTTAGTGCCACCACCAGCCGGAATCAGACCGACACCAACTTCAACCAGCCCAATATAGCTTTCGGCATGAGCCACCACGCGGTCGGCATGCAGTACGGCTTCGCAGCCGCCCCCGAGCGTGAGCGTATGGGGCGCGACAATGACTGGTACTGATGAGTAACGCAAACGGGCAATGAGTTTCTGAAATTGGGCAATCATGAGGTTTACCTCATCGAACTCCTGCTCAACGGCAAACATAAAGAGTGTAGCCAGATTCGCACCAGCGGAGAACGCTTCGTTCGAGTCGTTGCCCACAACCAGACCACGAAAGTCCTTTTCGGCCAGCGTCACCCCTTTTAGCAGCGCTTCGGATACACCCTGCCCGAAAGTGTTCATTTTACTCCGGAATTCGACGTTCAAAATGCCATCGCCAAGATCATAGATCGAAGCATCCGCATTTTTCCAGACAACGCTGTTACTTAAGTTTTCCAGAATCGTGAATTGCTCCACACCCGGAATGGCTTTGTAGCTTTTGGTTGGTATGTCGTAATATTTACGCTTGCCACCGTCTACTTTATAGAAAGAATCGAAGCCCGCGTCGAGCATATCGTATACCCACTGAGCGGGTTTCTGTCCCTGCGCTTCGATCATTTCCAGGCCGGCTTTAACCCCGATGGCGTCCCAGGTTTCAAATAAACCCAACTGCCAGCCAAATCCAGCCGTTATAGCCGCATCGATTCGGTAAAGCTCATCCGAGATTTCGGGAATGCGGTGAGTAGCATACGTGAAGCCATCCGCAAAGGTTTTGCGGTAGAACTCACCGGCCTTATCTTTCCCGGCAATCAATACCGGGAAACGCTTTTTGAGGGTATCAATCGCCTTTGTACTCTCTAATGTTGCAAATTTTACCTTCTGCGACGGTTTGTACTCAAACGTTTTCAGATCCAGAGCCAGGATCTGAGTCTGCCCGGTTGCGTCTTTCGTTTTCTTATAATAACCCTGGCCGGTTTTGTCACCGAGCCATTTATTTTCCATCAGTTTCTGTACGGAAGCGGGCAGTTCAAAGCTCGCCCGTGACTCGTCGTGCTGCATCTTGACCAGGTTACCCGCTACATTGACGGTTGTGTCGAGTCCCACAACATCCGATAAGCGGAACGTGCCCGACTTAGGCCGCCCGACCACCGGACCCGTGAGTTTATCCACCTCCTCAACAGTCAGACCCAATTCCTCAGCCACGCGAATTGTTTGAATCAGAGACTGAATCCCAAGCCGGTTGGCAATGAAACCGGGGGTATCTTTGCACAATACAGTGGTTTTACCGAGGTACAAATCCCCGTAGTTCATCAGGAAATCAATAACGGCTGGATCAGTATCGGGGCCAGGAATGATCTCTAGCAACCGCAAATACCGAGGAGGGTTGAAGAAGTGCGTACCGCAAAAATTACGGCGAAAATCTTCACTGCGTCCCTCTGCCAGCAGATGCATCGGAATACCGGATGTATTGGACGTAATGAGCGTTCCGGGCTTACGGAACTGCTCAACGCGCTCATAAACCGACCGCTTGATGTCTAACCGCTCGACAACGACTTCAATGACCCAGTCGTAGGCAGCAATGTCTTTCAGGTTATCGTCGAAATTACCCAACTTGACGCGCTCGGCAAACTTAGGGCTATACAAGGAGGCTGGGCTGGCTTTCAACATCGTCTGGAACGCATCGGTAACAATCCGATTCCGTACAGCCGGGCTATCAGTCGTTAACCCCTTAGCCAGCTCGGCGGGATTTGGTTCGTTCGGAACGATGTCCAGTAGTAAAACATCAGCGCCAATATTGGCAAAATGGGCGGCAATGCGTGATCCCATAATACCTGACCCTAAAATGGCTACGCGCCGGATTGTACGATTCCTGGTTTGGGTTCTGGGTTTTTCTAAGGTAGCTTCCATGCGTTTTATTTTACTCGGTCAGGAATGCGAACGAAACAGATTAAGCGAATCTAAATAGCGAAAAAAGCTCTGTTCACTCGTTTTATCCGCGTTCTATCTTTTGGTTCTAATTAGTATCTTGTAGGCTCAATCCAGCGGCAGTTCTTCTGGCTCGCCCGCTTTGATCTTGATATTTTCTTCTTCGACCAACTTATTGATTTCTTTCATCACCTCGAAAAAGATAACCAGTTTATCGAGGGGAATTTTCTCCCGAATCATATTATTGAACAGAATAACCCCATCGCGGGCCATCTCCCGTTTTGCTTTTCCTTCGTCGGTCAGATAGATTCGAACGAATCGTTTGTCATTCCCATCTACTTCCCGCCGAATCAGACCACGTTCCTCCAGGCTCTTAAGCATTCTGACCAACGACCGGGGTTCCATTCCCAGCAGCGGCCCAATTTTAGTAGCGGGCGTGCCTTCGTCGAGGTCAATGTTCAGCAGCACGTAGCCAATCGCCATGGTAATACCGAAGCGAGACGCATTGGCGTTATACATGCGCGAAATAGCATGCCAACCCCATTTTATATGAAAGTCAACGGTCTTCTCTTTTTTCATGGTTGGTGTCGTCCTGTCCCCTTCTGGATGTAAATCTACTATTTTTTTTGAAAATAGTATGCATGCATACCAATAAGTCAGAAGCGGGATTTATGAGATTACCCTGATTTATATGATTTTGCTATTTCGATAGGATTAATCATATAAATCAGGGTAATCTCATAAATCCCGCTTCTGACCTATTCAGCCAACAATTTATCCACCAGTCGATTGAACTCTTCTACATACTGGTCGTAATATTTGCCCGTACCTGGGCCCGAAAAGCCTGTATGAATATGCCGTACCTGGCCTTTTTTGTCAATAAAAATGGTTGTCGGGAAAGCCACAACGGCATTCAGGTCGGGTAATGCTTTGGATGCCTGCGCCTTATCATTCGTGCCCGCCAGCGCTACGGGATAATCAATCTTGAACCGTTGCTTCATGCGTTCAATCTTCGGCCCCGATTCAGCCATGTCGGGTGAGCGTTCAAACGAAAGCCCAACTAGTTCTACCCCGCGTTGTTTATTGCGCTTGTACCAGGGACTCATAAAGTTAGTTTCGTCCATGCAGTTGGGACACCAAGACCCCATAATTTGCACGATGGTTACCTTATTTTTAAACCTTGGATCGGTATTGGAAACCGTTTTGCCACCGGGTTCGGGAAACGAGAAGTTGAGTGTTTTCGAACCAGGTTTCAAATACGTCAGTTTGGCCGGATCGGGCAGGTCGGCCTTTGGGTCAAGGAGAGCCACCCACGACTCATAGCCCGATACGCCAGCCCATTGCCCACCCGTCAGTGTTTTCGTGGCCACATCATAACCAGCTTTGAACAGATAGAGGTGAGATCCGTCGAAACAGGAGAGAAACAAGCTATCGCCAATGACATTTCCGTCAAGATAGCGGTAGTCACCAGTCGGTGTAAGGAAAGTACCACTCAGTACATTCCCTTTCTGAGCAAACACACCAACGGCGTTGACGGTATCTACCTTCCCCGTTTTGCTGCCGAAGTTAGTCGCCCATTTGCCCGTTAAGTTAGCTTTAGCAGCCGGTTTGCCTTCTGTTTTAAACCGGTACGTCACACCATACTGGGCTTCGAAAGGCAACGTTTGCACCTGTTGTGCCGTCCGGCGACGGCGCCATTCGCCCCGCAACAGATTACCGTCTATCTTTGCCACTAATTCTGACTCAAAGAGGGACATAGGTATCCGAATTGAGTCGCCCTGTACAGTGGCGGGGTCCATGGGCAAGCGTTCGTTCCCATTGATGGCAAAGACGGCATAGGTCCGGGCGTCACCCGCAGTTGGCTGAATGTCCAGTCCGAACGGTAGTTCACCACCTTTGGTTTTCAGAACAGCCCGGTAGGTTCCGGGTTTTACCGTTGCCGGGGCCGATTGACCGGAGCAGGCAGTGGGTAGCCACAGCAACGTAAGGGCTGCCAGAGGAAGAAGATGTTTCATAGTTTTCAATAAATTCAGGATGCAGGTTGCAGTTGGTAGCAAGTATACGTTCAAATGCGGACATATGCTGTTTACTCGCTGAGCGTCAACGTCCAAAATAACGACCAATAAATACGGTTAGTTTCTGAATGAGTAATTACCACGAACCAGTTTTATTGCAGGCCTGTATTGATGGGCTGAATTTGCAGCCCGGCGGCACCTACGTCGATATTACTTTTGGTGGGGGCGGTCACAGCCGGGAAATCCTCAACCAGTTGGAAGGAGGGCGACTGTTCGGCTTCGATCAGGATGCTGATGCCCGCGCCAATGCCCAGGCCATCGGTGATTCCAGACTTACGTTTGTAGCCTCTAACTTTCGTAATATCAAGCGCTACCTGCGGCTCTACAAAGCTGAACAGGTAGACGGCATCCTGGCCGATTTAGGTATTTCGTCGCATCAGATCGATACGCCAGAGCGCGGATTTTCGACGCGTTTCGATGCCGACCTCGACATGCGCATGAATCAACAAGCCGACCGGACGGCCCGCCAGGTGGTCAACGAGTATTCGGAAGCAGATTTGCACCGGATTCTGGGCATGTACGGCGAAATCACGAATGCCCGAACAGCGGCCAGTGCACTTGTATCCGCGCGCTCAAACCGGCCAATCAACACGGTCAATGACTTGAAAGCAGCCTTGCAACGCTATGCGCCCCGTGGCAAAGAAAATAAGTTCTTCGCTCAGGTATTTCAGGCGTTGCGGATTGAAGTAAACGAAGAGTTGCAGGCGCTCGAAGAATTTCTGGAGCAGGTGCCAGAGATTCTCAAGCCAGGTGGCCGACTGGTCGTTATGTCCTATCATTCGCTGGAAGATAGGCTGGTGAAGAATTTCATCAACAAGGGAAAATTTCAGGGGGATGTCGAGAAGGACTTGTTTGGCAATGATCTAAAGCCGTTGCAATCGGTAACGCGCAAACCCATCGAAGCCTCGCCTGAAGAAATAGCCCGGAACCCCCGCGCCCGAAGCGCAAAGCTGCGAATTGCAGAAAAGATCTAACTAATAAAAACAGGAAGGGGCGCAGTTTATACAAACTGCGCCCCTTCCTGTTTTTACTTTACTGAGCCGAAACTAATTCGACATCAAAACGCATGGGCGCATAAGGTGGAATAACAGATCGGCCCGCGCTGCCATAGCCTATTTTGGACGGCAGAATGAGTATAGCCTTTTCGCCAACTTTCAGCTTGGCTAACCCCTCATCAAACCCTGGTACAGACTGACCCAATGTAAAGCCATAAGTTCCTGTCCCTGTGCTATCGAAAGCCGACTGAGACCGTAGCAAGGTGCCTCTATAACGAACATTCAACGTTTGGTTAGCCGTTGGGGCAATGCCCGTTGGATTTGATACCGTCTTTATAAACCGAAGACCACTTAAGGTAACCTCCGTTGGTGTCAGTTGGTTGGCCGTCATGTACTCATTGATCTGCTGATCCTCGGTTCGGATTCGTTTGAGCGTTACGTTTAAGCGAACGGGTGCGTTGGGTGGCACTTTGCCATCGCTGCTTCCGGTTGTGCCAAAGGCATAAGCAGAAGGCAACAGAACCACAGCCTGGTCATTCTCGTGCATCCGAAGTAGCCCCTCCGTCAAGCCCGCATTCGTGGCGACCAGATAGGCATAGCTAGACTTGGTCGTGTAGGTTGAATCGACAAAACTATCAACGACTACATTGCTGCTATTGCGCACCAGTGCGTAGATCGAGTAATTAAACTCTACCTCCTGCCCGTTGGCCGGTGTCACCGTCGATGTACCCGTTTTGGTTAAAGCAACGTAAACGCCGGTGTTTGTCATTGATCCAGTCAGACCTTTGCTGGTAGCATAGGACTGAATATCGGCTTGATTCGATTGCAAAATCGAGTCGTCAGAGGAAGTAACGTCATTTTGTTGGCAGGCGGTCAACCCGCCAAGCACCAAAAGGCTGAAAATAGATACTGTACGTTTACGCATGAAAATAAACTAAAGTCAAGTTACACTACCACTAACAGTGCATAGTTAGTAAGTTATTGATTAATAACTGGAAAGCAAGCGAGTTGGCGCTCATTTTTACTTGGCCGAAACGACCTCCAGATCGAAGCTAAGGGGCGAGTAAGGAGGAATAACATAAGTATTATTCTGGGCAGCGCCGGTAGCCCCATACCCCAGCGACGATGGAAAGATAACCGTTGCCTTCTCGCCAACTTTTAGCTTGGCTAGCCCTTCCTCAAAACCGGGTACAAACTTAGTTATCCCAACCGTTTTGGTATCGGTTCCGGTGCCGCCCGTAAAGCCGGTGGTGGCTCGTAGGAGTTTGCCAGCATAATTTAGCGTTATGGTTTGATTGGCTGAAGGTTGAAGCCCAGAAGGATTACTTTTGGTCTTGATAACTAACGCGCCTGATTGTGTTGTATCTGTAACAACCAGCTTGTTAGCAGCAATATAATCGTTTATTTGTTGAGCCTCTGTCCGCGTGCGCTTCAATGTCACGTCAAACCGAACGGGTGAGTTGGCGGGAATATTTCCATCTACGACACTACCAAACGCTAAAATCGATGGCATAATCAGAATAGCAGACTCACCCTCGTGCATCTTCAGAATACCTTCCTCCAGTCCAGGCTTCAGTGACTTAGCAAAAAACGGAAAGTAGGTAGAGGTTGTGGCATAGGCCGAATCTACCACCTTACTCGTTACCGTTGTCGCATTACTTACGTTGCTGGGCCCGTATAACACAGACAGTTTATAGGTAAACTCAATTTCCTGGCCGTAAGTAGGTACTATCGTTGTTGAGCCAGGGCTCGTCGACTGAAAAAAGAGCCCCGATGCGGACGTGGTTCCCGACAAACCCTGACTGATCGTATAACTACTAATATCGGCCATGTTATTCGTGTACGTAGTAGCGGCATCGCTACTAGCGTCAATACTTTGTTGCTGGCAGGAAGCCAGTCCGCCGATCAGGAGGGCGCCTAAAATGGCAAATGGAATGATACGCATGAAAAAAGAGTAACTAAGAATCAGTAAATACTACGCTCAATGACCCCAAAACGTGGCAAGACGTTGTAAACCCGTTAATTTTTGTTAATCAGGGTAGCAATACCTGGTCTATCACATGAATGACTCCGTTGGTCGTAGGCTGATCGCCTTGTTTGATGGTAGCCGCCGTTGAATTTTTGTTACCCTTGATCGTAAGCTGATTGGCAGTAGCCGTAACCGCTAGTCGGTTGCCATTAAGCAACGTAGTCAGGTTACCTGTCTGAAGCTGATTGGCAAACAAAGCGCCCGATACCACATGATAGAGTAACATATTGGTCAGCGTTTGTACATTGGCCGAACTAACGGCAGCCAGATCTTTATAGCCAGCCGATTTAAATGCGGCATCATTCGGCGCAAACACCGTGACAATATTGGACGTCGACTCATTATTCAAAGTTGTCATTAGGGTCGGATTACTAGTCCCAACCCGTTGAATGGCCGCCGATAGAAATGTCAGGTTCGGATTGTTCTGAATAGTTGTCAACAGATTACCCGATGACGGAATCAGTACCCGGTCTACGCTGTGCATATATCCATTCGCCACCGCAATGTCAGCCTGAATGACTTGGGCATTGTTTATGAAAATCTTGCCATCCGACGTTTTATTAAGAAAGGTGATGCTTTTGCCAACCGTTGCTACCGGATTCTGGCCCGATGGTATCGTGGAGGCTGAAACAGGTCCGCCCAACACATGGTATAACAAAATAGCCCGCATCTGCTCCTTTGAGTAAGCCGTAATAGCGCCCGGCGTTGCCAGTCCCGACGCTTGGAAAGCCGCATCATTCGGCGCGAACAGGGTTAAATTACTGCCCTTAAGTGCATCGCCAACTTCAGCATAAATCATAGCAGCCCGTAGCAGGCTAAATTGATCATCTTCAACAATACGATCCGTGATGGTTTTAGGAGTAGCTATGGTATCATCACCATTCTTGCAACTAAACAAGGCTATAAACAGCAAAACGATCACAGGGATCCGGCGGGTGCCTATCAAAAAAACGGAGTTCATCACAACAGACGGGGTTAACGAGGGTCTGTACCTAAAAACGCCAGCCCTCAGCTTATTAGTCTTCAACCACAAAGATACAGCGGTCGAAGGTAAGTTGATAAATGGTCAGGTAGTAAGTCATCCATTGGTAACGAATAGGGACTGGCTGCGTCAGTTGCTGACCACTTACCGACTTATGACTTACTACTTATCGACTTGCCAGTTGTTTAACTAACTTATTAACTGACTAAAATTCCGTATCTTCGCGGTCTTGTTAACTTTTGTTAAAACTCCCCCATTGGGATGAAGGAACACATTGACCCGAGCAATCTGCCCCAGCATATAGCCGTTATCATGGACGGAAACGGACGCTGGGCGAAACGACAGGGCGCTGCCAGGGTATTTGGCCACCGCAATGCGATTAAGGCCGTACGCGAAACAACGGAAGGATGCGCCGAATTAGGGATAAAATACCTGACACTCTATGCGTTCTCGACCGAAAACTGGAATCGTCCGAAGTATGAAGTCGATGCCTTGATGACGCTCCTGGTTCATACCATTCGGGGAGAGATCAAAACACTGATGGACAACAACGTAAAGTTGGCGACCATTGGTCATACCGGTAGCCTGCCAGCCGATTGCCAGCGCGAACTGGCCGAAGCAATCCGCGAAACAAGCCAGAATACTGGATTGACACTGATATTAGCCCTGAGTTATAGTGGTCGCTGGGAAATTCTGGAAGCTGCCCGGCAACTGGCGGCCGATGTGCGCGATGGTAAACTTACCCCGGATCAGATTGACGAAACGGTCTTCGCGCAACACCTCAGCACAGGGGGCATTCCCGATCCCGAGCTCATGATCCGAACCAGTGGTGAAATGCGCATCAGCAACTTTATGCTCTGGCAACTAGCTTATTCTGAACTATATATGCCTGATGTACTCTGGCCCGATTTCCGTAAAGATCATCTATACAACGCTATTTTAAGCTATCAGCAACGCGAACGTCGATTTGGTAAAACCAGTGAACAATTAGTTAAATAAAACAGCGGACGGAGTTGGCCTGAGGCAAAAGAAATAGGTTGTATGTGTTACAACCCTTTTATCGACGATTGACTCCTCGTAATCAACAACATAATAGGTATTAGATAACTTGGAACACCGTATAAAAGTACTAGTGGGAGCCGTTTGCCTGCTCATAGGTCTGTTGCCTGCGCACGTTCGGGCACAGGTACGCGTTGGCGTTGGTGCTGGCCGTGGCGCTATCGCTCCTCCTGCCGAAACGAATGATCTGCTTAATTATGCCAGCCCGAAAGAATATGAAATTGCTGGCCTGACCGTAACGGGCACTCGTTACCTGGACCCCAATTCACTGGTTTCGCTGGCTGGCCTGAAAATGGGTGACAAAATCCGGATTCCCGGCGAAGCCGTTGGTTCAGCCGTTCGTAAACTGATGGAATCCGGCCTGCTGGACAATGTGGAGATGTTCGCCACCAACGTTACGGACAACAAAGTATCGCTGATGTTCAGAGTACAGGAGCGCCCCAGACTTTATCGGGTTAGCTTTATGGGCATCAAAAAAGGCGAGCAGGATAACCTAAAGGACAAAGTGAAACTGAATCTGGGTAAAATCGTGACCAACACGATTACGAAAAACACCCAGATGGCCACCCGGAAGTATTTCGTTGACAAGGGTTACTTAAATACGAAGGTTAAAATCACCACCATTCCGGATAGCACTCGTAACAACGCCACCATGCGCGTATTGGTCGACAAGGGCCAAAAGGTAAAGATCGCAAAAATCAACTTCGAAGGACTGAACGAAGTGGATGAGTCGACGGTGCGCATGAAAATGAAAAGCACGAAGCAACAACGCTTCGGGCGGTTGTTCACCCCATCGAAGTTTGTTCCCAAGAAATATGAGGAAGACAAACAAAAGCTTGTCGAGTACTATAACAAACTCGGCTATCGCGATGCGGCTATTGAAGATGATACAATCGTGAACAATGGTAGTAATGCCATTACCATTAACCTGAAGTTGAACGAAGGGCGTCAATATTTCTACCGGAAGATTGATTTCTCGGGCAACTACCTGTACACGTCCGATCAGCTTCGCTCGGTATTGGGTATCGTTAAAGGAGACGTTTACAATCCAGATGACCTCGATAAACGCCTGAATGGTAATCCCGGCCAGGATTTGAGTTCACAGTATATGGATCTGGGCTATTTGTATTACAACGCCCAGCCCATTGAACGAGCCATTGAAGGAGATTCGATCGACCTCGAAATTCGTATTTTTGAAGGCAAGCAGGCAACGATCAATAAAGTCATTCTGAATGGGAATACCAAAACCAGCGACCACGTGGTTATGCGGACCATCCGGACGTTGCCAGGCCAGAAATTCTCCAAAACAAACCTGATCCGTACACAGCGCGAATTATCGACACTGGGCTACTTTGACCCGGAAAAAATTGGGATTAACCCCGTTCCCCAGAGCGATGGTACCGTTGATATTGAGTATACGGTTGAAGAAAAGCCCTCTGACCAGATCGAATTATCGGGTGGCTGGGGTGGTTACGTGGGCTTTGTGGGTACGCTCGGCCTGACCTTCAATAACTTCTCAGCCCGGAACATTCCGAACCTGAAAGCCTGGCGGCCATTACCCGCCGGAGACGGCCAGAAAGTACAGCTCCGTTTCCAGGCAAACGGCTCGCAATACCAGGTGTATTCATTATCCTTTACAGAGCCCTGGCTGGGTGGTCGTAAACCAAACGCGTTGTCTGTTAGCGCCAGCCACACGGTCTACAAAACGTTCTATGATCCATCGAACCCGGCCAGTATTTACCAGAGTTTACAGGGTCGTAAACCAACGGGTTCGTATACCAATACAGCCATTACGATTGGGTTAGGACGGCAGTTAAAAGTCCCCGATGATTACTTTAGCTTAAGCAATTCGATCTCGTTTCAGCGCTATGACCTGAACAACCTCGATTTATTTTATATCGGCTACAAAGACGGGATTTCGAACAATATTACGTTCAACACGACGCTCTCGCGCAACAGCATCGATAACCCGCAATTCCCGCGTGCCGGTTCGTCCTTTACGCTGAGTGGTTCGTTTACGCCCCCTTATTCGGCCTGGCGTACGACAACCGCAACGGAGGCTCCAAAAGACAAATACAAGTTTGTTGAATACCACAAATGGATGTTCGATGCCAGTTGGTTCCAGACAATCTTTGGTAAGTTAGTATTAAACACCCGGGCTCACTTAGGCTTCTTGGGCAGCTACAACAAACGGACGGCCATCGGGCCATTTGAGCGATTTGTACTGGGTGGTTCCGGTCTGGCTGGCCAGGGCCAATTTGCACTGGCTCAGGACATTATCGGTCTGCGCGGGTATGATGACCGGAGTGTCTATACCGCCGATTATGACCGGGCGGTTGATGCGAACTCTCGTAGCCAGGGTGGTGTAGTTTACAACAAGTTTGTGGCTGAACTTCGTTATCCGGTATCGTTGAACCCATCAGCAACTATTTTCGTGCTGACCTTCCTTGAAGCGGGTAACAACTGGGGCAGCTACAAACAGTACAACCCATTTGATCTGAAACGGTCGGCAGGCTTCGGCGCCCGTATCTTTATGCCTGCCTTCGGCTTGATCGGTATTGACTATGGGTATGGTTTCGACAAGATTCCAGGGGTTAAGGATAAAGCGTCGGGTCAGTTTCACTTCACGATTGGGCAGCAGTTCAGATAAGATTCGGGCCTATTAAACGTTTTTAATAAAGATGTAAAAATAAACCGATAAGGTCTTTACGGCTTTATCGGTTTAGCCGCATCAGGCTTGTAAATCAATTACTTCCCGCAAATATTGACGCGCAACCAATGAAAAAATCCCTATTTTTCGTACTTTTGTGCGCTGTTTGGCTGGCTACACCAGCGCAGGCACAGAAATTTGGGTACGTGGACAGTGAGTTTATTTTTGGCAAAATGCCTGAGTACCAAAAAGCCCTTAGCGAAATTGACAAATTTGCCGATAAGTGGTCAAAAGATATTCAGGACAAATATGTTGAAATAGACAAGCTTCAAAAAGCGTATCAGGCGGAGGAGATCCTGCTAACCGAAGATATGAAACGCGATCGGCAACGGGCCATTAGTGACAAAGAACGGGAAGCAAGAGAGTACAATAACAAAGTGTTCGGGTATCAGGGACTACTTTTTGAGAAGAAAAAGGAACTGATGAAAGTCCCGATGGAGTTAATTAATCGGGCCGTTGAGAAAGTGTGTATTCAGAAAAAGTTAGACTTCATGTTCGATAAAGCGTCTGATTTTGTTATGCTGTACACCAACCCAAGGCACGACTATTCGGATTATGTAATGGAAGAATTAGGTTTAGATATTAAACCAACGGCGACGAACACGAATCCAATCAATAAAACAATCACAAAACCTAAGTAATACAAACAACTAATTCCAGATGAAGAAAAACCTCGTCATGGCGTTTGCCGCAGCCCTATTGTTGGGCGGCTTGAGCGCACAGGCACAAGCCCAAACGACAACACCAGCAACGACCGCTGCAGCTGGTCCATTGAAGTTAGGCTATACGAACATTGACTACGTTCTGTCGCAAACACCCGAAGCAAAAGATATTCAAAACCAGTTGACCATTCAGCGTACGCAATCAGAAAATGAACTGAAGCGGATGCAGAAAGAACTGGAAGACAAATACGGCGCTTACGAGAAAGGGGCCGCCCAGATGTCAGATGTTATCAAGAAAGATCGGGAAACGGAATTACAAGGCCTACAGGCTCGTATCCAGGAGTTCGGCCGTACTGCTGAGCAATCGTTGCAAACGAAATATCAGCAATTGGTCAATCCGGTTGTGCAGAAAATTCAGAAAGCCATCGATGCCGTTGCGAAAGATAATGGCTATCAATATGTGTTCAATCTGGACGCTGGCGCCAATACCATTCCCATTCTGCTGGTTGCTCCTGAAGAGAACAACATTACAGAACTGGTTCTGAAAAAAATGGGCATTGACCCTGCGAAAGCAGCCGCTGCTGCCAAGCCAGCCGCCACGGGTGGTAGCAATACAGCCACTAAGCCTGCTGCTCCAGCAACCGGCTCGGCCGCTACACCTAAGAAAAACTAAGATCTAGTTGACCTATAAAAAAGGCTGCCTCTTTTCTGAAAAGAGGCAGCCTTTTTTATAGGTCAACTAGATCTTAGTTTCTTACATTTATAGAAATCCACATTACTCCTCCCCGGAAAAATATAATTATAATTGGCTGGCTGTTGAAATTAACTAAGAAAAGTATCAAAACTGGTTTATAATCCGGCCGAGACGAAATCTTAGGCTTATTTTTACGTTTTCCAAAACAGACCACCTTTGAACGTCGCTATGAACCGAACTGCCGGTATGTTGGCGTGGTTGCTCCTTATTAGTACAATAAGTAGCCTCCATGCGCAGGATTCCAAGTCACTCCAACTCTTCCTACCTACGCAGACCAATTGGAACGTTGTGCCTGAGGGCAGCACAATTCGGTTTGACCTAAAGGCCACAGGTTCTCCCAACGATACGCTGCGGTTTTCTTTTGGGAATGACAAGCAGGATGGCATGCAACTTGATTCCCTGGGTCATTTTAGCTGGACACCCGGCTTTGATCTGGCCGATCGTATCCAAACGACAAAAAGTTACCCTGTCAGCTTTGAAGTGCGTAATAGCCGCGGCCAGGTGGTTACACAAAATGCAGAGTTCAAGATTGTTCATGTGAATCGTCCGCCCGTTATTGGCGAACTGCGCCCCTTTTACGTCAGCTATCGAACCCAGAATATTTACAAGATGGATTCGCAGACAGTACGCGATGACGATGGAGATCCACTGGTATTTATTCCGATTGCAGATCAGATGCCCGAAGGGAGCAAGCTATCGTCGCAGGGCGAGGTAAGCTGGACACTGTCGCTCAATCAGTTCAACCGACTGAAACAAGCGCCCCAATACATGGAGTTCTGGGTGGAGGACCAACCCGCTAAGACACGCACAAAGGGCAGGCTAAAGCTAGAAGTTACGCAAATGGATCTGCCGCCTGATATTGCCGTTATCCCAAAAGATACGCATTATAAATTAAAGGAAAATGCCACGGTAAACCTCAAATTTTACCTATCCGATCCGAATGGTGAAGATGATGTTTCCGCGTTTGGTTTCCTGTCCGATAACCAGCAGATTCCCAAAACGGCTTTGGTTAAAAATACAGATAACCAATACGAATTTATCTGGCAACCAGGCTACGATTTCGTCCGGGATCCGTATGATTCTCTGAATACACAAATAACCTTTTACGTACTCGACAAAGCTCAGAACCGCGAAGAACGGCGTATTACGTTTACCGTATTAAATACCGTAAATGAAGCCGAAAAAGACCGCTATTACTACAATCAATACCGTCAGGTACTGGTACAGGCCTGGGGATTGATTGAACAGTTGGGCGACAAAGAGGAACAGTTAAAGCATGATTACAAGAGAGCAAAAGGGGGCAAACGCAACCGCTCAGTAGCAAATGCTTCGCTGGGCGCTGTTACGGGTGTTACCCCGGCCGTAACCGGCTCTAGTACCAGCCAGCAGGCACAGAATAATGGGCGTCTTATTTCAGCTGTGGGTGGCACCGCAGTTTTGACCATGGGCACCCTGGAAGCCACGGAAGTTATTGGTAAATCGATGAAAGATTTACTCGACCGCTATAATTACGTGTTAGGCAAACGCAGTGAATTACAAAACAAAGGCGACGTATTTGCTCGGGAATTTGCGCTAAAATCGGCCCGTCGGAACGGCGAATTCATCAAGAAACTAGATGACTTTCGCACTTCAATGAGCCTAAGCGGCCTGGTCGCTCTGGAGCTGGATGCCAACTGGCAAAGCAAAAAAGAAGCAACAGATAAAGCCCTCAAACGCACGTTTAAGGACTTTACGGCTCTGGACGAGACGCAGTAGTTGGTTTATAATTTGTCGTTAGCTGGTGCGAACGATAAACGGCACCCGACATCCATGGCCTGTGTCCTCACAGGCTTTTTTGTCAGAACTATTGCTGACGCGAGCATGGCCTGTGTTCTCACAGGCCATGGATAGACAAACCACAAACTGTAAACCTCCCCTACCTCACCTCAATCGTAAAAGCTGCTTCAAATACCTTGTTTACCTCGACGTGCTGAATAGCTTCTTTCTGTTGAATCGGCTTAGGTGCGCCCTCGCTATCGGCACAACCCAGCCACGGTTCAACGCACACAAATGATGCCCCAGGCTTAGCCCACAGGCCTAAATAAGGAAATTTGGGATAAGAAACCAGGATAGCATGATCGTGCTTATTACTCCGGATGGCAACACGCCGGGATGCAAGATTTTTAAAAACCAGCGCATCGGCATCAAACAGGTGCTTCGTTAAAGGAAGCTGATTACCTGTTGTAGGAATTAACTTTGTTTCGCCGGTAAAATATCCCACCGACGAGAGCATATGCGTTTCTAAAGGCTCTTCGCGCTCAAATTCAACAAAATATTCCTCGTAAGCTTCGCCCGGTGTAAAGGGTACAGCAAAAGCCGGATGAGCGCCTACCGAAAAATAGATGGGTTGCTCGTCTTCGTTCGCGAGCCGATACGTAACGGTTAGAGTAGCCCCATCCAATTCATAAATCAGCTGAAAATCAAATTCGTACGGAAAGTGCTCCCGTGTAGTATCACTTGACCGCAGTGAAAAAATGGCATGTGTCTTTGTGGATTCGGTAATCTCAAAAACAGACTGCCGGGCAAATCCGTGACGCGCTATCGGGTATGTTTTCCCATCAATCAGCAACTGGTTGTTCAAACAACCGCCTACTACCGGAAACAGATTGGGCGCGTGCCAAGGCCAAACCGCTGGATCGGCTTGCCAGAGGTGCTCAATACCGCTTGGCTTATGAAAAATAGATGTTAATTCGGCTCCTTCAGGCCGGATCGAGACGCGCAGGTAATCGTTTTCTAGAGTTGCCATATAGCTCAAAAACAACAAAAGCTATCCAATGTTGGATAGCTTTTGTAAAGTTAATGGCCATCGGGATTTTGGCCAGTATAGTTGTATCTGGTTTAGAACCGGAAGTGCGAGAACGCCTTGTTGGCTTCTGCCATACGGTGCGTATCGTCCTTCTTTTTAACCGCTGCGCCTTCACCTTTAGCGGCTGCGACGATTTCGGCGGCTAACCGATCTACCATTGTTTTCTCACCACGTGAACGAGCATACTTAATAAGCCATTTCATGCCTACCGCGACTTTTCGGTCTGCCCGTACTTCGGTTGGCACCTGGAAGGTAGCTCCACCGACACGACGGCTTTTTACTTCAACTGATGGCATGACGTTGTTCAATGCCTTTTTCCATGTATCTAAGCCACTTTCGCTGGTGCGTTTGGCAACCACATCAAGGGCGTCGTAGAAGATGGAGTACGCCAGGCTCTTCTTGCCTTCGTACATCAGGTTGTTTACAAATTTCGTTACAAGGACCTCTTTGTATTTTGGGTCGGGTAACACATAACGCTTGGGCGGTTTCGCCTTTCTCATGATTTCTTCAGATTTTTGATCTTACTCTGGACGCAGTCCTTCCAACGCCCAGTCAATTATGATGTATGATGTCAGATGTATAGTATATGCCTTTGCACATACATCATATATCTTATATCATACATCCCTCTTACTTCTTCTTTTTTGCTGGTGGTGCACCTTTGCCACCTTTTACTGGAGCCTGACCTGGTTTCGGCCGTTTGGCACCATATTTCGACCGGCTTTGCAGGCGACCGCTTACGCCAGCCGTGTCCAGCGCACCACGAACGATGTGGTAACGAACACCTGGAAGATCTTTCACACGACCACCGCGAATCAATACGATTGAGTGCTCCTGCAAGTTGTGACCTTCACCCGGAATGTAGGCGTTAACTTCTTTTTGGTTCGTCAAACGAACCCGGGCAACTTTCCGAAGCGCCGAGTTCGGCTTCTTCGGCGTCGTTGTGTACACACGCGTACACACGCCCCGACGTTGTGGGCAAGAGTCCAAAGCAGGCGACTTTGACTTGTCGATCAGCTTTTCGCGGCCCTTACGCACGAGTTGTTGTATAGTAGGCATTCTAAATTTAGTTTACGAAAAAACAGTCCTCCCGAATTTTGAGGTGCAAAGATACGGAAAACTGTTTGAAAGCCAAAGGGTTTTTCGTTTGTGGCTAGTAGTTTGTGGTGTGTAGTTTTTGTATCCGTAGACTGTGTCCTCACAGGCTACCCATGTGCGTTGATATACGTCAGCTAACCGTAAACGACAAACCACTACGCCTGCCCCACCGGGCCACCAAAGCCACCCGTTGGAAACCGGAACTCATTGGGCTCATTGATACCGCCGTAGGCTTCTTCGAAACGGCTTATATTTTCGCGCAGCGCTTCCAGCAGACGCTTGGCGTGTTCCGGCGTCAGAATGATACGGGCTTTTACTTTAGCTTTGGGAACGCCGGGCATCAGGCGAATAAAATCAAGAATAAATTCGCTGTTCGAGTGAGCAATCATGGCCAGGTTGGCATAAACACCCTCGGCGATCTCTTCGCTCAGTTCAACATCAATTGCGCCTTCAGGGTTTTGTTGGGGAGGAGTCATATGAAAACGAGTTATCAATAGCGGATATTCGCCGGAACGGGAGTTACCCTATAAATCGGAACGTCAATGGATACCGGTAATACTCGCCGTTGTTAGCTTTTACAGCCGCAATAATAGTGAAAACGAGCCAGACCACACCGACAATAAAGAGCAGGAATACCCCAACCACGAGAATCATAAGCAGAAACGATACAGCCGCAGCAATGGCCATCGTAATTTGAAAATTAACGGCTTCTTTACCGTGATAATCGACAAAAGCCGACCGTTCTTTTTGAATCTGCCAGATAACGAGCGGGGCAATCACACTACCAATCAACACAAAAGAGCCGGGTATGGCACTCAGATGCGCAAGCATAGCCCACAGGCGGGCATCCGACTCACTCAAGGGTATAGGAGCAGCTGATACGGGTGGTATTGGCGGCCGATTTTCTATACTAAAAAGGCGGTTTAGTTAGAACAGTAAATTGCGATAAAAGTATGATTGTTACAACGTTACAAGAAGAATTCAACACAAATGGAACAACTTATAGCAGTCATTGACGCGTTTTGGCCGGCGTCAGCAGATCTAAAAACTACATTACAAAAGATCCTTCATCGAGAAGCCCTGCCCCGCAGACACTGGCTCTTACAGCCGGGCCAGATCTCTGACCGAATTTATTTTATTGAGCAAGGCGTAATACGAGGTTATTACCTGAAATCGGGTGGCCAGGGCGACGGAATTCCGCTCAACCTGCGGGTTTGATGAAGAGAAGGAATTACGGCTGGGCGACATGTTACGCTTTAAAGACGTTCATCGGGAATAAGCAAATGTAGAACACCTGTTGTATAAAACAGCCTCCGGCTGTTTGTGGATAAGGGCCATATTATAGTCGCCTACCCACAAACAGCCGGAGGCTGTTTTATACACATTGATCCAGGATATTACTGACAGAATTAAGCTAGCTCAATCACGCAGTCGTCCTGCTCAACAGTTGTTGCTTCCTTCAGTACAACTTTTGCTACTTTCCCTTCTTTGGAAGCGGCCACGATGCTTTCCATTTTCATGGCTTCAATGACGAAGAGCGGCTGGTTTTTCTTCACAACATCCCCTTCTTTAACCAGTATCCGCGTTAGCCGACCCTGCAAAGGTGCACCCACATCACCGGCTTTGCTTACCTTGGCGTTCATGGCTTTTTCCACCTTCGAAGCCCGGTCCCGGACCTGTACCTGCCGGCTCTGGCCGTTCAGTTCGAAGGTAATCGTTCGCATCCCAAACTCATCTGGTTCCGATTTGAATAACAACCGGACAAGGATATTTTTCCCCTCCTCGATGTTGATCAAAATCTCCTCATTTTCTTTCAGGCCATAGAAAAAGGCGGGCGTTGGAATGATGCTGACATTGCCATATTGCACATTGGCTTTGTAATAATCATCGTACACTTTCGGATACATCTGGTAGGACAGATAATCCAAGAAGCCATCGCACTGCGGATATTTCTCCTGGAAGGCCTTAAAATCAGCATCAAAGTCAATGGGTTTCAGATGCTCATTCGGGCGGCCAGTAATTGGCTGTTCTCCTTTCAGAACGACGTGTTGAATGTCTTCCGGAAAACCACCAACCGGCTGGCCCAGGATACCTTTCATCAAATCTTTTACCGATTCAGGAAAGGACAGCGACTCACCACGCGTCAGGACATCATTGGCGGTAAGGTTATTGGCTGTCATGAAAATAGCCATATCGCCCACTACTTTTGACGAAGGTGTTACTTTCACAATGTCGCCAAAGAGCTGATTGGCAACTGAGTAATTCTTTTTCAGGGTTTCAAACTTATCGCCCAATCCTGTAGCGATGGCCTGCGGTTTCAGGTTCGAATACTGACCACCCGGAATCTCATTATCGTATACTTCGGCACTTCCCGCCTTCATACCCGACTCGAAAGGATAATAGTATTCCCGAACATCTTCCCAATAGTTCGAATAAGCATTCAGCGACGCTAAATTCGTTTTGCACTCCCGCTCGTGTCCCTGCATCATGGCAACGACTGAGTTAAAATTCGGCTGCGATGTCAGGCCCGACAAGGCCCCGAGGGCACAATCGACAATATCGACACCAGCGTCGATGGCTTTTAAATAGCTAGCGGCCTGTATGCCTGGTGTGTCGTGCGTGTGCAAGTGAATTGGAATGCTCACCGCCTGCTTCAACTCCCGCACCAGCACTTCGGCCGACAGGGGCTTCAGCAAACCAGCCATGTCCTTAATGGCCAGCAGATGGGCGCCTTCGTCTTCTAGCTGACGGGCCATATCCAGGTAATACTGGAGCGTGTATTTTTTCTGATTTGGGGCCAGCATATCTCCCGTGTAGCAGATGGCGGCTTCGCAGAGTGCATCCGTCCGTTCGCGCACCGCCCGCATGCTCACCTTCATGGCTTCAACCCAGTTGAGCGAGTCAAAAATCCGGAACACGTCGATGCCCGTTTCCCACGACTTCTCAACGAATTTCTCGATCAGGTTATCCGGATAAGCCGAGTAGCCCACAGCATTGGACCCACGGAACAGCATTTGCAGCAGCATGTTCGGCATGGCTTCGCGCAGAGCCTCCAGACGTTTCCAGGGGCTTTCATATAGGAAGCGCATGGCCACATCGAAGGTTGCTCCGCCCCAGACTTCCATCGAGAAAAGCTCCGGGTGATTTTTAGCGAATCCTTCGGCCACTTTCTGTAAATCCTGCGTCCGGACGCGCGTTGCCAGCAACGACTGGTGACCATCGCGGAACGTCGTATCGGTATACAGAACGGACTTCTGGTCGGTTACCCACTTCGTGAAGTTCTCCCGCCCCAGTTCCTTCAACCGGTCGCGATTGCCCGACGGATACTGGCCGTAAACATCGAACGACGGCACAATGGGCGTTCTGAATACTTTGCTATCGTCTTTTTTCTTAACCTCTGGATTACCATTTACAATCACGTCGGCCAGGTAGTTGAGTACCCGTGTCGAGCGGTCCTGTGGCTTGCGAAAATCGAACAGTTCGGGGTGGGTTTCAATAAACGACACCCGCGCTTCGCCCCGTTGAAAAACCGGGTTGCTGATTACGTTCAGCAGGAAGCCGATGTTGGTTTTAACGCCCCGAATCCGGAACTCGACCAGTGCTCGTGTCAGCCGTTGGGTCGCCCCTTTCAGCGTACGCCCCCGTGCCGAAACCTTTACGATCATCGAATCGAAGTAGGGCGAGATTTTCATGCCCGCGTAGCTACTTCCTTCGTCAAGCCGGATGCCAAATCCGGCTGCATTGCGGTACGCGGTTATGGTCCCAAAGTCAGGCTTAAACCCATTGGCAGGGTCTTCGGTTGTAATCCGACACTGGATGGCGTATCCATTGAGGGGCACATCATCCTGATGATTGATGTAAATTCCATTGTCGGAAAGCTGATACCCCATCGCAATCAGAATCTGCGTTCTGACGATGTCGATACCAGTTATTTCCTCCGTAATCGTATGCTCGACCTGAATCCGGGGATTCACCTCGATGAAATAAATATTCTCGGCTTTATCGACCAGAAACTCTACCGTTCCGGCGTTGGAGTAATTAACAGCCCGGCCTAGCTGCAGCGCATATGCGTAGAGTTTATCCTTAGTGTCCTGCCGGAGTCCAAACGACGGCGCCACTTCAACAACCTTCTGAAACCGCCGTTGTACCGAGCAGTCGCGCTCATAGAGGTGAACGATATTTCCGTGCTGATCGCCCAGTAGCTGCACTTCAATGTGCTTAGGCTCTTCGATGAATTTTTCCAGGAAAATCGTATCGTCGCCAAAGGCATTTCGGGCTTCGTTTTTGGCTTCGGCAAAAGCCTTTTCAAACTCTTCGGCCTGCCGCACCACGCGCATACCCCGACCACCACCACCGGCAGCCGCTTTAACCATGATCGGAAAACCAATTCGCTGAGCCTCCGTCAGGGCGAACTCGGGCGACATGTTTTCTTCGCGCGAATCCGGAATGAGCGGTACGCCTGCTTTGGTTGCCAGATTTTTCGCCCGCACTTTATCGCCCAGCGCGTCCATGGCTTCGGGTGAAGGACCGATGAAAATTATTCCCTCTTCACGACACCGTGTTGCCAGTTTTACATTTTCTGATAAAAAGCCATATCCAGGGTGGATGGCATCGATTTTATGCCGTTTAGCCAGTAGAATAATGCCTTCAACATCCAGATACGGTTTCAATGGGTCCTCATCGCGCCCGATCTGGTACGCTTCATCGGCCTTATAGCGGTGGAGCGAATACCGATCTTCGTAAGTGTAAACGGCAACGGTCGTGATGCCCAACTCGGTGGCAGCCCGCATAATGCGAATGGCTATTTCGCCCCGGTTAGCGACAAGCAAACGGTGAATGGGTCGGATATACTCTTTCATGATTCTCAACAAAAGCGGCTTCAGGCTACAAGACGGCCAAATAATATAGCAAGATTGTTGAAAATTTTGAAAAAATTGCCCTGCCCTGTATAATCATTGGAGAAGACAGCTTTTTCAGGGAATATTGCAGAAACTAGCTTTATAATAACTGTTGCCAAAAACGGTTACTTAACCCCTTATGAACTCACACCTTCGGATTTAGCTACTATTGAGGCTGTCTTTATAGGCCCGTTTATCACTTCAGTAACACGAAAGAAAGTAGTTGACGCATTCACGTCTTATCTAACCGAGTTAAAATTAGCCCTAAACGCTCTTTCACATTACCGGTAACCTTTCAGCCATTGTTTCAGAACACTCAGGCTGGCCAGTGCTTTCACATCCTGTTTGAGTTGTTTGATGTCCCGCTTCAGTTGAGCAATGTCGCTGTTGAGACTGAACTCGAACCCAACCAGTGACCCGGCAGCAAACGTTGACTTCCCCGTCATGGCCGCCAGTTCCTTCCGGAGTGCCAGACACTCGGCTTCCAGTTCGTGCGCCTGCTGCCGCAGAATCTTGTTATAGTACGTTAGCTGATCTTCGGCGAGGGCTTCCAGATGCGCCTGGTCGATCCGCTCAAATTCCAGTTGCAAACGGAAAAGTGCCAGTAAATCGCTCGTCTCATAAGCGGCTATCACACGATGCATGATTTCGGTTTTGCGCACTTTTTCGGCTTCATCGGGTTCGCGGTCGGGGTGGAACGCTTTGACCAGATCCATGTATAGCGTCCGAACGGCTTTGGTGGTTTTCTGCTCATCGGCCCGTTTTTTGGCCTCCCGTTCCAGTTGTTTGGCCGACTTTGGTTTGTTAGCCCGTTGCCGCTGACGTTCGGCTTCGGCAGCCTCCTGCTGCGTTATGTACTCCTCAACGTCGTCATTCGTACCAGAATAGGCTTCTCCTGTGTTGGCCAACTCCTGATCATTACTGAATTCCGGCAGATTATACTTGTCATAAATGAGCTTGAGGCTGTCTATACCATGCACTGATATCAGATCAGAGGCCATGCTTCGAATCAATTCGGCAAGTTTCTTTCTCTCTGTTTTTGTCGTCTCCTCACTTGCATAGGCCCGATCGAACAGCCGCACCAAATCGGCTTGTAGCCGACTGTATTGATCAATCAACGGGTGATAATCGGTTTGAACCCGCTGCTGAATATGGTCCGAAACGCCACGCAGTTCGTGTAGTTCTGTTGTGAGCTGTTCAATTTTTTGGGTTAACCGGTTAAATTCTTTCTGCGATTTGGAAAGAGGCTCGGTTCCGGTACCTATTCGAACAACATGGTATTGCGCCGGTGAAGACGACATAGTGGCTTCCGTTCGTTGATGTCGTAAAGATACAATCGGCACCATCAGCAACCGAAAATTTGGGGCGTATGCTACGAAGGACGTACTTCGCTTTTCGCCCGGCCTTTTCCCAACCAATGAGAACAAACCTAATAAACTCAATTGCTCGTCTCGACTCCCATTATCGCTTACTGATTGGCCTGGCCATGTCGGCAATATCTTACTTCGTGGTTCCGGGAAATTTCACCTTACCTGCCCACTTTACCCTTGCCTGGGTCTCGTTTGCGATGACGATTTTAGTACTCATGTGGATAAGCATCAGCGTTGCTCACCCGCGCGATTTGCCTAAGCTATCCCAACTGGAAGATTCGAGCCGAACCCTGATTCTGGCCTTCGTGGTCGTGGCCGCCATAGCCAGTCTCTATGCCGTCATCGTCCTGCTGGATTCGGCCGACAAAAACAGTCCGGAATGGCCGCGAAACCGATTACTGGCTATTTCGGCTATTGCCAGTGCCTGGTTTTTGGTGCATTCGGTTTTTACACTCCGTTACGCCCATGTATACTATGGCAATGATAAAAAGCAAAAAAACAAACCCGGTGGGCTGGACTTTCCGGACGATTCAGAACCGGACTATCTGGACTTTGCCTATTTTTCGTTTGTGATTGGGATGACCAGTCAGGTGTCCGACGTTTCCATTAGTTCAAAATCCATGCGCCGAACGGCACTGGCTCATGGGTTGCTATCCTTTGGTTTCAATGCCATCATTATTGCCCTGACGGTGGGTGGCCTCGCTTAAGCGATTGACACGCTAGCGTTGGCCTGATGACCGACCGTGCTTTCTGGTCTTTTCCAATTGGTCTTTTTCGTAGGCTTCGCGCTGTTGTTTATCCGACAGTAAGTTGCGGTATAAGCCATTCAGCACATAGATGTCGTCAACCTCATCGATCAGCAGATGGAGTTTTTCCCGTACCTGGTTAATGTTCATTCGTCAGTCCGCCGGAGCGGTTCGTTTGTTGAGTTAGTTACCTGAATAAGGAACACGTTTATCCTGTTTTTTGCTCAATGAAAGAAGAAATATCCCAAGGCAATACCGGCAATGACGCCCATTAAATCAGCAAATAGCCCAAATGGAATAGCATAACGCGAATGGCGGATGCCGACCGAGCCAAAGTACAGGGCAACAATGTAAAAGGTCGTGTCGGCGGCCCCCTGAAACATACAGGCCAACCGGCCAACAAACGAATCGGGCCCAAATTGTTTCATGGCGTCGATCATCAGCGCTCGTGATGCCGAACCACTCAGCGGGCGCATCAACGCCACCGGTAAAGCATCGGTAAATTCAGTGTTCAGCCCCGTCAGGCTAAAGACATATTTCAGTCCGTCGATCACGTAATCCATTGCGCCCGAATTTCGGAAGGCGCCAATGGCCACCAGCATGCCGACCAGATAAGGAATAATGCGTACCGACGTTTCGAAGCCCCCTTTAGCGCCTTCAATAAAGGCGTCGAAAATGTCTACTTTCTTGCGCATGGCCCCGAGCAGAAACGACACCACGATAAGCATCAGAATCAGGTTGCCCGTCACTTTCGAGATAACTTCGATTTCTTCTTTTGTTTTGGTCGACAGAAACCACAACGCTAAACCGATCAGGCTGGTAATACCGCCCAACCAGCCTAACACCGTACTATTCATCAGATTGATACGCTGTTTTACGGCTACAGCAATCATACTCACCACGGTGGCCACATACGTCGCGATCAGGCAGGGAATGAATATGTCTGACGGATCTTTGGCCCCCAAAATAGCCCGTTGGGCCATGATGCTGAGCGGAATAATCGTCAGCCCGGATGTATGCAGCACCAGAAACATAATCTGGGCGTTTGAAGCCGTTTCTTTGGTCGGATTTAGTTCCTGCAAACTGGCCATGGCTCGCAAGCCGAAGGGCGTTGCGGCATTATCCAGCCCCAGCATGTTGGCCGAAAAATTCATGATCATCTGCCCATTGGCCGGGTGATCTCGTGGTACTTCCGGAAAAAGCTTGTGAAAGAAGGGGCCAATAATCCGGGCCATAAAGTTAATGGCTCCTGCTTTCTCGCCAATGTTCAGTAATCCCAGAAAGAACGTCATTACGCCCGCCAAGGGCAGAGCAATATCCATGACCGCCACCTTTGAGGAATCGAACAGGCCTTCGACAATAAGTTTAAATATTTCCGTATCGCCCAGAAAGATCAGTTTGGCTAGCGCCACCAGAAAAGCAATCACAAAAAAGGCAACCCAAATGTAATTTAAGGCCATTGGTTATAACGAGCAGGAAAGGGAACGGGCGAAAGCGTATGAGAATAAGTCGTGAAATACCACATGGTTGTTCGCACCAATCCGTTTATAAATCCTGTAAGTTTACACGAACATTTGGCTCAAACCAATTTTGCACGACTAAAGTAATGCGGCTCAATCCTATTTTATTCGCTCTTTTTTCACTCGTTCACCTAGTCGCCCGGTCGCAATCCTTCGAAGCCACTATGGCCAAACAGGGCCTCGTGGATGTGCAGAAAGTGGATCCGACCATTCTGGTTGACTTAAAGTATTCGACAACGGATAATTTCGTTGGTAAAGACGTGTATGGCGATCTGACGCGCGCATACATGCAACCGATGGCCGCCCAGAAACTCGCCGAAGCCAGCAAGTACTTACAGGCTCACCACCCCACCCTCCGTCTGCTGGTGTACGATGCGGCACGCCCCCGTACGGCGCAATGGAAGCTTTGGAACGCTCTCCCCGATTTGCCCGAAAACGAACGCCAGAAATACGTAGCCGACCCTCGAAAAGGCTCCATTCATAATTACGGCTGCGCGGTTGACCTAACCGTAGCGAATCAGGACGGCAAGCCGCTCGATATGGGTACCAAGTACGATTTTTTTGGTGAACTGGCGTATCCTTCCCGCGAAAACGAACTGCTTAAAGCTGGCAAACTAACACAGCAGCAAATCGACAATCGGCAGATTCTCCGAACGGCCATGCGACAGGGTGGATTCAGTCCCATCGAATTCGAGTGGTGGCACTTTAATGCCTTATCGAGAGAAAAAGCGAAGATGGTGTTTCGGATTGTGGATTGACCAATACGACCCGTCTATCATAAACCGCCCTGACCAGCTTTCGCCAAGATAGGTATACCTGTCCTGTTTTTCACAGATGGCGAACATCCCGATTATCACCAGCCCTCCTATACCGCCGACAAGATCAACTATGAGCTCTTGCAGAAACGGGCAACGCTGGTTTTTCAAACAGCTTGGCGGGTAGCAAACCCGGATAATTGACCTACATACAGACCTTTCCTAGCGTTTGCCGGTTCCCGCTCAAAACACCAGGTTGTCGATCAGCCTGACTTTTCCCAAATGGGCCGCCAGGCAGATGGCCGTTTGGCCGGGCGCCAGCACCTCGCTGGCTAGCTGTAGCGTATCGGCATTGACGATTTCGACGTACTCTAACCGGAAATGGGAATTACCCGTAAAAAAGCCCGTTACAGCCGCTTTCGCCTGCGCGGTGCTGTGCCCTTCCACCAGCAGATCGTGGGCCAGCGTAAGGGCTTTAAATAAGGCCGTAGCCTGCTCCCGCTCCGTGTCGGTAAGATTGCGATTGCGCGATGACATGGCGAGCCCATCGCTCTCACGAACGGTTGGGCACCGAACCAGCTCGACGCAAAAACTCAGATCGCGCACAAGCCGCCGAATAACAGCCACTTGCTGCAGGTCTTTCTGGCCGAAGTATGCCTTGTCGGGCTGTACAATGTTGAAGAGTTTGGCAACCACCGTGCCTACTCCATTAAAATGCCCCGGCCGGAAAGCCCCTTCCATGACCGTTTCCAGATCGCCAAAATTGAGCCGCAGCGTAGTTGGCTCGGGATACATTTCGGCTACCGAGGGGGCAAAAACAACCTCACAACCGGCGGCTGCCAGCTTCTGGCAATCCTCTTCCAGCGTGCGCGGGTAGCGAGCCAGATCGTCGGGATTATTGAATTGGGTCGGATTGACGAAGATGCTGCTCACCACCACATCGTTCGCTGAACGAGCCGCATCGATGAGCGTAATATGCCCTTCATGCAAGGCCCCCATGGTTGGCACAAAGCCAATTGTCTTTTCGGAACGAAGGGAATTCAGGTGGTGGCGAAGCGCAGAAACCGTGTCGAAACGATGCATAACTGACGAGTTTTTTTTGGGGTTGCAATGATACGGCAACTGTATCTTTTTTGCACAAAATGTATTGAAATACGGGAAAAATTTGTATAATTTTGCAAGTTTTTTGGTTCACTCAGACAACACACACGCTTTCCCTATTTATGAGCAAACTTCGCATCCTCTATGTCGCCAGCGAAATCAATCCTTTCCTGAAAACGTCTGACGTCGCTGATTTCGTCCGCAAATTGCCGCAGGCCATGCAGGAGCGTGGGATGGAGATTAGAATTCTGGTGCCTCGCTTCGGTCTCATCAACGAGCGTAAAAACCGGTTGCACGAAGTGGTACGGTTGTCGGGGATTAACATTGCCGTAGGTGATGATGAAAAACCGCTGATTATCAAGGTTGCGTCAATCCCAACGGCTAAATTGCAAGTGTACTTTATTGATAATGAAGACTATTTTCAACGAAAGTATGTTTTCCATGACAAAGAAAACCGATTCTACGACGATAACGACGAGCGGGCGATTTTCTTCTGCAAAGGTGTTCTGGAAACGGTTAAGAAACTAGGATGGGCACCCGATATTGTTCACTGCAATGACTGGATGACAGCCCTGATCCCGCTGTACCTTAAAACCACCTACAAAAACGACCCGATGTTCAAGGACACGAAGTCTGTTTTTACCGTGTATAATAACTCGTTTGAGCACCGTTTTGAAGGCGACATCATCGAAAAGGCCCGCATGATGGACATTGACGATGAGATGTTGGCCGAATTAAAAACGGCTGATTTTGAAGGTTTTATTCGTATTGGTTCGACCTACGCCGACGCCGTTGTTCGGGCAGAAGAAGAAACCAGCGAAAGCCTTAACGCGATCCTGACGGATTTCCCGGAACATAAATTCGATACGGTCGATGATGAGGACGTAACCGACCGCTATTACAATCTGTACACGCAGTTAGCGGGTTAACACACAAGGCCGTTGCCCAACATTGATAAGGAATCTGTTTATTAAAATTTATTAAAATGGAGTCCTGCAAACGACTCAGTAAAAAGCCGGAAATTTCCGGCTTTTTACGTTTAATTTACCCTCGAAATAAGATAGCTGCTGGCGTCTTTTCATTTCTTTCCATTTTAACAGATAAACGCACCGGCGTTCCGGTGGCAAACAAGGTATGTGTGGCATTGTGGCTTATGTAGGATACCGGGAAGCGTGTCCATTAGTAATAAAAGGGCTCAAACGTCTCGAATATCGGGGCTACGACAGCGCAGGCGTGGCGTTGATGAATGACCATGGCTTAACTGTGTTCAAGAAAAAAGGGAAAGTGGCTGCTCTGGAGCAGGAATTAGCGGGCAAAGACGTTCATTCCGGCATCGGCATGGGACACACCCGCTGGGCTACACACGGCGAACCCAACGATGTGAACGCCCACCCGCACTTTTCTTTCCATCGGAAACTGGCCATTATCCATAATGGCATTATCGAGAATTATGCCGCCATCAAGCAGGCGTTACTCAAAAAAGGCCACACCTTTAGTAGCGAAACCGATACAGAAGTGCTGGGGCAGTTTATTGAAGATATCTGGGAAAACAATGGGGGCACCCTCGAAGAAGCCGTACGGCTGGCCTTGCAGGAAGTTGTGGGGGCCTATGCCATCGTGATCATGAACGAAACCGATCCAACCCAGCTAATAGCAGCCCGCAAAGGCTCCCCGCTGGTTATTGGTGTTGGCGAGAACGAGTTTTTTCTGGCATCCGACGCCACACCCATCGTTGAGTACACGAAAGATGTTATTTACCTCAACGATTACGAAGTAGCCGTCATCAAAAATGGCGAATTGACCGTTGTGACGCTCGATAACACCACCACAACGCCTTATGTGCACAAAGTAGAGCTGGAACTGGAGGCTATCGAAAAAGGTGGCTTCGACCATTTTATGCTCAAGGAAATCTTTGAGCAACCCCGCTCCATTGCCGATTCCATGCGTGGTCGCGTGAAAGCCGACGACGGTACGCTGCAACTAGGTGGTTTGCGTGATTACCTGGATAAGCTGGCCAAATCCAAGCGGATCGTTATTATTGGCTGTGGTACGTCCTGGCATGCGGGCCTGGTAGCCGAATATATTTTTGAAGAATTGGCCCGCATTCCGGTCGAAGTGGAATACGCGTCGGAATTTCGGTACCGCAATCCTATCATCAAGGAGGGCGACATTGTGATCGCCATTTCGCAATCGGGTGAAACAGCCGATACCCTGGCCGCCATTGAACTGGCCAAGTCGAAAGGAGCAACGATTTTTGGGGTTTGTAATGTCGTAGGTTCATCCATTGCGCGGGCTACCCATGCCGGCGCCTTCACCCATGCCGGACCCGAGATTGGGGTGGCCAGTACAAAGGCGTTTACGGCCCAGGTAACGGTGCTCACGCTCATGGCCCTGGCCGCAGCAAAACGCAAAGGCACGATTTCCGACTCCCTGTTCCGACAGTTGCTGGCGGAGCTGGAAAGCATTCCGGCGAAGGTTGAGCGAGTGTTGCAGGCCGCCGATAAGATCAAGGAAATTGCCTATATTTTCACCTACGCCCGAAACTTCATTTACCTGGGTCGGGGCCTGAATTTCCCCGTCGCGCTGGAAGGGGCGCTGAAGCTGAAAGAGATCAGCTACATCCATGCGGAAGGCTATCCAGCCGCCGAAATGAAACACGGCCCTATTGCCCTCATCGACGAAGATATGCCCGTGGTGGTGATTGCCACGAAAGACAGCTCCTACGAAAAAGTGGTGTCGAATATTCAGGAAGTGAAAGCGCGCAAAGGCCGCGTCATTGCCATCACCACTGAAGGCGATACACAGCTGCCCGGCATGGTCGATTTCACCATTGAAATCCCTAAAGTCCATGAGATTCTTGTGCCGCTGGTATCGGTCGTTCCGCTGCAATTACTGGCCTACGACATTGCCGTGATGCGCGGACGCAATGTAGACCAGCCCCGGAACCTGGCAAAATCCGTAACGGTTGAATAAGCTTACAAATCCATTATTCATTTCAACATATCGTGAAGAAAGTAGCTCTCCTTTTCGGCATATTTTGCCTGACAATTGGCGCAACGAACGCCCAAACCTTCAGAGGTCTCGACAAGACGCCCATGGACATGGCCTATTACCCGGACGACTATGCCCACGACCGGAAATTTGCTCCCGCCAAAATTGGCAACGATAAAGCCATGGTTCGGATCATCTACAACCGGCCGGCAAAAAATGGTCGGGAGATTTTTGGCAAACTGGTTCCTTACGACAAAGTGTGGCGGGCGGGTGCAAACGAAGCACCTGAGATCAAATTTTACCAGGATGTGACGATCGGGGGCAAAAAAATACCGGCTGGCAGCTACGCCCTGTTGACAATCCCAACCGAAAAAGACTGGACGATCATCATCAGCTCCGACGTTGATCAGTGGGGTGCTTACAGCTATAACCCGGCCCTGGATGTGGCGCGAGTAACGGTGCCCGTGCAGAAAGCGGAAACCCCACTTGAAAACTTCTCGATCCAGTTTGCAAAGAAAGACGCCAAAACGACCACGATGTACATGGGTTGGGACACAACCGTTGTAGCGGTCCCTATATCACTGTAGAAACCCGCCGGTGAATTTGTAAAATTTGACTGTTTCGTAACTGAAATTAATTCCAGTTACGAAACAGTCCTGTAGGGACTGCCCCGGTATTTTGCAACTTGGATTATCTTTGGTAAACACCTTCCCAATTATGGCTTTTAAGCCGAACGTCAATAGCAGGATTTAGCGCGGTCAGTTCACGAATAAAGCCTATTTTATCCTTCGGCGAAACAAGCACACTGTCGAACTTATTGTACCAGATCTCAAGTCTATCTAACGAAATTGCGGGTGAACTTTGAGGATTACGAGTTTCTTCAATTTTCCTGATCGCACTGATGTCAAGCGACTTATTTAGCAGAAATCCACTACGTATTGTTAGCGTTCTTCCGTCGATTTGATAATAAGTCGTCAAAAATAAATGAGCGATAAATAACGAAACGACGATTATAATGAGTAAGCCGGGCCAACTTCTATTATAAATCATGAGGGCACCTTCTCCGCCCAGAAGCAGGGATAGCGGGATAGCTAATTCAGGGCCTATCTTTGATTTATACGTTGTCATTCTATTGACCAAAATTACTCAGTGACTCGTTTGTATTTTTCAACAATAACCCGGTCGATACCGAGTTTGTCAAGCTTTTCAACGCCTTTTTGAGTTAATGTATCGTTGGCAACTTTAACCACGAATTTGAAGGTGTTGCCCTCCCACTGCTTATTGGTAAAATAATCCAGGTGTTCTGTATATACACTATCCGTTAAGGTGTACTTGCCGCCCCCTCCGCTGAATTCATTGGAAGACGAATCGTTTCCCGGCCTGAGTTTATGATTCAGGAATGAGAAATGATCTGCATTAATAATCTTGATCATTTTGTGCGTCGGATCGAAGGTAGAAAACGACGTATCTTTTTCTGTGGAAGTGGCCGAAACCAGTTCCCAGGTGCCAACGATTGGGTTCGACGTTTCTTTTGACTGGCAACCACATAACACAGCTAGTACGGCAATCAGAATGGGTAAAGATTTACAATTCATCGTTTATTTCCTGGTCAATTTGAGTTAAGTGAATGGCTTCGGTAGTATGTATTTTGTCATGGCGTTGTCATTAACTAGTTGGCTTAATTACTCAAAGCTCAACTGCTGTTCTTTCCTGACTGCCAAACTGAACACATCATCCTGAAGAGAAAGAGTCTATTGCCAGAAAATTACCCCACCTCAGGCCAATTCTATCAACTACTCATACTAAATATTGCTTCGCGTAAAGGCCAAACACAAAATAGCCACCCCCAATAATAAGCAGTGGAGCCGCAATGGCTAACAAAATGATGGCCCATCGGAAGGCCCCAAAATAGGTTAGGACGAGTGCATCTTCCGGATTGTTGGTCGGGTAAATAATCGTCGCTTTATCACCCACGGCCCAATCAGGTGGAGAGCTGGCAATGCTGTATTCGTAATGGATTTCTTTACCCGTAACGGTAGTGAATTTAAAAATGGGCCTGTATGTGTACCTTCCTTTTTTGCCTCTCTCCTTCTGCAGTTCATCAACGGTGGCCATGGTACGGTTTCCCGTCTTAATCAGGTCCATGGATGTGGAAAAAAGATACAGGGAGCCCAGAAGACAGGCAATGCCAAGTAGACATGTAATGAAGTACCCCATTTGATTCTCGTTTAAGCCTTGTTTGCACAAGGCTATCTGTGTGCTACGTACGCAAGCCAGCTTAAGCAGTCCGGATGACCAACTTTCTGACGCTGGCTGTTTGGTGAAACTACTTGTCAGCCCCTTCCCGGATATTCCCAGACATCTGCAGGTAGAGCTTTCGGTCTCTCCTGTTGGCTTACTTAGCTCTAAAATAGGGCTTTCGCTTGCTCAACTACGTTTGCACTTATCAAACGGTCGACGTGATACGTCTTTAGCTAAGTGGAAATCCATCCTGCTTTTCTGCGCCAGGCATCATATTCCGCCCGCTCCAGTTGCCTTTCCTCTGCCGTTGGCTGTTTTTTCTGTTCAACGCTCAATTGAGCTGTCAATTCGCTTAACCGTTCCTCAATGGTGTTTAAGCCTAACTTCCGACGACGTTGATTCACGTGGTCGATTGAATCGGCAATCGAATAAGGTATAAGTTGGCCCTGATCGTCATGGACAAACTGAGTACCGTAAGATTGGGGACGATTCTCATACATGGCAATTCGGTCTGACAGAAATGCCAAACGAACAGGGTCGATCGTCCTTGTCTTTTTCTGCTCGTTCATTAACGCAAGAGCGCTTTTCATGAGCGATGGTAAACTGATGGCATGTTGGACAATTAACCAGGCTGCCTGACTGGCATCCTCTCCAACTTGTTCCTGAGCTGGCCAACCAATCTGAGCCATTATTTCCCGAAGTCGCCGGGCGTTATCGAGATGCACGGTTTCCATTTCCGGGTTATATCCACCAAACAGCTTTCCTTCTGTGATAAGTTGCTGCCTAACGCGAAGGTCATACGCTCGACGTTCGATCAACTCGTGTGCAATATCAGGATACAACATCTGAATCAGATTGAACGGATACGTTTATCCTACTTATCGTCATGGATGTATAGCTCGTCGTCATGGAAATTATGAACAGAATAATGTCGATCAATAATTAAACAATGTACCCCATAAAATGCGATGGGCTTTGGTCTAATCGCTGCCTACCCTGAACTGCCCATTAGGGGGCGTACCCTTTGTCTAACGGAGTCGGAAATGAAAGCACTCCAACTTGACTTACTCAGGCGTTCGGCGTGTAAGCCGAAGTTCCCCAACGGACTGCCCGATGGCTCGGGGACGCGCTACCTGTCGCGCACTAACTCATCCGGAACGAATCAACTCACCCTATAAACTAGCACCCGCTACCAGGCCAATCAAAACACCGGCTATAATCTCGGGTAAACTGTGCCTTTTCAGCACAAGCCTGGAAACGGCTATCAGAACGGAAAAAAGACCCATTAACACACCCAGATACTCATCCAAACCAAACAAAGCACAAGCCAGAAAAAAGCTGACAGCCGTGTGCAGCGATACTTTAAGAAAAATGTTGATTGCATACGAACCCGTGAGCAACAGAAAGAAACAAACGGCTCCACGGTTGAAAGGCTGGTAAGGGCTAGTTGAAATCAGGAATAGGGTGAAAAGCCCACTAAAAAGAAGCACAATGGGATAGAAGCCAGCCCGTTGTGTTTGGTTGGAGAGGTCGAAATCTGCGTATCGTCCTCGTTTAACTTTACTGTAGTTATGCCACGTAATGGGCAAAATGACTGCGCCAATAAGTACTGTTGAAGCTATCGCTGCTTTCGCAACCGGTAAATATCGAAAAGCCAAACTGCTGAATATCACCGGCAAAACCACAAGAGGGTGGCCTATGGCTGAGATCATTTTGGCGACCTGGCAAAGGCGAGAGCTACCGATCATAAACAATACTTAAGTATACTAAATGGACTTGTTCAAACATTCGTATTGCCAACCGAAGCCCGATCTGCAAGCCTAAACATGACTCAGCGACCCGCTTACGCAGCGCATGGCCAGAATCACCAAGTTACTCCTCAAACCACGTTTTGTCTGGAGTTGAGTTCTTTCTTTATTGCTTTTAAATTGTTCCAGTTAATAATTAGTATTGGCATGAATGCAAAAGGAATTACGCCCAGAGAGATGCTCGTTGCATGAAGTCCTTTTTTGATTGTCAAAAACACGGTCATAACTAGCAGTATCGAAAGCGCCCCAGCCAACATACCCGTTGCGAGTTCTGTTGTTTTTTTGTGTTTGAGCAAAGCCTCATTGCTCATTTCTTCTATTTTCTGGCTTTTCATGTGACTAAGTTAGTGTTAAGAGAAAGTACCTTATTAGGGTGTTTGCCTTGTCGACCGCAACCCGAAACAAAAATAAAAACGCTACCTTCCAGAACGTGCGGTCTGTCGCCGAGACGACGGCAAACATGCACGACTTATTGCTGTACACCCAACACCTCCATGTGCTGATGGTGGGCAAACTACGTGCCTAAACACGAACCGTTTGAACCTTTACACCCTCGTTTGGTTGGGCTTCAAACATTACCCTCGGGACGTGCTCCCTGTCACCGAACAAACTGCCTAACTGATTGGGGCATTGGGCCGGGCGTTTCTATGCCTAAAATAACCGAAAATTTTGAGAAACAATTGCCTAAGCATTTGTTCCATAAAGGAACAGGCATTAGCTTTGATAAAACAAAACACAAGAGGGGTGGATAAAAAACAGCAGCAAATTTTTGACCTCAGTATGCAACGAGCCGCCCTGCGCCAATACCTACGCGATAATTCGGATAACATGACGGAGAGCGAAATTAACCGAGTACTTGACCGAATTAATCTACTTAGCAAGGTCATTGAAGCCTTAGAAAAAGAGTAAATTACTAACCGGGCAGGAGCCCCCGGCTTAACCAATAAACTGTCATGCAAGCAACAACCAAGAAACAGACCTTTGAGGAATTAATGGCTGATACCGACGCGCTGATCGTAAAGGCCGTTAAATTCATGGACATCAATGGCATTCGCTATGATTTAGGGGAATGGGTCACGATTGCCGAGTACACTAAACGTTTCGGCGTTAAAAGTACCAACGTGGTCACCAACTGGATTCGCCGGGGCATCGTTCCGGCGGAAAATGTGATTTCGGTGCCTGAACTCAACGATATCCGGCTGATTAAAGCTGTTCCTTACATCGCCTAATCTGGTGTATTTTATTTGAAAGCAGAAACGTCCCAGCCATTGGCTGGTGCGTTTCTTTGCGCTCTCGCACAGAGTCGGAATTGGCAATACAGACTTGCCTGACCGGGGCGTTTGCACTGTCGCAAACAAGCCCGAAATGGTAGCCTAAAGTGGCCTAACCAAGGCGTTTATTATGTCGCACACGAGCTGAAAATAGACTCTTAAAACTGTCTGTTCAAGCCGGGCCTTGTGTCGACTGGAGCCCACAAATACGCTTTCCAGCTTAGGGATGCACCCAACGCCAACAGGGGTTGATGGATGATAGCAAAACTGCCCTGAACACAAGCCACTTCCAACCTCTACACCCCTGTTTGGTTGGGCTGACCCGCTTGCCTAAGGGACGTGCTCCCTGTCGCCGGAACGGTGACGGGGAAAGTAAACAAAACGCGTTAAATCGGTAGAACTACCTCTCGGTTTTGTAATAATACAGAATGAGTAACAATTGGATAACAAAACCCACAAAAGCAATCGCAGCCGTATAATCGGGAGTCAACAACATCAACTTTGAGTAGCCCCAAAAAACAGTGATAAGAAGGCCTGCTACCAAAAAACGCTTTCTGCTCATGTATTTGACAATCAACATCCAATTCTGAAAAATCGGCCTTAATGAGATGGTTCTTACGTCGACCGAAACCGGCAGACGAATCTAAAAGTTGATCAATCGGGGCGTTTCTGGTGTCGACCGAAACCGACAAACGCGCCAAACAGCCTGACTTCGAGACGTGCAGCCTGTCGCAATTAACCCGCCTTTGACTCCCATTTTGGTCGGTTCACCCAACGCCAACAAGGGCTGATGGCCGAAACGCTACTGAACGCAAGATACACAGCCTTGACCTTTGCACCCTTGTCTTCGCTGGGATGCCGCACTGGCCTACTCCGTGAGTCCCCTGTCAGAGGTAACACGTCAAAGCAGCGCTAACCAACAACGAACACTACAAAACAAGCCGCAAGAGGCCGAAACTAACTAGCCGAGGCTGTCAAGTTTGAACGTTCATGTACGTTCCCTCTCAGCTAAAACGCATATGTCGACGTATTGTCCACAGTCAATTGATATTTTCCACCAACTAAGTTTATCTAAACACAAATATCAGTCTAGTAAAACACGCATTTTTAAACTACTTTTAAAAATATATAAAAAATACATTAATGAAACAGGACAAATCAATAGTGAATAAAAAAAGTGAAAAATCAATTCACAAGATGATAGCAGAAGTAGATGGGGTATGTCAGGAATGGATACATAACGAAAACTATTTTCAAGCAGATAGATTTGCAAAAAAACTAAAAGCTGAAACTGACTGGTTTGAGAGAATCATAAAGCATCAACCGTCTGTGGGTCAATTCTATGAATATATCTTAAAAGCTCAATTAAAAGAGTTTCTACCAGAGAAATACAACATAGGTACAGGGTTTGTGTACGACATTGCTGAACAGAAGCACAGTCAGCAATTAGATATAGTTATATATGAAAGCAATAACAAAGCGCCTATTTATAAAATGGGTGATTTTGTTATTATTGAGCCGAGTGAAGTTATTACTGTTTGTGAAGTAAAAAAGACACTAAAAAAAAGTGATGTTAAAAAGCTTATTCAAAACAATTTATTAGCAAATACTGGGTCATACCCAAACGAAGAGCATGGAATACAATACATAAATCTTTTCGCATTTAACTCAAGCGTAAAGGCTGATGCTTTAGTTAAAATGATGTTGATAGAAATGAATAGTATCTTGGAAAATTTTATAAAATGGTCTGATAATGATAAACAATTATTTATCCCAATACCTTATTTAACACTTCCTAATATATTTCTCTTTAATGAAGGTAAGATAGTTAAAAGTAGGCTGTCAGCTCCTAAAGCTGGACCTTTCAAAATTGAAATTCTTATCGAAGAGTTAGGTATAGAAGGGATATCAGGTGATTTTTTGCTCACATGTACAGCGTATAACCAATCAACCGGCAAAGGAAATTTTATAGGCTCTAACTTAAGAATCGTAGCAATCAACAAAAAAGAATATTTTACAGTAAGCATATTTTTGGTTAATATATTTTCTATGGCTGAGATTAGAAACCATTTTTTAGAAGAGAAAGAAAAGGTAGAAAACTTCTTAGTATCTCAAAAAAAGCCTTACAGAGTGTTTCTTCCTAAAAAACTTCCTTTAGTTGGTTTTAAATCATTTGAAGAGTTCACAAAAGATAGACGTGTTATTTTTGATTCAAGCTACTAGTAGCAATTACGTGGTATGTATTTTCGAATCGTGCATAATTTCACTGATTGATTTCGTTATCGGCCGGAACGTATTTGTCGATGTGCTATTCACCAGATTTGGGACTGTCGTCGGGTATGTGGCAAACCGACCAAAACGCGCTGTCGAACACTGACTAAGTTGTCAACAGGTACGTAGCAAACCCACAAAAAACACTCACTGTCAAGCCGTTGCTCTGTCAGCCGCAACCCGCCCACGCCACTTGCATGGACGAACCGCCCAACGCCCGCGAGGGCTGATGGTGAGCGAGTCACTCCACTGAACACCCACAACATCAACCTTTACACCCTCGTTTGGTTGGGCTGCCCCGCTTACCCTCGGGACGAGCGTCCTGTCGACGGAAAGCTACCCTACGCAGAGCGAAACTACAGTAAACGAAAAACAACAAAGCCCAGCAAGAAGGGGGCAAACCAGACTAGCAGACTCAGACCAGCCCACAAATAATAACTCCGGTGATTAATTTCCGTCTTAGTCCGATAGAGTCGGCTTCTTAACTGATCTATCGATAAGGAATACATTGCTTGTTTTGTCAACCCACTGGTAAAGGCGCTCTTCATTCTTAACCCAGCCTGAAAAGCGTCATAACTGTGCTTGGGATAGAACATTACTCCTACAGCCATGCCCCAAAGCGTCAACCACCACGCAAAATAGATATTGCCCCATCCGCCGGTAGCTATCTCCCAACTGGTAACTGAAGCTTCACCTTTCCAAGTCGTGTCGTACCCTGTTACAAGATGGTTGATATCGTGCAAATAGATGTTTCTTCGTCTTGACTCTAAGTTGGGCAGGGGAAGAGAAATAGGACCAAACTTAATCATGTCCCATTTTTTATTAATCCCCCCTTCTTCACCGTAACCGTGTAATTTGTAAAAGGCTTTTAAGGCGTGTTCAACATTCATTTGCAAAAAGTTTTCGTTAATGGGCCGTTTCCTTTGTCAGCCGAAGGCCCGAAATAGAAGCCCAAAACCTGCATAACCGGGGCGTTTCTCGTGTCGCACGGAGCCCAAAAATGGAAGCTCAGAGCCTACCCACTAAGACGCATGTTTTGTCGCAAGTAACCTTGAAAACACGCTTTACTTTTTGGCGATGCACCCAACGCCAAAGAGGGCTGATGGTAAGCGAGTCACTTGACTAAACGCACACGACCTGCACCTTTACATCCTCGTTTGGTTGGGCTGCCCCGCTTTCCTGCGAGACGCGCTCGCTGTCGCCAGATAGTTGCCTACGCGGAGCGTTAATTACGCAAATAATTCTATACCTTCTTTGAGCCAAACACAGGGTCGCTCTGCATAATAGTCTCTAATTCGGTCCTCAACATTAAAAGCCAAAATTTTCAGAAGTATCGTTGAGAAATGATCTCATTACTGCTTCTTCGGAATCATCATAGTTTGTAGAACGGGAACGAGTTTTTTTGTGCTTAGAAGCTCTTTCTTTTTGTTCTAGATCAATGAAATATTTCTTTTTGATAAATCGTTCAATGTAATTAATTAAAGTACTTTCTTCATCAAGAAAAATTGGATAGCGCTCTTCGTTTTCGAATATTAATGGACGTTCTGGCCTATATCTATGTTTTGTTTTATTGCTATATATAGCTCTAGCTAACGTCATATATTCCCATTGAAAGACGTAGTTTATAGATTTAATAAAATATAATTGCCCAAATTGACTGTTATTATACTGTATAACAGCTTCTTCTCTATTTATTGAAATTCCAAGTGTTTTGAATTTGTCGTCTATTTTATTGTCGAATAGTGAATTTACCCATGACAATGCTATCGCTTGTGTATTAAAATCTGGATCAGGTTCCCAATATCTATCTGATGATATATCACGAGAATTTCTATTATCTAGATAAATAACTTTAGAAGAGTCAATTTCATTTCTTAACCTATCCTGGAACCTCCAGTACCCATCTAATCTAATATAAATAAACCTTTCATTTAAAAATAATGATGTATCAGTTACTTTAGGATCATACAAAATATCAATATTGAAAAATATCTTCTCTTTGCTATTACAGGTCACAAAATAAGACATTGCGGCATTAAGCATATCGATACATTTTTGAAAAGTTAAAGTGAATCGTGTTGTTTACTCCGAAACGCGAAGCCATCACAACGAAAGAAATCCGCTTCTGTCAGGCTACAAGAACCGGGGCGTTTCCTCTGTCGCAGACGACACGCCCAATCTGTCCAAGCTCGACTGTCGGGGCGGTTGGCTTGTCAACGGGAGCCGCCCAACGAACCAAAACCGCCTTGTCTCGAGACGTGAAACCTGTCGCAGGTAACCCGCCTTTGACTCCCATCTTGGACCCGCCACCCAACGACCATAGGGGTTGATGGGGATTAGACGACTTGCCTCAACAAAAGCCACTTGAACCTTTACACCCCTGTTTGGTTGGGTTGCAAACCCTCCTGCGGGACGTGCATCTTGTCGCCGGAAGCCCGCCCACGCGGAGCGGACAACAACGCACAATCCGATTTCTATACCGACGGGCGAAGCTGATCAACGCACCTCATCCGCTTTGCCCAACCACCCTTGTGGGCGGTTGGCTTGTCGACCGTAACCCGACCACGCCGGTCAAAGTAAACCACTGGGGCGGCTGGCCTGTCGACCGGAAGCTACCCAACGAGCCCAAAAGCTGTCTGTCGGGGCGGCTCCCCTGTCGCAGGTAACCCGCCTTACACGCCCATTATGTTCCCGCCACCCACAGGGGTTGATGGTGAGGGCGGAAGTTTACTGAACACAAACCACTTGCACCTTTACACCCCTGTTTGGTTGGGCTGCTAAGCCTCCTTCGGGACGCGCTTCCTGTCACAAGTAGCCTACCCACGCGGAGCGAGCAACACACACAACCGCTTGTACACCAAGTGCGAAGCCCAACAAACGCACCGAATCCGCTTTGGCCGAGCCAAAAAACGAGCGCGTTTCCGCTGTCGCAAGGTAGCTGCCCAACCTGTCAAAGCCCAAATTGGGGGTGGTTGCCCTGTCAACGGGAGCCGACCAACGAGTAAAAAACCGCCCTGTTTCGGGACGTGTGGCCTGTCGCCGAGACGCTGGCACACGAACACTTATTGTATTTTCACCCAACACCCATGAGTGTTGATGGTGGGCGAGTCACTCGACTGAATATATGTACCTGCACCTTTACACACTCATTAAGTTGGGCTGCCAACTCTCCCACGGGACGTGCTTCTTGTCAGCGGTAGCTTGCCTGATGCCAAATTAAGCGGCCGGGTTTTCATGCAAGCCAATTAACTCAGTAACCTCACAAATACCAGTAGATTTACTGCCTTCTCTAAAATAGCCGATAGTACCAACTTTGATACGTTGCTGGTGGTAAGGCCTGTTGTCAGGCGACAAAATCCACATTCGGGCTATACCTTCTTGGTTAACCATTCCTTCTATTAAATCACCATTTTCATCTTCAAATTCGGGATAGATCATGAAAAGCCAGTTATGCTCATGGTCTGGGTCTTCATACCAAAAGTTGGAGCGAATTCCTTGATTTGGCAGGATGTATCGCCCTCCCTCTTCGAGGCTGTAAAAGCGATACTTCACTTTGAAGTCCTCTTTGTGACCAAATATTTGTTCGTATGGTTTGTGCTTTTCCATATTGACCTGACAAACGCAAAAGTATTGTGTGTCAACCAAAGCTCACCTATCCTGTCAGAGTTCCTCACTCGGCGTTCCTCGTGTCAGCCGAAGCCCGACCAGCGAGCCAAAAACCTGACCCTGGGGCGGGCAACCTGTCGCCCGGAACCCACCTTGCACTCACTTTATGGTCGGTTCACCCAACATAGTATTGTACGCAAAGTCGCGGAACTAAAACTAGCTGATAATCAACCAAAAATAGTTCTGCAGCCGTCTCTATACGAAACAAATCAATGCCCGCTAGTTGCAAAGAAGCCCGTTTGCCGTGAGACCTACTAACACCCATTTTGCCAATTGACTAAACGGTATATATTCTTTGTAAAATTAGATTACATCACTGCCGGTTCTGTTTACCCGTTAGAACCGGCAGCTTTATACGTCAACGAAGCAACTAAGTTGTAATTAACTCACTACTCCCCCGGATGGTACGTTCGCTCTACGTGCTGCTTCACATCTTCGGGGTAAAACAGAACGTCTTTGAACTTGCCCACCGTGTAGAGCGGGGCTTGGTCGGTGAAGTGCTTCATGCCGGGTTTGCTGCTCTGCCCACCTGTCACGACCGAACGGGCCTTTACGCGCTTGCCGAACTCAACGACGGCGACAAAGCTGTTTCCCACGCTGCCATATCGTTTTTTGGTGCCGGGATACGTCTTTGCGGCAAAAGCGGCTAGTGAACCCCAGGCCGAGGACGTGAAGGCCACCGGGAGGCTGGGCTTCTGATCGTCGTATGTTTCCTGAATCTTGCCGGTCAGGCGCTGGTACCGATTGATGTCGCCCCAGGGTGTTTTCCAGGTACCGAAGTCGCGCGTAAGTTCGGTTATTACCTCCGCCAACGCCGTTACTTTTTCCTGCGCACTGGTACTGCTGATGGTGAACGCCGTCAGGCTTAGGTTATCAAATCGCTGATCGCCAGCGGCCCGGCTACGCGCCAGACGCTGAATTCGTTCGCCCCAGTAAATCGCGAGCGTCTGGCCAATCGACGTGGCTCCGTAGGCTTTGTCCCACGTTTGCAGCATCTGGATGGCTTCGGTCAGATCTTTGCTCTGGTTTTTGGCATCGCCCGAAACCGTCTGATAGGCGGTCAACAAAGCTGGAAGCAACTCATCGAAAGCCGTTAAGTGTGGATCATTAGCGGCTGCAATCAGCGTGTCGAGCGTGAAAATCGTCTTCTGGCTCAGTACCCGGGCGGCATTGATACCCCGGTAGTTCTGCGCATCGGGCGCCATGTACGTCGGGTATTTGCCCTTATCGGGGCTGCTGCTGCCCGACACGGTGAAGGGCGTTGCATTGCAGTTCTGAATCCAGCCAGTAGCCGGGTTCCGCACCTGCACGATCTCATCGACCGAATGTAGGCCTTTCCAATCGGTTTCGGGGTTGCTGCCATCGACGGGCTGCTCCCAGTCGAACTTCGGGTCGCGTTTGGGCATGAAGTTGCCATGCCAGTAGGCGATGGTCCCGTTCTTGTCGGCAAAAATGGTGTTGTTAGAGGCATTGCCGTTGAGTTTCATCACCTGTTTAAAGCTATCGTAGCCCGTTGCTTTGGTGCGTAAATATGATTGCGACAGAGCGTTCAACGGCGTATTCATCATGTCGATGGCAATCCATTTCCCATCTTTTTCGCCCGCAATGGGGCCGTGTTGCGTGAAGTACATCGTAAACTCCTTGTACTGCATTCCCGACGCTGTCTTGTACGGAATCCTGACCTTCTGCGTACGCACTGGCTTCAGGTCGCTGCCGTGTTTGTAAAAGAGCGCGTTTCCTTTTTTCTCAATCGTTTCCAGATACTCGTCCATCGAGTCGGCGTAACTGGTGGTATGCATCCAGCCACAGTTTTCATTGAATCCCTGATAAATGAAAAACTGCCCCCATGTAACGGCCCCGTAGGCGTTCAGCCCCGCCTGACTAATCATGTGTACCTCCGACCGGAAGTAGAACGATGTATGCGGATTAATTAAAAGCAGCGCATTCTTCGTGGCACTTTTGGCAGGAGCAATAGCAAACCCATTCGACCCGACAGATTCGCGCTCGTAATGATCGACATGATTGATCCAGGAAGTTGATTTTCGCTGTTCGTAAAATGCTTTCAGCCGTTCCGTCGATACGACGCTGATATTACCACCAATACTGCCTTCGCTGAACATGAGCGGCATCCAGGGCTGAAAGCGTTTAAGCAATTTCGGTTTTACGTCCGGATGCGTGTAGAGATAATAATTGGTGCCATCCGCAAAAGCATCCAGCAGTTGCTTCATCCAGAGCGGACTTTTCCTGTAGATGGCAATGGCCTGCGTCGAGTCCAGAAAAAGACGCGCCCGTAAATCCTGGTATAGCGCCGATTCGCCTTCCACTTCAGCCGATCGGCCAATTGACGTAATGTAGTTTTCCTCCACCCGTTCAAAGTCGTCTTCGCATTGGGTAAACAGAAGCCCGAAAACAACATCAGCGTCTGTTTTACCATAAATATGCGGAACGCCCCAAGTGTCCCGGGTAATCGTTATCTGTTTGGCCTGTTGCTGCCAGCGGGCAATTTCGGCTTTCGTGACCGATTGGGCTTGTAGTAGGGGACAAATCAACAGGACAAGTAAACTCAGCATAAAGCCAATTGGCAGTACTACAGAACGACGCATAAGTTGGTAATATAAGGTCTGAGATTGGGGGCGTACTTCATTTTTAAATTTGTGTTTTTGTCATGCTGACGCAGAAAGCATCTTAATGCTTAACCTTCAGGATGCCTCCTGCGTCAGCATGGCAAAAATGAAACCGGCACGATGTTCACGAATCAATTCTACTGGCCAAGGGCAACGAACCGTTTGGGGGCTGCCCGATGGTGGGTTTCCTGCTCATAGCCGTACACTAATCGAATAAGCGTTGGTTCGTCGAATATCCGACCCAGAAACTGAATCCCGGCGGGCAGATCGCCGGTGGTGTAGCCCATGGGAATCGTAAACGCAGGCTGGCCCGTACTGGGAGCAATCAATTGGCTGTTGTCGCCTTTGTATCCTTTGGCATCGCCAACCAGCGCGGGCGGGTAGTTCCAGCTTGGGTAAACCAGCGCATCAACGTTGAGCCGGTTCATTTCGGCTTCAATGGCATTCCGGTAAGCAATTCGAAGCGGGTCGGTAAACGCATCACCACAAGGAATTTCCGGATGATTGGCCCGACCAGAATGCGTATTCTGATTCACCAGCCGGTCCCGAACAAGGTCCGAATAACCGCCAACACGAATAATATCGTCCAGCGTTTTCAGCGTATCCCGCTTCACAAACGTACGAAGGTACGTTTCTACATCGGCTTTAAATTCCGAGCACCACTGGTTGGCGCGTAAAGAATCAAAATGGGGGATTGTCACGTCTACGATTTGAGCACCAGCACGCGTCATGTCCGCCAGCGCCTTATCGAAGAGTTGTTTGATTTCCGGGTGAATATTCTTATCGACAAGCTGACGCATGACACCGATCCGTGCGCCTTTCAAGCCATCTTTTCGTAAAAACTGCGTGTAGTTTTTAGGCACTTTCCCTGACTATTTTTGGTAATCGGATCTTTGGGGTCATACCCCGCCGTCACATCCAGGAGCCGCACCGCATCTTCTACCGTCCGGCACATCGGTCCACCCACGTCATTCCGGGTATAGAGCGGAATAATACCGTACCGGCTCACCAGCCCCAGCGACATCCGAAAGCCAACCAGCGCATTGTGCGACGACGGCCCCCGAATGGAATTGCCCGTATCCGATCCCAGACCCACCGTGCCTAAATTAGCGGCTACCGCAGCGGCCGTTCCCCCGCTCGATCCGGCGGGGACATAGGCTAGGTTGTAAGGATTCAGGGTTTCGCCTGCCATCGAACTCTGCGAATGCATAGGTGTGAACGCCCATTCGGCCATGTTTGCTTTAGCCAGCACGATTGCGCCTGCTTCCCGCAACTTCCGAACCTGATCAGCATCTTCGGTTGGCACAAACCCTTTCAGCGCAATCGAGCCGCCCGTTGTTTGCAGGCCTTTTGTATTAAAATTGTCTTTCACAATAACCGGAATGCCGTGTAAGGGACGCAGCTTACCGGTTTTCTTAAACTCAGCATCCAGAGCGCGGGCCGTAGCGATGGCTTCCGGGTTTACCAGAATAATTGAGTTAAGTTTTGTTGGCTGGTCATAGGTTTGAATACGCTCCAGATATGCTTTCACCAGTTGCTCACTTGTCAGCGAACCATTTCGGAATGCCTTATGAATATCGCTTATCGTCGTTTCAACTAACTCAAATTTTGACGTAGGCCCCGTTTTTGCTTTTGGCTGAGCCTGTACCGGGAATAACCAGCCCAACTGGAGTAGCCATAAAAAAATTGAGACAGACAAGCTCAACGTAAAACGAATACGTGATGGCATAGTAGTTATGAGGAAGTGTACTTATATGGCAAAATTAGTATTTCCTGATAGGAATAAGCATACACACAGACAAGTAAGCATTAATTATATTGGTAATATCACAACCAGCGGAATAATAGTATATAGCTATCCAATCTGTCAATTAATCTATTTTTTCACCCTCGGGCAACCCTTTTGCCAAACCCAGCATTTCTGTCACTGAAACCAGTCGAAACAATGTCGAAGCAACTCATCGAACAATGCCAGCAGGGTAACGCCTTCGCCCAGAAACGGCTGTTCGATCAGTATGCCAACCGGCTGTTTCGTGTCAGTTTGCGCTACGTGCGGCATGAGCCCGAAGCCGAAGAGGTGCTGATGAATGGGTTTCTGAAAGCCTTTCGAGGCATCGGTGATTTCTCCTATCGCGACGATAACGGTCTGGAAGCGTGGCTCCGGCGAATTGTGGTGAATGAAGCCCTGCAATTCCTGCGCGCCAACAAACACCTGCCGCTTTTCCGGGCCGATGAAGAAACCGAGTACCAGCCCGACCCCGACCCGTTGCCCGATGCGGGACTGGATGCTGAACGAATCTACGCCCTCATCCGGGAACTACCGACGGGGTATCGTACGGTATTCAACCTCTATGCCCTTGAAGGCTATACCCACCGCGAAATTGCCGACCAGTTACGCATCTCCGAAAACACCTCAAAATCACAATTGAGCAAAGCACGTGCGTTGTTACAAACCTGGCTAACCAAACATGGCTATGAAACAGAAACCCGACGAATCTCCTGACCAGTGGATACGGCAGACACTCAACCAGTTGCCCGATGCCCCCCCACCAGGCTCGTCTTTCAATCCGGATCAATTGTGGGCGGCACTACGCCCTGAACTTCAACCTGCTTCTCGTCCGCAGACCAGATTAATGTGGTGGATGGCAGCAGCTTGTGTAGCAGCGTTGGTCTCCGGCTGGTTCTGGTCAATTTATCAATCGACTCCCGAACCCACCGTTGCCCACAGGCATCCAGCTATCATTCAGTTACTGCCCCAGCAACATTCCAACTCAACTCGGGCAGATGAGCTAAACAGATCGAAACGTGTTGTTTTGGAAGCAGAACGCCCACGTGTTGCCCTGCACACGCACAGCCTTCAGCAGGTAAGGGCAAAGCCTGTAACCACGGCCCCCATAGCCACTTCAGCAGCCTTGCCCTCATCCATACCCGACGACGCATTAACCCTGGTCGAAACTCCCACTGTTGTTGACAAACTCCCAGACGTGCCCCGGCAGAAAGTAATCGGAGCCAGACCTAAACGGCGGTTTCAGGTTATTCACGAAAACGAACTCCGAGCCGAGGAAGAAGCCCAGCCAAAACTTTACCGACCCGACCATTTTGTCCGGTTAGGAACTGGCCAAACGAACGAACCCAGCCCGGAAGCGAGCCGCCCGACCTTACTCATGCCTTTAACGAATAAACCAAACCAATAATCATGCGTCTATTTTGTCTGATTACTGTGCTCCTGCTGAGCATAGTCGGGATTGCTATGTCTCAGTCAACCACTCCTCACTTAACCGAACCAGATGCCAAGCAGAAATTTATTGGCCTTAGCCATATCGAGATAGACTTAGGTCAGCGAAATACACTGCTTGTGGGGTTCAATCGGTACGTACAGGTGCAGGACCGGCAAAATATCGACTCGGTGTTACGTCTTTTTGTAGCCAATTACCTGACGGTGGAGGATACGACCCAAAGTCCTATCCGCGCAACGCATGCGCTGTTTCGGCTTGGCGAAACCGATCGGGCTCTAGCGTTACGCTACACGCCCCAGCCAACAACGAACTTCCGGTTCCGGGACGACGACAAGCCTGTTGAAGTAAAGACCCAACAGGATACGCTCCAGATCGTGTGGACGTCAGCCACTGCGCAAGCCCTCCCAAATGATTTTAGTATTTATCTATTAATCAACAATCTGCATGATGTTGAGCGATTGCTTCGTGAGGGTGGTATCAATCAAAAACTACAAAAAGCAATCGAAGCCGTGCAAGCGTACAAAGGCCACAACCTGACCAGTCCCAGACTGGCCTATACCCTGCTCCAGGGAGAAGATGGTAAAAGTAGCATTGTGCAGCCAGGTCTGATCGGGAGTCCGTTCCTGAATATACAGCCGAGCATTGGTGTGGGCCTGATTCGCAACCAGTGGGTCCCGTCGTTCAACTTATTCCTTAGCTTAATACCCAGCCGATTTCATCGATTGGGCTATGGCATTGGGTACACGTCGACTTTCTTTTTTAGCCAATCAACGACTGATGGGAGCTTCCAGGCATTCAGGAATGATTTTCTGAGCGTAGGTGTCACGATCTATGGTCGTAAAAAGGACAACCGAACTACAGCTTTTGGCCGAGAAGCAGGTTCGTTTTATGTCGGCATGCCGGTTCATCGCAGGGGTTCTTATTTTGAGAAAAATACCTTTCGTTTGGGCGGTACGGCGTATCATAATGGTCTATTTAAAGTACAGCCAGAGATTTATATGACTGGTTTTTTCAAGAAAGTGTATCCCGGATTGAGACTGGTTGTCGGCTTCTGATTTTGTTCGCGTTAGTCCTTTGTTGTCAGTGGGTTATTGTGTATATTTACTCCCCCAATTTACAACAACAACTGTACTAATGAGCTGGGTTTTGGCATCAAAATCACCGCCTGGCAACTCAATCTGCATGAAAAAAGGACGCTCAAATCCGAATCAACTCCAAATTGATTTTCTGGCGGCTTTCCGCCAAATGCTGATCAGTCTTGGTAATTCAGAAAACCTACCCGTCAACGAAAGTCTGTTTATGCGGATGACGGACCAGTGGGAAAATACGCGCGCGATGCCCGCTGACCTGTTGTTTACCAAAAGCCCAATTGAAGCCATCGTTTTCCGGCTGCAAAAAGCCGACCTGGAGGCTGAAGAAAGTCGCCTGCGCTTCCCAGCTGAGCTCATTGCGGGTGAAATTCGTGGCGAAAAAGGGTTAACAGGTTTCTCCGCCAAGTTTCGGGAGCAGGGCTGGATTATCTTACCGGCTGAATTGTCGGCCATGTACAAAAATCTGTTCCTGAATATTCTGGCCGCTTCCATCGGACTCGAATACCTCTACCCTGTTCGGAAGGACTTACTGGCCGAAGCAGAACGCGTTGCGCTAGCCGCCATGTTGCCCGAAGCCGAAGTGCGTAAGTTTTTCGGTCTGCGTTTGTCGCGTTTTCCCGATAGTTTCCGCAGTGAAGTAGCCAATTATTTCAACCTTCCCTTCGATTATGTCCTGAAACGGGCTAATCATTTGGGTATGGTATCGGAACAGGTTATTGAAGAATCTCGTAATGCTACACAACCGCTACGCTCAGCGGTATTACGCCGTCCACAAAGCAGTCGAGCTGCTTAACGCTTAACAGTAACATTGTCTTTCAGGCCGGTTGGATACTTTTGTATCCAACCGGCTTTTTTCATAGGCACCTGTCTAACACAGTCCATAGCCAGCTTAAGAGCAGCCCTATTCTAATAAATCCCTTATTTATCAGCCTTTTAGGTATAATATCCCTATAGCATATCGTCTCTATAGAGTAGTAAAAGCTACTTTCATCATGGATGAGTTTAGGCTCATTTTATCTTATTGCTATATAGTTTATTACTAAAAAAAGAATATTAACAGAAGAAGACCAGTTGACAATTTATTATTTGGAAGTCCCATCAATAACTTACTGTTTTGCATAACCTATTAGTTCAATAGACTATAAGTACTAATAGTCTACCTACAACCGGGAGAATAGGGAGTATATCAAAAATCAATACCTAGTATATCGCAACGCAGCTTGAACAGGCCGGAACAGAGCCTTACTTCCTGACGCACTAAGCAGTTGCCACCAACCACAATGACCACGATTACAAGTAGCATGAGACAATTTTTAAATTCAACTTTTTTCATAGGCGTACTTCTTCTACCCTTATTTGCAGTAGCGCAAAACCCGCCCGTAATCAATTCAACGGTATCTGGAAAAGTTATTGACGCTCACACGAAAGAATTCCTGATTGGTGCTACCGTCACCATTAAAGGCACAACAAACGGTAGCGTTACCGATATAAACGGCCAGTTCAATCTGCTTACTGGCCAGAAACTCCCCTTCGTTGTTGTCGTTTCGTTTGTCGGTTATCAGACCAAAGAAATTAGTATAAGTGATAACAACATAGATATTCAGCTTGAAGAAGGAGCCAATCAACTAGCCGATGTCGTGATTACGTCCCGGCGTCGGCAAGAGTCGGCACAGGACGTTCCTATTCCAATCTCCGTTGTCAGTGGTAACCGTGCCGAAGATGCGGGCGCGTTCAACGTGAACCGCTTGAAAGAATTGGTACCAACCGTTCAGTTATATGCCTCCAATGCCCGAAATACAACGCTCAATATCCGTGGCTTAGGCTCTACTTTCGGGTTAACGAACGATGGTATTGATCCAGGCGTCGGATTTTATGTAGACGGCGTTTACTACGCTCGTCCGGCAGCTACGGCGCTCGATTTCATCGACATTGAACAGGTGGAAGTATTAAGAGGTCCTCAAGGAACGTTATATGGCAAAAACACAACCGCTGGCGCGTTTAATATTACAACGCGTCCTGCCGGTTTTACCCCAAGTGGAACGTTCGAACTTAGCTATGGTAATTACGGCTATATCCAGGCCAAGGGATCACTCACAGGGCCACTGAGTAAAAAGCTTGCCGCCAGGGTATCGTTTACCGGTACGCAACGGAACGGTACCTTTTTCAACGTACACACCCAGTTGCCGATCAACGACATCAACAACATTGGGGGGCGGGTGCAACTCCTGTATACGCCAAATGACAACGTAAGAATTACCTTGATTGGCGATGTTTCCCAGCAGAAACCAAATGGATACGGTTGGCCCGTGGCCGGTGTTGTTCCTACCAAACGAGCCGCCTATCGTCAATTCAACGCCATCATTGCCGATTTAAATTATAAACTCCCGTATTCAAGCGCGTTTGAACGGATCGTTGATCTGGATACGCCTTCCAAAGCGGATAACAACCTGGGTGGCGTGTCGTTGAATGCGGACATCAAAATAGGCAATGGTACGTTAACCTCTACAACAGCCTGGCGTCACTGGCAGTGGACTCCCCTGAATGACCGTGATTACATCGGTTTGCCCGTCTTTACCATTTCGTCAGGAAACTCGGTTCATGATCAGTGGTCGCAGGAAATAAGGTACTCCGGTAAAATTTCACCCCGATTGAGCGGTGTCGTTGGCTTATTCGGGCTGTGGCAAGATTTAAAATCCGACCCTGTTCAGACCGAAGAAGCGGGTTCTGCTCAATGGCGTTTTGCGCAAAGTTCCACCAGTCCCCTCTGGAAAACACCGGGTCTGTTTGATAACTTTGGTATTCGCACCACCAACAGAATCCAAAGTACAGGTTTAGCGGCCTTCGGTCAACTCGACTGGGCCGTAACCAACAATTTCCACGTGCTACCAGGTATCCGGTACAATTACGACAAGAAGGTAGCCAACTACAAACGGGAAACCTACGGTGGTCTGCAAACGACCGATCCAGCTTTGCTGGCGTTAAAGAATACAGTTTATACGAATCAGGCGTTCGATACGGACGTATCAGAGGGTAATTTCTCAGGACAGGTTACGCTGCAATACAGAGCCGGGCGGGCAATCAATGCCTTCGGTACGTATGCTATCAGCTACAAACCCGTCGGGATTAATATTGGTGGATTACCAACGGCCAATGGGCAGACATTACTTGACCTGGCTAGGGTGAAGCCCGAACATGTAAACCACATCGAATTTGGCTTGAAAACAAAACCATCGCCTAACTCTACCCTGAATGTGGTCGCTTATAATACAGAAATCAGAGACTTTCAGACACAAGTACAAACGCCTGAGCCGGGCGTTAACAGAGGTTATCTAGCCAACGCCGAGAAGGTGCGGGTAATGGGTGTTGAAGTAGACGGAAATGTGCGGGTAGCCAATCGACTAACCCTCAACGCAGCCGTTGCCTATACGGATGGCAAGTACGTGTCCTTTAAAAATGCGCCAGTGCCGCTTGAAGAAACGGGTGGCGAACAAGCATTCAAAGATATTTCGGGTGGCGTCTTGCCTGGCATCTCAAAATGGTCAGGTTCTGTGGGGGGCGAAGTAACCGCCAGAGGAAATCTCATCAGTTTGAAAGGCAATTACTTCTTCGGTTTGGATGCCTTCTACCGCTCATCATTTTCGTCGAGTCCATCACCATCCCAATATTTGAATATTGATGGCTACTCGCTGGCAAACAGCCGGTTAGGCTTTAGATCTTCCACAGGAATCACGATTTTCATCTGGAGCCGAAATCTTTTCAACACAAACTATTACGAGCAGTTACTGGCAGCTCCAGGCAGTGCAGGACATTATGCCGGCATTGTCGGTGATCCCAGAACGTACGGCCTGACGATGCGCTACACATTTTAATTGTTGCTGGAAGGTCTACTAGAATCAGTACCAGATTGTAAGTTATTGACATAGTAAAAGCTGTTTACGTTAATTTCATTTAACGTAAACAGCTTTTACTGTTTTGGCCTGTTTACATCCAACTATTATGCACAACGAACCTATGAAACATCTCTTTTCTCTGCTTTTACTTTTTTTGCTATCTGGCAGCACGCAGGCCTGGGCGCAAACCAATATTGCAGGAATTGTCACCGATGAACGTAATCAACCCATGGCGGGCGTGACCGTTATCATCCGAGGCACCAATACGGGAACCATTACGCAGGCCAACGGGCAATTTTCTTTGCAAACCAATGAATCACTTCCCCTTACTCTTAGTGTGTCGTTTATCGGCTACAGACGGGAAGATGTTGCCGTTCGGGGAAATAATTTTCGAAGTGTCACGGTCAAGCTGAGTGAAGAAGCCATTATGACCGATGAAGTTGTGGTGTCGGCTAGTCGTGTGCCGGAAGATATTCAGAAAGCAGCTGTAACAGTCGAAAAGCTTGGCGCCCGGCAGTTTCAGCAGTCACCAGCGGCAAGCCCGTTCGATGCGCTTCAGAACGTGAAAGGGGTCGATATGCTGACCCAGAGCCTGACCTTCAAATCGGTAAACCTGCGCGGATTCGGAGCCAACAACAATAACCGCTTTCTGCAACTTACCGATGGCATGGATAACCGCTCACCAGGCCTAGGGTTTGGTTTTGGCAATGTTGCCGGTATCTCAGATCTAGATGTCGAAAGTATTGAATTGATTCCGGGGGCTTCATCGGCCCTCTACGGCCCGGATGCGCTACAAGGTCTCATGCTGACCTCCAGTAAGAATCCTTTTACCTATCAGGGGCTGAGTGCCCAGGTAAAAGTAGGTGCCAACAATGTTGGGAAAGGCGATTTCGGCCCGAAAGGGTATGGCGATATTGCCATTCGATACGCCAAACAACTGGGAACACGGTTTGCTTTCAAAGTAAATTTCCAGCGTCTTAGCGGTACTGATTTCATTGCCGATGATTACAGTGACCGATCAACGCGGGCGCGGACTAATTTCTTCACAATTGACCCTAGTCAGGGCGGTATTGCGACGGGTATTGGCTATGTGCCGAATAACAATCCAAATACAAACTTCGAGTATGATGGCGTCAATATTTATGGCGACGATATCAACGCTGGTGGCGCTTACACCTTCCCCAAGGATTACGCAAACGTCCTCTTGCAGGGTAAGTTGGTAACCCGTACGGGCTATACGGAGTTGGATGTATTGGGCAATCAGGGTAAAGTGTTTAACAACCGGGCCAATGTTTCCTTACATTATAAATTACCGGGCAATGTAGAAGCCTCACTTGGCTGGTATTACGGCAATGGCAACTTTATCCGCACTGCTGGTTTCCGCGAATATTTCCCCGACTACAAACGGCATCAGTTTAAAGCCGAGCTGCGGGGCGATAATTTTTTTCTACGGGCCTATACTACCCAGCAGCAGGCGGAAGGCTGGAACATTGGTCAAACGGCTACCGCGATCAACAATAGCTGGAAATCGTTGAACCAGTGGGCCGCCGAGTTTGGGCAGGTCTACATCGATAATAAATTTGGTATCAGTGAATCCCGCGCCACAGCCGACCGTGGCCGCTACCTGCCCGGCTCCGACCAGTTCAATGCCGTCCGGGATGCTTATGCGAACACATACAACACTGACTTTATTCCCGGCTTAACTACCGCCAAGGGAACCCGTTTCCGGGATAATTCATCCCTGTGGCATTACGAAGGTATGTACAACTTCACAAAACTGCTAAACAATACGGTTGAGCTGCTGGCGGGGGGCAGCCTTCGCCATTATGGTATCAATACCGGCGGTACAGCCATTACCCTGAAGGCCGATGGCTCGGAATACACCATCAATGAATATGGAGCCTATGTTCAGGCCGCCAAAGAAGTAAAAGTAAGCACACGACTAACGGTGAAACCAACCGTAGCCGTTCGCTACGATAAGAACCAGTACTTCAAAGGTGGGGTCACTCCCCGCGCATCGGCGGTTGTCATTGTTGGGCCGCACAACTTCCGGGGATCGTGGCAATCAGCCTTCCGAAACCCGTCACCGGGCCAATTGTTTGCCGTTCCGGCGGCTGGCAAGGGGGGCGATGTGGGTGGCTCACAACTTGCCGCTCAATCAGCCGGCCTATTTACCAACCCAGCTTATGTAGATAGCGACGTGAAGGATTTCACGGCCGGACGTATTACCGAAGCACAGCTCCGCAGCCGGGCCTACAACCCGGCCAACTTCACAACAGAGAAAATAAAGACCTGGGAAGTTGGCTATAAGACCCTGATTCAGAATAAGTTTTATGTCGACGCCTTTTACTTCCATAGCAAATACACCGACTTTATTGCCGCACAAAGCTTTTACCAGCCTACCAATGGCCAAATCGCTGACTTTTCGACGAATGCCTATCGGACGCTGCAAATCAACTTCAATAATTATAATGAGATTTTCGTAGACGGCTGGGGCATAGGCTCGGAATATGGATTAGGGCGCGGGTTCACGATTAGCGGTAACTACACCCACCAGGTAGGCACCGTAACCTTGCGTGACGCCCAGGGCAACGTTGTCAATGACAATGCCGGTGTGCCCATCGTTAAACGAAAAATGAGCAATCCAGAAGTATCACAAAAGGGCCGTAACTTCTTTATATCGCCTGAAAATCGATATAACCTGACACTCAGTAACGCTCGTCTTACGGACCGACTTGGTGCCACGCTAACCTACCGCTGGACGGATAAAATGTGGGTAGAACAAGGCACTACAGCCGGTGATATCTGGTTGCCCTCCTGGACGAGCCTTGATGCACAGGTGTCCTATAAAGTGCCCACGTTCAAATCAGTCGTTAAACTTGGTGGCACGAACATCCTGAACCACTATTATGCACAAGGGTATGGACTGGCCCGTATCGGCGGGTTATATTATTTAAGTATTACGTTCGATGAGTTGATGCGGTAGTAACATAACTGTCTTCTGTTTACGCGCTTTGAGCTTTATAACCTTGGCAAAATAAGGATTGCCAAATGTAGGCCGAGGCATACATCAAGCCCACGCTTTACCATCGCTTCTGAGTTCTTCAAATTCAATGACGTTACAGAACCAAACACGTACAGCTTCGAAACACTGATCCGATATCAGCGCTTATTAACCTTTCCGTTAGACTGGTCTAGACAAGAAGGCATCCTACTGTTGAAATGTAAGTGTGTAAAGACTTATACAAAAAAGCCCCGACCATTTCTGGCCAGGGCTTTTTTACTTGTATTTATCAACGGTTAAACCGTAGCTTTCTTTTTGCTGCGAGCGTACTGTTCACGTGATTCAGTAATCGTTTCCAGTTCCTCTTTCGAGCCAACAATCGCCGTTTGGTAGCGACGTAGACCTGTACCGGCAGGAATCAGGTGACCAACGATTACGTTCTCTTTTAAGCCATCGAGTACGTCACGCTTGCCACGAATAGAGGCTTCGCTCAGTACTTTTGTCGTTTCCTGGAAGGAAGCGGCCGAGATGAAGCTATCCGTACCCAGCGACGATTGGGTAATACCCATCAGCGTTGGCTGCGAAACGGCGGCCATTGCATCGCGAACGGTCACCAGGGCCATATCACGACGTTTCAGACCGGAGTTCTCATCCCGTAACTGACGACTGGTTACGATCTGTCCTGGTTTAACGTTCGGCGAATCGCCAGCATCCATAACCACTTTAGCGTCAAGAACTTTATCGTTCTCTTCGCGGAAAGACCATTTATCGACAACCTGACCTTCGAGGAAGTTGGTGTCGCCAGAGTCGATGATTTCAACTTTCTGCATCATCTGCCGAACAATGGCTTCAATATGCTTATCGTTGATTTTCACCCCTTGCAGACGGTAAACTTCCTGAATTTCATTTACCAGGTATTCCTGAACAGCCGTCGGTCCTTTGATGGCCAGAATGTCGCTTGGTGTAATCGCACCATCCGACAACGGAGCACCAGCCCGTACGAAGTCATTGTCCTGTACGAGGATGAATTTCGACAGAGGGACGAGGTACTTCTTCTTAGTACCATCTCTCGACTCGATGAAGATCTCGCGGTTACCCCGTTTGATCGCACCGTAGGTCACAACGCCATCGATTTCGCTAACCACAGCTGGGTTCGATGGGTTACGCGCTTCGAACAATTCCGTTACCCGTGGCAGACCACCCGTGATGTCACGCGTTTTACCAACGTTACGCGGAATTTTTGCCAACGGCTGACCCGCTTTAATTTTCTGTCCTTCCTTCACGACCAGACGAGATCCAACGGGTAAGTTGTAACTCTTCTGCAGCGGTCCACCGTCGTTATCGGGCAGGTGCAACGTTAAGGTTGTTGTGCCTTGAACAACAATGGCTGGGTTCTTGGCTTTATCGCGGCTTTCGATGATCACTTTCTCCTGGAAGCCAGTCTGTTCATCGAATTCTTCGCGATAAGTGATCCCATCTTCAATCGCATCAAAGCTCAGCGTACCGGTCAATTCAGACAGGATAACGGCGTTATAAGGATCCCAGGCGCAAATGTCGTCGCCTTTTTTCACCATATCGCCATCTTTAACCCGCAGGAATGCACCATATGGTACGTTGTTACTGATGAGTACGACGCTCCGGTCACTTGGGTTGACAATCCGAACTTCACCCGAACGACCCATTACGATCGTTTGTGGGTTGCCTTCGTTATCTTCCGACTGAACCGTCCGCATTTCTTCAAACTCAATCAGACCATCGAATTTCGCTTTGATCGAGGCATCAACGGCAATGTTAGAGGCCGTACCACCTACGTGGAACGTACGAAGCGTTAACTGCGTACCTGGCTCACCAATCGACTGCGAGGCAATTACGCCCACGGCTTCGCCGATGTCAACCATGCGACCCGATGCCAGGTTGCGGCCATAACATTTGGCGCAAACACCCTGACGCGATTCGCAGGTCAGTACCGAACGAATTTCGACGGTTTCGATGCTCGTTTCATCGATATGAGCAGCCACTTCTTCAGTCACTAACTCACCCGAGGCTACGATCAACTCTTTCGTGAGCGGGTCATAAATATCGTGAACCGTCGTACGGCCCAAAATACGTTCTGACAGAGGCTCAACGATATCTTCATTGTCTTTCAAAGCCGACACTTGCAGGCCGCGAAGCGTACCACAATCGTCTTCACTGATGATCACATCCTGAGCCACGTCGTGCAGACGGCGGGTCAGATAACCGGCATCGGCCGTTTTCAGAGCCGTATCGGCCAGACCTTTACGCGCGCCGTGGGTTGAGATGAAGTACTCCAATACGTCGAGACCTTCTTTGAAGTTCGATAGAATCGGGTTTTCAATGATCTCCCCAACAGAGCCCTGCAGGTTTTTCTGAGGCTTAGCCATCAGACCACGCATACCACCCAACTGACGAATCTGCTCACGCGAACCACGGGCTCCCGAGTGCATCATCATGTAAATTGAGTTGAAACCGCCCTGATCCGCTTCGAGTTGCTTCATCAGCGTCTCGGTCAGACGGGAGTTCACACGCGTCCAGATGTCAATAACTTGGTTGTATCGTTCGTTTTCCGTAATCAGACCCATCAGGTAGTTATCCCAAACGGCCTGCACTTCAGCTTTCGCTTCTTCAACCAGACCCTGTTTGGCTTCAGGAATCATGATATCACTCAGACCGATGGACAGACCACCTTTGAACGCCATCTGGAAGCCGAGCTCTTTGATCTCATCGAGGAACTGAGCCGTCCGGGCGCCACCTGAAATTTTGAAGATAAGCGCAATGATCTGCTGAAGCTTCTTCTTCGTCAGCAATTCATTGATGTAGCCCACTTCTTCGGGAACGGCCTGGTTGAACAGTAACCGGCCCGCAACGGTGTCGATGATTTTGTAAACCAGCTCGCCATTTTCGTCCCGGACTTTCACCCGGCACTTAATGTTGGCATGTTTGGACACCCGACCTTCGTTGATACCGATAATTACTTCTTCGGTACCGTAGAATGTCATGCCTTCACCCGCAATCGGGTATTCAGGAATGCTCTTGCGACCTTTCGTCACGTAGTACAGACCCAGTACCATGTCCTGCGATGGTACCGTAATTGGCGCACCGTTGGCAGGGTTCAGAATATTGTGCGACGCCAGCATCAGCAGCGACGCTTCAAGCACAGCTTCCTGGCCCAGCGGCACGTGAACGGCCATCTGGTCACCGTCAAAGTCAGCGTTAAAGGCGGTACAAACGAGTGGGTGCAACTGGATAGCTTTACCCTCGATCAGTTTTGGCTGGAATGCCTGGATACCCAGCCGGTGAAGCGTTGGAGCCCGGTTCAGCAGAACAGGGTGGCCCTTCAACACGTTTTCCAGAATGTCCCAGATAACAGGATCCTTCCTGTCAACGATTTTCTTGGCTGATTTCACCGTTTTCACGATACCCCGCTCAATCAGTTTGCGAATAACAAACGGCTTAAACAATTCAGCGGCCATGTCTTTCGGCAAGCCACATTCGTGGAGCTTCAATTCAGGACCAACCACGATAACCGAACGACCCGAGTAATCGACACGCTTACCAAGCAGGTTCTGCCGGAAACGGCCCTGCTTACCTTTCAGCATGTCGGACAGTGACTTCAGCGCCCGGTTACCTTCCGAACGAACGGCGTTCACCTTACGTGAGTTGTCGAACAGCGAATCGACAGCTTCCTGTAACATCCGCTTTTCGTTGCGGAGAATTACTTCGGGAGCCTTGATTTCGATAAGCCGCTTTAATCGGTTGTTCCGAATGATAACCCGGCGATACAGGTCATTCAAATCAGACGTAGCAAAACGACCGCCGTCCAGTGGGACGAGTGGGCGCAATTCAGGTGGAATAACCGGTACCATTTTGATTACCATCCATTCAGGACGGTTTTCAATACGGCCGTTAGCTTCCCGGAATGCCTCAACGACTTTAAGCCGTTTCAGGGCTTCCGCTTTCCGTTGTTGCGACGTATCTGTAGCTGCCGCGTGACGCAGTGAGTACGACAGTTCGTCTAACTCCACCCGCGACAACAGCATCTCCAACGCTTCAGCCCCCATCTTGGCGATGAATTTATTAGGGTCTTTATCGTCCAGATGCTGGTTGTTACCCGGCAGTTTGTCAATAATATCCAGATACTCGTCTTCGGTCAGAAAGTCAAGCTGGTTGATACCATCTTCAGCTTTTACGCCAGGCTGCACCACCACATAACGTTCGTAGTAGATAACCTGATCGAGTTTTTTGGTCGAAAGGCCCAGCAGATAGCCAATTTTGTTAGGCAAGCTGCGGAAATACCAGATGTGCGCAACAGGCACCACCAGTTCAATGTGGCCCATTCGCTCCCGGCGTACCTTCTTCTCAGTTACTTCAACACCACAACGGTCACAGATAATGCCTTTATAGCGAATCCGCTTGTACTTACCGCAGTGACATTCCCAGTCCTTCACGGGTCCGAAAATGCGCTCGCAGAACAAGCCGCCCATTTCGGGTTTGTAGGTCCGGTAGTTGATCGTCTCCGGCTGTGTTACCTCGCCGTAGGAACTCTCCAAAATAGACTCCGGCGATGCCAGACTGATCGTCACACTGGCAAAGTCGCTATTGAGCTTTTTGTTCTTTTTGAACGACATTGGTTGGAGATTAATAGTGAGGTTTACGGCTTTCGGTTTACAGTTTTCGGTTGCGCAAAGCGGTCTGCTTCGACTAACCAAAAACTGTAAACCGAAACCTGTAAACTATTTTTTTTACTCTAATGTAATTTCAAGGGCCAGACCACGCAACTCGTGAACGAGTACGTTGAACGACTCAGGAATGTTCGGCTTCGGCAGGTTTTCACCTTTCACGATTGCCTCGTATGCCTTTGCGCGACCAACTACGTCATCGGATTTTACGGTCAGGATTTCCTGCAGGATATGCGATGCACCGAAAGCTTCCAGTGCCCACACTTCCATTTCACCGAAACGCTGACCACCAAACTGCGCTTTACCACCCAGCGGCTGCTGTGTAATGAGTGAGTAAGGTCCGATTGAACGGGCGTGCATCTTGTCGTCCACTAAGTGGCCTAGTTTGAGCATGTAGATGATACCGACCGTTACCTTTTGGTCAAAGCGCTCACCCGTCAAGCCGTTATACAGATACGTACGGCCAAACGATGGCAAGCCTGCTTCGTCCAGCTCGTCAGCAACCTGCTGTTCCGTAGCGCCGTCGAAAATTGGCGTTGCATACTTCCGATCCAGTTTCTGACCAGCCCAGGCCAATACCGTTTCATAGATCTGGCCGATGTTCATACGAGATGGTACACCAAGCGGATTCAGAACGATGTCGACTTTAGTTCCATCTTCCAGGAAGGGCATATCTTCATCACGCACAATCCGGGCAACGACCCCTTTGTTACCGTGACGACCAGCCATCTTATCCCCTACTTTCAGCTTACGCTTCTTGGCGATGTAGACTTTCGCTAACTTCACGATACCAGCCGGTAGCTCGTCACCAACCTCAAGCGTAAACCGCTCGCGCTTAAACCGGCCAGTGATTTCACTGCGACGGTTGTTGTAGCTCTTGATGAGCGTAACAAGCATCTGGTTCAGTTTATCATCTTCCGTCCAGCCTTCGAGGTTCATATCGGCCAGCAGATTGGCTTCTTCAGGTACGGCATAGCTGCTCTCATCGCGGTAGGCATTGCGATCCGGGAAGAGGTTCTCCGTAATATTTTTCCGGCTGAACTTCACGCCTTTGCTCACAATCTCATCGCCAAATTTGTGTTTGGCACCCGCGCTGGTTTTGCCATCCAGCAACAGCACTAATTTCTCGATCATACGAGCCCTGAAGTCATTCAACTCACGGCCGTATTTCTTCATCAGTGCTTTTACTTCGTCTTTATGCTTGCCACGATCTTCTTTCGCCGGACGAGCAAATAACTTCGTATCAATGACAACGCCTTTTAAGGATGGTGGTGCTTTTTTGGAAGCATCCTTCACGTCACCGGCCTTATCACCAAAAATAGCCCGAAGGAGTTTTTCTTCTGGTGTTGGGTCGCTTTCGCCTTTTGGTGTAATCTTACCAATCAGGATATCGCCCTCTTTCACCTCGGTACCCACTCGAACGATACCGTTCTCATCGAGGTTACGAACCGTTTCTTCGCTTACGTTCGGAATTTCAGAGGTTAATTCCTCTTCGCCCCGCTTGGTATCACGAACTTCCAACTCGAACTCTTCAATGTGAATCGACGTGAAAATATCTTCGCGGACAACACGCTCCGAAATCACGATAGCATCCTCAAAGTTATATCCCTGCCAAGGCATGAACGCAACTTTCATATTCCGGCCCAGCGCCAGTTCACCAGCCTGCGTGGCATAGCCTTCGCAAAGCACATCGCCTTTCTTCACCTTCTGTCCTTTCAGAACAGTTGGCCGAATGTTGATGCAGGTATCCTGGTTAGTACGACGGAACTTGATGAGGTTGTACGTTTTGCGATCTTCATCGAACGTAACAGCCAGTTGATCTTCATCAAGGTTGTACCGAACAACAATTTTAGTCGCGTCAACAAATTCAATGACACCATCGGCTTCAGCAATAACCAGCGTCCGAGAGTCAACAGCTACCCGACCTTCCAGACCCGTACCCACAATAGGCGCTTCGGGACGAAGGAGCGGCACAGCCTGACGCTGCATGTTCGAGCCCATCAGGGCGCGGTTAGCATCGTCGTGTTCAAGGAATGGAATCATGGAAGCCGCCACCGATACGATCTGGTTCGGCGCAATATCCATGAAGGTTACGTTCTGCGGCTCGGCAATTGGGAAGTCACCTTCAAAGCGGGCTTTCAGGCGATCAACCATGAAGTTACCTTTCTTGTCGATGTCTGCATTCGCCTGAGCGATGTAGTGCGTATCTTCTTCTTCAGCCGTCAAGTACATCACCGGCTTTTCCATCGATACCTTTCCGTTTTCGATAATCCGGTATGGCGTTTCGATGAAGCCCATGCTATTGATTTTAGCATAGACACAAAGTGATGAAATCAATCCGATGTTTGGACCTTCCGGGGTCTCGATGGTACACAGACGACCGTAGTGCGTGTAGTGTACGTCACGAACCTCAAAACCGGCCCGTTCACGAGATAGACCGCCCGGTCCCAGTGCTGACATCCGACGCTTGTGCGTTACTTCGGCCAGTGGGTTGGTTTGATCCATGAACTGCGACAGCTGGTTGGTTCCGAAGAACGAGTTAATCACTGACGACAGCGTCCGGGCATTAATCAGGTCAACCGGTTTGAAGTCCTCATTATCCCGCACGTTCATCCGTTCTTTAATCGTCCGGGCCATACGCGCCAGACCAACGCCAAACTGTGCATATAACTGCTCACCTACTGTCCGAACACGTCGGTTGCTCAGGTGGTCAATGTCATCAACAACGGCTTTCGAGTTAATCAGACCAATCAGGTACTTCACAATCGACACAATGTCTTCGGTGGTCAGTACTTTCATGTCCGACGAAATGTCAAGACCGAGCTTTTTATTAATCCGGTAGCGGCCTACATCACCAAGGTCATACCGCTTGTCCGAGAAGAACAAGCTCTGAATGATCTCACGAGCGGTTTGCTCGTCAGGTGCGTCCGCGTTCCGGAGCTGCCGGTAGATTTGCTCGACGGCCTCTTTTTCAGAGTTCGAGCTATCTTTTTGCAGCGTGTTATAAATAATGTTGTAATCGGCCATGTTCATGTCTTCCTTGTGCAGGATGACTGATTTCTGACCCGACTCCGTAATTACATCAATGTCATCTGCCGAGATGGCCGAGTCACGCTCCAGGAGCACCTCGTTCCGGCTGATTGACACCACTTCGCCCGTATCCTCATCCACGAAATCTTCCGTCCACGTGCGCAATACCCGGGCTGCCAGCCGACGACCAATCGCCTTCTTCAGGTTGGCTGGCGTAGCTGGTACTTCTTCTGATAAACCGAACAGGTCCAGAATATCTTTATCTGAACCAAAGCCAATGGCGCGTAACAGCGTCGTAACCGGAAATTTCTTTTTCCGGTCAATGTACGCGTACATGACATTGTTTACATCGGTCGAGAATTCGATCCAGGAACCTTTGAACGGAATAATCCGGGCTGAATAAAGTTTGGTACCATTTGTGTGCTTACTCATCGAGAAGAACACACCTGGTGAACGGTGTAATTGAGAAACAATCACCCGCTCAGCTCCGTTTATGACAAACGAGCCTTTCTCGGTCATGTACGGAATGTTCCCTAAGAAAACTTCCTGCTCGATCGTTTCAAAATCCTCGTTGTCGGGATCGTTGTTGGTCAGGCGCAGTTTGGCTTTCAAAGGCACCGAATACGTCAAGCCCCGGTCAATAGACTCGTCTACCGAGTATTTTGGCGGGTCAACCAAGTAGTCGATGAACTCCAGCTTGAAATTCTCACGGGAGTCGGAAATGGGGAAATTTTCCTGAAAAACTTTGAACAACCCTTCTTCCGACCGTTGGTTGGAGGGCGTATCAAGCTGGAAAAAATCTTTGAAGGATTTTACTTGAATATCCAAAAAGTCTGGATACCCAATCACTGGCTGAATCGTCGCAAAATTTTTGCGCGTACTGATTTTCGCGTTTGTCGCCAAGATTGTGCTTCGTTTAGTTGCGTAACCGATTCTCAATGAGTGCGTTGCGAAGATTTGCTACGGCACTCGAACTAAGCGGCTATTCAGGCTCCGGGTGTCACCCGACCCAAGGAGCGTAAATAGACAACATAAGGCAATATAAATTAGTTTGTCTTTTGCAATAGCTTAGACAAAAAGTCTCCAAACAGGAAAAGACCAGACGTTGGTCTGGCCTCCCCTGCCTGGAGCGATATGCGAAAGAGCTATCTGCTTACTTAACTTCTACTTCAGCACCAGCTTCTTCAAGTTGCTTACGCAGGGCTTCAGCTTCATCTTTGCTTACGCCTTCTTTTACTGGCTTCGGTGCTGTGTCAACCAATTCTTTGGCTTCTTTCAGACCCAGACCCGTCAGGTCTTTAACCAGTTTCACGACAGCCAGCTTAGCAGCACCAGCTGACTTCAGAACAACGTCGAACGAAGTTTTCTCAGCAACAGCTGGAGCAGCATCAGCACCACCGCCACCACCGGCTACCATTACGGGAGCAGCAGCTGCTGGTTCGATACCATACTCATCCTTCAGGATCGTAGCTAACTCGTTAACTTCTTTAACTGTCAGGCTTACAAGCTGCTCCGCGAACGCTTTCAAATCTGCCATTGTAGTATTTTTTTTATTTGATTGTGATACGATATGTAAGTAACGCGGACATCTTGTCCGCATTTAATTTGTCGGATAGTGCGGACCGGAAGTCCGCATTACAGCTAAGCTGCTTCCTCGCGCTCCGACAGCGTTTTGAGGATACCGGCCAGTTTGTTTCCACCACCTTGCAACGCCGAAATGACGTTTTTGGCAGGTGACTGCAATAGACCGATGATTTCGCCAATCAGCTCTTCCTTGCTCTTCAGGGCGATGAGCGTCTCGAGTTGTTCAGCACCAATAAATAAGCTGTAATCGATCGATGCAGCTTTCAGTTGCAGCTTGTCGTTCGTTTTACGAAACTCTTTGATAAGCTTAGCCGGTGCTTTGCCATTTTCAGCGTGAAACATCACCGCTGACTGACCATGCAATACCGTATCGTTGAACGGAGTATAATCCGTATCGAGGGCTTCGAGTGCTTTTTTGATGAATGTATTTTTCACCACTTTATACTCAATGCCCCGCTCAAAACACATCCGACGGAGGTTGTTTGTTTCAGCAACCGTCATGCCATTGGCTTCCGTGATGTAGAAGAAGGGAATCGACTGAAACTTTCCAGTTAATTCCTCAATAATTGCTCCTTTGTCCTCGCGCTTCATGGCTTAAATTCCGGCTACTGTGCCTTTATCAATCGTTACTCCCGGACTCATTGTGCTCGACAGGTTGATTGTTTTCACATACGTTCCTTTGGCCGACGAAGGCTTTAGGCGCATTAGTGTTGCAATAATTTCCTGCGCGTTTTCGGCCAGTTTTTCTGGCGTAAACGATACTTTACCAATACTGGTGTGAATGATACCGGTTTTATCAACTTTGAAGTCGATTTTACCAGCTTTCACCTCGCGAACAGCTTTGGCTACGTCGGGCGTTACCGTACCCGATTTTGGGTTTGGCATCAAGCCACGTGGGCCAAGTACTTTACCCAGACGACCAACTTTAGCCATAACGCTTGGCATCGTGATGATTACATCGATGTCCGTCCAGCCTTGTTCGATTTTCTGAATGTACTCGTCCAGACCAACGTAGTCTGCACCAGCCTCTTTCGCTTCGTTCTCCTTGTCCGGGGTGCAAAGCACCAGTACGCGAACCGTTTTCCCTGTACCATGTGGCAGTGTGGCAACGCCACGAACCATCTGGTCAGCTTTACGCGGGTCAACGCCCAACCGAACGTCAATATCCACAGAAGCATCAAATTTTGTATACGAGATGTCCTTCAGAATCTCAGCCGCCTGGTGGAGGGAGTATTCTTTGGCAGCATCGTATTTCGATTGAGCTTCCTTTTGTTTTTTCGTTAACTTAGCCATGTCTGTGTTTGCTTCGGCAAGTCTTTTAGTTCTCGAAGGGCGCTGTGCCCGTCACCGTGATTCCCATGCTGCGGGCCGTACCGGCCACCTGCTTCATTGCTGACTCTACCGTAAAGGCGTTCAAATCGGGCATCTTCGTTTCCGCGATCGTCCGAATTTGCTCCCAGGAAACAGAGCCCACTTTGTTGCGGTTTGGTTGAGCAGAGCCGCCTTTCAGCTTAGCTGCTTCCAACAGCAGAATCGGTGCGGGCGGAGTTTTGATGACGAAATCAAAGGATTTATCCTTATAATACGTAATCAGAACCGGAAGCACCGTACCCATTTTATCCTGCGTCCGGCCGTTAAATTGCTTGCAGAATTCCATGATATTTAAACCCTTGGAACCCAGAGCCGGACCGATCGGAGGAGAGGGGTTGGCTTGCCCGCCTTTGACTTGCAGCTTTACGTAGCCACCTACTTCTTTTGCCATTGTGATAATTGAGTTACGATTTACACCTTACGTCTTCTGGGAGTTAGTCACATAACTGATCCAGGCTCCTTCACTGCAAACCAACTTGTTCTGACCGTTTATCCTCTGAGGGAAGCATAGGACGTCCGGTCACGGAGTCTGATTTTAATCAGATTTCCTTTTCTACTTGCGCGTAACTGAGTTCTACCGGTGTATTCCGGCCAAATATTTTTACAACGACGTTCACCTTCTTCCGGTCGTCAAATACTTCTTCTACTGTACCGATGAAACCCCCAAAAGGCCCATCAACTACTTTTACAGATTCGCCTTTGATATAGGCAACGGTTGGCACAGCAACTTCCTGCGCTTCTTCATGTACTTTACCCAGGATGCGATTTACTTCAGCCTGACGAAGTGGAACCGGTACTTTTGAAGTAGTTCCTACTTGTGCATTGCCTAGAAAACCCAGGACACCAGGCATGTTCAGAATCATATCGAGCGCCCGGTTATTACCCAGATCAGCCGAAATTAAAATGTAGCCAGGGAAAAATGACTTTTCCCGAACGCGCTTTTTACCATTACGCATTTCGTACACTTTTTCCGCGGGGATCAGTACCTGCGGAATCACTTCGTCCAACTTTTGGCGGATAATCTCGTTATCAAGGTAAGATTTGATTTTCTTCTCTTGCCCCGACACGGCCCGTATGACGTACCATTGTATGCCGTTTACGCTCATGTTATGATTTAGAACCGCGTGGGCGGCCTCGTTACGATGTACGAACGGTAGTTTGTCGAAGCGATGAAAGCATATCGCACAAACATCCTTCCGTCAATCAGTTTAGAATGACTGATAAAATGCGTTCAGTCCGTTCTCAAATACTAAATCGATTAGACCGACTAATAGCGCAAAAATCAGCGATGCTACCAGTACCAGCGTTGAACTGGATTGCAGATCGCTGAATTTGGGCCAAGTCACGTTGTGCTGAACTTCCTCCCAGGAGGCTTTCAGAAACGAGATAAACTTGTCCATGGTAAAGTAAGGGATTTGCACGGGTGGAGAGATTCGAACTCCCATCAACGGTTTTGGAGACCGCTATTCTACCCTTGAACTACACCCGTTTATAATTTTTGCGTAACTATCCGAATCAGCGTGCTCCGAAACGGACTGCAAAAGTACGAACTATTATCAAAAAAACAAGTGCATCTCCGTTAAGAAATGCACTTGTTCTCAGATATTTACCTTAGTCGAGGATTTCCGTTACCTGACCAGCGCCTACGGTACGGCCACCTTCACGAATAGCGAAGCGAAGACCTTTTTCCATAGCAATCTTATTGATCAGACTTACTTCAATCGTAATGTTATCACCGGGCATTACCATCTCAACGTTAGCAGGCAATGTAATTTCGCCCGTTACGTCGGTGGTGCGGAAGTAAAACTGTGGGCGGTACTTGTTAAAGAAAGGCGTGTGACGACCACCTTCTTCTTTCGACAATACATAAACCTCAGCTTTGAACTTCAGGTGGGGAGTTACTGAACCTGGCTTACAAATAACCATACCACGGCGGATATCGGTTTTTTCAATACCACGGAGCAGAAGACCTACGTTGTCACCAGCCTCACCACGGTCCAGGATTTTCCGGAACATTTCAACACCCGTTACAACAGATTTCAGGTTTTCAGCACCCATACCCAGGATTTCAACTTGCTCACCCGAGTTAATGATACCCCGTTCGATACGACCAGTAGCAACTGTACCACGACCAGTGATCGAGAATACGTCCTCTACAGGCATAAGGAATGGCAGATCAGTCATACGAGGGGGCAGGGGAATGAAATCATCCACACTCTGCATCAGCTCTTCGATGGTACCAACCCATTTAGCATCGCCGTTCAGGCCACCAAGAGCCGAACCTTGAATAACAGGGATATTGTCACCGTCAAAGTTGTAGAAGCTCAACAGCTCGCGAATTTCCATTTCAACGAGTTCGAGAAGTTCTGGATCGTCAACCATGTCCACTTTGTTCATGAACACAACGAGTTGAGGAACACCTACCTGACGAGCAAGCAGGATGTGCTCACGCGTTTGGGGCATTGGTCCGTCTGTTGCCGCTACCACGAGGATAGCTCCGTCCATTTGAGCAGCACCAGTTACCATGTTTTTCACATAGTCAGCGTGACCTGGGCAGTCAACGTGTGCATAGTGACGGTTTGCCGTTGAATATTCAACGTGCGATGTATTGATGGTGATACCACGCTCTTTTTCTTCCGGAGCGTTGTCGATCGATGAAAAGTCCCGTACCGCTGCTAGACCCTTTTCGGCCAGCACTTTCGTAATGGCAGCCGTCAGCGTCGTTTTACCGTGGTCAACGTGACCAATCGTACCGATGTTTACGTGCGGTTTCGAGCGGTCAAAATTCTCTTTTGCCATGTTTTTAAAACGCTATTGTGAACTGTTTTTTTTTATTGAATGAACTCGCTGAAAATAAATTAAACCCAGCGAAATCATCCTCATTTGAGGAATGACGCCGTTTAGGCTTAATACCGCACGGGCGGCCCCGTTAACAAAGATTTCAGAAGAAATCTCGAGCCGTTACGGGGACTTGAACCCCGGACCTCTTCCTTACCAAGGAAGTGCTCTACCGCTGAGCTATAACGGCTTGCTTTTAACAGTGTGCAATCAACTGAGCGGAAGACGGGTCTCGAACCCGCAACCTATAGCTTGGAAGGCTATCGCTCTACCAATTGAGCTACTTCCGCAAACTTAGCGGTTGATACTAGTCATTACTTAAACAACTATAACTGACTAATACCTGATCACTAAATAGTGGGGAGTGGAGGATTCGAACCTCCGAAGGCGTACGCCAGCAGATTTACAGTCTGATCCATTTGGCCACTCTGGAAACTCCCCAAAAGCACTGTTAAAGAACATTTTCCGCCCCGTTTCCGGTTTGGAGTTGCAAAATTACACGTTTTTATGGTGTTGTCAACACATGCCCAGAAAATAATTGAGTAAACATAAATTTTAATTTAATAATTGTGTTAATGACTTCCCGTTAGGATACTGGATATCAGCAATTCGCCACCGGCCAGCCACCTGTTGCATAGTCACTTTCATCTCCTCGGGCTTGCTCTTATTTTCAAATGTCACATAAACAATTGCCTTCGACCCGCCGATAACTGCTGGCAATACCCAGGTTTTTTTAATGGAAGCATCGGGCTCATTATAGAGTAAATTTATTTTTGACCGATTTATTTTACCCTGTGTAGCTTTTGCATCGTTCCAGATAAGATCGCCTGTCGACTTTACAAAAAACTGGTCGACTAAAGCTCTGTCTTTTACTTCCCGCATTGGATTTTCGGTTTTATTATGCTCAAAGTAAAGCGCTCTTACCAAGCGATCAGCCGCCGACCGGGGTGTATCAGGTCCGGGGCGCTTTGCCAGGCTTGCTGTGCTATCTACCGTCTCGGCGGCTGAAGCCGTTTGTGTTTCCTGCTTGGGCTTGGTTTGGCATGACAGAGTAAAGAACAGCAAAATGGGAATAAGTCGTGACGTTATCATGGTAGACAGGCTTGCCGGTTTAGGTTGATTAAGGCTTATTCTTTCGAGTGAAATAAACTCTTTACCAACAGCAAGTATAAAGCTGTGCTTGTTGAAAAACTAACGATAGAAGACAAAGCACGCCATACGTTTCGCAACGTAATGCATCCTGTTTTAAACAAGGAAGCCATGCCCGATTTACCAGGCATGGCTTTGGTCATCAATCAAACTTAGTGTTACCAGACTTTAATCCGGTCTTCGGGCTTTTTGTACATCTTATCTCCGGGCTGAACGTTGAAGGCCTGATACCAGGCATTGATGTTGGACAACGGACCGTTGCAACGGTATAAGCCCGGTGCATGGGGATCGGTCATAATGAGTTGCGCTTCCGTTTCAGGTAGAACGTTGATACGCCACACCTGCGCCCATGACAAAAAGAACCGCTGGTCGGGCGAGAAACCATCAATCAGGCTTTTCTTGCCACTTGATTTGCCCTGAGCTGTCTTTTTGAACGCATCATAGGCAATGGCCAGCCCGCCCAGATCGGCCAGATTTTCGCCAAGCGTTAACTGACCGTTCACTTTTATAGAATCAAGCACTTTGAAGCCAAAGAACTGCTCTTTCACCTGATCAGCCCGTTTTTTGAAATTGTCGGCATCGGCTTTCGTCCACCAGTCACGAAGGGTTCCATCGGCATCGTACTGCCGGCCGGAATCGTCGAACCCGTGTGTCATTTCGTGACCAATTACAGCACCAATACCTCCGTAGTTAATGGCATCATCGGCGTTGAAATCGAAGAATGGGAATTGCAGAATAGCCGCGGGGAAAGCGATCTCGTTATTGACCGGGTTATAATAGGCGTTTACCGTTGGCGGTGTCATGCCCCACTCAGTTTTGTCAACGGGTTTGCCCAGCCGATTAATCATGTAGTTGTATGACCATTTGCCAGCCGATTTTACGTTGCCATAATAATCGGTGCGGTCGATGACAACGCCCTCATAGTTCTTCCACTTGTCGGGATAGCCGATTTTCCGCCGAAACGACAGGAGCTTCGTCAGGGCTTTCCTTTTAGTGTCTTCGCTCATCCAATCGAGGTTTTTGATATGCTCTTTGTAGGAGGCTTCCAGGTTGTCGACCAATGTCAGCATGCGCTGTTTGGCTTCAGGCTTAAAGTATTTCTGAACATAAAGCTGCCCCAGTAAATCACCCAATGAACCATCAATCAGGCTGCTAATGCGCTGCCAGCGGGGTGTTTGTTCCTTTTGGCCAGTCAGTACACGCGAGAACGCGAAGTTTTGTTTCACAAACGCATCACTCAGGTAAGGAGCCGATCCCTTTAGAATATTCCAGCGCATATAGGTCCGCAGTTCCTCAATGGGCGTGGCTGTTACCAGACTATCAAGCGACCGAAAAAACGCAGGGCTCTGTACTAAAATCGTATCCTGCCCTTTAGCGCCGTATTTTGTCAATTGATCAGCCCAGTTAATGCTCGGTGTCAATTTAGAAAAACCGCTAACGGTTAATTTATTATAGGTTTTATACGGATCACGAAGATCGACACGCGGCATTTGTGCTTTCGCTAACGCCGTTTCAACGCGCATAATCACATCTGCATCCTGAGCAGCTTGGGTTGGCTCTTCGCCAATCAGGGCAAACATTTTGGTCAGGTTATCATGATACGCATTGCGAATCTTCAGGCTGCGGGCATCACTTTTCAGGTAATAATCCCGGTCCGGAAGTGTGGTGCCACCCTGACTAAACTGAGGCAAGTATTTGGTAACGTTTTTGCGGTCCTGGCCAACAAAAAAGCCAAACAGCATCCCGTTGCTTTGCGTCCGTTGGTAGGCTAACTCATCGAGAAAAGCTGCTTTATTATTAACTTTTTCGATGCGGGCAAGATCGGGCTTGATGGGATCGAAACCACGCTGTTCAATGGTGGCGCTGTCCATACCGCTAACATAGTAATCACCCACCATCTGATATAAACGTCCTTTTGTTGTCGTCTTCGAGGCTTCTTCCAGCAACGACTTCATGGCATCGAGGCTCTTCTCACGTAATTCATTGAAGCTTCCCCACGACGTTTTAGACGCAGGGATAGCATTTTTTTTTAGCCAGCTTCCGTTAGCATACTGATAAAAATTATCACCCGGCTTCACCGATAAATCCATATTTTGGGGATCGATGAACTTCTGGGGAACTGCCGCTATAATGCCGACAGTGGCAGCTATTGCAAGAAGAAAAGTTACTCGTTTCGTCATGATGACAGTTAGGATTAATAAAAGGCTACAAAAATAAGCAAAAAAGAAGAACGCAGATTAAACGGCCTAAGCGGAGAAAAACAGATAATTCCGTTTAAACCCGTTGGATCCAATTAATCTGCGTTCTTCTTTTTTGGATACTTATCTACCCGCCGTTAGGGCTGACTGAAACTCCTTATAAGTACCGGCTTTATACTGGTCGAACGGCTCTTTTTGGTGATAGTTCTTCCCGAAATACGTGATAATCTGGTGAAACGTACGAGGCTCCAAGTAACCAGGAATTGGCTGAATCAGGTTAAATTTCTCATCTAAAAATACCGTCGTTGGGTAGCTCATCTGGTTTTTCAGTAACGCTGCGGCCAGTTCATGAACACCCCGGCTTCCTCCGCTGATGTATTTAAACGTCTGGTTCCCCAGCGTTACATCACCTGTTTGTTCGGCGTTAAACCGAACAGCGTAATAATTTTGGTTGACGTAATCGACGATGGCAGGTTTCGAAAACGTTTCGCGGTCCATTACTTTGCACCAGCCACACCAGTCTGTATACACATCGACAACAAACTTTTTCGGCTTCTTCTGTGTCAGGGCGTACGCTTCCTGAATCGTTAGCCATTTAATGTGCTTGGGTTCGTCACGAACCTTGTTCAGGGCTGGCTCAATGGGCAATGTGGTTCGAAATGCGGTGATCGTAAATAAAACGAAAGCCGCACAGATGAGAAGCAGACGGTTCATAAGTACTGTTGTTTTAACAGATAACGTTCGGTGGTTAATAAAATTAGCAAAATAAGTCTTTGCAGGTAAAAAAGCGTTTAGTAATTCATTAGAACACCTTTTCTCCTGGCTTAACGGCACGCAGTATATCGCGTTTATGAAGCGGGCCATTGTGCTTCTCTACCGTCAGACCAGCAGCCCGCATATTGCGCTGTACGTAACTTTTCGAACAGTAGGTGGTCAACATACCACCCGGCAGCAAGAACTGCGCCAGTTGACTAAATATCTCCGGCTCCCAAAGTTCAGGTTGAGTTGATGGCGCAAACGCATCAAAATAAATGACGTGAAAACGGTCGGTGGTTTGCAGATCCTGTAACTTCCCTTCGGTTTTAATAAATGTAAAATAGGGATTCAGGGCAGTTGGCTCATGCCAGGGAGACTCATGGAGTACCGGTAGATAAGCTGTACCAAAAAACTCATCGTAATTCAGTTGGCGAGCCTGCTCGATTGACATAGGGTAGGCATCAATAGCGGTGTAAACTACAGGCCGCTGGTTAGCCTGTGCTTCCCGGGCGGTCAGCAAGGCGTTTAAACCGGTCCCAAAGCCCATTTCGAAAATATGCAGCTGAGAATCAGGAAATTTTTCGAAGGCGGGTAGTAGTCCCAGCTCAATATATACCCGCTGCGATTCCTGATAGGCACCATGAATGGAGTGATACGGTTTATCAAACGCTTCGTTTACGGCGGTGTGCGAACCATCAGCGGTTACCATCAGGTGAATATCTGCTTTCATTATCTGTCGTTTTTGGCCTATTTTTGCTCGTTCATGTACGGTATAGTGGACTACTTCCTATACAGTACCTACTACTCATTCATCTGTTAACTCTAATGATCCAACGCGTTCAAACGATATTTTTGTTTCTTATTACCGTAGCAATGGGCATTGCCCTGACCAATCCTTTATGGGAGAAGGCTGGTACAAAATCGCCGGAAATGGCACATCTCACAGCCTTACAATATACAGCTCAACAATCCGTAGCAACGCAACCGGGGTTACCCGCTCAAACATTGCCAACCACGTACATCGATTCGCTCTGGTATTTGGCGCTGTTGATCGCTCTGGTCGGCTTGTCAGCCTTTTACGCCATTTTCCAGTATAAAAACCGATTGACTCAAACGGCCTTGTGTGCCGTCAACGCCCTTATGCTAACCGCCATTATGGGTATCATTCTTTACCAAACGCTTTATGCGGGTAAAGGGTATGGAAACCCGGCCGATCAGGGTACTTTTCTGACTGGTTTTTATGCCATCATTGCCGCGCTGGTTTTTAACGCTCTCGCCAATCGGTTCATTCGTCGGGATGAAAAATTAGTAAGAGGTTCAGACCGTTTACGGTAGACGATCACCTTCAGGAAAATTTACAGAATAGCCCGGTCTTACTAGAAAGTTTGGCCGGGCTATCCTTTTGTAATCATATCTACTGTTCTATACCTGCTTTTGCCGTATCTTGAGCCGAATTACAACCTCAATTGACAATGCGAAAACAGGTACTCTTTTTTTACTATTTGTTACTCACCATTCCTTGTCTGGTTTCTGCCCAACCAACCAGCGGAACCGGAACAGCTGGCAGCATTTCTACCTTCACCACGGGCATGGAACGCAACCCCGGTTTCATGACCTATTACTGGGACGCAAAAAAAGGGAAAGTATGGCTTGAAATAGCGGCTTTCGATACCGAATTCCTGTATTACCCAACCTTGGCGCAGGGCGTTGGCTCCAACGATATTGGTCTGGATCGAGGCCGACTAGGCCAGGAACACGTGGTGAAGTTTCAGCGGAGTGGTCCAAAAGTTCTGCTAATTGAACCAAACTATGCCTATCGGGCCATTACCAACGACCCACTCGAACGCAAAGCCGTTGAGGAATCCTTTGCCAAATCGGTTCATGCGGGCTTCGACATTGTAGCCGAAGAGAACGGCAGGGTGCTTGTCGATCTGACGCCGTTTCTATTGCAGGACGCAGTCGGGGCCGTACAGGCCATTAGTCGTACCAGACAGGGCTCGTTTAAGTTCGATCCAACCCGGAGCACCCTGTACCTGGCCCGTACCAAAGCGTTCCCGCAGAACACGGAGTTCGAAACGATCATTACCCTCACGGGCGATAATCCGGGAGCTTATCTGCGAGAAGTGGTGCCGACACCTTCAGCCGTTACTATGCACCAGCACCATTCGTTTGTGCAATTACCCGTCCTGGATGGATCGGACAAAAGCTACAAACCACGGGTATTCGACCCACGGATTGGCTACGGCGGTATCGAATATTTCGATTATGCCACGCCCGTAAATCAGCCGATTATGAAACGGTATATTTCGCGGCATCGGCTTGAGAAGAAAGATCCGTCGGCAGCGGTCAGCGAAGCGGTTAAACCCATTGTCTACTATATCGATCCCGGCACGCCTGAACCCATTCGCTCGGCGCTGATGGAAGGTACCGCCTGGTGGAATCAGGCGTTTGAAGCGGCTGGTTATAAAGACGCATTTCAGGTGAAATTGCTTCCAGCCGACGCTGATCCAATGGACATTCGCTACAACCTTGTTCAATGGGTTCATCGCTCTACCCGGGGCTGGTCGTATGGCGGTAGCATCAGTGATCCACGTACGGGGGAAATTCTTAAAGGAAAAGTTACCCTTGGCTCGTTGCGGGTTCGGCAAGACTACCTGATCGCGCAAGGTCTAATTGGCAACTTTGCCGCAACCGGACAGGACTCCTCGCAAACAGATCCCATGATGACGATGTCGCTCGAACGTTTGCGGCAACTGGCGGCTCACGAAGTTGGTCATACCCTTGGTTTGCCGCACAACTACATAGCCAGTACAGAAGGCAGTGCGCCCGGCGCTACTGAGCGCTTTGGCCGGGCATCGGTAATGGACTACCCCACCATGGTCGCCAAAATAAAAGGGGCCAGCATTGACTTATCCGATGCTTACGCTAAAGGCATTGGTGCTTACGATAAGTGGAGCATTCGCTATGGTTACGAGCAGTTTCCTAAAGGCACTAACGAAAAACAGGCGCTGGATAAACTGGTAAACGACATGCACAAGGCCGGCCTCACCTTTCTGACCGATCAGGATGCCCGGCCCGAAGGTTCATCACACCCCAGAACGCACTTATGGGATAACGGGGCAAATGCCGTTGACGAATTGAAGCGGGTTATGGATGTGCGCAAGATAGCCCTGGCGAATTTTACGGAGAAGAAAATTACCGTCGGCGCGCCTATGGCGACCTTAGAGGAAGTATTTGTGCCGATGTACATGTTTCACCGGTATCAGGTTGAAGCAGCCGCTAAAGTATTGGGTGGGCAAACGTATACAAATGCCTTACGAGGAGATGGCCAGGCCGTTCTGGCTACGGTTCCGGCAGAGGAGCAGAACCGAGCACTGGGCGTACTGTTGTCAACCCTTAACCCAGGGTTTCTGGCCGTACCCCAAGCCGTGCTCAACCTGATTCCACCCCGTCCATTTCGGTATGACCCCAATCCGCGGGAGGTCTTTAAACGCCATACAGGCATTACTTTCGATCCTTTAGGCCCACCCGAAGCAGCGGCTGGCATGACACTCAGACTGATGCTGAATCCTGAACGCTGTGCCCGGTTGGCGAGTCAGCGATGGATTGTCAATGGTCAACTGCCGAGTCTGGACCAGGTCATCGATCAGTTGATTACATCGACATACGGCTCTCCGCAAAGCTACCGTCAAACTAAAAAAGACGCCACCTACGACGGAGCGATTCGGCGCATGTTGCATCGTAAAGTATTGGAGAATCTGATGCAATTAGCTGTCGATAAAGAGTTGGATGGTGCTGTTCGGGCATCAGCGCACGAAGGCATCATGCGCATCAAGAGCCAGTATGCTGTAGAACCGACGGTTCGTTTACCAACGAGAGAGACGCTCAATCGGGAAACGTCTTCGGGTGCAACACCTGATTATCTGTATTGGCTGATTGGCCAATACGAAACGAATCCGAGCTCGATTCCGGTAATGGCGGCTCTGGCCCCACCCGATGGCGCACCCATCGACCCTGGTCAGGAATGGCTCTCGCCCGATTGCGATTGGAAGTAAGTTCAGGCAAAGAGCCAACTGTTCGTTAACAGTTGGCTCTTTTTTATCCGAAACACATCCTTAAAATATATAGGAAAGGCCTCAGTCTAAGTTTAATTCTAATTTAACCGTAGGCCTACGCCCTTCTATACCCTACCGTTATAGCTTTGCCGTGAGACCAGATCAGCACTATTATGCCTAGAGTTCTTTAGTCTCTCTGGGCAGAGCCTTGCTACTAATACGTTGCAACTTTTTGCGGGTAGCTGGCCTAGCTGGTTAACCAGTCAATGTCAATTTTTTATGTAACCTTTTGCAAGTTGGACCCGCCGGTCATTTAATCATTGGCACGGCACAAATCAAAAAATCCCGCTCCTTATTTGGCGGGATTTTTTATGCGCGTAGTTCTTTACTATTTCCTGGCGGCTTACATCTAAAAAGCCTCTTTTTTATGAGAAATGATTTATTTCTACACGCCGATGTTCAGCGTGCTTAATACACCGTTCATGTTCCGTACGGCATCGGCTGATTTATTGAAAGCAGCCTGCTCTTCGTCGGTTAGTTTATAGTCGATGATTTCTTCCCACCCATTGCGTCCCAGCACAACCGGTACGCCAAGGCAAATGTCCGACTGCCCATATTCACCTTCCAGCAATACACAGGATGGGATAATGCGTTTCTGATCGCGCACGATGGCTTCAACCATGTAGGCACCGGCAGCGCCGGGTGCATACCAGGCCGATGTGCCAATCAGGCCCGTTAGTGTTGCGCCACCCACCATTGTATCGGCTGCTACTTTCTTCAGCGTTTCTTCATCCAGAAACTGGCTCACGGGCACACCGGCTTTGGTCGCCAAACGTGTCAGCGGGATCATGGTCGTGTCGCCATGACCACCGATAACGGAAGCCTGCAAATCATTAGGCGAACACTCCAGCGCTAGCGACAGATAGGTTTTGAAACGAGCGGAGTCCAATGCACCACCCAAACCAATAACCCGATTTTTAGGTAATCCCGACGATTTAAGCGCTAGGTAGGTCATGGTGTCCATTGGGTTGGAGATGATAATGAAGATCGCGTCGGGCGAGTATTTCAGAATATTTTCCGTTACCCCTTTTACAATACCAGCATTGATACCAATCAGATCTTCGCGGGTCATGCCGGGTTTACGCGGCAAGCCCGAGGTAATCACAACAACATCTGAACCGGCTGTTTTCTCATAATCATTGGTCGAGCCAGTCAGCTTTATGTCGCAGTCGAGCAATGTCGATGCTTGGAGCATGTCGAGCGATTTTCCTTCGCTGATACCCTCTTTGATATCTAAAAGAACAACTTCATGGGCGAGTTCCCGACGGGCAATGTTGTCGGCACAAGTGGCTCCAACGGCCCCAGCACCTACTACGGTAACTTTCATACTGTATTCGAAATTAAAAGGTTAACAAGTGAGCGCAAAAGTACGGTTCCGTGCGAAGACAAACCAAGGCGTATGGATTAAAACTTATAAGGGGTTACAACGTTTATAGATTATTCAGTGTTTTTTGTGAAACATTCATACGTAATTGCTTTCCGGATCAGCGATCAGTAATAGTTCAATACAATGGCAAACAGTAGTCTTATTTCGCGTATTTTATCGTCTATTTTCTTTAAACGAGCCAATGTGGGCGCGGTACGCTATGCCCGCAATTCCCGGAGTCTCTTTCAGCTGGTCAAAGACGCGCTGGCCAAAAGCGGTGGTTTGTCGGGCAATAATATTGCGGCATTTAGAGAACAGTTGGGCGTTGTTACCCGGCTGATTAGAGCCTACGCATCGGGCGAGTATCGCCAGTTGCCGTGGAAAACCCTGACCAGCATTGTGGCCGTACTCCTCTATTTTGTCAATCCTTTAGACATTATTCCGGATATCCTGCCGATTGTTGGCTTTGCCGATGACATTGCGCTGGTTGGCTGGCTGTTTAGTTCGATGGGCAGCGACATTGAGAAGTTCCGTCAGTGGGAACAAACAACGGCTAATTCCACAGAAACAAACGCCCACCCACCGAAAACAATCAAGATTGGGTGAGTATAAAAGCCCCGGTCTGTGATTTGAAGTTAAACGTTTCGTTCAGAAATGATATCATTTGAACGAGTAAATAATCGGTGTACCGAGTGAAACTTAAAATATAAAGCAGAAGGGTTGAAACTAAACAGCCTGTTGATGCGTAAGTTTCACCGACTTTTAATAGATTGTACGAGAGAGTTTTGTTAATTTTGCATACATTCAAATCCCAGGAAACATGATTTTGGCAAGCATTTTAGGAATTATGGGTTTGGGCGGTCAGGAAATGATTTTCATCTTTCTGGCATTGCTCCTGTTGTTCGGCGCAAAAAAGATCCCCGAACTAGCACGGGGACTTGGTAAAGGCATCAAAGAATTCAAAGACGCAACTAAAGACGTTCGCGAAAACATCGAAGAAGGTCTGAAGGAGTCCGAGAAATAGTCTAATCTTTTTATAGGCAGACAATTAAGCAGCCCCAAACCGGAGCCGCTTGATTGTCTGTTTCTGCTTTATAGGGTTTTCATGTTACGTTCTCTGTTTTGACACTATACCGTAGCTTTTCCTCCGTTCAGGCCGATCTCAAATCCGGCTCCATTACCTGCCGTCAATTGGTGGAGCAATACCTCGCTCGTATTGATGCGTACCGCCACCTTAATGTTTTTACCGATGTCTATGACACCGATGCCCTACAACAGGCCGTCTCAATTGATCAAAAAATAGCGGCTGGCACCGCTGGCCGATTAGCCGGTATGGTCATCGGTATCAAAGATGTGCTTAGTTACGCCGGCCATGGTGTTCGGGCGGGAAGCCGCATATTGGATGGCTTTACAGCCCAGTTCACCGCAACGGCTGTGCAGCGCTTACTGGACGAAGATGTTATTATCATTGGCCGCCAGAACTGTGATGAGTTCGCCATGGGCTCATCAAACGAGAACTCATCTTTTGGCCCGGTCCTCAACGCAGCCGATCCGAACCGGGTACCTGGTGGATCAAGCGGTGGTTCAGCAGTGGCCGTGCAGGCCGGGCTTTGTCTGGCCAGTATCGGTTCCGACACGGGTGGCTCTGTTCGCCAGCCGGCCGCCTTCTGTGGCGTTGTGGGGCTAAAACCGACTTACGGGCGTATTAGTCGCTGGGGTTTAATTGCTTATGCATCTTCTTTTGATTGCATTGGTCCCATTGCCAATACCGTCGATGATGCAGCTCTACTCCTCGAAATCATGGCGGGCGCCGATGAGTTTGACAGCACCGTATCCAATCAACCCGTTTCAGCCTATACACAGGCCACCCTGCCCAATCGACCGCTTCGCATCGCTTATTTACGCGATGGCGTAGAAAGTACAGGCGTCGATCCATCCATTCGGGAAGCGACTCAGAACAAGATTTCTTCATTAAGAGAGGCAGGCCACACGGTAGAACCTGTTGACATATCGCTTCTTAACTATCTGCTTCCCACTTATTATATCCTAACGACGGCCGAAGCTTCATCCAATCTGTCGCGTTTCGATGGTGTCCGATATGGGTATAGAAGTACGTCGGCCAATGCATCACCTTTAGATCTTTTGTCGTTGTACAAAAAAAGCCGTACGGAAGGATTCGGCGTCGAAGTCCGTAAGCGGATTTTGTTGGGCACATTTGTATTGAGCGCCAGCTATTACGACGCCTATTATACAAAAGCGCAACAGGTTCGGCGATTGATTCGTCAGGAGACTGAACGCCTGTTTGAGCACTACGATTTTCTATTATCACCCACAACGCCAACACCAGCGTTTTTACTGGGTGAGAAAACAGGGCAGCGCCCGGACGATGATCCATTGCAAATGTATCTCGCCGATATTTTTACGGTGCAGGCCAATGTAGTTGGCTACCCGTCGATATCCATTCCCAACGGCACGAATACCGGCTCTGGTGATGGACAAGGATTGCCTATTGGTTTGCAGCTAATGGCTCCACCCTTTGCAGAGGGCGCATTGATTGCCATGGCAAAAGAGCTGGCTAATTAATATAGGCTGTAGGATGTATAATATATAGTGTAGAACATACATCCTACAGCCTATATCTTAAACGTAACGAACCTAACTGAACGAAATCTATATGAACTACATGAACCGTAGCCTGTTAAGATTGGGGCTGTTGAGTGCTATAATGGGACTATTGATTGTGGCCCATGCGAATCCAAGCCAGGCCAATCCAGGCCGGACCAATCCAGGCCGGACCGATACTACGATTCAATCAGATAGTACCATCGTTAAAAAGGATACTGTTGCCATCGTACCAACGGTGCCTGACAGCCTGCTACGGGAGCGATTGGCAAAATTGCAAAAAAGTATTCCGTTGAACTACCATAAGTCGGTTCAGGCTTACGTAGACTATTTCACTTTTCGCAAGGCCAGCACAACCAAGACAATGCTGGAGCGTATGCCCCTTTTCTTTCCGCTTTATGAGCGGATGCTGGCTCAGTATGGCTTACCCGATGAGCTAAAGTATTTATCAATTGTTGAATCGGCACTTAATCCACGAGCTATTTCTCACGCGGGAGCCGGTGGGCTATGGCAAATTATGCCGGGTACAGGCCGCGATCTTCGTTTGTATCAGGATGATTATGTAGATGAGCGGATGGACCCCGTCAAAGCAACCGAAGCCGCCTGCAAATACCTTCGTGATTTATATAACATCTTTGGGGACTGGGAGCTGGCCATGGCTGCGTATAACTGTGGGCCAGGCGCTGTTAAACGAGCCATGCGCCGGTCGGGGGGTGATTCATTTTACACCATCTTCGACGCATTGCCGAAAGAAACCCGGGGCTATGTCCCGCAGTTCGTCGCGTTTACATACCTGATGAACCATGCCAATGATCATGGTATTGTTGCTGAAACCTACGAATATCCCATTCCGCACGATACGATTCAAATAAGTGGCTATTTCAATCTCGAAACGTTTGCCAAACACAGCACCATGCCTCTGGCCGACTTACAGAAGATGAATCCGGCCATCACAACCACTATTCTACCCGAATACACCAACCGGTATCCATTGCGGGTGCCCCGCCAGCAGTACGGCTACTTTGCTAGCCGTCGTCGGGCCATTCTGGATTCGGCGAGTCAGCGGCCGGGCGTTATGGAACACATCCTGCTGGCAAATGCCGAAGAGGTTCGCTATGGTACTGACTCCATGGGCGCCTGGAACGCATTGGGTCGTAACCCACTTGCCGGTATAACTAATGAAGAAACGCTATCCGAAGAAGTAGCGACTGCGGCAAGGAATAGCGCAAAACCAGCGAAGATAACAGCACAACTTGCCGTAGCAGAATCGGCCGATGAACCTGAAGAAGACATTGAAACCGTTGTGCTGCGCAAACCAAAGAAACAAACCTATGTTGTCAGGAAAGGCGATAACTTGGGCGATATTGCCGACCGGTATCATGTTGAACTCTACGACATAAAACGGTGGAATCACCTGCGTTCTACCAAAATTCAGCGTGGCCAGAAATTGGTTATTCTGAAAGAAGTTGCTGAAACCCGTGCTGAACGATTAGCCGATCAGGGTACCCCAAAAGGACGAAAGAAAGCCGAAGAGATTGCCAAAACCAAGCGTTATAAACCACGTTACCACCGGGTTCAGGACGGCGATACCCTCTGGAATATTGCGCAGCGTTACGACGGCCTGACGATTGACCGGCTCAAGAAACTAAATCATATCCATAGCAACTCGCTTCGTCCAGGGCAGAAGCTGATTGTAGGGTAGCTTCTGCTAAACTGACCATCAACCCCATGACTTTATACCAGAAAAGTCATGGGTTTTTCGTATCTTTAGGGGTATATAACACGCTAGAAAACAAGCTTTTCAACCAAAGAATGATTGCTTATTTAGACGGAACACTGTCCTATAAAGAACCCACTCTTGTCATTATTGACGTACATGGAGTTGGGTACTCGGTCCATATATCTCTTCAAACGTATGCCCTTTTGCCCGGGGGTGGCGACCGGATAAAACTATTCATTCATCACCTCTTTCGCGAAGACTTGCAGGCGCTTTATGGCTTCGCGAGTGCTGACGAAAAGAGCTTATTTTTAGACCTGGTTGGCGTATCGGGCGTTGGTCCGAACACGGCTTTGGGTATGTTGTCGGCCATGCAGCCCGGCGATCTGCGACTAGCTATTTTGGGCGAAAACGTGCGGGCCGTACAGGCAATTAAAGGGATTGGTGCTAAAACAGCGCAGCGTATTATTCTCGAACTACGCGACAAAATGAAGAAGTCGGGCGTTGTGCCCGACGGGCCTACTTACCGGCAGCAACCAGCCGCAAATCCCGTTCGGGAAGAGTCACTCGCTGCGCTTATTGCATTGGGGTTACCTAAACCGACAGCAGAAAAAAGTGTAGACGATGCTCTGAAAGCAGATCCGGATCTGAGTGTCGAAGACGTTATCCGCCGGGCATTACGCTAGGCTTATTGAAAACGAAAGAGCGCAGATAAGGTGTGTAACAACCTTATCTGCGCTCTTTCGTTTTGCTATTTAGTTTACTCCAGCCGCTTGTTTACTTTTCTCTTTAGCAACCGCTTTCAGTTCTTTTGCTTCGCCTTTCAACACTTTCTTTTCAGCCTTCTCCATTTTCCGGTCGGCCTTGGCCATTCTTGTTTTGGGATCAGAAATGCCTTTAACTTCTAACCCTTTATGGGTTTTGGCTTCCATTTTATACTCCTCTGCTTTGGCTACTTTCTTTTCAGCCTTCATTTCTTTTTTAGCCGCTTTTCCTTCCTGAACAGCCTGTGAAAACCCGGGGTTTGCTGCTACTAGCAAAGCGCATGCTGATGCAGCCATGATTAATTTTTTCATAACAGTTAACGTTTTGTGTAGTATGCTCCCTACGTGCAGAGCATTTTAGTGATTCCTAACAGACACAAAACAATTTTGTTTAACAGGAATTTATGTATGCTTTTTATTCTACCATATCTATAGAAACTAAAGTATGTAATATAAATCCCTACTAATCAAAGTATTAATCACGCCATAATACCAAACTAAATATTAATATATTTTAATAATATTTAGTAATTTAGTATGTGTCTAAAATATATAGCTTACCTATTTAACCAATAACAGGGTAGAGCTCCTGACCATGGCTCATCTTCTGAGTATGCTATTTGTAAGGGAAACGGTATAACGTCTACACAAAAACGCCCAACCGGCGTCGGGCCGGCTGGGCGTTTCTTAGCTTAATTTACCGGGGCACTTTTTAAGTTTGTTTCCAGGTATGTCGTGTACTGCTGAAACAGGAGAAGCACCGTCCCAGAGCTGTAGGCGACTCCGTGAGCGCCGGGCGGATAGATTCTAAGATCCGCATCTTTTCCCGCGTCTTCAAGCGCATTCATCAGTTGGAAGGTATTCCGAACATGTACGTTTTCATCCATCGTTGAGTGGGCGATGAACATCTTACCGGCAAGGTTCTTGGCGTAAGTCGATACAGCACTAACCTTATACTTCTCTTCATTTTCGGGAAGCAGGCCCATGTAACGTTCGGTATAAATGGAATCATAAAGCCGCCAATCCGTAACGGGAGCGCCTACCAGCGAGACCTTAAATACGCCCGGATGAGTAAGCATCGTATAGCTACTCATATACCCACCGTAGCTGTGCCCCCGAATGGCCATCCGATTGGCATCGACCCAGGGTTGTTTGGCCAGATAAGCAGCCGTTTCGGCGAAATCCAGACTTTCGTATTTCCCCAGCTTTTCATAGACGACTTTCTCGAATTCACGGCCGTAGCCTCCGCTGCCCCGGTTGTTTACGCCCACGACGATATAACCCGTTTGTGCCAGCCACTGATGCCAGCCCGTTGTGGCAAATTCATTATAGACCGACTGCGCCCCTGGCCCGCCGTAAATGTCCAACATAACAGGGTACTTTTTCGTAGGGTCGAAATCAAGCGGCTTGATGATAGAAATGTCGATCTGCTGTCCGTCAGACGTTTTAAAGCTGCTTAACTCCTTGGGCGAATAGTCATGGCTGGCTACATAATCCGTCACACGCTTGTTCGTTTCCAGCGCTTTGATCAGTTGACCTTTCGTATCGCGCAGTTCCACCTGCGTGGGAGTCGATACATTTGAATATTTGTCGATAAAGTACTGTCCATTGGGTGAAAAATTGACCGTATGCCGACCCGGTATGGTCGTAAGCCGACGTTTATTCTTGCCATCTACATCCGTCACAAACAACTGGCGTTCCAGCGGGGATGCTTCTGTAGACGTAAAATAGACCTTCCTGGCTTTCGGGTCAATGTGATGAACATAACTAACCTCCCACTTGCCGCTGGTTACCGCATTGAGTAGTTTCCCGGTATAATCATAGCGGTACAAATGGGCAAATCCATCCCGATCCGACACCCAGTAAAATTCCTGAACACCCGCCGGGAAATAGATCAGGTGATTGATTCCCGCAAAAAAGTCGAACACATCAACCCAGGTCGTCGACTTTTCTTCCATGATCTGTTTGGCCTCGCCCGTGCGGGCATTAGCCATAAACAGACGCAAGTGATTCTGTTTGCGGTTCAGGTGAACCAGAGCAAGCTGCCCTTCCTGCGACGTCCAGTAGATACGCGGAATATAGCCATCTCCAAGGTCTACCTTCATCCATTGTTTGGACTTGCCGGCAATCTCAATGACACCAATACGCACCGTTGGGTTTTTATCACCAACGCGCGGGTAAGGCAAGGAGTCAAATTTTTCGTCGAAGCCTTTGTAATCCGTTAGTTTATAAATCGGCACCTGCCGTTCGTCGGACTGCCAGAAGGCAATGAACTTACTATCGGGCGACCAGTCCCAGGCCTGCGCCAACCCGAATTCTTCTTCATAAGCCCAGCCAAACCGCCCGTTGTAGAAGGCCGCTTTGGCATCGTCGGTGAGTTGGGTTTCTTTTTGTGTGACGAAGTCAAACACGAAAAGATTACCACCTCGCTCATAGCCAACCTTGCTGCCATCGGGCGCAAGTTCTGCCGTCTGGGCATCTTTAGCCACCAGCTTTAAGCTCTTGTCAGCTACCGAATAAACGTAGTAATCAGACACCCCCGAGCGCCGATAAACGGGCCGAAAATCGGCCTGAAACAAGATGTTTTTCGAGTCTTTTGACCACTGAAAAGATCCGTAGGCAAAAGGTTTGTCAGTGCCCGGAAACTTGAGCTGGCTCCCGTCGAAAATGACGTCCTCTTTTTGATCTTTCGGAGATAATGTTTTGATCGTATTCTGGCCGTCGATGAAGGAAAATTTAGTACCGCCTTCGATCCAGTTTACGCTACGTGGGCCTGGTGAGCCAGCCAACTGCCCGCCAGAAGATACGGCTTGTTGAAGATTTGTGTAACGCTGCTTGGTCGGCTGCGCGGTTGCCAGATGGGCAAACAGTAAAGCAACGCCAATCAGCCAGCCAGCTTGATATCGTTTGATCATGAAGTATATATAGAACTTATCAAAGATTCAAAGCTACTAAAAAAATGGATTTTATTTTTTACGGCGGATAGTAGACTCGATCGAAGCCAGGCCGCTTTTTTTAAGTATATTTCGCGTTAAAAATTATTCATTTTTATTCACCGACCAACTATCTTACCTATGATAAACAGGTACTCTATCGTTGGCCAACGTATTCCGTTTGTATGGATACTCTGGTTAACCTTGCTGTTTTGTACAAGCACATTGGCACAGAACGCACGCTTCACAATCAAAGGCCGCGTTACGGATGCGGACAAACTAGCGCTCCCCGGCACCACCGTGGTGATTGTTGGCACAACCCTTGGCACCACAACCGATGCCGATGGAAATTACACGTTCCCCGTAACCCTTAAACCTGGCCCAATAACCCTTGCGTTCACCGCCATTGGGTATGAAACGCTCCGGCAAAACACGACGCTTGGCAATGCAGAGCAGATTACGGTTAATGCTGAGTTGGTTGCCGCCACAACTAACCTCGACGAAGTTGTCGTTACGGGCTCTACCCTCTCGGCACCCAAGCGCGAATTAGGCAACGCAATCAGCACCATCAACGGCTCGGCTTTACAGCAGAGCGGCTCGGCCAACCTGATCAATGCGTTGCAGGGCAAAGTGCCGGGCGCTCAGATTACTCAGAACTCCGGCGACCCGGCGGGTGGCATCAGCATTCGTTTGCGGGGTATTAAGTCGCTGGTTGGTTCGTCGGATCCGTTGTACGTTGTGGATGGGGTAATTGTGAGCAACGCCAGCACCAACGTGTCGCAGCTTGCACTCTCCAATGATGTGGGCAATGCCAACGTGGGTCAGAACCGCCTTTCGGATATTAACCCCGACGATATTGCCACGTTAAACGTCATTAATGGTGCAGCAGCCGCAGCTCAGTATGGTTCGCGGGCGGCCAATGGCGTAGTTATTATTACCACCAAGCGCGGGCAGACGGGGAAGGCACAGGTTTCGTTTTCGACGTCCTTCAACATCAATGAATTGCGTAAAAGCGTACCAGTCAATACGTATGGCAAACAGTTTGGCTTTGCGGCCTTGCGGCTGTACCCAATCGGCGGTATTTCGGCAGCTCAGATTGCAGCTAACCCCGGCACAACGACGACCAACATTTACCGCGATGGGGCTTACACACCCCTGGCTACGAATCTGGTTGATGTACAGCGGTACAACTACTTCGACCAGATTTTTCGGACAGGCTATGGCACCGATAATAACCTCTCCGTTTCGGGAGGCCGCGATAATACCCAGTATTATGTATCCTTTGGCTATCTGAAAAACGAGGGGATTATCAAAGGCACCGACTTCACACGCTACAACCTTCGGGCCCGTATCGATCAGCGGCTCGCCAGTTGGGCCAAAATATCGGTGGGTCTAAGCTACATCAATAGCCTGTCTAACGAGAAAGCCAACGGGAATGTGTTCTATAGTCCGATCAATTCGGTGAATATCACGAACAACATTTATGACATCACCAAGCGTGATGCCGCCGGTAATTTGCAGGCGGTTGAGCCCACGCGTGTGAACCCACTGTCAACGATAGAAGACATGAAGTTCTCGCAGTCGGTGAGCCGCACGATCAACAGCGTTCAACTGAATTTAACTCCGCTGAAAGGATTGAGCGTTGATTACATTGTGGGCGTTGATGCCTATTCACAGTTTGGCAAAAACTACATTCGGCCCTATCCCTACCAGGCGGTTGCCGGTTTGCCTGCAGCCCGCTATCCGGGTGGCTTTGCGGCAACGGCCACTAATCAGTCGTTACAGTTCAACAATGACCTGAACGCCACCTACGAGCGGCAATTCAACGATAAGTTCAAACTGAATGCCGCTATTGGGTATAGCTACCAGTACTTTCAGGCTGACTATACGATCAATAGTGGCCAAAATCTGGCTCCCTTCATTGAGACGGTTAGTGGTGCCAGCAACACAACCTATCAGGTGGCCTACAACCTGGACAGATTTAGTTTGAGCGGTTTATTTGCGCAGGCGACGTTTGGCTACAAAAATCTGGCGTTCATTACAGGAGCCGTCCGCCGGGATCAGTCGTCGAAATTCTCACCTACGCAGACCAACCAGTATTATCCAAAAGTGAGCGGTTCGTTTATTGTATCGGACCTCGATTTCTGGAAAAACATCTCGGCCAATAACGTTTTCAACAGCCTGAAACTACGGGCCAGTTATGGCGAAGCGGGTAACCTGTCGGGGATTGGTTCTTATGCTCGTTTTTATCAGTTCAACCCGGTCGGTTTCCTGGGTAAGAACACCATTGTACCAGGTACGCAGTTGGCCAACCCCGATGTACAGCCGGAACGGATGGGCGAACTCGAAGGGGGCGCCGATCTGTCGTTCCTGAGTGGCCGAATTGGGTTGGGCATCACCGCTTACCATCAGAAAATCACGAACCTGGTGGTCAACCGGACCCTGGCCCCAACAACGGGCGGAACAAGCATCGTCAACAATGTTGGCGAAATGGAAAACAAAGGGTTTGAAATCGTGCTGGATGCAACGCCCATTAAGACCAAGAATCTGAACTGGGACGTCACCTTCATTTACAACCACAACCGCAATAAAGTCCTGAGTCTGGGTGGCCTGCCCATCATCAACCCCGATGCCTCATCGGCTTCAGGATCACCGGTCAACCTGATTGTTGGGCAACCGGTGGGTGTCTTCTACGGCAGTGCCTACGCCCGGAATCCCGATGGTACTCTCCTGCTTTCACCTTCAGGCTTTCCGCAATCCGAACGGGCCAATGGCCAGGGAAATGGTGCCATTGATTACATACCGGCCCGCAATTCCGATGGCTCGCTTGATGTCAGCAAGCCAACCGCCAACGTCATTATCGGTAACCCAAATCCAAAATGGACGGGTTCGTTCAGCACCAATCTGTCCTACAAAAAGCTGACGTTGCATGTGTTGCTGGACATGGTTCAGGGTGTCGACGTGTTCAACGCCGATAAACGGACGCGTCAGGGTGTGGGACTGGGCGATTACGCTGAACAGGAACTACGCGGTACGCTGCCTCGCGGCTACATCTTTGGCATCTACAACACGCAGGAGTTCCGGGTCGATCCGGGTTCATACACCAAGCTGCGTGAGGTATCGCTCAGCTATACGCTGCCTACATTTATCAAGAGTATTAGCCGACTCAATGTCGCGTTCGTTGGCCGCAACCTGTATTCCTGGGATAAGTACACGGGCTTCGATCCGGAAACCAACGCAGGTGGCAACAATGATCTGCTCCGAGGCATCGACTTCGGAAACGTCCCCATTCCACGCACCTATCAACTTAAACTGTCGGCGACATTTTAATTATGAAAAAAACACTAATACCAATCCTCCTTACGGGTCTTATGCTCACGCAGAGCGCCTGCAATAAGGAATATTTGAACCCTAGCTCCATCAGTCAGTCACAGGCCGTTAGTTCGCCGGACGGATTGATGACGCTTTGCAACGGGCTGCAATACCGGTACACAACGGGTGGGGCGTTGAGCGTTTTGTATGCCAGCACCGCCGGTGCAGGCCTGACAACTCGGGAAGACTTCGTCTTAAATGCAGGGAATGCCGATGAAGCGAATCTGGCATTGGGTGCCAGCAACGTTAATAACATCAATAGTGTGGTTCGTAACCTTTGGACACAAAGCCACCTGGTACGCTCAAACGCCGAACTGATCCTGGCCAATACGGGTGTAGTGGCGGATGCCGGAACGAAAAGCGGCATTGTCGGGTATGCGTCGATCTTTCGGGCATTATCTCTGGGTACATTGGGCTTATTTTTCGAGCAGTCGCCGGTCACAACGGGAAATAACGTTCCATTTGTGCCCCGGGCGCAGGTCTTCAAAGAAGCGATCACTACACTGGAGACAGCAGCCACGCAGGTAGCCAGTACGCCCATTTCGGCTGACTTTGCGGGAAAAATCGTGACCGGTATTGATATTCCTAACACTATTCAGGCGTTGATTGCCCGGTATGCCCTGTTTTCGGGTGATTATGACAAAGCGCTGGCGGCAGCGGCCAAAGTTGATCTGAGTAAAAAATCGGTATTCAACTTTGATGACAACACCCGCAACCCGTTGTTCGAATACACCTTTGGTAACCTGAACGTGTTTCAGCCAACCAATGCCAGCCTTGGCCTAACGGGTGCTCTGACGCCCGATGCAGCCGACAAACGGATTGGTTTCTTAACCAAGGCAAGTGCTAATCCGGCGGTTGCGCCCGTAATTGCGACAGCATTTTATACGGCCAACAACGCAGCCGTCCCGGTTTATCTGCCCGGCGAGGTTTTGCTGATTCAGGCCGAAGCGTATGCGCGTAAAGGTGATCTGGCAAATGCAGTAACCTCGCTGAACAAGGTGCTAACGAAAACAGCGGCTCAGGATGCCTTTGGCTTGGGAGCCGCCTTACCCGCTTATTCGGGTGCCCAAACGGCCGACGCTATCCTGACGGAGATTTACCGGAATCGTCAGATTGAACTGGCTTATCAGGGCTTCCGTCTGGAAGACAGCCGCCGGTTCAATCGGCCGGGACCCGGCGCAACTGGCGCGGAACGGAACCGGAATTTCTTCCCGTATCCGCTAACGGAACGTAACAACAACACAAACACGCCCGCCGATCCAGCAAATTAAAGGCCACAAACGACTAAGGGGAGTTGGAAGACAATAGGAAATAGTAACTCCTATCGTCTCCCAACTCCCCTTAGTCGTTTGTTATTTTAAAATTTTACAGGTGAGCCCGTCCGGGTTGATTCATAAATAGCTTGGAAGAGAGCCACGACCTTACGCCCATCCTCGCCCGTTACGGAAGGCGCCCGACCGGCCCGGATAGCGTCGCAGAACTCAGCGATCTGAATACCAAAATAATGAACGGTCGCGTCGATTGTGTTGAAGAAGGCGGTATCATCGGCAATGAACTGGGCCAGTAAATTCTCTTCGCCCGGTACTGTCCAGAGGTCATTGACGGGTGGATCGGTAATGGTCGACATACCGGCAATAAACAAGGCTCCGCCATCCGTTTGCACACCCACCGATGCGCCGTTTTGCCCATGTACATGGACCTTTCCGAATATGCCGGGTTTCTGCGAATTACTGACAATGATATTGCCCAGGCCGCCATTTTTAAATTTCACGATGGCCAGCGCCGTATCATCTACCTCGATATAAGGGTGATTCAGGTTGCGCCAAACGCCAAACACTTCGTCAATTTCGCCCATATACCAGAGCAGCAAATCCAATTGGTGGGGCGATTGATTGACCAGAACGCCCCCACCCTCATCGGCCCAGGTTCCGCGCCAGGCATCGCTTTGGTAATAGGCCTCGCTGCGCCATCCTAGCATCTGAATCGTTCCGAGAACCGGTGTCCCTAGTTTACCCGCATCAATGGCTTGCCGAATGCGCTGGCTGGGTTCATAAAACCGGCGCTGGCTAATGACGCCCAACTGACGGTTATTGCGTTTGGCAGCTTCGATCATGGCATCACAATCTTCGAGCGTCGACGCCAGTGGTTTCTCGACCAACACGTGCGACCCGGCGTTAAGAGCCGCCACAGTAGGTTCACGATGAGCCGGGTGCGTTGTGCAAACAAGGCACAGGTCAACATTCTCCCGGTCGACCATGTCATACACATCGCTGTAAGCGCGAATTCCGTACTGATTGGCGAAGTCTTCTGCTTTCTGATAGGTCCGGCCATAAACGGCAACTAATTCGGCATCGGGTGTTTCCAAAACGGCTTTCGCGTGGAGGTGGGCCACTTTACCGGGGCCAATGATGGCAATGCGTATGGGATCAGGCATAGTTTTAAAACGTATTCCAACGAAATGCGTTTTTTGAAGGTCTTCTACTCAAAAGAGCGCAAAAGTATATGAAACGGTGGTTATTCGTCTTCTCGTTGATGCCTGTTGTGTTCGGGGCTTGCCAGAAAGAGGCCACCATTGGGCCAGCGGTTTTGCTCTTCAAACGGTGGCAGGTTTACCAAACCCGCGATGTGAGCAGCCCTACCTGGACGATGCAGACTCCGGGCACGTATTATGATCTGGAATATCGGCAGGATGGAACGGTCATTTACTACAAAGACAGCGTTGTGACGGCAACGCCCTGCTGTGCCGGAAGCCGATTCGAACGAAAAGGAGTATTTATTCAGTACGCGGAGTTTCCTGCCTGCCCGACCGTCTATTGTGGCGCCAGCACAGATGCGCAGATTCTGGCGTTGAACGATACGTTGCTGGAACTGCAAACTGGAGACCGGATTACGCAGTATAAACCGGCCCCATAAGTTGCCGCTTTTTACGGTTTCAGGACTACTTTAATTAATCCTTTTTCTTTGTCGTAGAGTCGTTTAAACCAGTCAGCGCCTTCTTCCAGTGGCACTTCAGCACTCAGAATGGCTCCGACATTAATACGACCGGATGAAATCAGGGCCAGCGCGGCCTCGTATTCGCCGTTGATGGCGCAGGAGCCCTGCAACCGCAATTGCCGGGTCACAACGGCCTGCAACGGAATCTCGACCGTTGGAGCCAGATTACCCACTAGGGTCACGGTAGCGCCTTTCCGAACGCAGTCGATGGCTGTTTTGACGCTTGGCCCTGCTCCGACAACTTCAAAGGAAACATCAGCACCACGCCCGTGGGTGAGATTTTGAACCTGCGTTAGCACATCGCCATGCTGAGGATCAGTTACTCCGGCATTGATCGTATGTGTAGCGCCCAGCTTCTGCGCCAGGGCGAGCCGATCCTCATCCAGATCAATGGCGATGATCGTATCACAACCCGCCAGTTTGAGCGCCTGAATAACAAAAAGGCCAATCATGCCAGCCCCAACGACCACTGCGGAATCGTTGATTTGAATAGGCGTCAAACTAACTGCATGTAGGGCGACCGCCACCGGCTCAACTAAAGCAGCCTGGGTAAAGCTGACATTGTCGGGAACAGCGTATAAGATATGTTGTGGCACCGAGACATATTCGGCAAAGGCACCATTGCGCTTGAAGTCCGGCGTTGATACACCCACGACTTCGCGGCCATCGCTGAGGTTATACTGTCCCCGTCGGCTATACCAGTCATCGAGGGCATATACTGTTGAGTCGAAGGTAACGCGGTCTCCAGTGGCCCAGTTGCGCACGTCACTGCCCACTTCGGCGATGATTCCGCTGGCTTCATGGCCCATGACGATGGGCGGAATGCGTCGACCGCTACTTCCATCCATGCCATGCACATCGGAGCCGCAAATCCCGACGGCCTTTACTCGCACCAATACCTCGTTGGGTCGAATAGTTGGTTTAGGCACATCCTGTAAATCGAGCTGATTGTATTGAGTAAGAACGAGTGCTTTCATAAGTAACGCGGACACCCTGTCCGCTAGGATAATGACTTTTCATTTTATAAAGGAGACAACCTGTCCGCGTTACTGCCAATATAATGCTCATGCCTCATTAAGAGAACAGGGTGCTGGAATGCCACACCACCGCGTTACGGCTTCTGATAAATCCTGACGAACGTGTCAGTCGGCACTTGTTCGTAATCACCCGTCTGTAGGTTGGAATTAATTTCGTAGGTAACCATTTCGTCTATCGAATCTGGCGTTTCCCCGAATAACTTGCTGGCTGCTACAGTGGTGTATTTCTTTTTAATCCGAATCAGGCGCAGGTCAGGATCTTTCCCCCACGCGGGATTGTCGCCCAGGATTAACTGGATCTTTTCCCAATCGTTAAAAAAATACTCCTGTAATAAGGGAATGATTCGATCGCGAAACACCTCACAAAGGTCAGCGTGGGTTTCGACGCTGGTCAGATAAGCATGGCCGATCTGATGATCACGATCAAGTAAATACTCAATCCGTTCGTTGATTGTGCGTAGTAGCTGACCTAAATCGACATCATCAATTATGCCCAGAATCGTCGGATCAGGCAGCATTTCGCGAAACGAAAACCGGCGTCGCAGAGCAATGTCCAGCAAGGCAATCGACCGGTCGGTGGTATTCATGGTAGCCACGATGAACAGATTCGACGGCACACCAAACCGCTCCTGCGAATAAGGTAACGTCAACAAGAGCTCATTTTCAGCACCGAGTCGTTTATCGGTTTCAAGGAGTGTAATCAGCTCACCAAACACGCTGGCCACATTGGCGCGGTTGACTTCGTCGATCAGCAAATAATAAGCGGGCGCTTTTTTCAGCTTCCGGCTTCGGTTTTCCGGCGAGTCGTGCAGGCAATCGGCCAATGTACTGTACCCCGCCTGCTGAACGGCAGAGACACAGGCTTTATGGAAAATGCCCTTGCGAATCCGGTAACTCATTTGCCCGCTAAACACTTCAGGTCGGATACCCTCTACGAATTCTTCGTAGCTGTAGGACGGATGAAAGGTGATAAACGAGTTGTTTTCGCGTAGATACGGCTGTAGCGCAAATGTTTTCCCCGTACCGGGAGGCCCAAACAAGATCAGGTTTTGTGGCTGAGCAGGCTTTCCCGGTTCAACGTCATATTCTGCTTCCGGCTCCTCAACCGCAAGGCCATTCGGAAAACGGTCGCTGAGGGTTGGGTCATCAGCAAGCCGCATCAACTCCGTCAGGAAAGCTTCGTCTTCGGCCGCCCGATATACATCGGTGTTATGCCGGGCAGAGTGCGGGCCCCGCTTGCTGCTCTCGACCAGTTCGAGCAGGCAGTCTTCCCAGCAGGTTCGCAGAGCAGGCTGATACAGCAAATGGACATTCGATTGCCCAATGATGACGGCCAGATAATCGGACTTCTCGGTTAATGGCTCGAAAACCAGCTCTTCTATACTACTCAGCCGATCCTGGCAGGATTTCTTAACCGTCAGGTGATATTCTACTTCGGCACCGCGCGGACCTACACGGCGTGGTCGCTGAATACGAAGGGCCTGAAAATAATTAATATTGGCAATGATAGCCGTTTTCTCCTGTCGTACGGTAAACGCCAGTCGGGCATCACCATTGGGCAGGTTAACAATGTCGATCAACTCCTTTAGCAACCCAAAGAACCGCCGGACCGCTTCGGGATGACCAATGTCGCGAATACGTTCAATGAGTGCTTGTTGCGGGATGTCAGTCAAAACAGCGAAGAGGAATTGTCGTTTACGAATTTACGAAGTTTTGGTGGCTTACCGGTAATTTATCTAGTACAAGAACAACCAACACCTACGCCAAATAACTACCGATACTCACCACATCGGCAAATACGCCCGAGGCAGTTACTTCGGCACCAGCACCTGGCCCTTTGATTACAAGCGGCCGGTCTTTATACCGTTCGGTGGTGAAGGAAACGATGTTGTCGGCACCGGTTAGCTGATAAAACGGATGATCCGCGTCGACCGGCCGCAGGCCGATTGTTGCTTTATTATTCTCAAAACTGGCCACGAATCGCAGCTTTTCTCCCCGCTCGTGCGCTTCACGCAGTAAGTTCTCAAAGTAATCATTGTTACGTTCCAGCTCCGTAAAGAACGCCGGAATCGTGGGCGCATCCAGGCACGACTGCGGCAGCAGGTTATTGATCGTTACATCGTCCGGCTCCAGAGGGAAACCCGCTTCACGCGCCAGAATCAGGATTTTGCGGGCCACATCCTGACCGTTCAGATCATCGCGGGGATCGGGCTCGGTATAGCCTTTCTCTTTGGCTTCCCGCACAACGTCGGCAAACGAAAGGCCGGGTTGGAAGGTGTTGAAGATGAACGACAGCGTACCGGATAGAATCGCTTCGATTTTTAGGAAACGATCACCCGAGGTCATCAACCCCTGCACCGTATTGATGATGGGCAGACCAGCGCCCACGTTGGTTTCATAAAGAAACTTAACGCCCCGGTTCAAGGCCGTACGCTGCAACCGCCGATATTCACTGTAGGAGCCGGAATTAGCTACTTTGTTGGGCGTGACGACCGAGATATTGGCATCCAGCAAGGATTCGTAGAACTGCACAATGTCTTTGTCCGATGTGCAATCGATAAACACCGAATTGGGCAGGTTATAGTCTTTGATCTTCTCCACAAAAGCCGGTAGTGACGTCGTTACGCCGTCTGTAAGCAAACGTTGCTGCCAGCCATCCAGCGCCACCCCTTTGGTATCGAGCACCATCTTTTTGGTATTCGTCATACCAACCACACAAACCTTCAGCAATTTCTCCGTGCGTAGGTATTCCGACTGATCGAAAATCTGTTTCAGCAGCGTTTTACCAATCAGCCCTGTCCCAACCAGATATAAATTCAGTACCCGCGCTTCGGACTGGAAGAAGATGTTGTGCAGTGAGTTGAGCGCCTTGGACAGGTTGTTTTTGTTGATTACGACGGAGATGTTAATCTCCGACGAACCCTGCGCGACCGCGACAATATTGACCCCGTTTTTGCCTAGCACCGAGAATAGTTTCCCGGCAATACCGGAGCTCTTCTTCATGCCCTCGCCAACCGTAGCAATGACCGACAAATCGCGCTCAATGGCAATGTTGTCGATATGCCCGTGTGCGATTTCAGCGGCAAATTCGGTATCCAGAATAGACTTTACATTTTCGGCGCCACGCGGGTCGATGGCAAAGCAAATCGAGTGCTCCGACGATGCCTGCGAGATTAGAATAACACTGATTTTGTGCGCGGCCAATACACCAAATAATTTGGCCGACACGCCCGCCACCCCAATCATACCGGAGCCCTGTACATTTACGAGGGCAATGTCGTCGATACTCGAAATGCCGGTTATTGTATACTGACGACGTTCGGCTGTGCGGCTAACGATGGTGCCCTGGTGCGTCGGGTTGAACGTATTCAGTACCCGGACCGGGATATTCTGGGCAAAAGCCGGTTGCAAACTGGGGGGATAAATCACTTTGGCCCCAAAATGCGAAAGCTCCATGGCTTCGGCATAAGTGATAGTCGGGATATTGAACGCGTTGGGCACCTTGCGCGGATCGGCGGTCATCATGCCATCGACGTCAGTCCAGATGTCGATGACCTCTGCGTTCAGAGCCGCCCCCAGAATGGAGGCCGTATAATCGGAACCACCACGTCCCAGGGTTGTCGTCTCGTTCTTTTCGGTTGAGCCAATAAAACCCGTTACCAATTGAAGCTCAGTAGCCTTGGCAAAATGTTCCTGAACAAGTTGATTGGTTAGGGTATAATTTACTTCAGCCTGCCCGAACTGGTCGTCGGTTTTAATGATTTTGCGTGCATCGCAATACTGCGCCGGAATACCCCGGCTCTTCACACATTCGGTAATGACCGTTGTCGACAGGCGTTCGCCGAAACTGGTAATTAGATCGTGGGTGCGCAGTGATAGCTCTCGAATAAGCGAAACACCCCGCAACAAATCTTCCAGCTCGTTGATGATACCCCGAACATGGGCAAATACTTTACTCTGCTCTTTTACGGGAATCAGCGCCTTAACCACATTGAAGTGGCGATCTTCAATTCGCCGAACCAATTCCATGTAGTCGGTTTCTCCCGATGTAGCCATGCGACCGATCTCGATCAGTTGATTGGTGATGCCGCCCATCGCCGAAAAAACAACCGTTATCTGGTCACCATTCTGCCGATGGTTGTCAATAATCTGGATAACTTGCTTTATACTTTCTACGGACCCTACCGAGGTACCGCCAAATTTAAGAACCTGCATTACTACGAAAGCGAAAGAGTGAGAGCGAGCGAGCGGGCCATCGATAAGACAGCAACTCGATTAGCGCAAGTTAATGATGACGATGTTGATGAGGGTAGTTTTTGACATGCAAAGATAAGATGAAACATTGGTGTGGATAACATCATCCCTGCATTGGCCAAAAACAGCCATTGCTCCATCTGTCTTATTTAATAAAGTAAGAACCTGTAGCCGTTTGATTATCAACTGTATTAACCTTGACCAGTAGGCCTGCTTTATCACTTATTGTAATTCGCCGTAATAGTCTATCCTGTCCCCTATCGTGGCTTCACTCCGCTGTTGAGGTAGTACATCCATCCGCTCATAAGCCAGTAAGATGGCCTTCGCCAGTTGGGCATGGCCGAAGGAATTTAAATGGCATCCGTCCGGCAACAGAACCGCATCAGGTAGATTGAGACAGGAAAATGAATTAATAACAGTGACCCCAGCGGCTTCTCCTTCTTTAATAAATATCGCGCTGGCCATGCGTCGTAATTGATTCATAAATGGGTCACAGACGGGCATAGGTGTTATCAGGATAACCTTACTCCGACAGGTGCTTAGGGCAGTTAATGCATCGTTTAACATCTGTCTCATATCGGTCAGCCGATCGATGCGTCCAAACCTATACGCTAATTCCAGAATTACCTGTTTTCCCAACCGACGCAGGCGTTCCCTACGACCGGTCGGCTTATAATGAGGTTCAAATACTTTATCGGCGTCTTTCAGTAACTTTTCATGAAACACATGAACCGATATGGGCTGACTCTGGTGATCGATTACACAATGCCCCTCATAAACCGCTGTATTCGAGCCGACCAACAGTGGTTGAAAAAGCTCTCGGAAATACGTATGAATTACCTCAAAATGACCTGGTTGGAGAAAAATAAGATCATATTGGTTCAGCTGAGCATCTAAATTGGCCAATAATGGCCTAATGTGGCTCATTTTGGCAGGCGCGTAATAATCAAGAATAAGGTCCTGTCCAGTTCTGCCTAATGCTGAGGCTACTTGTTGAACGAACCCTTTTCCAGATTCGATCCCAAATCCATAAGTATGGCACCCTCCGATAACTAGTAGTCTCATTTTATTTGAGCAAACAATCATTGAATCATAAAACCAACAAGGCTTATTGGCTGTCCAGGCTGTGATTTATTAGTTACTCTGACAGAAGTGACCTTTTATTGTACATAAGGATATAGGATTGACGTTTGCACAGGCCACGTTCAAGCGCTGGGAAGACAGCGTTAAAAAACCAGAAGTCATGATTTTTCGATCTCACGCTATTATTAAGATTAACATTGGATATGCACTCTGATAAGGCCTTAATCTGTTATATGCACCTGTAGCGACTGGCTTTTAGATCAAAGGAATAGTGCGATTTATAGACGTGAATTGCCCTTTATAGTAACCTATTTATATATTAATTATAACTTATGGACATCAATATCCCTTGGCAGCTTAATAGGGTTAAAGCCAGTTGGCGCAAGGCACTCGTACAACGGTCACTGGCAATGAGGAGCTAAACAGCGTTGATCTCCAGCTTTCTTAATGAAAAAGATGGATTAAACAAGGATATTAAACGCATTCGTTAACCATCCCGCTTTTGGTCCAGATTACTCGTATAAGCAGAATGTGACCTATTCCTGAAGACATTCCTCCGGCCAGTTTCTTCATTAAAATAAATCCAAATTAGCGAGGAGGCCGTAAGTGTGTCGAACTGTCTGGTTAAATAGCAGTTGTATTGACACACTTAGATTATATTACGTTATGAGCAAGCAACAGAATGAATCCGGCCTGACCATGCTTCCAGGCCAGTTAGAGCCGGTAATGGTTGGTCGTCGGTTATTTCTGCGTTACGCAGGCGCTTTTGCTGCGGGGGGCGTCATTCTGGCATCCTGTAAGGATGGCGAAGAAAACCCAACAACTGTAATGGCAGCAGTTGATTTGGGAACGGGCGATGTTGGTATTTTAAACTACGCGTTTGCCCTCGAGCAGTTGGAAGCCGCTTTCTACACACAGGTTCTTACTACGCCTTACAGCGGTATGACAGATGCGGAAAAAGCTGTTCTGACCGATATTCGTGATCACGAAATCATTCACCGCGAATTCTTCAAAGCGGCTATTCCGGCCGCCAACCGCATTGCCGACCTGGTACCGAATTTCACCAGCATCAATTTCGGTGACCGGGCCAGTGTGTTGGGAACAGCTAAAGCGTTCGAAGATCTGGGCGTATCGGCTTATAATGGTGCAGGTCCATTGATTACAGACGTGAATTACCTGGCTCTGGCGGGTAAGATTGTATCGGTAGAAGCGCGTCACGCAGCCGCTATCCGTGATTTGCTGAATCCAAAATCAGCCGACTTCGCTGGCGACGATGTGGTCACGCCAAGCTCCGGACTCGATGCGTCGAACGCACCGTCTGTTGTGCTGCCCACTGCGCAGAAGTATGTGAAAACACAAATCACGGCCACCAATCTTCCCAAGTAAACCGACACAACGCTATGAATCTATTTAAGTTAATTTCCGATATCGAAAAGGTTGATCCCGAAATCAGCGAACGTTACAGCTTCTATTCTCGCCGGAATCTCCTCAAATTTGGTTCCAAGCTGGCAGCAGCCGGTATTCCAACGCTGGTTGCCGCTAGTTTAAATAAAGCCCTTGCGCAATCGACAGCCCCTTCGCAGGCAGCTATCGATGTGCTGATGTTTGCCCTCACACTCGAGTACCTTGAGGACGAATTTTACCGCACGGGACTATCAACAGCAGGTCTGGTTCCGGCTTCTGATCAGGCCGTTATCAACCAGATCAGCAAACACGAAACGGCACACGTTGCTCTGCTGAAAGGAGCTTTAGGCGCGGCCGCTCCGGCAAAGCCAACGTTCAAATATCCAGCGGGTACATTTGCGACCTATGCTACCTTCCTGGCTACAGCTCGTGTTCTCGAAGATACAGGCGTTCAGGCTTACAAAGGCCAGGCCGGTAACCTGATCAACGACAAGGGTATTTTGCAAACTGCCCTTCAGATTCACTCCGTTGAAGCCCGGCACGCGTCGGAAGTTCGCCGGATACTGGGTATGAAAGGCTGGGTTTCTGACCCAACCCAAACGACATTCACACAGGGCGGTGTAAATCTGAAAACACTGCCAAATGTGACGGGCATTACGGATGACAATTTCCGTGGCGCCTTCGACGAACCATTGACCAAAAATCAGGTTCTGGCGGCTGCCGCACCGTTCTTGGGGTAAAACTCATATATAGGGAGGCCGGGAAACCGGCAGGGTGACGGAAGGCATCGGGGATTTTCTCCGGTGCCTTTTTTTGTACTGCTTTCCCTTCCGTCGCTTTTTTTTGTTGCTTGCAGGTAAATTCGTTCGCGTTGGCCGCAAGCCTTATGAAATTTATCCGTATCCTTCTGAAAGTCCTGTTGGGGCTCGTTGTCTTCATTCTGCTCTTTCTGGCCGTTAGTCTGGCCCCAGTCGATGAGACGCCCTACCAGCAAATGCCCTATTATACACAAACGAAAGCGCGTCTGGCCCAACTGCCCGCTCCACCAGCGGCTAAAGCACCGCTTCGGGCCGGTTGGGCAAAAGCAAACATTACGCCCCCCTACTCTACGCCAACAGGTGGATACGGCGCCCGGCGGGGTAAGCATTGGCACGTGGTGGCCGACTCTATTTTTGCTCGCGCCATCGTTCTCGACAATGGCGGGACCAAAGTTGCTGTAGTGGGCCTCGACCTGCTGATTACGCCCCCAACAGTGGTTGAAGCGCTAAAAAAACGCCTGCCTGAACTGGGACTGCGCTGGGAGAACGTTTACATGGGCGCTATTCACTCGCACAACAGCGTGGGCGGTTGGGCACCGGGCATTGTCGGCCAGTTAATTGCCGGTGGTTACGACGAAAAAATCGTGACCCGCGTGACCGACGGTATCCTGACCGCCATTCGGGATGCGCAGGGCAACATGGCTCCGGTAGAGGTAGGATTCGGTCAAACCGACGCCAGCGACCACATTTACAATCGCATCGGTTTTTCGGGGCCAACCCAGCCACTCGACGGTATGATTCGCTTGCTGAAGCTAAGGAAAGTAACTGGCGAATCGGCCTTGCTATGTACGTTTGCCGGTCACGCAACCCTGTACGAAGATAGTATGTGGAATTACCTCAGCCGCGATTATCCCGGTTCGCTGGTAGATCGACTCGAAAAGAAATCCGCTGATTTCGCCGTATTTATGGCGGGGGCCGTTGGCAGCACCGGTCCACAGGCGCGTGGCAAAACCGACTTTCAGGAGATTCGCAATTATGCCGGCGATCTGGCGCTTCGCATCGAACGGACAGTTCCTCAAATTCAGACCAAACCCGATAGTGCGCTGGCCATGCTGACGCTTCCGCTGGGATTGCGCGAACCGCATCCACGCGTTATTGGCAACTGGCGGGTACGCCCCTGGCTCTTTTATGCCGTCTATGGCGACTACCCCTCCGATCTGAAAGCCCTGCGCATTGGAAAAACCGTACTCCTCGGTACACCCTGCGATTACTCAGGCGAGTTCGTAGCCGACTTTAAACCACTAGCTACCCAGAAAGGCGTTAACTTGATGGTCACCAGCTTCGATGGCGGCTACATTGGCTACGTAACCCCCGACCGGTATTACAATCGTACGACCTACGAAACCCGCGACATGAACTGGTTCGGCCCCTACAACGGAGCGTATTTTGAGGAAATGATAATGGGGTTGTTGAAGAAGATATAAGTGAGCGCACGATAAAAAATCGTTCCAGAAATCCTTTCTACCACCCAATGGGCTTTACCACTTCACCTACTAGCCAGGTTTATGGCTCATTTTAACGTTGACAGCCTGACCAGACGAACTTTTCATTTACCAAAACTATGCTTGTTCGATTAGCACTTATGACCGCTTTGCTTTTTGGCTTATTATCTGTCACAAGGCATGATGGGGCATCGGCAGTAATCCGGATAAATTTGCTTGGCTATCGACCCGGTAGTCCAAAAGTAGCTATCTGGGGAAGCCTGACCGGACAAACGGTAGCTACTTTTGATCTGGTTGATGAACAGACAAACCAAGTGATTCAACAGCTTTCGGCGGGGCGGGCGTTTGGTGCGTATGGTGCGTTTAAGGAAACCTATCGGCTGGATTTCTCGGCCTTTCAGAGGCCCGGCCGGTATTACCTGCGCACGGCCGACGGTGCCCGGTCTCCAGGTTTTCGCATTGGCGAGGATGTTTATGCCGGAGCGGCCGATTTTTGTTTGCGGTATATGCGCCAGCAGCGGAGCGGCTACAATCCCTTCCTGAAAGACTCCTGCCATACCCATGATGGCTATACCATGTATGGCCCCATGCCCGATAGCACCCACATCGACGCGTCGGGGGGCTGGCACGATGCCTCGGATTACTTGCAGTATGTAACAACCTCCGCCAACGCGACGTACCACCTGCTGGCTGCGGCCCGTGACTTTCCGACGGCCTTTGGCGATCAGGTTCAGACGAATGGTTTACCGGGTGCTAATGGACAACCCGATGTGCTGGATGAAGCCCGGTGGGGGCTCGACTGGTTATTGAAAATGCATCCCACCGACACGTGGTTATTTAATCAGTTGGGTGACGACCGGGATCACTCGGCGATGCGGATTCCCAGGCTGGACAGCATGTATGGCAAAGGAGCCGAGCGTCCTGTTTACTTTGCTACTGGTCAGCCGCAAGGATTATTCAAGTACAAAAACCGGGCAACGGGCACGGCCTCCACAGCCGGAAAAGTAAGCAGTGCTTTCGCACTTGGGTATCAGTTATTGCGGAATCATAAAGCTCGCTATGTCAACCAGGCATACGTCGACAAACTCCGGCAGCGGGCACAGTCTGCCTACCGGCTGGGCTTAGCAAAGCCCGGAAATTGCCAGACGGCTCCGGGGCGGGCGCCCTATTTTTATGAAGAAGATAATTATACTGATGACATGGAATTGGCCACGGTTGAGCTGCTCAATGCGACGGAGCCAACTGGCGATCAGGCCAATTTATTACGTAACACTGCTTTGGCCTTCGCCCACCGGGAGCCAGTTACTCCCTGGATGCTGAATGACACGGCGCGGCATTATCAGTGGTATCCGTTTGTCAATATTGGTCACGCGGAACTGGCGAAACAGCTACCCGCCCATACTCGAAAAACTGTTACTGATTTTTACAAATCGGGAATCGAGCTGGTTTGGCAGCGGGCTCGTAAAAATGCATTTTACCGGGGTGTTCCTTTTACCTGGTGCAGCAATAACCTGACCACATCTTTCGCCACTCAATGCTTCTGGTATCGTCAACTCACTCACGACGATCAATTTATGGCTCTGGAACAGGCCAACTTCGACTGGCTGTTTGGCTGCAATCCCTGGGGAACGAGTTTTGTCTATGGCTTGCCGGCCAATGCCGACACCCCATCAGACCCCCATTCCGCCTTTTCACACCTGAAAAACTATCCCATTGATGGCGGACTTGTGGACGGCCCTGTGCGCGGCAGCATCTACGGAAACCTGATTGGCATTACCCTGCACGAACCCGATGAATATGCTTCGTTCCAGAGTTCAGTAGCGGTCTATCACGACGACTATGGCGATTACAGCACCAACGAACCAACTATGGATGGTACGGCCTCGCTCATTTACCTCCTGGCAGCCAAACAGGCCGAAAAGCGAACGACTATTGGCAAAGCCCACAGTTCTAAAAAAGTCAATCGGCCCGTCGACAAACCAGTTGCCAAACCTGTTACTGACTCGAAATCAACGTATTTTAAAGGGGCAAAAATCAGGGGCGATACCACCGCCCGTCGATTTTCACTGGTATTCACCGGCGATGAATTTGCCGACGGCGGATCAACCATTGCCCGAACGTTGCGGAAGCATCACGTTCGGGCTTCTTTTTTTCTAACCGGACGTTTTTTGCGCAACCCTGCATTTTCTCCACTGATAAAACGACTGAGGCAGGATGGACACTACATTGGCCCTCACTCCGACCAACACCTGCTATATTGCGACTGGGTAAAGCGCGACAGCTTGCTGGTGAGTCGGGCGCAATTTAAGGCTGATCTGCAGGCCAATTACGAAGTCCTACATCATTATGGACAGGCTAAATCCAAATCGAACTTGTTCTTACCGCCCTATGAATGGTATAATGACAGCATTGCCACCTGGACCAACGCAGAAGGAATTCAGTTAGTTAACTATACGCCGGGTACACTTAGCCATGCCGATTACACCATCCCTACGGATCGGAACTACCGAAGCAGTGCAACCATTCTGCAATCTATTCGCACGTATGAACAGCAAAAACCGGCTGGATTGAACGGTTTTATCTTGTTGATGCACTTGGGTACGGCACCCGCCCGAACAGACAAACTCTATTCGCACTTGGACGAGTTCTTGACTGATTTTCAGCGAAAAGGATATCAGTTTATAAGAATTGACGAGCTATGAACCGTTTTTTGGCTAACCCTTATCAGGCCCTTGCCAGTTTATAAAACCAGTGAGCGTAAGAGACCACGGTTATCCCAAAACTTTACGCATCAAAGTCAGTTGATAGCATACCAGATTTCAATAGTTTCGTTGGTATCTGTTTACTCAACAACTGATCTTTTCGTATGCGTACGCTCGTGTTTTTTTTAGCGGCCAGCCTGTCTGGCTCCATCTGTCTCGCACAAAGCGATACATCCAAAACAGTACGGGAAACTCAACAGGAACCCGTTGAAAGACAGGTCGCTATTCCGGGTGTCGATACGCCTATATCGGGTGGTGGCATGACGGCTCAGACGCCGATGAATCCTGTTCCTCCGGTTCAAAACAATAAAAAACGGAAAACTCAACCACCCAGCGATCCACGTGCCTTTGGCGTGTCGGTGCCGGTTGGCGGTGGTAAGGCGAAAAGAGATACGTTATAATACGAAACGCATCCTGCTCGCTAAACGGGCAGGATGCGTTTCGTACCTCATCAACTTGTTGGTTTAGTCGGTAACGGAGCGGATGCATGAAACTCATCGTAAATCCGATGCATGTAGTTGTCCAGCAACGTGCGAATACGGGAACGATCATCAGATTGGATGATTAAACCGACATGGTATTCGCGGTTCATACGCCAGAAAATCTCCGGCTCAGAAAACACCGACAAATCGGGCCACTGCTGCCGGGCCAGTGATACAATGAGACCGGCATGGCCGCCATTGTCAGTGGGTGGCAGGTAATGTTCCTTGCGAGCCATGGCCGTTTCGAGTTTAGCCCACTCGCGCCATAGGTTCACGCCCGAGGCAGCCTCGATCATTTCGGCGATGTGCGCACCGCCCACGCGAGATGCTGTTTCCAGGAAATACAATTCTCCGTCGTGATCACCGCGAATGTATTCGGAGTGCGAGGCACTATAGCGCATGCCAAAGGCAGACATGACCTGGTCGTTGATTTGCCGGAGGGCATCCGCTTCAGGCGTATCGACCTGGAGCGTGCCGGTGCGGAATACCCCGCCACCATGCGCTACTTCCATTGGCGTGGCTAAATACTGGCTGACGCGCGTAAAAACGGCTTTCCCATCAACTGACAGGGAGTCGACATGGTAGACTTTACCCGGCTTAAACTCTTCAATAAGATAGGTGTGCCGGTTATCGCCCAGCAAATGAATAGCCGACCAGGCTTCATCCAGTGAGTGAACTTTGCGAATTCCCGTCGCCGATGCTTCCGACCGTGGTTTAATGAGCCAGGGGGCCTCCGTTGTCTGTAAAAAAGCGGTTACCGTTTCGTCATGAAAGAGCGGACAGAACGCTGGCACCCGAATATCAGCAGCAAAGGCCCGTGTTCGCATGGCTAGTTTATCGCGGAAATAACGCGAGGTCGTCTGGCCCATGCCGTCAATGCGGAACGTCTCCCGAATAAGGGCCCCTTTCTCCACATCGAAGTCGTCCAGCGCTACTACCCGATCAATTCGGCGCGAGCGCATGGCATGTGCAAGTCCTACGATCATTTGCTCTAAATCTTCGGGGGCGTTGCTGGGCGAGTTCAGGAAGAACATCTCGTCGATGGACTCGCGGGGCCACGATTCGTTAGCAAGTTTCTGGTCGGTCAATAAATAGACCGTATTACCCAGCTCTTTACAGGCCCGCATAAAATCCTGCCCCTTCAGAAAGGTAGCAATACATAGGAAAGACAATTGGCTCATACTTTGGTTGTTCAAGTGTAGTTTCAGACTCATACAAGCATAAACACTGTACTGATCCGGAAGGCCTCGACTGGAAATTACCCAGCCAGACCGAACCGCCAAACTCTATTCGGCCAAAAAAGATACGGCCAAATGCCCAAACAACGAATGTTTCTTATCTTTTTTCTACTATAAGTCGTTGTAAATAGTCAATTAACAGACGAATACCAAACCCTGTTGCGTTCTTCTGCGAACCGAACTCCGTATCGGCGAAAGCCATCCCGGCGATGTCCAGGTGGGCCCAGGCCGGGTGTTTCTCGCTGAAGAATTCCAGAAACTTAGCTGCGCTGATGGAGCCAGCCAGCGGCTTACCACTGTAATTTTTCACATCCGCGACATCTGACTTTATATCCTCCAGGTAAGCATCCCAAACGGGTAAACGCCAAATTTGCTCGCCCGTCTGGTTAGCCGATTCAGTGAGTTGGGCAGCCAAGCTATCATTGGACGTAAATAAACCGGCTGCATGATAGCCCAAAGCCGCAATAACGCTTCCGGTCAGGGTAGCCAGATCGATTAGCACTTCGGGCTGAAAATTACGAACCATGTATCCCAGTCCATCCGCGAGAATAACGCGCCCTTCGGCGTCGGTATCAATGATCTCGATGGTTTTGCCGGAATAAGCCGTAATTACGTCGCCGGGTTTGGTAGAGCGCCCATCCGTCGAGTTTTCGGTTGATGGCACAATGCCGATCACATGAATAGGTAGTTTTAGTTTAGCCGCTACCTCCACCGTTCCCAACACAGCCGCAGCGCCCCCCATATCACTTTTCATCAGGTGCATGTTGGCGGAAGATTTGATAGATATCCCCCCCGTATCGAACGTTACGCCTTTGCCAACCAGCCCTACCGTGCGGGGATTGTCGATGCCTTCGGGTTTATATTCGGCAATGATCAGCACCGGCGGCACAGCGCTCCCCTGGCTGACACTCAGCAAGGCACCTAATTTCTGCCGTTCGAGTTCGGCTTTGTCAAGAATCGTTACGGTATAATTATACTGCTTACCCGACGCAACGGTCCAATCGGCCAGTGTTTGCGGGTTTTTGTAGTTGGCGGGCGCATTCATCAGATCCAGCATCTGAAGCTGGGTTTGAGCGATGGCCTCACCCCGAATCAGAGCTTCCTGCGCCGTTGCCAGTTCCGTCTCCTGAACGTAGAGCGTTAATGCCCCAGCCTCGGAGAAAAAAAACGGCGCGTCAGCTTTATCGGTCTGATAAAGTTTGAGGTCATAGCCACCACCACGAACACCCAGCACAACCCCTTCGACCACAGTGCCATCGACGGCCGTCAAGTCTATGCTTAGCTGCGCGGGCAATTTGCTTTTCTGGTCAAAAAAGAACTTCCTGAAGGTGCGCAGCCAATCCATTTGTTTCGGATCGGTGCCCAGTCCTAATAAGCTTGTTTTCTGGCCATTCGGGCCATAGCTAACCAGAACTTCTTTGGCTCCAGCGGTAAAATCGCGCTGCAGTACGTTGGCGGGCAAACCCAGTTGGGGCGCCAGGCTGATCAACTGGTCAGCCAGCGCATCGGTTTGTCTAAACGGAATGATGAGATCGCCGGTGGTGGGCGATTGGGTACTTAAGGTAATAGTCATAGATCCTGATTAATAAAACAACCACTCCACTGCTTTCGGAAATTCGCGGCCCCAATGGGCTTCCTGATGGGTTCCCGTCGGGTCGACCGATACGCGAACATCGATCGAATGTCCGCCATAGTTCTGCCGCACCAATGATTCATTGAACCGCTGGATATTGGGCACCATATATTCGGATTCTTTTTCTCCGCCATACGCGTATATTTTCATGGGCACAGGTGCCTTGAAGCGAATAGCATCGAAGTAAATTTTAGGGGAAATCCAGAGCGAAGGAGAGAAAACCATCAATCGCCCAAACACGTCAGGATGCAGCAACCCCGCATAAATACTGATCAAGCCCCCTAACGAACTCCCCCCTACCCCGGTATGAGCCGCATCGGGCAACGTACGGAACCGCTTATCGACGAGGGGCTTTACGGTACGTAGAATAAAGTCAAGGTAATATTGCCCGCGACCTTTGCCGGCCCGTGTTCGGTCAAATGTAAATTCCCGGATACGCTCGTCGTTGGCGTGGTCAATGGATACAAGGATAACGTCGTGATGACGGCGGGCAGCGAGTATGGCCATTTTCTGATCTACTTCCCAGCTTCCGTAGCCAGACCCACCACCGAACAGATTCTGCCCATCGTGCAGATACAGAACAGGATATACTTTGCGCGACGTTTCATAATCATGAGGCAGCAACACATGAACCCGGCGGCTGGAACCCAGTTGCGGAGCCTCGAATGAATCGCCAAGGAGTTCTATTTTGGGCAATAGCTCTGGGTTGAATGGCATGCCAAACCACCGCCAGTGGGGCACATAATCCTGTTTCACCGTTTCGGAAGCAGACACCGTCCGATCCGTCACACCCTCACCCGAGAGGCCCAGTTCAACGTGGTCCCAACCACCCCGTGTGTATTTGTACACCAGTTTTTCGGGCAATTCCAGGTCTGCTGGAAACTCGTAGACAAACTGCCCTTCGCCAGCGGACTGCATTTGAAACAAATCCAGGTCGGGAAGCCAGTCACAAAAATTACCCGAAACGAAAACCGGTCGGTCGTCGGTGCAGTAGGTACGTAATTCTAAACGTATTGATGAAGACATACGTACAGAATCCGATACAAGGGTGAGTTGGTTCAGACGCTGGCAGGAAAGTTAGGCTAACCGAATCTTATCGGGTTCGCCATCAAGCGAGTGCCCACTGCTCGGTGAGCCCCTGCGCCAGCATGACCAACTGATTGTAGTTGGCGGGTTTCGTCATGAACTGATTAGCGCCAAGCGCCAGACTACGCTGAAGGTCGCAGCTATCCGATGATGTTGTTAGCATAACAACGGGTAAATGGGCGAACGTAGGTGTACTGCGGAGTTGCGTCAGGGTATCAAATCCATTCTGACGACGCATATTGATATCGAGCAGAATCAATCGGGGCAACTTTTGGCAGGAGGCCAGCTTTGGCAAAAGCTGATCGCCGTCAGCCAGCGCCAGGACGCTGACAGGACATTGTATATCCTCAAAGGCTGAGCTAATAAACAACCGATCATCTTCGTCGTCATCAACGACCCAAACGGTTGGTTCATCTGATTGCCCAAGGCCCGTAGGTGAGTGAAAAGCCATGACGAATAGGTTAGATATGAAGTGCGTTAACGGAAGGAACTCACCGACTGACTACGGCGTACAAGCAAGCGGGAAATAGGTATACAGCTTTAGAAACGCATCAATCGCTTTCTCCCTGTATGGTTTATGCTCTTACGCTAATGCAGTTAAAAAGCGTTGCAAGCTGGCTGTAAATAGATCAGAAGATAGACCAAAGATATAAGTTTGGCTACCGATTTACCACCCTATACTCAATTAATTAATGCCTATTTAACTTATTAACTACAATTTAATCAGTTTTTTATCATAATCAAGCTAAACATAAAGCTTTACAATACAGGTCCTTAGGCTATTATTTGAAAATATTCTAAACAATTCTTTATAATTAGTCTAAATCCCGCCTACCTTTGTAGAAACATTCCAAATAAGGAAATTATAGAATGCTAACACCTACTACACTCAATCGTATATTAGCCGTTGTCACCCTGGCTTTCTGCTTATCAGCCTGTAACGACCAAGACAATCCAACAACCGTTACACCCCAGCTTCGCAAGTCAATTGCGTATACCAAGCTGACTGATACCACTACGTATGCTAACTTCTTCGTGGATGACGCTGGTGTCAAAACCGTAGACCTGACCACCGGTGCAAATCGGCTACTCATGTTCCGGGCCATTAATACCTACAACGGTACAGCCGTCGGAACAGGCGCTACACTGGATGCCAATGTCCTGAAAAACATGTTCTCGAATACGGGCAACCCATTTTCAGGTACGGCCAATACAGCCCTGAACACATCGGGCGTTCAGTTGCGCAACGTAACAGCCTCCTCTTTGCCAGCTGCTGATGCGGAAAAAGAACGGCAAACCATCGAGGCTAGTTTTCCCAAAATTGCCACCGCCAGTCAGTCAGTATCTGCCGTTGCTTCGGAAGGAAAAGCGGGTAAACTGGGTAGTTATCTGGTTGATGCGCAAGGCATCGAATATGGTCAGATCATTCAGAAAGGCCTGATTGGTGCGTTTCAGGTCGATTATATTGGCAATGTTCTTCTGAGCGACAAGAATCTTGCCTTAGACAATACTACGCTGGTCGCCGGTAAAAACTATACGCAGCTTGAGCAGAACTGGGATGAAATCTATGGCATCTTAACCGCTAACCCGATCTACGGCGCAAAAGCTACAGCTACCTCATCCGGCGAAAGCTTCATTGGCTCGTATATCTGGGAGTATAATAAGGATGATTTCCCGAAAATTTATGCGGCTTTATTGAAAGGCCGGGCGGCCATCGTCAACAATGATATGACCGTTTTGAAAGAACAGGCGGCTTTCATTCACTTAGCGATGGAGAAAGCCATTGCCAACGCGGCCCTGGGTTATTTGGGCAAATGGAAAACAGCCGGTACTAATACGGCGGCTGCGGCCCACGCCATGGGCGAAGGCTTAGGCTTCATTTACTCGCTTCGGTATGCTAAACTGAACAAAGCCGATGCGGCCTTTTCTGATTCAGTCCTGGCCGGACTTATCTCAGCCCCTAATGGTTTTTGGGGCTTGACCAATGCGAAAATCGATGCGGCTTCGGCAGCTATCCGAACTAAGTTCAATATACCTGTCTAAGCACCTGGGTAATCAATCATTTTTCATTCAGACAGAGCGATACTCATGGTGTCGCTCTATCCCTTTTTTACGCCATGACAAGAAATAGCTGGAAACGAGTTGGCTTTGTGTGTGTGTTCGTGAGTGCGCTGTGGGCCTGTTCGGGTGGGGGCTCCGATAACCCGGCTCCGGTCACCCCTACTACACCAAGCGATCAGGCAGGCAGCGACCGGAAAGCGATGCTGACCAACATTGCCGACAATATTATTCTGCCCAGTTACGCCAACTTCAAAACCAAGTTTGAGTTGATGCTGACTAAATCGGACGCTTTTGCCGCGAAGCCCGATAAAGCAGCCCTCACCGATTTGCGGCAGGCCTGGGCAGACGCCTACACAGAATGGCAGAAAGTTGAACTGTTCGATGTAGGACCGGCAGAGCAAAACACACTTCGCAACTTCTTTAATATCTACCCAACCAGCGTTACGGGCATTGAAGAATATGTAGCGGCAGGTTCGGGTTCTTTTGATGTTCCAGCCTCTTATCCTAAACAGGGCTTTCCGGCCTTAGATTACCTCATCAACGGCCTTGGCGCTACCGACGATGCCATTGTAGCCCGCTATACCACAGCCGCCGATGCTGCCAAACGGCTTGCTTACCTGAAACGGCTCACGGCGCAAATGAACACCCAGTTTACGACCGTCTACACCGCTTGGACGACCGGCGGTTATCGGGATACATTCATCAATTGCACGGCCCTGAATGCCGGTTGCTCAACCTCTAAACTAGTCAATGGCTTTGTGCTCAACTACGAACGCTACATTCGTTCGGGAAAATTCGGGATTCCATCGGGCGCTATGACCAACGGGACACCAGCCCCCGACAAAGTAGAAGGGTATTACAAAAAAGACCTGTCGCTTACACTGGCCAAAACAGCCCATCAGGCTACGGTTGATTTCTTCAATGGAAAAAGCGTAAAAACAGGACAGGAAGGCCCCGGCCTGAAGTCTTATCTCACGTCACTTGGCGCTAAGGATAGCAGCACGGGCACATCGCTGGTCGACATTATCAACAAGCAGTTCGACGCGGTTAATCAGCAGCTCAGCACGCTAAAGCCCAATTTGTCCGACGAAATCAAAACCAACAATGCAGCCGTCTCGCTGGTGTACACCCAAATGCAGAAAGCGGTACGTATGCTCAAGGTCGACATGACGACGGCGATGAGCATCACCATTACGTACACGGATAACGACGGCGATTAACTGGTTTTTGGTTCACCGGTTGTGCTTTACGCTGACCGGTGAACCAGAAAGCATCTATTCATGGTAAATTATTTTCGCAACACAACCTCTTCGGCTCCGCTGGCCGTTTTCCGGCTCCTGTTTGGATTGATGCTCTTTGGGAGCATTATCCGTTTCTGGAGTAAAGGATGGATTGCCGAATTATATATTCAACCGCATTACTTTTTCCCCTTTTACGGCTTCGAATTTGTTAAACCGCTTGGCTCTCACACGTATGAGCTATTTGCTGTTTGTGGACTTTCGGCGCTACTGGTAGCCATCGGTCTGTTTTATCGCGCGGCCATTATAAGTCTTTTTCTGAGCTTCACCTACATTGAACTGATCGACAAAAGCACGTATTTAAACCATTACTATTTCACAAGTATGGTTTGTCTGCTGCTGGCTTTTCTGCCTGCCCACGCTTATTTTTCAGTAGATGCGTACCGGCGTCGGAGTTTGGCCGCCGACCAGATACCAGCCTGGTGTCTCGACTCGCTGAAACTGCTGATCACCATTCTGTATGTGTACGCGGGACTAGCCAAGCTCAATAGTGATTGGTTGCTGAATGCACTACCCCTCCGTATCTGGTTACCAGCCCACAATGATGTTCCGCTTATCGGGTTTTTATTCAACTACGCCTGGGTACCTGTCGCGTTTAGCTGGTTTGGGTGTTTATATGACCTAAGTATTCCATTCCTGCTTTGGTATCGCCCAACGCGGCCTTGGGCCTATGTGGCCGTTGTGGTGTTTCATGGTTTAACCGCGTTTCTGTTTCCCATCGGGATGTTCCCGTACATCATGATCGTGACAGCGCTGATCTTTTTCTCGCCCGGCTTCCACCTGACCATTATCCGCCAGGTAAGCCATTGGCTGACGATACCGGCCACTTTTCTCTTCACCCACCGAACGTACGTGTACCAACCTGCCGCAGCTACCGCGATCCGTCTGTTCCTGGGCCTTTTCTTTGTGGTTCAACTGCTTTTCCCATTCCGCTATCTACTCTATCCCGGCGAATTATTCTGGACCGAGCAAGGCTATCGCTTTTCGTGGCGGGTGATGCTGATGGAAAAAGCGGGTTACGCGCAGTTTACAGTAACAGACAACGCCGGGCACCGAACCATTGTGAACAACACGGAATTTCTGACGCCTTTACAGGAAAAAATGATGGCTACCCAACCGGATATGTTGCTGCAATACGCGCATATACTCCGGGATTATTACGCCCAGCATGGATTTCAGCAACCGGCCGTATACGTCGATTCCTATGTGGCGCTCAACGGCCGGTTGGGACGCCCATTGATTGACCCAAAAACGAATCTGGCTATCCAGCAGGACTCATTTACCCACAAAGAGTGGATCACCTCCTTCCATGACAACATTTACGGTTTTTAATTTTCTTAAGTCAGCGTTAGCAGTTCAATTGTCCCGCAGAGAGCGACTATTTTCGCTGATCTGTCTCATTTGCATCCTCCCAACAGCCAGCGTTCTGGCGCAATACCAGCTTTCGGGCAGGGTAACTCATCAGGATAGTGTTGCCGTAAACGGATGTACAATCTATTTGAACAATGGGAATCGTACTACCCTGACGGATAGCCTCGGCCAATTCAGCTTTTCAAACCTGCCCAATGGCACTTATGTCCTGCACACGAGTTGCCCCGATTTTAAAGCTGCCCGGCAGACGGTACGCATCGCCGGACAGGATCAGTCTGTTGTCATTCGGGTCATGAGTCGGCTGGAGACTTTGAACGAGGTAACCGTTACCGATAAGCAATCGGACTTCGGTTTCACGCGGATGCGGGGCGTTGAGAATATGGGAATTTATGAAGGCAAAAAATCAGAAGTGATCATTCCGGATCAGCTGGTGGCAAACCTGTCGACCAACAACGCCCGTCAGATTTACGCCCGTGTGGCTGGCCTGAATATCTGGGAAAACGAAGGTGCCGGACTTCAACTCAGCGTTGGCGGCCGTGGTCTCGACCCGAACCGAAGTTCGAATTTCAACGTGCGCCAGAATGGCTACGACATCAGCGCCGATGCCCTGGGCTACCCGGAGAGTTATTACACCCCACCGATAGAGGCCGTCGGGCGTATCCAGATCGTGCGGGGAGCGGCTTCCCTTCAGTACGGTACGCAATTTGGCGGACTACTCAATTTTGTCATGAAAAAACCCATTGCCAACCGAAAGCTGGAACTGACGGCCCGCCAGACCATTGGTTCATTTGGGTTTTACAATGCCTTTACCAGCGCCAGTGGCACCGTTGGCAAGCTGAGTTATTACACGTTTTTTCAGTATAAGAAAGGCGATGGCTGGCGGCCAAATTCTCACTTTACGAACTATACAGCCTTTGCTGATATTGACTACCGGCTTTCGGAAAACACGACGCTGGGGGTCGACATCACCCAAATGAGTTATCTGGCGCAGCAACCCGGTGGTCTGACAGATGCCATGTTTCTGGAAAATCCCCGGCAAAGCAACCGGGAACGCAACTGGTTTAAGGTCAACTGGACAATGCCCGCCCTGCATGTCGACCATAAAATCAACGCCAACAATGAAGTCAATTTGCGCGTCTTCGGCCTGTATGCCTATCGGTATTCGCTGGGATTTCGTCCTAACCGTGTGGCCAGTGTTGACGACAACAGTGAGCGCGACCTGATTAAAGGTGATTTTCAGAACTATGGTGCCGAAGCCCGGTACTTAAAACGGTATTATGTGGGCAAAAAACAGGCCGTTTTACTGGTCGGCACTCGGTATTACCACGGCTATAACCACAGTATACAAGGGCTGGGGAGCACGGGAAAAGATGCCAACTTCACGTTTGTCGACAATGAACAGGGCATTGCTTCCGACTACCAGTTTCCGAACCGAAACGTGTCGCTCTTTGCCGAAAACATTCTGTATATAGGCGACAAGCTATCCATTACACCAGGCGTTCGCTTCGAGTACATTCACACAACGGCCGACGGTTTCTACGGCACCGTCACACGCGATCTGGCAGGCAACATCATCGACGCCACCCGCACGAACGAAGTCCGCACCAATGGGCGGCAGTTCGTGATTGGCGGACTTGGCCTTAGTTATAAGCCAACGGCACAACTGGATATTTACGGTAATTTGTCGCAGAATTACCGCTCCATTACATTCAGCGATATGCGGATTGCCAATCCATCGTCGGTTATTGATCCCAATTTGCAGGACGAAAAAGGGTACTCACTTGATCTGGGCATTCGAAGCACCCAAACCACGCTGTACAATTTCGACGTCAGTGCCTTTTACCTCAACTATAACAACCGCATCGGCGAGGTCCAGTTCTACGACGCCAATGACCGCGTTCTCCGTCGCCGGGGCAACATCGGGCAGGCCGTCATTATGGGCCTGGAGGCCTACGCCGAAGGCGATTTCCTGCGGCTGGCCAATCCCGGCAATCCAGATTTAAGCGGGGTTCTGTTTGCTAACGTCGCGCTGATTCACTCGACCTACAAAGCCAGCGAAATTGCCGGGGTTGTCGGCAATCAGGTCGAGTTCGTCCCCAACGTGAACCTGAAAAGTGGTGTCCGGCTGGGGTATAAGAATCTGAAAGCGTCGTTTCAGTACACGTATCTTTCCGATCAATTTTCCGATGCCACCAACTCCCGCGAGGGGGGCGTGTCAGCGGTTATTGGCCTGATTCCGGCTTACTCGATTATGGATGCCAGCCTGTCGTATCAGTTCAGTCGGTTTCGGCTGGAAGGCAGCCTCAACAACCTGGCAAACCGGGCTTACTTCACCCGCCGGGCCACGGGCTATCCGGGACCCGGCATTCTTCCATCCGATGGACGTGGGTTATACGTGACCATTCAGGCGAAGTTGTAAGTGACGCAAACCGTTGTTCTACAGCCCTTCCATCGTCCGTACCACAATGGTAGAGTTTCCGTTATCCTTTTTTTGTTCATACGCCATTAGTACGCCGTGTTTCGTAGCGAGCACTGCCGGATAAGTAGCGTTAACCGTTTCAGGGGTAATGTACGTCGTAGCACTGGCCTTCCCCTGGGCGAAAGTCCGCATGCCAATTCGCTGCACGAAGGAGCCCATTTCGCCCGAGCCGTCCGTCGAGATGGCTTCATCCCAGACCCAGACAAGCTGATCGCCAACAGTAGCCACCTGCGGATGTTTTGCCCGGCTGGAGAGCACACTCGACGCCAGCTTTTTTGAGCCCAACTGCGCCAGCCGCAAACCAACGGCCTCTTCTTTTCCCGAGAACCAGGTCATCAACAGATCATTACCCAACTGCGCCACCACCGGGCCCGCATGCGGGCAGGCATTGACCTGCCAATGGTCGGCATAGACTACCTGTGGCTTGCTGAACGTTTTGCCGCCATCGGCCGACACAACCGTGCTGATGTCGCGGGAAGCTGGTTCGCCGGTTTTGGCCGCAGGCAACAGATCGCGGTAGGTCAGGTGAATGTTTTTCTTCGCGTCGACAAACACGTTTGTCCGGCAACATTGACAGGCATTGTTATCGACCAGTACCGCCGGACCAAAGCCTTTCCCTTTCGTTGTTTGCGCGAATACGACCGGGCGCCCTTCCTGACCGGCCAGTTTCTCATCGAGCCAAACCACGCCAATTTCGCCATTGGGCAGGCGGGTCAGGTCACTAAATGAATGGCTACTACCGGGCGACGTGTTTTGATGAACGGGTTTAGGCTCAGACCAGGTTTTGCCGTTATCGGCAGACATAGTATAGAGCAGATCACCCGCAAAACGTGACTCCTTCGTTGGATTCGGCACCTCAAAAACCGCCACGAACGTACCGTCGGCTTTCACCGCAATTTTGGGCATACCTTCCGCATGAGTCGACAGATTAGCGGGCGCTTTTACCTTGATTTTCTCACCAAAGGTTTGTCCATCCGCTGCGATAGCGACGTAAAAAGCGGCTTCTTTTTCGTTGATTTTCTCTACCCAGCTTAGTAACGGAGTACCCTTGGCATCGGTTGTCAGGCGGGGAACGGCACCTACAAACTGAGGGTCAGAAACCGACGTTTCCGGGACTGGCGTAAACGTTATCAACCAGCCAACAATGAAAATTAGAGATGCGTAATTCATGGTTATTTGCTTTGTGTCTGGCTTATTTTCCTGAAAAAGTATACTGCACCCCAACCACAATCGTACGCGGGGCCGCCGGGGTGTAGGTGGTTCGGTCGGTGGCGTTGTTTCCTCTTGTGGCGTTGGTGGCAAAAAGGGCGTTCGTGGCGTTCAGAACGTTGGAAAATACCTCAATTCCTCTCCACTGATAACCCATGCGGACATTGGCAAAGTCATAGCCATCGTACCGAACCGTATTGGTCTGATTCTGGTACCAGCCAGCCACATGCTGCCACTCAACCGACGTCCGGAAATTCTTAAGCCAGGCGGGATAATAGCTCAGTTCGGTATTCCAGAGCGTTCGCGGAGCCGATGGCATGTCTTTCCCATTCACATTTTGTACGGCATCTGACGACCGCTGACTCAGCGTAAACTCGACAAACTGGTGTACGGCATGCGTACCACCAAACCGAAAAAATACCTGCTTCGACGGTCGGTACGTAATCCCGACTTCAACGCCCCGGTGGAGCGTTCGACCGGCCGATTGGTAGTCGGTTGAGTTGTCGGGCTGGCGGATATTGAGGAGCTCATTTGTGCCCTTCATCTGATAGAGCGCGGCATCTACATATACTTTATTCTTCAGCAGCGAAGCCCAGCCGCCAATCTCTATATTGTCGAATTTGGCGGGCTGAAGGTTGTAGTAGAACAAATCGCCGGTAGTTGTTGGCGTTGTACGCTTGAGAAAAATTGCCGTGAGCGCGGGGGGCGAAAAGCCTTTTGCGTAGTTGGCATACAGGCCCATATTGTTGCTCAACGCAAAAGTTGCCCCGACTTTAGGCGTTAGCTGGCTGTAATCTTTCCCGCCCGAACTTTTGTCCAGCGCGTTGGTATAATCGAAAGCCATACGGTCATAACGCAGGCCAGCCGATACCCGTACTTTGGGCAACGGTTCGAAATCATACTGCACGTAGGCCGCCGTATTATGAATATCTGCCTGATAATTGGCTAACTGGATATCAGGCCGTTCAGCGATCTGCGTATACGTCTCCACTGACTTCTTGTCGGCTCGCAATTGTGCCGTCAAATTGGTCTGGTAAGCCAGGTACGTGTTGGGCGATAGATCGAGGGTAGCCCCGGCAATGAGTTTACTATTCAGAAAACTAAGCCGTTGGGTATGCTGGGCAATGAAGCCATAGCTCTTGAAATCGTTGCTGTTGATCTGCCCCGTAGCCGTCGTCGCGCCTGTTGTCCATCGGATCGAATAGGCTGGGTTTTGAGCAACCGTGTTGTTCCGAACAAAGACCGTCAGGAACGATTGCGACCCGTTTGCCCAGTCATGTTCCAGCGTTAGCCGATTACGCATAGAGACCGTTTTTCGATACGTAAAATCGGTGGTGCTGACGTATTGTCGGGCAAAAAACGCAGTACTGTCGACACTGCCGCTGGTCTGCGAATTGTAGTTATTATACGAAAGGGTGCCCGTTAACCGCGTTTTGGTTGTGAATGCGTATTCGAGCCGGGTAAAATACGAGGACTTGTCGTAGTCGGAACTGGCCAGCCAGGCGTTGCGCTGCCGCGAAACAAAGCCCCCAACGTAGATACCAAATTGACCCTGTGTGGCACCCGCCCCAACCTGCACGCGCTGGTAGCCCCACTGATCGGCCTGAACTCCAATACGCACCGTAGGTACGGCTGTTGGCCGCTGGGTGATAAAATTCACAGCGCCACCTACCGCTTCCGGCCCATAAATTGACGAGACGGGCCCCTTGACCACCTCAATGGAGCTCACCGTAAACTGATTCATTTCGAGCAGCGCGTTGTGATTGAACACGCCCATTGGCCGGATGGGAACTCCATCCTCCATGTACAGAAAATACGCGTTGGTGGTCATCGGTTGGCGAATGGCCATCATGTGCTGCTCATTATTGAGATTCACCATGAGCACGCCGGGTGTTTTGTTGATGACTTCGTAGATACTTGTCGGCTTGGTCTCGTTGATCAGCCTGGCCGATAATTTGGAAATGGCGATGGGTGTTTCGGTACGCAATGCAGCCTCGCGATTGGCCGTTACAACGACCGTTTGCAGGTCTTCTACTGCCTGTTCGAGGGCGATACGAGTAGACTGACCAGCCAGTAAGCTAACTTCCTGTTTCCGATACCCAACCGCTGATACAATCACCTTCGTAGTGTTGCTCAATGGCCAAAAGTGTCCGTTGGCATCCGTACTGGTCCCCCTACCATCGGGAAACAACACCGTTACACCCGGCAACGGCTCTTTGGTCTGGGCATCGAACACAAGGCCCTGATGCCTAGCTTGTGCCGACGCACTCAAGGTAATACCAACCCATAACCCAATGGTTATGAGGATCTTAAAAATAGTCATAATGATCGTTTAAGTCGAGAAAATGAAATGAAACACTCGACCGCGCAAGCGGCCCGACTTAACGTTTGGGGGGACGAAACAGGCTCGTTACACAAGCCACAGGAGACGCTAAATGATAGGAAAAGAAGTTGGCCAATACCAGCGAAACCCAGGTTGGGCGAAATAGAAAAGGCACATGTGGCTGGCAAAACAGGTGAAGTACGGGCGTACTCTGTACGCGCTCGGTTGTTTCTTTATCCTGTTTATCCTGACGGGCTTTTAACTGTTTGGCCAGGTAGCATTGCCCATCACAATGAAGTTGAGGCTTGTCCCGATTCTGACACAATACACGGGCGATGTACGCTTTGTTCAACTGGTAATGCGCAATGATTCCCCACTGGCTGAACGTTGGCAGCAGTGTTGTGAGCAGTAGCCAATAGATGACAATCGTCCGCACGGGCGGCCTGTTAATAAGAGCAGAACCGGTCAGCATATAGCAGACCATAAGCCGTTGGGCGTTGCTACTGTAAACACAGCCAATGATAGGCCGCATACCGTATAAATTGCAGTACGGTTCATGGATATTTAAATCAGTTGATGGATGCGACAGCACGATTGCCGCTTACGTACAGTCGTTGATTTGCGGCAAAGCAGGCAGAAGCCCCGCCATGAACAGACGGAAACTAGAGCCAATCCAGAAAGCTGATTAAACCTGAGGGGGGCGAAACAGGCCCGATCGTGGAGCCAGATAAGTCGGAAACTGATATGTCGAAAACGCGACCGGCAACAGAGCCGCCCAGTACTGGCGAAATTGGAAGGGCAGATTAGTCTGGCAAAACAGTTGTAAAACGGGTGTATTCTGCACTCGCTCGGTCGTTTCCTTATCCTGCCGGTCCTGTTGCGCTTTCAGTTTTTTGGCCAGGTAGCATTGCCCATCGCAGTGGAGTTGTGGCTTGTCCCGATTTTCGCAAAGGACACGGGCAATGTACGCTTTGTTGACCTGATAATACGCAAGGGTTCCCCACGGGCTAACGGTCGGCAGCAGCGTCGCGATAAGGAGAATATAAACCAGTGCGTTCTTCATTCGGGCGTAAAGGTAGGCCAGGATTCCGGTTAGTTCAACAGTCAGCCAGGAAAGCTGTCGTCGTTAGAACGTCCGTTTTAGACAATACGAACCGGCTTTTTATCCTCATCAAGCGCAACAAACGTGAACGTGCCGTGAATGGCCTGGTGGCGCTCCATTGAATACATTTCTTCAACGAAAATCTCGACAGCGATCCGAATACTGGTATTTCCGACGTGCTCGACACGGCCAACCAATTCAATGATCGTACCGGCCGGAATCGATTTAGTAAAATTAATTTTGTCGGAAGAGACGGTCACCATCCGCTTACGGGAAAATCGGGTGGCGGCAATGAAGGCAACTTCGTCCATCAATTGCAGGGCCGTACCGCCGAATAAAGTATCGTAGTGGTTGGTTGTATTCGGAAAAACTGCTTTGAAGATTCGTGTTTCAGCGGCTGCAATCCGGTCGTCTATTGATTGGGGCTCATCAATGGCCATTTATTAATTGGGTTAATTTTTCCCGGTGGGAATTTTGGTTGTATTCGGTTCGTAACGCCAGCAGACAGTCAGCGCACAAACAACCCTCATACAGAGAACGTATGTAGCGATGCTGATCGTCGGTCAGGGTAAGCGTCTGGCACTGGCACAGGTTAATGCTGCCTACGCGGCACTCGAAGTGGCCCTGGCAACGCGGACAGCTAATATGTTCGTGCTTAGTGGTCGATGTAAGACTCATCAAAGGGAACCTCCTTTTCGAAGGCAATAAAGTTGACGACCTCTTTCTGCCGGTTCATAATTGGCCGGATAATGAGCTGGCACCAGTACGGTGACTCATCTTTTCGATGGTTAAGGACCACCTCACTAATTGATTTCCGCTGCTTAATGGCTTCCCGAATGCGTTGACGGACCTTTGGGGAAGTGGATTCGCCCTGCAAAAAATTGGGTTTGCGGCCAATAGCTTCGTAAGTTGCGTAACCCGTCATTTTTTCAAATCCCGAGTTTACGTATTGTATCACCTGATCGGTATCCGTGATCACAAGCGTCCATGTATCGCTTAACAAATCATGCCGAATGGGAGCCGTTAAGGCCCAGTCATGCGCTTTCGCCAGGGCCCGCCATCCGGCATCCCCAACAAATGCAACTGGCCGTTGCCTGAACTCCCAACCGGCCATCAGGGGCGTGCACAGGGATGGCCGGTACTGGGCAGCAATCTGTTTGTCGTATGGTCCACTGAAGTTCATAGTGGCGAAAATAATGTCTTCTACCGACTAATGACAGAAGACCATTGTTTATTGTACAGATTCCATAACTAATTCGCGAAGGTTTCGGATAGCCTGTCGCCTATTTTTTATTGTTTTCTGGGAGAAGAGCAACGCCCGTCGGCCAAAAAATCCCGCTCCTACGCATCCTGTCTGGTCAACTGGCTTAGCCGCGTATACTCGGCTGGACGGTTCATGAGAGATGATTGCCAGCGAGCATCGAATGCCCGCTTATTGGCCAGTAGAGCCGCCATGGCCCCACAGTCGTCTGGCTCCAGAAAAAGCGTTGTTAGGTTAGCGACTTCATCCAGTTTTTGCCGGGCAAACGCCAGCCACTGGTTAATATCCGGACTCAATGCCGGCTCATTAGCTTCGGATTGTAAATCAGAAGGGACGTGCACCAATGAGCAGGAAGGCGCAATCAGAATGCGGTCCATACCTAACGCCAGTACGGCATGCTCAATCGTTGCCAGTGACCGCCCCATATCATTAATCCAGATGTTGCGGCCATCCACTACGCCCAGCGAGAGCTGGGTTTTTTGGTATACAAAATCCGTTTGCAGAAGATCATCGAGTTGATTTGGGCAGTGTACCAGATCGAGGTGAAGCGCATCGACAGGCAATTTTATAGCCAGGTCCAGGTTGCTTCCATAACCTTCGAAATAGGAGGCCAGCAGGAATTTAAGCAATGGAAACTGCTCGCTAAGGCGATTATAGGCTGTTATAAATGCCTTTTGTTGCTTAGGCGTCAGATCATTTGCCAGGCAGGGCTCATCGAACTGAACCCATTTGGCACCCTGTCCCTGCAAACGGGTCAGTATCTGTTCATAAACCGGCAATAACCGGTGGAGCAAATCCAGCCGGTCGAAGCCCGCTTCATTTTCTTTCCCTAACAAGAGGTAAGATACCGGGCCCAGCAAAACGGGTTTCGGCGTTTCAGTCAGCGTTCGTTGGGCTTCGTCGAATTCAGCAAAAATCGTTTCTGAAAGCAGCGAAAACGATTGGTTGGCCGAAAACTCCGGAACGACGTACCGATAGTTTGTATCGAACCATTTAGCTACCGGCATTGCGTCCAGAACGAGCCCGTCCTGCTGATAACCCCGTGCCATCGCAAAGTACAGGTCTAACTGGCTGGCCTCGGTCTGGGCCAAATCGGCCTGGAGTGACCCAGGCCGGTGGAGCAGCGGGTGAAACCGTTCAGGAATGGCCCCAACGGTTAGAGACATATCCAGTACCTGATCGTAGAACGAAAAATCATTGCACGGAATCAGGGCAATACCCGCCTGCTGCTGGGTCAGCCAGTTGGCCTGCCGGATTTGCTGCCCGGTTTCCTGAAGCTGTTGCGCTGTAATTTTTTGGGCCCAGAATTGCTCACAGGCCTTTATCAGTTCGCGGTGACTACCGGTTCTTGGATAGCCGAGATTGTGTGCGATCATGTTGTTGATTTAGTAAAATGGTCGATCTCGTTCGCGGCCGAACTCCATACGCCTACTACTCTCCGCATAATTTCCCAATACGCCCCCATCTGGCCCCGCCAAGAAAGGGCTCTTTCCCATTTTTGACTACCGGTTGCATTCATCCACGTTTTACCTTTGCCAGCATGAACGGGGTGCTTTATCTTTTTTCGATATGGCTATTGCTTCTGACGGGCCTCCCCTGTCCAGATGCCGAATGCCATGCCCACACGGATAAACTAGCCCAATCGTCGGACGCTCATTCCGACGACGATCATAAACACAAAGCTCCTTGTAGTCCCTTTTGCCATTGTGCTACCTGCCCTGGCTTTTCCATACCCCGGCCATTCAGCTATGCCTGTCCGTCCCAGCTAAGCGCGCCCATTTCATCGCAGCGGGTATTTTCGTACGACGCTTCTAGCCAGACTATGGTTGTTCTGGCCGTCTGGCAACCGCCCCAATAAGAAGCTTTTCTTGTGGATTTCTTTACCGCCGGCCATCCATCGGCTGGCTTATTCCTTTGTTTTCCTTTCTGGATTTTTTCACTCCCGCTGCGTCATGGCTCCTGGTTGCTGCATGCCAGGAATCCTAACAGCGTCAGTGTGAAAGACCTACTTCATACATGATGAAAACCGTTTTTTTACTCTTATTCCTACTTATAACCCGTGTTAGCGGGCTAGCTTATTCACAGGATACACTCCGTATTTCCGTTCGCCATGCGACTACACAACAGCCTATTGCCGGGGCTACCGTCGTTCTGATCGGTACAGCAATGGGTACGGTTACCAATGGGGTTGGTTATGCCCAATTACACACGCCATCAGTTGCTCCGTACCAGATTCGGGTTTCGGCAGTCAGCTTTCACTCTGTTACACAGACAATATCTGTGCCAGTTCGTGATACGATCCAGATAGCGCTCGAAACAGCCGAAGAAGCGCTGGAAGAAGTCACGGTGTCATCAACGCGCGGTGGCCGGAGCGTTGCGGATGAACCCACCCGCGTCGAAGTGATTGACGGTGAGGAACTGGACGAGAAAGCTAACATGCAACCCGCTAATATTGCGGTGATTCTGCGCGAAAGTCCGGGTATTCAGGTACAGCAGACCTCGGTTATGTCGGCCAACGCTACCTTCCGGATTCAGGGCTTGGATGGCCGCTACACCCAGCTTTTGCAGGATGGGCTTCCTCTTTACAGCGGTTTTTCGAGCGGCCTGAGCCTGATGCAGGTGCCACCCCTGAACCTGAAACAGGTGGAGGTCGTAAAAGGATGCCAGTCGACGTTGTATGGCAGCGGGGCCATTGCGGGGCTGGTCAATCTGGTTACCAAGGAGCCTACCCGCGAGCGGGACCTTTCTTTTTTGATCAATGGCACGTCGGCACTTGGGCTTGACCTGAACGGCTATTATGCCCAGCGAAATGAGAAAGTTGGCCTGACGTTCTATGCAACCCGCAATCTGCAACGCGCCTACGACGCCAACTCGGATCAGTTTTCGGATTTGCCCCAAACGGCCCGAACCACGCTGCAACCGAAGCTATTCTGGTATCCAAGTCCAACGACGACCGTATCGGCAGGATTGATCTGGTCTGACGAACAACGAACGGGCGGCTATCTGCCAACCATCAAAAATGAATCGACGTTGGGGTATACAGAAGCCAACAATTCACAACGACTAGCCACTCAGTTCAGGCTGGAGAAACGATTTACCAACGGCCTTCTGACGATAAAAAATAGCATCAGTCGCTTTAAACGAGCTATTGTTCTACCCAACTATCGGTTCGACGGATTGCAGCAGTCGTCGTTCTCGGAAATCAGCTACTTCACGCATCAGTCAAAAGCAGACTGGATTGTCGGGCTGAACCTCTGGACAGATGCGTTTCGTGATTCGAACCCAATCCATGTACCTGCGCTAGCCGATGTTTATCACCAGACCATTGCGGGGCTTTTCGTGCAGAATACGCTGACCTTGTCGGAACAGCTAAGTCTGGAAACGGGTCTACGCGCCGATGTTGTCAATACAAGCACCAGCAACCCGTCTGACCCAGCAAAGCCAACACTATTTCTGTTACCACGCTTTTCGCTTCTGTATCGGGCATCCGATCACTGGACGAGTCGGCTGGGGGGCGGACTGGGCTATAAAGCGCCGACTATTTTTACCGAGGACGCCGAACGATTATCGTTTCAGGGAGTCGATTTAAGGTCCATTCGCAGCGATCAAACGGAGTCGTCGATAGGAGTAAACTGGGACATTAATTACCGAACTCAACTAGGCAACGAAACCACACTGTCCATCAATCAGTTATTCTTTTATACAACATTGAACCGACTGACCGTATTGAGCGCACAACCAAATGGCTACGGGTTTCGGACGGCCAATGGCAATCTATCGACGCGCGGATTTGAAACGAATATCCGTCTGGTGTACCACGATTTTCATACGTTCCTGGGCTACTCGTTTATTGATACGCAGCGCCGATACGATGACCTAACCGGTATAACGCCACTAACCGCCAAACACCGACTGTACTTTACAACACTCTACGAAACGGATCGAATCAAGACCGGTTTTGAAGCGTTTTATACTGGGCAGCAGCAACGTACCAATGGAACAACCACGCGGGATTACTGGACCATTGGCTACATGATTGAACGTAAATGGAGTTTTGGTGGCGCTTCACAAGGCCGGGCCACGTTAGGCCGAGCCAATGCAGGCGGGGCCATCAGAGGAAGTGTTTTTATTAATTTCGAAAACATCCTGGATGTGCGCCAGTCCCGGTTCGAATCATTGGTGAGTGGCGCTGTTACCCAGCCGACTTTTGTTACAGATATTTATGCCCCCACCGACGGGCGAATCATCAATGGCGGTATTAAACTGAATTTATAAACATGGCTCACGATCATAACCACGACCACGCCGGTCACCACCACGGTCCCACCGTATTGACGTCCATCAACCGGGCGTTGATTATCGGGGCCATTCTGAACGCGGGCTATGTCGTTGTGGAATTCGTCCTCGGATTCTATTATAATTCACTCGCCCTCGTTGCCGATGCGGGCCATAACCTGAGCGATGTGGCCAGCCTGTTGCTGTCACTGCTCGCCTTTCGGTTGGCGCGGGTTCGGCAAACGCCGAGTTTTACGTATGGCTTCCGAAAAAGCACAGTACTGGCGTCGCTCACCAATGCCGTTATTCTTTTGATCACCATTGGCGCTATTTTGTGGGAAAGTATCAGCCGGTTCCGGCACCCCGAACCAGTAGCGGGTGGGGCTGTAGCCTGGGTTGCGGGCCTGGGAATGCTAGTCAATGCGGCCTCCGCCATGCTGTTTTTTCGGGATAAAGAGCATGATTTGAATGTAAAAGGGGCTTATCTGCACCTGGCAACCGATGCGCTGGTATCACTGGGTGTGGTCGTGTCGGGCATTGTTATCAGTTATACCAACTGGACCTGGCTCGATCCGGTTATCGGCATTCTGGTTGCCGTTGTGATTATGGGATCGACCTGGCGTTTGCTGACGGATAGTCTGCGGCTTTCAATGGATGGCGTCCCGGCGGACATCGACCTGCCAACCGTACTGGCTGACCTGCGGGCGGTGTCGGGTGTGCAGGACGTACACCATGTGCATGTGTGGGCGATGAGCACCACCGAAAATGCCCTGACGGCTCACCTCGTGCTGCAACCGGGCCTCTCCGATTCGCAGATTGCCACCCTTAAGCACGAGGCCCGCCACAGGCTTGAACATCAGAAGATCAGTCATGCTACGCTCGAAACCGAAACCACGACTAAAGATGAATGTGAAGCAGAAGTGTGCTAATTATTAAACGAGATATAGTCCGGGCCAAGCCATCTACGATCCATTTTGGCCATGCAGCCATGCACTCCGTCCGTGGTTCGTGTCCTCACAAACCACCTTTCCGGTAAGCAAACTTGGCTGACGCACGAGTGGTTCGTGAGGACACGAACCACGGACATAAACTTTGAAGTATAATCAAATTACTCAATCATCTATTCCGTGGTTCGTGTCCTCACAAACCACGGATCCAGGAAAGATAAGTTATAGCTCGAAGCTATAATCCCGCTCCACTTTGCACACGCGGACTTTGTAGCGCTCATACCAGCGTTCGCGGCCTATTTGCTGGGCAATCCGATGATCGAGGACGTGTTTCCACCCCCGAATTGACTCCAGACTTTCCCAGTAGGATACCGTAATACCGATTTCCGTTCGGGCTGATTCGACACCAAGAAAACCTGGTTGCGCATGAGCCATCTCGACCATTCGGGTAGCCATATCCGCATAACCATCTTCGAATTCCGTGCGGATGGAGGTGAAAATAACGGCATAATAAGGTGTATCGGGTGTCGTAGCAATCATCCAACGAAGATAAATCATTGCAGGCGCCATTTCACAAATGCAACATAGTTGCATTTGTGAAATGGCGCCTTATCTTTGCCTAAAAATTAATAAGCAGCTATGGAACAGAATCTTCTTTTTGATGTAATTATTGTAGGTGGCAGCTATTCTGGCCTGAGTGCTGCCATGACCCTAGGGCGCTCGTTGCGCAAAGTACTCGTGATTGACAGTGGCAAACCTTGCAATCGGCAAACACCCCACTCGCATAATTTTTTGACACGGGACGGGGAGACACCAGCCAACATCGGCACCATCGCCCGCGAGCAGGTTCTCCGCTATCCTTCCGTATCGTTTCTTTCCGATTTAGCCACCAAAGCGTATTCCAATCTGGATGGCTTCGTGATTGAAACCGATGGTGGCCAACGGGTCAGGTCAAGAAAGCTAATTTTGGCAACTGGCGTCGAGGATCTGATGCCGCCCATCAGTGGCTTTGCCGAATGCTGGGGCCGGTCCGTTCTACACTGCCCCTATTGCCACGGCTATGAGGTAGCTGGTCAGCGGTTAGGCGTTCTGGCCAACGGGGATACGGCTTATGAACTGGTTTATCTTATTCAACATTGGAGTGCCAACCTAACCTTGTTTACCAACGGACCCGCAACGCTCTCGCCGGACCAGCGCCAGCGCATCGATCAACTCAACGTGCCCATTATTGAGACGACCCTTACTGCCATAGCACACGACCAGGGCCAGCTTACAGAACTTCAATTTGCCGATGGGTCCACCTACGCCGTAGATGCATTGTATAGCCGGGTGCCGTTCCGGCAACATTCTGATCTGGCCAAACAGTTGGGCTGCGCTATGACCGAGTCAGGCTTAGTCGATACATCCGGGTTTGGCAAAACCAACGTGCCGGGTGTGTTCACGGCGGGGGACAATAGTTCGCCCATGCGCCAGGTAAGCATGGCCGTAACCAACGGTAGCCTGGCTGGCGTCTGGGTAAACCGGGAACTGATTGAGGAGGGTTTATCCGCTCGCCCTGTACAGGCAATTGGTTGAGCATCCGAAATCAGACCATCAACCAACCCAGTTTACGGGTCCGTTACCGGCGCTTCATCAGGATATAGGCGCCAGCAGTTATCAATCCTCCAAATAGATACCAGCCAACCGTCATAGCGGCCGTGGCCGTTGTGCGGCTGCTGGGCGCCGTTCCTAAACCCATTGGGCCGGGCAGCGCTACGGCACCAACGCCCGCAGCCAGTCCTAAAGCCGCTCCAGTCAGTAACGCATCTTTTGGTTTAGCCAGCCCAATTAAGCTGTAATAGATTGCGTTGGAAACAATATCACCGCCCAATGCCCAGTCATGCAGTTCATCGTCGGCGGGTGGCTCCTCATCAACCTTGTTCATCACTTTTTTGATGGCGCGCATGCCCAGAATGTCGGCACGGGGCGCTTCTGGAATAAACTGACGGGCCGTTTCGTGGAGAGCTGTCAGTGCACAGGCACCCGCCAAACCACTGCCCAGGGATTGCAGGATAGTTTTGTTTATATCGGTCATAGGTGCTTAACTTGTAAGCCTGTGCAAATGTTAATGACCCTCCTAAACCTGACCATTCCGTGCGATTCCTATTCTCATTTTTCCTGCTGATCGGCATTCTTCTTTTCGGTATCCAGCCAGCAGTTGGGCAGCAGAAACCAAGCGTGGCCCGACCAAGCGTGGCCCGTACGTATTGCAATCCGATGGATATTAGTTATCGGTACAATTTCGAGCAGTTGAATGAAAAGATTTCTTACCGCTCCGGGGCCGACCCGGTCATTATCAACCACAAAAACGAGTACTACCTTTTTGTAACTATACAGGGTGGCTGGTGGCACTCGAAAGATTTAGTGAACTGGCGGTACATTGTCCCCGACAAATGGCCGATGGAGGATATGTGCGCCCCGGCGGCTCTTTCCGTCCGCGACACGATGTACCTGTTTCAGTCCACATTTGAGCAACGCCCTATTTTTTATTCGACAGAACCGGAGAAAGGAAAACTCAAATTTCTGAATCGCTGGATGCCACGTCTACCCAAAGATATTGGCCCCTGGGACCCGGCCTTGTTCCACGACGATGACACCGACAAATGGTATATGTACTGGGGCTCATCGAACGTATACCCGCTTTTTGGGGCTGAGCTGGACAAAAAACGCAACCTGACGTATGCCGGAAATAATCCGGCAGAATCGTACAAGGCTATGCTCTGGCTCGATCCGTACAAACATGGCTGGGAACGCTTCGGCCCCAATCACTCGGACCCATTCAAGCCATTTATGGAAGGTGCCTGGATGACCAAGTATAAAGGCACTTATTACCTGCAGTACAGCGCTCCGGGCACAGAATACAATGTATACGGTAACGGTACCTATGTAAGTAAAGACCCGCTGGGCCCGTTCGAATATGCGCCATACAACCCCATTGCCTACAAACCGGGCGGGTTTGCTACGGGCTGCGGGCACGGCAACACGTTTCAGGACAATTTCGGTAATTACTGGAACACAGGCACGACCTGGATTGGTCATAACTGGGGCATGGAACGACGTATTGTGATGAATCCGGCCGGCTTTGACAAAGACAATCAGTTGTTTGTCAACACGCGGTTCGGTGATTTTCCGCACTACCTGGCCACAAAAGCCGGGCAGAATAGCGACGAACTATTTACAGGCTGGATGCTCCTTTCCTACCGCAAACCAGCGGTTGCTTCGTCTACGTTCAAAGCATCGGCCGTCGATAGCCTGTCGGCCGATAAAACGACGGACGAAAATCCGCGAACGTTCTGGGTAGCGGCTCAGAATAAACCCGGCGAAACCCTAACCCTCGACCTGGGTGCCGAACGCGACGTTCGGGCGGTGCAGGTGGACTACATTGATTATCGCCAAACCATTTATGATTCCGATTCGACGGTGTACACGCAGTTCAAAATACTAACCTCGACGGATAACAAAAAGTGGACAGTCGTCGCCGACCTGACCGATACGGCAGAACGCAAAGAGCCCAAACGCGACCGGGCCTGCGCTTATATGGAACTGGAAAAACCAGCTCGGGCACGCTATGTGCGTTATGAACATGGGTATGTAGCCGGATCGCATTTGGCCATTAATGCGTTTCGGGTATTTGGCAATGGCTTGGGAAAGGCCCCAGCTACCCCCGCATCCTTAACGGTCAAACGACAGAAAGACCAGCGCAATGCCGATCTTTCCTGGAGCAAAGTGCCGGGCGCAGTGGGCTATAACATACGCTGGGGCATTGCTCCTGATAAACTTTATCAAACGTATCAGTTCTGGAACGACCAGCCAAATACATTCGAGTTACGGGCGCTGAATGTTGGCGTACCCTATTACTTTGCCATCGAAGCCTTTGACGAAAACGGCGTATCGACATTAAGCAACGTGATTGATGATGGTTCTGGATTAGGCAAGAAGTGACAGGTGCGGGGATAGGCGTGAGGCTGGAGCCTCGCGCCATCAGCGCCATACTAACGCTAAAGGAACTCATTATCCACAATCCTGGATTTAATACAGAAAGACGATGACACTTTCTTTCCGAAACGATCAGCCGGAAGTGGCCATTAACGTCCTTCGGGAAGTTGGCCAATGGCTTGTCGACAATGATCGCGAACTCTGGAATGTTGACGAACTCACCGCTGAAAACCTGTTGGATGAATACACCACAAACAATCTGTATGTGATGTACGCCGACCAGAACAGCGGAGTGGAGCCAGAACCGGCAGCGGTTTTTATTCTACAATGGGAAGACCCGCTTTACTGGCCTGAGGTACCAGCTAACACCTCGGGCTTTATTCACAAACTCGCGATCCGGCGACCGTTCAAGGGACAAAATTTATTCGCAGAAATCATTAACTTCTGTCGGGAGGAGTGTCTGAAACGCGGTATCAAAACTTTACAGCTCGAAACCGATGCCACGCGGCCCAAGCTGATGCAGTTCTACGAACGGTATGGTTTTCAATCAACGTACCAACGCGTTGTTCATGAATTTGGCCAGTCTTTTCTGTGTCAGTTTTATATCCTGACATTTTAATGAGTGAGGAGGAATGAAGTTGAGATGGCGCGAAGCTCTTGCTTTGTGCCTATTATTACCCGGCCTCCGGCCGGTTTGTTAACAATTGAAAATACCTTCGCTCATGAACGGCCAGAGGCCGGATAATAGTGGGCACGAAGCAAGAGCTTCGCGCCATCGGTGCCATTAGTTTAGAAACCTTTTTGTATGCCAATCCGCCGGCCTGCCCGCGATTATCGTTTAGTACATATTTATGCCATTATTTTTATTGATGTCATAGTAGGTTCGGCTGTAGGGCCCATTTTGCCGGAATTTGTCAAGGGCCTGCAACGGCCTCAGCTATGGCTGGCAGTGGGTACGGCGCTCTTTCTGGGGATGCAACTGTTCTCGGCACCATTGCTGGGGAAACTATCTGATGGCTATGGCCGACGACCTATTTTCATCATTTCGGCAGTTGGTACATTTCTTGCGGACTGCCTGCTGCTGCCGGTCCGGGTCGGTTATTATTTCGCCAACCGGATAAGCGATGGGACCACAAACGGCATGTACGCCACTGTCCGGTCGGCCATTACGGACATTTCACCCAAAGAAAGCCTGTTTAAAAACCTGGGGATCGAGGGAGCTATTATTTCGCTTGGCTTTGTGATCGGTCCGGCTGCATCAGGGCTGTTGCTCACAACCTTCGATGTTGTGCAGGGCAGCCAGGCCAGGGTCGTGGCGATTATGGCCGTTAGCCTGTCGGGCCTGAATATGGTTCTGAGCTGGCTCCTGCGCGAAACCCATCCTAATCCGCCGGGACGGTCCGACGCTTCGGTTGAAACAGCCGCGCTGAAAACCGAACTGGTTCAAGCACTGAATGTACATACGCTCTGGACACGCCTGCTGGCCAAGGATCGGCAATACAATGGCCTGAAGAAACTGGTCATGATGCAGTTGGCACTTACGCTCAGCACCGGTTATTATTTCTACTTTGTCACCTTCGTTAGTTTTGGGGCATTACAAATGGATGCCAAGGGTATCTCCTATTTCTTCATGTATTTTGGCGCGCTGAGCGTCGTCATCAGCTATGTATTTTATACCTACATCGCCGACCGGATCAACCAGCGACGGGGTATTTTCTGGCTTGCGCTGCTGGGCGTTCCCATTTTAGGTGGCTATGGTCTGGTCGGCACGTCAATGGTTTGGCTGTATGTTCTGGTCACCATCGATTGCCTGACGTTCTCGCTCATTCAGGGGTTGATTGAGGGGCTGATGGCACAGTTGACGACAGATGAAGACCGGGGCGAAATCTTCGGGACTAACCAGGCCCTGCAAGGGGTAGCCAGTTTTGTAACAACACTCGTCTTCGGCGGGTTATCTCTGCTCGACTTACGGCTGCCTTTCGTGTGGTTTGCCGCCTGCTTATCGGTGGTGGCGTGGCTGGCCTGGGAACGGCACTACATTCCTGGCACACAGATGCGTCAATGAAGGAGAAACTATTCAGGCCATCTCCACACACGCATCCGTTTCCGTATTAACAACCGTTCTGAATGGCTACTACCTTTTTAAGCGCCGAGTGGCGAAACCTGATCTTTGCCAACTACGCCCTGAATCGGAGCGTATTGGAGCCGCTGGTTCCCTATGGCACCGAGCTGGACGAATTTAATGGTATTTGTTACGGAAGCCTGGTCGGGTTTTATTTCCAGCGGGTGAAATTATTGGGCCGTATACCGGTGCCCTTTCACACGGAATTTGAAGAGTTCAATCTTCGTTTTTATGTTCGACGCAAAACCGAGACCGGCTGGAAACGAGGTGTTGTTTTTGTTAAAGAGATTGTCCCCAAATTAGCTATTTCGCTGGTGGCCAATACACTTTACGGCGAACCGTATGCAACCCACCCGATGCGCCACCGTTGGGAAACCGACGGGCAAACACAGCATATTCGCTACGAATGGGAAGTCGGCTCAACCTGGAATCACATTGAGGTAAACGCCGATCAACAGGGGCACCCGTTGGTAGCCGACGGTGAAGAGGCCTTCATTACGGAGCATTATTGGGGCTATACCCGTCGGGGCGTCCATCGTACTTCGGAGTATGAAGTCGTACATCCGACCTGGTCAATCTTCCCCGTAAATACTTACGACGTGCATTGCGATATAGAGCAATTGTACGGCCGCCAGTTTGCGCCCTTTTTCGAGCAACCGCCCCGTTCGATCTTTCTCGCCGATGGTTCAGCCGTGACGATAAAGTCAGGGGCAGCGGTTGTCTGATGATCAGGCTACTACTCCTCGGTCTGTGTCCTCACGGACCGTATACCCGAATGGTGCCAGGCCAGAGCCTGGCGCCATTCGGGTATGCGCTAATCCCTTTTTCGCAATACGGGGAACTGAGAAATTCGAAGCGTCGTACAACCGTATGGAACCAGAATAACCTCCTCTTCCTCTTTTTCGGTCACCATACCATAAGTGATGCTGTAAGGAATGGGACCTGCCATTTCGTTGTACAATTGCCAGGAGGGGATTCGCCGGGCTTTCAGGCGGATTTCGCTGGGTACATTTTCCAGATTCCACGGATAGTTAGCCACTTGTTTGGCCTGCGTTACCTTAATGGACTGCTCCATTTTAGCATCCGGAACATCTACCAGTCCGTAGTTCCAGGGCGTGGTGGGGCGAACTTCAAAATATTGTTTTCCATAATCGATAGGGTCCTTGTCGTTAACCACTTTTTTCCATTCTTCCCCTACTTTAAGTGCATAGGTCAACGGGCCGCGCTCTACCGAGATTGAATTCTCGTACCACTGATTTTTGAAGACGTGCATGGGTAATGAAAGCTCTACAACATCGCCTGATTTCCACTCACGGGATACCACAATAATTTGATTACCAGCCGACTCCTTCCAGCGTTTACCATTTACAGAAACAGTCGCTTTTGCACACCAGGCGGGAATTCGCAGGTGAAAGGGAAACGCAACCGACTTTACTTTTTCATCGGTTGTCAATGTAAACTTTATAGTTTCGCGGAATGGGTAGTCTGTCTCCTCCACAAATTTTACTTCTGTACCATTTCCCACAAACGCCCTGACCTCGCTGGGCGAATACAACAAGGCTGCCAGCCCCCTGTCAGGTCGCCCCGGCGCACCGGTAGCATACCAGAGGTTCTGGGTAAACTTGGGCCAGCCCTGATGCATGTTCGAAGTGCAGCAGGGATAGCCGGTGAGCAAACCGATGCACCCATCCGTGCCACCGTGATTGACATCAAAATTCCGGATGTGGCGCGTAAGCTGTACCTGATTAGCCTGCTGAAAATACTGGCGACCCATAAAATCGTCGCTAATCTGCGCGGGCAGGGCGTTGAACGCGATTTTTTCCAACTGGTCGGCGTAGGCAACACCGCCTGTAATACCGAGCATACTTTCCAGGCTGAACATCATTTCCACAGCCGTGCACAATTCTGATCCCTGCGTCGGGTTGTTGCCGTGCAGTGCTTCGTCGCCCCCGTACAAACCGTGCGCCATGCCATTGTATCGGCGAATATCGGCCATGCCCTTGTTGACTGCCTGTAAGTATTTCGGGTCGGCATGGTGCTGGTAATAAATGAGTGGTTCCTTAATGCCCTGGGCCAGATTCACGCAGTGTATACTTCCCTCCTGCGATAAGAAATTGGTATTCAGAAAGCCATCCGTATAATCAAACGTTTGCTTATGCAGCAGATCAGCCAGTTTGAGCAGGAAAGCATCACCCGTTATGTTGTATAGCCAGTAAACGACCATCAGGTTATCACCACCCCGGTAGCGTGCCCAGAATGTCCAATGGTCGAGCGGATGAATCGGTAGCTGTTGCAACTGGTATTTGAAATAACGAGTCATCAAGCTGATCACCCGCTGATCGCCGGTTGCGGAATAATATTGCTTCAGGATTTTAAGCATCACCATCTTAGGCCACCAATCCTGACAGTTGTCGCGTTGAACACCGGCTTCCTGGGGGTAGTCTTTCAGGGGGCCGAAATAGCCATTAGGCTGTTGGCTGGCAATGGCCCATTCTACCCAGGGTTTGGTTTTGGCAATCAGTTCCTGATCATCCAGCAGGTAGGCCAGCGGCAACAGCCCATCAATCCAGTAGGGCCCACGCTCCCACTGATCGCCATCTCCACCGAGCCAGCCATTGCGCGGGCCCATCACAAGCGGATACAGTTCGTCAAGATGACCCGAAGCTCCATTTTTTTGCCGAACCAGCATTTCCTTTAACCAGCCCTGTGCTTTGATAGCCCCTAAAGGTAATTCGATATAGGGATTGGGCCGCAGGGGTTTGCGGTTGTTGATGTACCCCGCAAATGGGTTTTTCTTTATGGCTTCAGGCTGAGCATGGGCATGGTTGACAATGGCAAAACAAATCAGCAACAGAGAAATTATTCGCATAAACGGCGCGTTGGTCAGGGGCTACAATAAGGGCAGTTCCGGCAAATTATACTCCGTTCAGATCAGCTACTCGCTCGCCCGATAGCCCGACTTGCAAACTCGCGTTCCAGACTGTAGCTTTAACGGTATTCCTACCCCAATTTCTATGCGTCCCGTTTCGCTCCTGATCCTGCTTTTGCTGGCAGGCCTGACAAGTTGCCAGTCCAGTTCCCAGCCCGAGCCGGTCCAATACAGTGTGCCGACAGAGGTAGAACTTTTTGTTAAATCATTTCGGGACGAAGCAAAAAAACGAAACAATCCCGTTTCAACGAATAACCTGATTATTACCTTCGGAACGGCCGTAGGCGAGGATATTTGTGGCGAGTGCCAGTTAGAAAATGGAAAAACACCCCGTATCACGCTTAACAGCGATGCGTTTTGCTGGCAGCAAGCCAGTCAGTATGAACGGGAGTGTCTGGTTTTTCATGAGCTTGGGCACTGCCTGCTCACAAGGGCACACAAAACAGACAAATTCCCGAATGGAGCCTTTGCCAGTCTGATGAATCCCAACGATGTGACCGTCTATGCCACTTGCCGCTACCCAATTGGTAATGATGATTGCGACAGACGCCCGCGCCGGGACTATTACATCGATGAGCTTTTCGATGCCGGCACTCCAACACCCGCATGGGGTAAATAATCGATTTATTGAACATGAAGTAAAGCGGCCCCAACCACAGGTCGCCCATCAGCCGTGATACCCTGCACAACGACCCGTATTGTTCGGACAACATCCGACAACGGAAACATCAGCTGGCTGTGCCCCTGGCTATCGGTTTGTAGCTGCGGCTTCCAGTATAATACATCCCGACGATCAATGTGCCCCGATGGTGCTTCGGCTGTGGCTTCATAACGGGGCACATAAAACTCCCGCTGAACCGATGGATAACCAATAACCTGTATGGGCCTCATCCCTGCTCTTTCTTCCTTTTTCTCCTGACCAGGCCGGAACCGTTTTGAGTAAAAAGCAATAACCCCATTACCCCCGCGAATACCGTAGGTACCCGCCGTGGTTCCGTTTTTCAGGACCTCGATCCGATCAATATCACCGGGACTGAAGGACAATAGAGCGGTCCCGTCATTGTCCTGTATCGACATGCCATCCATCAGAAACAACGGCTGCGGACTGCTAACCAAGCTACCCACACCCCGAATAATTACCTGATACCCACCTGACTGATTCTGATTTACCGAAACACCCGCTACCTTACCCCGAATCATCTCATATAGGTTTGTATAGCGGGGTGATTTATCATCGAACACGAGCGTGGCATCAGCATTGCTGTGCAGGCTCATCCGCTCCACATAATCCGGGCGTTCGTTCGGCTTTCTTGCCCGTACGGTCACTTCTTTTAACAGTTTAGCGGTTTTGTCGCGGTACAGGTCTGCATCACTTTCCTGACGGATTCGGGCTGCATCCAGTTGAGCACGCAGGGTAACCCAATCAGGAAGAGCACGAATCGTATCGGGCTCCCAGGAGGTTTCTGGCCCTTCGAGCACCAGGTGGGCCTCTTTCGCTGAAATGTCCTTCAATTGCCGATCCGTAATCTGAGTCATTAGTTTAAGCGTGTCGGCAATGGCAAAACCCGCCAGCCGAAACCGTCCCCGCTCGTCGGCTCCGGCCGACCGGACAAACGACTGCCCGGATGCGGTAGACGCCACCATGACCTGAGCTCCAGCTATCGGTTGATTTTTCGCATTCAGTACCCGGCCCATCAGCGATACGCCACCGAGCAATTCGGTATCCGGCGTACCGCTCACCCGTCGCCAGCCCTGGGTTAAGAGCAGGTCATCCAACGCCCGGCGGGTTTCCAGTGAATTTGTCTGAACGTATTGATTGGGTTGCTCCACCCGGCCCCGCAGTTCACCTGTTAGCAGAAGGTGTGTATGAATCGTAGCCGAAGCCGTGTCGGAAGGGACCTGCCCCACATCGGTGATAGACGCCGATAGAGCCGCTACCACAGGCAGTCCGTCATCATTTAAGTTAACGCTCAGAATCGCCTGCTCCCGCGGTTGGTAGTGGGCTTTATTCAAGCCAAGTATCACCCGCACAGGAGGCACTCGTTCGGGGATAAACACCAGCCGTTCGGCTTGCGGGCGAGCTGTGGCGTCGTAAAGCGTGATCTGGTTGAGCCCCGCAGGCAGTGCAGCCGTCGGCAGGCTTACCCGCGCCATCCCATTTTCGAGCAGAATTTTCCGCTGGTCGACCAGTCGCCCCTGCTGTTGAATGACAATGTAAACCGAATCTTTTGCGGGTTTATTCGTACCAATAATACCAAGGGCCACTCGGTTGGTATCAGTCACCACATCGGCCGACAGCGTGAGTCCTTCCTGGTCAGCCATGGGCAACGGCACCAACTGATGCATGTCATTATACAGGACTTCCGCATAATACTTACGACCCGCCACGGGCGTCATCACAAGGCTGCCTATTCCTACGGCATTGGTCGTGAATTTTATAATCTCCTGCCCTTCCTCATTCACAATCCGGCCCGGTATTAGAAGCCCGTGCCCATCTGGCTGCGTGATTTTAACGCCCAGCCGGGCGGGTAATCCGACCAGCCAGCGCCCACCTTCGGGCAAAACCTGCACATCCACTGCCTTCCGGGCCGTATCGACCACTTTAGCGGCTGCGCCCTGGAGTATGTTATAGACCGCAATTGACCGGTCAAAGGCGGGTCGGCGTTGACCATCGTCCTCATCGGTGTATGCCCTCAACCGATATGTACCGGTGGTCAGCGAATCGGACAACCGAAAATTGCCGACAGCGCGTCCATCCAGCACCCGTAGCCACTGGTGCTGTACGAGCTTTCCGGAAGCGGTTAGCAGATCAGCATGAATGGCGGTTTCGCCCAGTGGTCGGCGATTGGTTGCAGCATCCAGCACGTAAGCACTAAGCCAGAGTCGGTCACCAGTCGCGTATAAAGGTTTGTCGGTATGCAGAAACACAACCGGTGCCAGGGTCTTGAACCGGTCATTAAACGCCGTAGCAATTCGATTCATACGGGCATCGGGCGGCATGAATTTCCCCTGCGTAGCAACAGGTACACCCGTTGTGATTGGGTCCGCATCGGCAGGATTTGGCGTCCAGTCGGCAGGCAGCATCGTCGACAGGCGATCATCGGCCAGCGAGCCCTGCATTTCGGCGCCCAGAGGGAGTGTGACCGTTCCGTCGATCGTCATCTCCAATTGCCCGGCCGGCAGCACGATCTGCGAGTAAGCGTAACGTGCATCCAGGTAAGGCGAATAGAGGGATGTGGCATTGGTATAAAAAACTACCAGCGGGCGGCTCGAAACCAGCCGTCGTTCGGAGGGTAATCGCCCCGGCTGAATCAGTTCGCTTACGCGCAATGGTTTCAGGCGACCATTCACTGACCCATACAGGGTAGTTCGGTTTTCCCGATTTCGGGCGATCGGCACGACCAGATCTTCCTGATAGACCAGAAAGCCCTCTTTCTCATAGGTGCTGTCGATCAGGCTGGCCATCAAGTGCCGGGTCGATCCTTTGTAGGCTCTCATCCGGTTGCGTCGAAAGCGGTTAGCCTGTCGCTCATCGGTGGCTTTCAATTCTTCGAAACGAGTGGCCCCGGCATAATAAACTTTCTGCGACGTTCCGTCAAAATAGAGCAAATCGTACCAAAGCCGATAACCTAAGGCCTGATTTTCAATGACGAGTGGCTCGCTGGCGGTTGCTTTCAGATGAGTATCCTCTACATGAAAACTCAGAGCATCGGCATTCATGATCTGGCACTGGCCGCCAAAGGGTTCACCAAGTAATTGCCGTTTAAACTGCCGGAGGTGTTGCTGCCACTTTTTTGGATTCCCCCGAACCGTAACGGTGGCCAGTGTCTGGTCACTTGGTTTCAGCCGAAAACTAGCTTTATTATCGGGGCTGGCATCCAGCCGGAAGATGCGCCGATGGGGTTGATACCCGATGAAGGAAGCCACCACCTCAACCGTGCCGAGGGGAACCCCCGACAGGGAATAATAGCCCTGCTCATTGGTGACGGTGCCACGGGTCGTGCCGTTCAGGTAGACATTGGCAAACGGCATTGGTTTCCCCGTCGATGCATCGGTCACATACCCGGTAAGCATCGTTGTGGTTTGTGCCCAAGTAATCGTACTCAGCCAGGTTAGCAGACAGGTGGTCAACCAAACGATAGCGCGCTGACGATTCATAGAGACATCCGTGACAAATCAATCGAAGAAGACAAAACCTAAGTGTTTTTACTCACGTTGTCAAGCACTTACGGCTTCCAGTTTTTCGGCGGAGAAAGCCACAGCCCGTTCGGCAAAAAGAACCTTCGTCGCGGCCCAGGTCGTACGAAACAACTCGCTCTGGCGATAGGCTTCCAGTGCGTCGGCTGACTCCCACAGGCTGTAGGTTATTCGAACGTTAGGCTGGTTGGGGTCACGCAGTAAGTCAAGCTGGCGATTGCCGGGAAAATTGCGAATACGCTGTTTGGAGCGATCAAAAATGGCATGAAAGTCAGCAAGTTTATCTTCCTGAAACGTCATGCGAACAATACGGATAAGCATAATTTATAAAACTTAGTTTGTTGTTTGTGGTTCGTTGTTTGATGTTTGCAAGACCGTTTGTCTTTTCAAACGACAAACTACGAACCACAAACGATAAACCCTGTTATGAATTACCGCACATTTGGCCGCACTGGCTGGAAAATCTCTGAAATTGGCTATGGCATGTGGGGCCTGGCCGGTTGGACTGGCTCCGACAAAGAGGAAGTCTTACGCGCCCTGCAACGGGCTGTTGACCTGGGCTGCAATTTTTTCGATACCGCCTGGGCCTATGCCGATGGCGTCAGTGAAGAAATCCTGAACCAATTGCTGAAAAACAATCCCGACAAGCAATTGTATGCAGCCACCAAGATTCCGCCCAAAAACCGGCAGTGGCCGTCAAAACCAGAGTCCAAACTAGCCGATGTTTTTCCGGCGGATTACATTGTTGAATACACGGAAAAAAGCCTGAAAAACCTCGGTGTCGAAACGATTGATCTCCAGCAATTTCACGTTTGGGAAGATGCCTGGTCCGATCAGGACGAATGGAAGGAAGCCATTACAAAACTATCCCAGCAGGGCAAGGTTCGGGCCTGGGGGCTGTCAGTGAATCGTTGGGAGCCGGACAACAGCTTAAATACGATCCGGACAGGGCTTATCGACGCGGTTCAGGTCATTTATAACATCTTCGATCAGAACCCCGAAGATAACCTGTTTCCGCTCTGCCGTGAACTGAATATTGGTATCATTGCCCGCGTTCCCTTCGACGAAGGCACACTGACTGGGACCTTCACGAAAGAAACAACCTTTCCGGCCAGCGACTGGCGGTCGACGTATTTCGTTCCTGAAAACCTCAACAGCAGTGTCGACCATGCCGACGCCCTACGGCCACTTATTCCGGACGGTATGAGCATGCCTGAAATGGCGCTTCGCTTTATCCTGAGTAACCCCGATGTCCATACGACTATTCCGGGCATGCGCCAGATTCGGAACGTAGAAGCTAACATTGCCGCCAGCGACGGCAACGGATTATCGACGGAATTATTACGTGAACTAAAAGGACACCGCTGGGACCGGACGCCAACCGAGTGGAGCCAGTAATAGGGCCTACGGTTTTCGGTATATGGTTTACAGTTAACGGCCCTTCGTAAACCGAAAACCGTATACCGAAAACCGCACAATCCATGAAAATACTCTTAATTGAAGACGAGCCCGCGTTACAAATTGCCGTTCAGCAGTACCTGGCAGGTGAAGGATACACCGTAACAACGGCAAATACATACCGGCAGGGCGCTGAAAAAGCCCATGATTATGATTACGACTGCTTAATCATTGACCTAATGCTTCCCGATGGAAATGGTCTCGATCTGGTGCGGGAATTAAAAAGCCGCCAGTCAACGGCAGGCATTATTGTCGTCACGGCCAAAGACGCGCTTATGGATAAGCTAACCGGCCTCGACGCCGGGGCCGACGATTACCTGACCAAACCATTCCACCTGCCTGAACTCAACGCCCGGCTTCGGTCGGTGCTGCGCCGTCGGTTGTTTGGCGGGCAGGCGCACATAAGTGCGGGTGAGCTTAAACTCTGGCCTGATCAACAACGCGTCAGTGTGCAGGATGCCGATGTTAAGCTAACGGGAAAAGAATATGACCTGCTCCTTTTTCTGGTCACAAATGCTGACCGGCTCCTATCTAAATCAGCTATCGCCGAACACGTTTGGGGCGACGCAATGGATGTTGCCGACTCGCACGAGTTCCTGTATACACACGTTAAAAACCTACGCCGGAAGCTCATCCTGGCGGGCTGCCCCGACTACATTCAGACCCGTTATGGGGCAGGCTATCTCTTTTCGACCCGTTTGCCATGAGCCTGCTGAGCCAGACTGCCCGCTATTTGCTGATCACAGCGTTTACTATTGCGTTGGTCGGCGCCGTAGGCTTTTATACGCTCATTCACCGAAAAATTCGGTATGAAGTAGATGAGATTCTGACGACTCAAGTCAAACAAACAGCCTTACGACTTCAGAAGTATCCCCTCGCCCAACTTACGGACTGGGATAATAACCCCCGAATTGAACGGGTAACCTTCACAAAAAAGCCAACGTTTTCAGATATCACCATCCTGGATTCTCTGGATAGCAACAAACCCATTCCTATTCGGCAGTTGCAGGAAACTGTTTCGGTTAACGGGCAAATTTATCTGGTAACGATTCAACAACCGTACTACGAGTTCAGTGAGTTGACGCGCGAAATCTCTATAGGTGTGATCCTCTGCTTTCTGATTCTGGTAGCTGTGTCTGTGGTTGTTGGTTTGGGTTTATCCCGACGATTGTGGGAACCCTTCTACACCACTATCGACCAGCTTAGTAGCGTTCGACTCGATTCGGGGGTGGAGCCGGTGTTTCCGGAAAATACGATCCGGGAGTTCGGTTTACTGAACCGATCGCTGGGCGAGTTGACGCAAAAGCTCCGTCGTCAATTTTCATTGCAGAAACAGTTCACCGAGAATGCGTCGCACGAGCTACAAACACCCCTGGCCGTTGCCTCGGCGGAGCTGGATTTTCTGATGCAGTCGGAACACCTGACCGAAAACGATCACGCTCACCTGCAACGGGCCACGGATGCCCTCGGTCGGCTCAGTCACCTGAATCGGTCGCTGCTGTTGCTTACACAGGTAGAAAATAACCAGTTTGCCAGCGACGAACTAGTCAACCTAAGTGAACTGGTCAATCAATTCACGGAGGAATACACGCCGTTTTTTCAGCACAAGAACATGGCTGTTCTTCAAAAGATTGCGCCTGATGTTTCGCTAAAAATGAATCGGCAGTTAGCGGTCGTCCTTCTCACGAACCTCCTGAAAAATGCGGCCCGGCACGGAGGCAGGAAAAGTGATAAAACAAGCAGCTACATTGACATTGAGCTAACCCCTAAAGCTTTAACTATACAGAACACTGGCGAACCACTGCCCTTTGCCGATAACCAGTTATTTCATCGGTTCGTTAAGAATCCCGCCCGCCCCGACTCGACAGGCTTGGGTCTGGCCCTGGTCAAACAGATTTGTGACCGCTATCATTTGCCGCTAATGTACCAGTACGATACCAATAAGGGTACGCATGAATTCAAGATTGGGCTATTGCAGAAACGGGCGTAACCACGAAAAAAGCGGCAAGATTCATACCGCCCCTTGGCCAGGTAGCCCTTTCTTCAAATTCTCTCCATAATTCCGCCCGAAACTTGCAGGCAAATCATTCACTGATGAAAAATCTCTTTTTTATTGGCTTGCTCCTGCTGGGCATTGGCTCTGCATTTGGTCAGGCCAATCGCGTCATTCGGGTAGAAGATAGCCTGACCCACGAACCCATTATTGCAGCCACCGTACGTACAGCTATCAGACCAATCATTGGAGCGGTTACCAACGCGGCCGGCATTGCGATCATTGCTAACTTACCGGCTACGATTAACGCCCTAACAGTTAGTGCCGTCGGCTATGAAACGGAATCATTCCCAATATCGACTACAGCCGATACGCTCGTTTTTCGGCTTCATAGCGAGGATGCCTCCCTCGACGAAGTGACCGTAACCGCTACCCGCACCAACTCCCGAATTGAGGATCTGCCCATTAAAGTCGAAGTCTTGGGCCAGGAAGATATGGATGAAGAAAGCGCCGTTGTACCGGGTAACGTGAGTAGCATTCTGGGCGACATTTCGATTATTCATATCCAGCGGACATCGGCTGTAAATGGCAACCAGGCCATCCGAATGCAGGGTCTTGACCCCAAATACACGCAAATTCTGCGCGACGGATTGCCGCTATACGAAGGCTTCTCCGGGAACCTGGGCGTCCTACAGATTCCACCGCTGGATTTGAAGCAGGTCGAAATAGTTAAAGGCTCGGTGTCGACACTCTATGGCGGGGGCGCGATCGGCGGTATGATCAATATTGTGTCAAAATCGCCTACCTCTGAAAAACCAACCTTTACGGCCCTGTTGAATCACTCGGGTCTGAAAGAGAATAACCTGAATGCCTATTACTCCCAACGCTATGGGAAAACAGGCCTGACCCTATTCTCGGGTTACACCGACCAGGCAGCCGTCGACGTCACCAACGATGGTTATACCGACAGCCCGCAGATCAAACAGTTCAATTTTCACCCCAAGTTTTTCTACAACCCATCGGATCAGACGCGGGTAAACATCGGGTATTCGTTTACTAACGAACATCGGGAAGGCGGCTATCTGGCGGCTCTGGAAGGCACGCTGCCCAACGCTTATCGGAACATCACGGACTTACAACGGCATACCGTTGATTTTGACGCGACGCATAGCACATCGCCACGCAACGCGCTGACACTGAAAGGGGCAGTGAGTACATTTCACCGCCAAAACACCGATTACCAGAAACTATCCGATGGGCGGCAGTCGTCAATTTATCTTGAAGGCAATGACCTTGTCCGATTTGGGCAACATCAGCTTATTGTTGGGGGGAATCTGACCGTTGAAGCCTTCCGCAAAAAACCAGACAGCACCCGGTTGGTCGATTACACGTACCAAACCATTGGCGGATTCGTGCAGGACGACTGGCAGTTGGGCGATAAAATAGCATTGCAGGCAGGACTTCGTTTCGATCACCACAATACGTTTGGTAACTTTCTGTTGCCTCGCCTGTCCGTCAAGCTGAAGCCAGCCGATCCGTGGACCGTACGGGTAAGTGTTGGAACGGGCTACAAAACTCCGAATCTGTTTGTAAACCAGACACCCGGCGCGTTAAATGTCAGTCTGATTTTTCCCCGCCTGCTGCCTATCGACGTAGCCACGGTGAAAGCCGAAAAATCTGTGGGGGCCAACATGGACATTGCCTACTCGAAAACATTCGAAAGTGGTGTCTCGCTGCAAGTTGATCAGGCCTTTTACTATACCTATGTCAACTCACCGGTAGTGTCGGCCTTTGCCAGTACATCGAGTAACCTGGGCGCCTATACGCAGTTGATCAACGCGCCCTATAACCTCTTTAGTGTCGGGACGGATACGTACGTCCGGCTCGAATACAAAGACTACGAATTGTACCTGGGTTACAACCATACCCTCGCCCGGCGCGACGGGCAATCCAGCTCAGGCCCCACCGATACGAGTTACCTCCCCCTTGCTCCACAAGACAAATTTTCGACTACGTTGGCCTGGGAAAATGAACATTTCCGATTTGGTATCGAGACGGCGTATGTTGGTTCGCAATACCTCTACAACAACCAGAAAGTGGCGAACTACTGGTTCTTTGCCGGAGCCGCCGAATACCACTACAACGAACACTGGCGGCTGGTGCTAAACGCCGAAAACCTCTTTAACATCAAACAGGCCAATTTCGAAACGGTTGTCAGCGGTCCCATCACTCAGCCTACGTTCCGCCCGATCTGGGCACCGTTAGAGGGGAGAATCGTGAATCTGGCGTTGAAATACACGTTGTGATGGGAGAGAAACCTATGATATAGGATGTATGATATATGACCCGAGGGCTGTGAGAACACAGCCCTTTGTGCTGGATGGTTATGCCGTTGCTGACGCTCATGAGGGCTGCGAAGACACAGCCCTCGGAATGGAACTACATATCCTACATCATACATCCTATACCCTCCATCTCACCTCCTTCTTCATTCGACTACCAGCACCGAGTGCACGGCTAGTTCGGGTACGATTACCGTGGCGATTCCATTGGCGTAACGAATGGGTAACGACTTATTTTCGGGTTGCTGAATGATGCGGGCGGGTTTCTTGTCTGTGCGCAGCCGAACGGTCAGGTTCGTAAGGGGTGGCACTTCATCGTAGGTAAACACTTGCGGATCAGCATGGCGACCGCCGGTGTTGATCAGATTTACGGCCAGTTGGCTGCCTTGCCGGTTCAGGACAACATGGACCAAATGCGAACCACTCACCTCCACTACTGGCTTTGGCAACAACGGCCGAGTCAGTGACGCGATGAAATCACGAAGTTTGGCCGATTGGTGCTTTGTATAATCCCGGCTCAAGTCGGCGTACACCGCCGTTAGTTTCCCCTGACCGAAAGTCGTTTCCGTAGCGATGATGCCCGGTGCCGGGTCACCGGGTTCCGAGTTGAGAAACTGGCCGATGGGCTTTGTCGCTGCCCCGACAATACGCACAGATTGAAACGGACCCGTTAATATGACGGATGCCCCATTTAGAATCACCCATTTTGGATTGGACGCTTGTTGATTGATGGCCTCAAGACCCAGTTCCGTCGCGAGCGAGCGAGTGGTTTGGGCACCTATTAACAGTAAGTGCCCACCTTGCCGGGCATAGTCGAGCAGTTCGCGCCGGAACGCCGGATCGAGCGAATCCTGTTGCGATACGACAATAACCGGATATTGGCTCATTCGGCCCCGCAGGTGTTGTTCAGCCAGCACGTCGACGGGTAATTGAGCGTCCAGAAGCGCCGTTAATACACCACTGATTCGTTGTGTCTGGCCATTGCCGAAAAGGGATTGGTTGAAAGCGCTTACTGTCGCATTTGCATACAGTATGGCAATCTGCGGCACAGGAGCGCTACCCGCACAAAACGGTTGCCGGGCTCTCACAAAGCGACTCAATACCGCCATAGTGGATAGGTCCCGCAGCGAAAGGGAGGCATCCCGACGTTGCTGATAATAGGCCTGAAACCCGCCCCCAAGCGAAATGATTTCGGCTGCTTCCTGCATCAGGTGAACAGCCGACTTCTGATCGCCCTGGCGTTGCACCGGATTGAACTCGTACCAGAAACTCCACGACATTAAATCCCAGGGTTTACGATAAAGCTGGCCCTGCGCGGCCATAATCCGGCCTTCCAGGGCGGCCGAGTTGACACTGTTGCTCGGCGTCAGGTCGCCCGACAGAAAGTCGACGTTTGTCTGAATAGGTTGGGGCATCATGGACGAATACGCCCAGTTCGACGCGATCCGGAACGTTGGCCGATGGCGGTGTACAGCATCGATATAATGCCCCATGTACTGGATAAAGGATCGGCGGGCAAAGTCTTTAAAGGCCCCATAGGTAGCCTCTTTATCCGTCTGTGGCACCGCTTGTATACCTGTTTCGGTCCGGAACTTTGCCAAAGCCGTGGGCGAATAATCGAGCACCGTTGCCCAGCACTCCCCATCGACCCATACACCATCGGCCCCATTGTCAGCCAATTCATTGAGTTGTGGAATCAATAGCGAATCGACATAAGGACCATGGACGGAAGTCTTCAGTGCATTAATGGTGCCATCCGCTTTCTGTGCCGCCCAGTTTGGGTGTTTGACCAATGCGGCCTCATCGTATACACCCGAATAATGCAGGTAAAGACCTACGCCATGTTTTCGCGTAACAGATCTATAGAATGCCAGTGGATCGTTGACGATATGTGGAGCCACTGTCGCCGTCGCTACTTTTGACGGATAGCTCGACACGCCCGGATGTCCTTTACAATCGACCTGAATAAAGTCGGGTTTGACCGCCGTCAACAGTGAATCAAGCGTCCGTTCGGATAAGTTTCGCCCGATCAGCGAATCGCTGGCAACGGCATGAAAATCAAAATGAAGGCCGAAATACCGCTGTGAGGAAGAGGGACTTACCGACGATTGGGCAAGTACCTGAAAAGTGGAGAGAAAGATAAGTAGTACGGGCAGTGCCTTCATTTCCAGTCGATTGGTTGCAATAACAGGAAGGGAAATAAAGCCAAAGATTACTGTTTAGCCTTTTGAGGAACGCGCACGAAACGTAAGATAAAATTATCTTGAGATGATTTCATCTTACTCTATCTCTCTGTCCGTGAGGATAGGACCATGAAATTAGTGATGTAGGGTATATTCTATATCATACACCCTACATCCTCTATCAATCAATATTCCTGACTCAGCGGGTGGACCATGAACTCGTCGATGACTACATGAGCGGGACGGCTAACGATAAACAGCATTGACTCGGCCATATCTTCGCTTTGTAGCCAGCCTTTTGAGGTTTCATGCCCGTGGCCTTTTTCGTGGAAATGAGAATCGACCAGCCCCGAATAAACACCTGTCACTTTGATACCGAACGAACGAACTTCTTTACGCAGCGCACCCATAAAGGCTTCCTGTGCATACTTGCTGGCGGTGTATAACGACCCACCGGCAAAGGTCCGCTTGGCTACGTCGGAGGCTACCACCACGATATGCCCGGACCCCTGCGCTTTGAGGGTGGGCAATGCCGCTTTGGTCAGTACAAACGTCCCTTTCACATTGGTCGCCATTAGGGCATCCCATTCCTCAACCGTGATTTCGTCTACATTTTTAAATACGCCATAGCCTGCATTGTTGATCACCACATCGATACGGTTGAAGTGGTCGAGGGCTGTTTGAACAACGGCAGCCATGTCCGATTCACTGGCAACATCACCCGCGACAGCAACGATTTTGCCCCGAACATGCCCTTCTGTTGCTTCTTTTTCGAGTTGGCTCAGATCATCGGCGCTACGGGCGGTAACGACTACATTGGCGCCATGCTGCGCTAACAGTAAGGCTGTTGCCCGACCAATTCCCCGCGACGCGCCCGAAATGATAATGGTTTTGTTTTCTACGTTCATAGGATTAATTTTCTACCCGCAAAGGTCGCGAAGGTTCGCGCAAAGTTTGCAAAGAAGTTTTCTTACGTCAAGATACACACTTCTCATTGACCATGATCGTATTGACCGTTAGGGCCGTTCGATCAAAGTAGAAAATTTTTAGACTCGTCTAAAACTATTCAAATTATCAGTTCGTATATTTGACGGTATAACATCTGCCTTTCTGCCAACTAAGCTGGTATTCAATGATTGATTGGCTCCATATGAATCGGTTGCGCGTAGCCCGCTTGCTGCTTGGCCTGTTTCTGGCTATGTGGCTCAATGGGGTTGTGTTTCGCCACGCGCACCGGTTGTCAGATGGCCGATTAATTGTTCACGCTCACCCTTACTGGCCTTTCGGGAAGGGTCCGATTTTACCCAATACCCATACTGCTCAGGAAATCCTGCTGCTCGATCTGGCCGCGCATTTACCTGTCGTTGTCAGTAGCTTTTTTGCGTTCCTATTTCTTCTCAGAACGCATTTACGGCCGGTTTTTCTGTTCACCGACCGCCTTTTTCAGTCCTATTCGCCGTTCCGTTGCTTCTCACACCGGGGTCCGCCTGTCGTTGGCTAATTTCCTGATTTTGCACGCACTGGTTTCACAACCAGTGGTTTTCGTTGCATTCTGTTGAAATAATCCATCAAACGATACCCCTTAATGAAATTAGTTTTCCTGTTGATTAGTCTCGGACTAACCGAGGGTTATGCTTATGCACAACCCACCCCCAATCGCATCATTCGTGGATCGGTCACCGATGCCGATACGCGCAAACCAATCCCGTTCGGCAACGTAAGCCTTAGCGGCCTGAATAAAGGGGCGCTTACCGACGCCCGTGGGCAATTTTCATTGTCGATAAAAGCCGATTCGCTCCCCCATTCACTTGTTGTTTCCTGCATCGGCTACAAATCAGACACGATCGCGATTGGCCCGGGAAACGACGTATATACGGCAACGCTACTGCCCGTTGTCAATGCCCTGAACGAGGTCGTTGTTACTGGAGTTACACGGGGCACGCTGCTTCGGCAAAACCCGGTTGCCATTCTGGCCATTTCCCACAAGTCCATCGAAACAACGGCCAGCAGCAACATTATTGACGTACTGGTCAAAAATGCCCCCGGTCTGAATGCCGTAAAAACCGGGCCTAACATCTCAAAACCATTTATTCGTGGCCTGGGCTATAACCGGGTACTTACGCTCTACGACGGCGTCCGGCAGGAGGGCCAGCAATGGGGTGATGAGCATGGCGTGGAAGTCGACAACTACAACATCGACCGGGCCGAAGTGATTAAAGGACCCGCCAGTTTGATGTATGGCTCCGATGCCTTGGCAGGGGTTGTTAGTATGCTGCCGATGTACCCGAAAGATACGGAAGGCAGAATCAAAGTGGGGCTGGTTACGGAATACCAGTCGAATAACCGGCTCCTGGGTGAGTCGATCAGCCTGGCATCGGGTGGATCGCGCTGGGCCTGGAACATGCGCGGATCGATTCGGACGGCCACCAACTACCAGAATAAGGTTGACGGGCGGGTTTACAATACGGGCTTCTCGGAACGGACCTTAACGACCATGCTTGGGTACTCAGGGCATAAGGGCTACACTCGGTTTGGGGCTTCGCTGTACGACAATTTGCAGGGCATTCCCGACGGAAGCCGCGACTCCCTCACGCGGCAGTTTACGCGCCAGGTAGCCGAAGCCGATCTGGACGATATAAAAAATCGCCCCATCGTTCCGGCCAGCGAACTAGCCTCGTATCGCCTGAGCCCCCTACACCAGCGGATTCAGCATTACCGGCTGCACACCAACAACCATTATCAAGTTGGTAACGGCGAAATTGATGTGTTGCTGGCTTTTCAGCAAAACATCCGCCGGGAGTATAACCACCCCACGCAGCCCGACCAGGCCGGTTTATTTGTGCGGCTCAATACGTTTAACTATGGCCTGCGGTACAACCTGCCCAACCTGGGCCAGCTGGCCTCCACCATTGGCGTCAATGGCATGGCACAGTCCAATAAAAACAAAAATGGAACGGCGTTTCCTATTCCTGACTACCGACTGTTTGATGTGGGCACTTTCGTCTTCCTCAAATACCAGGCCGAAAAACTGACCCTGAGTGGCGGGCTTCGTTACGACAAACGTCAATTGCGGGGTGATGACTTTTACGTTCGTACCGATCCCAGAACGGGTTTTGACCAACATGCGACCCTGCCCGACACGACTGGTGCCACCCTTCAGTTTCCCCAGCTTAAGCAATCGTTTACGGGTATTTCGGCCAGTGTTGGCGTAACGTATGAATTCTCCGAAAAGCTGGCCTTAAAAGCCAACATTGCACGGGGTTATCGGGCACCCAGCATCACCGAAATTGCGTCGAATGGTCTCGATCCTGGTGCACACATTGTGTACATCGGCAACCGGAATTTCAAGCCTGAGTTCAGCCTCCAGGAAGACATTGGTCTGACCGCTACCTTCCCCGATGTCAACGTGAGTGTCAGCGTCTTCAATAATTTTATCGAGAACTACATTTCGCTCTCCCAGTTGGTCGATGACCAGGGCGAACCGGTGGTGATTGTACCGGGCAACAAAACCTACCAGTATCAGCAATCATCCGCGCAGTTATACGGTTTCGAAACGCAGTTTAGCCTGCACCCAACCGCCTGGCGCGGCTTCAGCTTAGACAACAGCGTCGTCGTCGTTTATGGCTATAACCGGGGCGTTCGTTATACCGATGCAGGCACCAATGGTGAGTATTTACCGTTCATTCCGCCCCTACGGGTGTCGACGGGCGTGAGTCAGGCGCTGCCGATGAAACGGCAATGGCTTTCGGACGTAACGATCAAAGCCGATGTCGATTACAATGCCCGGCAGGACCGGTACTTGGGTCTGAACAATACGGAAACGGCTACGGCGGCTTACACACTCGTGAATGCGGGAATCGACGGACTTGTTCGCGTGGGGAAAGACAAACCCGGCCTCCGAGTCTTGTTCCAGGTCAACAACCTGTTCGACGTAGCCTACCAATCCAACCTGAGCCGGTTGAAGTATTTCGAGTACTTTACGCAGTCACCCAACGGGCGTCTGGGTATGTTCGGTATGGGCCGAAATATATGCCTGAAGCTGACCATTCCGTTTAATTGACCGTGAACCAAACAGCTTCTGTCTGTTTGGTTCACCCTGTCACTTCTTGAAATGCCGGATCATTTGGCCAAAACTGAGGCCCATGGCTAGTCCCATAACGGCTTGAGTCAGTCGTTTGGTTTTGGTCTCGATCGTTTTAGCGTCTTCGATCCAGTTGCTGAAATAGACTTGATGCCCGCGACTTAACGTCTGGAAATACGCCTGTGCCGCCGGATCATCGTTCAGGCAGGCGAGCAAATCGGCGGAGATCGGCATGGGCGAATCATCAACTTCCAGGTCAACCCGAACCGTAGCACCGGCTTCCTTCCGAATACCCCGGCGCATGGTCGCGTTGACGGGCATGATAAACCCGCCTTCCACATCACCAGACCGGCCCATGGGAAGGAGAGCCACCAGGCTGATGGGGTAATGATCCAGCGTTCCTTTCACCCGAAACGATGTTTTCTGGCCGGGTTTGATGGCTTCGGTTATATCGAGCGGAATGTCGATGTACGTCCAGCCGGTTTTTTCGCCTTTCGCGTCGAACTTTTGAAGAATGGTGGTAAACGTAGGCATGGTCTTAGGCGTTTACATGATACCGGGCCAGCGTGGCTTCCAGCGATGCCTTGATCTCCTGTACTAAACTGGCGGGTTCCAGCACTGTCAGGTGCTCGCCGTAGCTCCGCAGGTGCATGAGCAGATCGCGGTTGGGCGCCAGTCGTAAGCGCACAATGCATTCAGTGTCGGTGTCGCTGATCACTTCCTGGGTCTGGTGAATTGGCTTGGCTTTCACGTAGCGACCAAAGAGCGGACTGAACGAAAGAATGATGTTTTCGACGGGTCCGTGACTATCGGTAATCCCGTAAATGTGCTCGAACAGGTCGCTTACATTGGCCAGAATTGCGGGAGGAACATCGCAGGGATCGTCCAGCAGTTCGAGTTCGCTCATGCGGTCGAGCGCAAACGTTTTCTCGCCCCCGCTCACGGCATCATACCCGATCACGTACCAGCTGTCGGCCACTTCCCGCAGCAGAATTGGGTGCAGAATGCGCAGCTTTGGCCGATCCATCAGCGCGAGAACCGGATTGGCCGACTTGCCCTTCCGCGTCGTTCTTCCCGTCGCGACGGCGGATACGTCTTCATATTTCAGGTAGCGAAACGCCACCTGTCGACTCTGATTGACCGCCCGAATGAGCATTGGCACAAACTGCCGGTTACCGCCCAGAATTTTCTCTTCCACATACACAATTCGGCGCGAGGTTGACGGGGCCGCCCTATCGTCACTTTTCACCTCGCGAATAATGTCCAGACTTTGCCGCACTTTCTGCAAAGCATTTGTCAATTCATCGGCAACCGTGGCACCCTGGGTAGCGGCTAATACCTCGCGGGCATAGTCGAGCGCTTCCATGTCTTCGGGCGCGAGCATCAAATTCAGCAACCGAAACTGCGGATTGCTGTAATAATAGCCATTGGCTCGTTTGTCATACTCGATGGGCGCGTCATGGTCTTCTCGCATCCGCTGGATGTCTTTTTCGAGCGACGAAATGGACCGGATGCCGCATTTGTCCTGGCACAGTTCAAAGAGCTGCTGTTTGGAATAACGGCGCGGGTACCGACTGATGATTTCGTCGATGAGCCGGTAGCGCTGGAAAGCAGAGCGGGTTATGGGCATGGTGAGGAATGATGAATTATGAATGAACGATCCGTTCAGGTCTATGCAAAGTAGACGAAAGTTTTTTCAAATAAAAAGAAGGCCGTAAATAGATTACGTTTTGGGGGATATACTTTTGAAGCGGACATTACATAGACTATATCATGACTCATACACAGCGTCCGTACTCAAACACCCCGGCTTACACGCCCCGCCCGTCGCTTTCGACCCGGCAATTAGTAGACCTCGAACTGGGCCTGTTTCTGCTTCAGCAGATACATCCCAGTGCACCACCAACGGCCTTACCGGCCCTGCTTCGGCCCGACGATGCCCGTTGGCCGAGCCTGTCGACCCGACAGAAAAAATACCTGAACAGAGGACGCCTTTTGCTGGCTCACTTTGCCAACAGCCTCCACTGGCAAGCGTTATTGGATGCTTACGCGGCCGCTCCGACGCACCGACTGGCTTATGACCTAAGCCGCGATTACAGCCATTTCTCGGAGAAAACTGTTGGTTTTTCCCGCAATCGGCTGGGTGTATTACGCAAAATGCTGGCCTGATCCTGACCGTATCCAATGCCCTCGACTCAAAATCTACGAACGATGAAACGCATGATGATGATCGCCGAAAACAATAACAAATACTACGAAATGCGGGAGAAAGAAGACGCCACGTTCGATGTGTACTATGGCCGTGTGGGTGGCTTTCGGAGCAAGGCTACGCATCCAATAACGCAGTGGGATCAAAAAGTTCGGGAGAAGAAAGCAAAAGGCTATACGCTTTGGACCACTTCGCCTGACGAAGCAAAGCCCGCTACACCCGCCGAAAGCATGAAACTGACGATTGAGCCAGTAACCGACAGCCACGTATTGTCGCTCATCAAACGCATGATGGGTGCCGGCGCGAACCGATTAGAAAGTGCATTTACGGTGCGGCATGCCATCAACGACGCCGTTTTCAACACCTATGTCCGGCAACAGAAAAATCGCAAAACGGTAGCGTTATGGCACACGAATCGCCGTGACAACTGGCTGTCTATGTTGAAAACAGACCCGACGCTTAGTCCGGCCAATGCCATCAATACAGAAAAGGCATCGGGCTACGGCATCCACTTCGTCGACCAACTTAGCCAGTTGCCTGACGACTCCCAGCAGGGATCTTTATGGACAAACAGACAGGCCAATGACGATTATCAGGCCATTTATGAGGTGCATGTTGGTGAACAGCTGGAGCTATCTCAACAGGAAATCAGGCATGTACAGTTAACGGCCGACGTTCTCAAGTACAAAGACACCCAATATGATTCGGTATTTGTGCGCCAGCGTTCAGGTCTGCCAAAGAACGAATTCATTGTTTACAACCCGGCCCAATGTACGCTTCGATACATTGTCAAAATCAAGGCATAAGATGGAGATACAACGCAAAAAACTGGACCCACTGGTCGTCCGCTTCATCGCAACGACGCTTATTCTGGCCGAAGGCAGTACCACCACACTGGCCGTAAAAAATGCGCTGCGCCAACGTGGTTACGAAGCCCGGCAGGCCGATGTGTCGCAATGGCTATTCGTGATCAGTCTTTGGGAAAACTGGACCATCGACGATAACAACGGCAAATTTCGGGTGTTCCACTTTCCGAGGTTCGCCCCCTCGTTGCAATGAGACTCTTTATCATCCTTTTTCTGGCAGGTGTATGCAGACGGTGTATCCGTCTCTGCGTACACCTGCACTTACATACCGTAATCCACAACACTCCGCCACGGCGTACGCTTGCCCCTGTACGAAAGTAAGCCAACCCAATGGCACAGCCGTCTGGCAACGGGATCCGCTGTCCGCAGAAACGACTATCGTGACTGCGGACAGCGGCTTTTATTTTGTACCAGTCGGTTCGCCATTTCCCGGCGAAAGACCTTCTGAAAATAATTGATGTTTTTTTTTACGGAAAGAGTACAACGTAAAAAGATTACGTTCTTGTAGTAGTAGATTTGATTCAACAACAAGAACAATAAACACAAATACGATGAACACTCTTCTCTCCACCCCCCGTGTTTCCCGCCCGGCCCTTGCCAGTCTTCTACACTGGCAGGAGCCACTGGCGACCCGGCTGCGCTTTCGGCACGCGTTACCCGGCATGGTAGCCAACCGACTGCTCAATGTGGAGCTGGGACTTTACTTACTGGCCGAACTGGTTCCAATGGCACCGCCCCAGGTTTTGCCTGATTTATTGACGGGTCACGGCTCTGTTTACCGGAACCGGCCAATCTGGTCGCCCCGGCAGCACCGCGCCTTGAGCCAGGCCCGTATCCTGCTGGCCCCTTACATGGACCGCACTGCCTGGTACAATGCGCTGGCCAAATACGCCAGTCTGCCCTTGGAATTGCGGACCTACAATTCGCAGGGCACCCTCCGCACCGACGTGAGTGGATATCTGCTGCGGGAGCGGGTCGGGATGTTTGCGAAGGCTGTGGCGTAGAAGTTGTTCATGACCGGGATAGTTTTTATTCGAATTCACCAATTCACTTAACCGTATTTGACCATGACATTTCTATCTCTAGAACCCTTTATCCCTTCAGGAACTGATTTTAACAAAGCCAGGCAATTTTTCCAGGCACTCGGGTTCACAATCAATTGGGATGTGGGTGATTACGTAGGTTTTGAGCGAGATGGATGTAAATTCATTTTACAGAACTACACCAACGCCGAGTTTGCTGAAAACCTGATGCTGAATGTGCGGATCAGCAACGCCGACGAATTCTGGCAGGAAATAACGGAAAAGCAACTACCCGAAACGTTTGGTATCCGAGTCAGCAAACCAACCGACCAACCCTACGGCCGGGAAGTGAATGTAATCGATCTGGCTGGTGTCTGCTGGCATTTTGTGTCGTAGGCCTGTTGGTTTTCTGGTAGCGATTTGAAGCAGAAACCCCAGCAACGGATAATTGGTCTGACGGCTCCGCGACGTTACGTAATCAGGTGCTTAGTAGTTGACCCGTTCGTTGATCGCCCGCACTTGCGAGCGGTAAGTTGGGTTTACGTTCAAGATAGGCGACAACCGTATCGAAACCATCGATGAGCAGGGAAGAGGAGAAGTCGTATGGAGTAGGCAAGGGAAATTGGCAAGCTGTTCTATTCGGCTAAAATTGCGTATAATTCCCGATTGATAAAGTAATGATTGCCGCTCACCGTTTTTCGCTCCAACACGCCTAGTTCAACCAACTTATTCAGATAGTCACGGGCTGTATTCTCCGCGTACGTTCGATCTTCGGTCAAGTGCCGAATCCGTGTGACCGGTTGAGTAAATATTTTCTGTGCCAGCTGATCAGGCCGACGAATACCTTTCTGACTGGCCATGATTGCCAATACAGCATCGCGTGCGGCTATGATTCGATTGATTTTTTCGTAGGTCAGATTGGCCGTCTGCTCTACTGCTCTGAGCATATACAATAACCAGGTCTGCCAGTCTCCCCGTTGCGAAACCCCGGCCAATGCAGAGTAATATTCATCTTTATGATCAACGATATAGCGACTTAGATATAAGATTGGATAATCTAATAACCCTTTTTGGGTTAGATAATGGATATTAAAAACACGACCGGTGCGACCATTTCCATCTCTGAATGGGTGGATAGCCTCAAACTGAAAGTGCCCAATAGCCATCTTTACTAACGGATCGATTCGGTAAGTCTGATCATCATTCAGGAAGTTTACCAAATTGGACAGTTTAGCTTCTAAAACACCCTGTCCTCGTGGTGGCGTATATACAGGCTTACCGGCATTAGGCCCACTCCCACCCTGACGGATATACACTTGTGAGAAGGCTGGTCGGAATCCTTCACCCGACTGCTTAATCTCCTGAAACGTTTGAATGAAATAATCTAGGGTAAAGCGATTCTGATCCTGCAAGTGGTAATAGCCTTTCCACAAAGCCTCTCTATAGCGAAGTATTTCTTTGGTAGGTTCAGAAATTTGTTCAACAGTCGTCTCACTGAACGCCCGATACAGTTCATCATCGGTCGTAAATATATTTTCAATGGCACTGGAATCCTTTGCTTCCTGTAAACTGATGGAGTTAATCAACAGTCCTTGCTTAGGAATTGCCACACTACGTCCCTGCAAACGACCCAAAGCCTCTTTAGCCTGCCCTAACTGCTCAAAAACAGCAACCGTCCGATACAAATCAGGATGAATCGGTAAATCGGGTAACGCATTCCAGGGTACACTTCGATCTGGATTTATTTGATAAAGCGGTTGGTCAGCCATTAAAATCACCCTTTTTTAAGGTTAGCTAGGCAAATGTACCTTAAAAATGACGTCATCGGTAGTGGCTAACCTTAAAAGTTGACTTTTTTAAGGTTAGCCACTACCGATGACATTAAAACTACACGCTTATTAGCGGTGACTTATACCTGCTTTTGCAATTAGATCAAGTACTTTACCACCCGGCACAAGGCTTATTGAAGCATGGCGATGGGCTAAAGCAACGGGCACAATCGCATTATCATATAGATCAAGTTCAAAGTGGCGAATTAGGTCACAGGCCCTCTCAATCAACGATCCGTAATTGCTTAATTCTACTTTAGCTTTCGAGAAAGCTGTTCGTCCTCCTAACCCACTTTTCACTTCAAATGGATAAGGTAAAGCAAAATTAAAGATGCGCCCTCTTTCTGTCTTAAACAGAAAATCTTGCCCATAATACGACTCATAACCAAAATCCTCAGTGGCTTTGTCGCTCCCTGTTATGTATTTATGCCGGTACTCATCATCAATCACCCGAATGACTCCCGGTGGAAGAAATTTTTCCAGTAATCGGGCATGATCCATAACTATACCTGTTTTTTGTAACCCCATGATTAAAAGGGGATCGAAGCCCAACGACTGAAGCTTTTGGTTAGCCCTATAAATCAGTTTCATAATTCTTGGCTGCCACTTAGCAGGCTCACCGAAGAGCGCTAAAGGCCCATCCATCACGAAAGCAACCTTACCTAACGATGCAGGATCAGCTTCAATCAATTCTGTGATGAAGGCAACCAGCAATAAATGCTCAACGGCATTCATCATACGCGTCATTGCACTTGTATTATTTCCGAAGTCGCTTATCCCCTCATGAAGACGAAGTGCGTCTGTTGCATAAATAATAGATCCACAAGCTTTACAAGTATGTGTTTGTTGTTGTGGCGTAAATACAAAATCTTCAACCAATGACTCACATGAGTGCGATGGACAAGTCTTGATTCTTATTTTACCATCATTGAGTGCAAATAAGGTTTCGGTCAGCACCATTTTATTTGCTTCATCGCGTCGGTTTGCAGTAAGTTGGTCATATACGGCATGACGAAAGCCATCGCGAACATTAGCTGCTCCTTTGTAGCATACATTGCTCCCTGGCATTACGAAAGTAATTGGTTTCGCATTGCGATGCATATCTGCTACTTTGAATGGATCAACGAAACGCGAACCAGGAGCAATTAATTCAGCATATTTATCCATCACAATCAGCACATGACTCACTTTAATAAAGCCAAGCTGTGTACTAGGCAGTTTATCATTAACAGGGGTATCACTCTTGCTTGCATCGGAAGCAACTACGAACCTTGGCAGTCGTGAAGGATCACCTGATGGAGCGGGCATAAATGATGAAGCCATACTCTCTGCTTCCTCATCAGAAGGAGGCTTCAAATACTCACAATTTTGTAAAAAGTTTTGAACATCTGGATTTCGAACAAAATCAGAATGCCCACCTTTACCGGCCGTTTGATTACTGTAAGGCATTAGATTTTACCGTTCTGTGAGTTAATTTTTATGATTTCTTCTTTAATCTCACTCGGTGTAAATCGGTTGATTTGAGTTGGAATCACAAACGGAGCGGATAGCGTTTTTATACGGGCAAAACCTACATCCTGTGCAGATTTTAGTGAACGTAGAAAATCACCGAAATCATAAAATTTGCCTAATGACCTTAACTCATCATCGTTATTCAAGTGAGTAACAAACCAATTTTCCGTATTAGCCAAGATGTTAGGGTGTACAGAGGACGGTTCTTGGGTAGCGTAAACGAAAGCGATTTTTGCCTTTGCCCCTTCTTTCGCAATTCTTGGCCAGGTATCAGTTAGTTTTGCATCCCTACCAATCAGGTTGTGTGCCTCCTCGACGTAAATAACAATATTTATCGGCTGTGCTCCACTATTAAGTACGTCAAATTGTCGATTAAAAACGGCTACTGCCACTCGTTTAGACAATGTTTCACGTATTGATACAGGACCAGCCGAAAGGTCAAGAATTACAATTTGTCCATCATATAGTAAGCCTAAAATTTCCTGTACTACGTCACCTTGACGAGAATTTGAGTGATAATCAACATACTCTTGTAGCTGTCGATAACCACGAATATATGTTCCGCCTGAACTCTCATTTACAAGTATATTTAGATAGGCTTCTAATGAGCTATCAACCCAACCACGGCCGCTACTTGACGGCAAGGGAGAAGCACGGTTGACTTGTCTAGCTGCTGTAAACCAAACTGTAGCCTGATCAAGCGTTAGTTGATAAAACTGTTGATTATTTCCTCGTGATATTGTGGAAGGGAAATCTGCTGGTAGTTGTACCTGAACAAGGTTAACGACTTGCTGACTTACGGGAAATTCAACTTTGAAATTTTTGGGAGATGGATAATGCGCGGCATGTAGTACACAGTAAAAAACAGCTCTCCTAACCTGCCATCTATTATGTGGACTATGCTCTCTTGGATCCGGTTCATCCAGGGAACTTGTAAGAAATGTTGTAATATCTTGAGCATTACCGCGTGTTTCTCTTGATAATTGCTCAAGTAGCCCTAGTGCAATATTAGGCTGTTCGTAGAAATTAATTCGTAAATCACGAAAATGTTGTCTATCTGGAGTGTCAATTGCTCTATAACAGACTGTATTACTAAACACATCTGCGATTGAGCTGCCATCATCTTGCGAAGTAGCATTTGCATATTCGCCATTAATATCGAAAATAAGCTGTCCTATCTTGATACCGTCTGTCAAAGCTGCTAGAGCTACGGCTGATACCGTAGTTTTCACAGTGTTCGATTTCCCTGTACGGGTCATACCAAGTACAGCGGTACGTCTTGCCAGAAAATCAGAAGGCTGAATCTGTACGTCAACTAAATCTTCAGTTTTCGCGCGATGCATACGGGCGGTAGACGTGTATCGAACTGTACCAATGTTAATAGGAGACGGAATACTGTTAAAACCAGCTTTACGTGAATCATCCTCAGCCTTTTGCTTTACTTCAGGATTAACATGGTTAACAATTGTCTTGAGGGCATTGCCCATAGGCTTGTAAGCACGTAAGCGAGACAATGTCATAAAATTCTCAATATCACTACCTAAACGCAGTTTACCATCTTGCATGTAGAATGTTCCAAGAATACGGCATCGCAAACCGCCCGTCTGTAGTTCAGCATGAGTGATTGGGTCCATGCCATCGTTTATATCGCCCGGCAACTTTTCATCAGCAGTGCGTCGCTGGTGATGCTCAATACGAGTTCTTACAAAATCCCCATCTTGTGGCAAACTAGCTGGCTCAAGAACTCGTAACAGCAACACTTCTTTGTCTATATTATCGGCATTGTGAAACTTTTCGGGATTAAAGCCAGCGGCTATCAAAAAAGAATTATGCGGAATGCCATCAACTCCGTGTTTCCATGCATCATTCGTCAGTACTAGTACCTCATCGAAACGCATCCCATATACGTACCCAACAAAGGTCTTGTTAAAATCACCCAATAATTTTACTAAATCGTTGTCACCAGCAATCTGATTAAGATGGTTAAGCATAGGATTGGATAGAATTAAAAATAAAAGATCAAAAGGTTTCGGTTACTAAAAGCCTTTCTGCAATTGGTATTCTGAGAGGGCCATCAACGCCCGTGAAAGCCGCATCAAGCGGTCCTATTATAGTTAGTCCTACATGTGGTCTTCGTTCATTTTGGACAGGCTGTTGCGGTAAGATATGATTACTAAAAACGAGTTCTCGTCCTACAAAACTTGCTCCACCTATTGGATGAGTAGAATAGGTCTGGTCCATTACCCGACCATCGATACCATCAAGATTTTCATAGAGCGAGCGTACCTCTGGAGCATCATCGTAGGACAACAACCACGGCGAGTCTAATTGTCTTAAAAAATTGCGCATTTTCCGATGCGCCTTTTCATCAAGTAGATGGCCATATAATTGTTCAGCTCGGTGGTAGTAAGGTGGATCAAGATAGAGGTATGAATTGTTTATTCTGTTGTAGCGAGTACAGAATTTCCTCCAATCAACACTGTCCGTTCTTTCAACCTGCATTCGTAAATCATTTAGCTTAAGAATTTTTTCAATTAGTTTGCCTCGGTTAAAACGAACATCAAGAGTTCTGTTCACTTGTCCCCAGCCACCAATTGGGCCTGCTTTATGAATAATTCCGTTAAAGCTCGTACGATTTAGAAAAAGACATTTCCATGCAGCTTCTCTGACATTATTTGGTTGCAGGTTTTTCTGACGACGCCATTCTTCTAAGGAGATATCGACTGACTCAATCTGCCGAATGAGCCATTCCAAATCGTCTCTTGACCTACGTCCCTTACCAAAAACAATTTTCCAAAAGCTGGACACGAGCGGATCTATATCGTTGATAGCTATCCGTTGAACTTTCTTAGCTTCTAACAGAGCAATTGAAACACCAGCTCCACCACAAAATGGCTCAGCAAACACCTCAACGGGGTTTTCTAAAAGAGATAATGCTGATAGAATAAATTTAGTAAAGCGGGTCTTACCCCCTGGATAGCGTAATGGTGATGTAGAAGTCATTAATAAAGGAACAGGAATCTTCAGGTATAAACTTATCAGTAGAAGAACACAGTGTTCTTCTGTTACCTAAAATATTTTCACATCATCAAATTTTACTTTTAAAAAGCCTTCACAACCATCTTTATATCACAAATTGTAACGTTGACATGACGGAATTAGCGAAATGACATCTTCACTCATAAATAGCTGTTTTTGTCCGCTCAAGCATGGCAATGAAGTATGGGTTTTTCAACGACCGCTCCGTAACCAGATCGACCGGACGTTTCAAGACCGTTTCCAGGGCGTGCGCAATGGTAAAGTAATTGTCTCCATATTGGATGGGATCCAGCGTGTCGTCGAAAGCAATCAATAGATCGATGTCACTAGCGTCGTTGAATTGTTCTGTACAAACAGAGCCAAATGCATAGGCCCTCTTGACGCCATTTGCGCGCAAAATTTGAGTAACGACGGGCAGTTTATTCGCTAGCGTGGCGTTGATCATGTCAATGGGTTTTGGCTGTAAGTATAACGAAACTCCTCAGAACGTCAGGCTAAACGTGCTGCCCTCGCCGGGTTTGGAGTCGGCGGTGAGCTGGCCGTTGTGGAGTTGCATGATCTGACGGGAAAGGCTTAGCCCAATGCCTGAGCCGGTCTTCTTGGTCGTGTAGAAGGGAATGAAAATCTGCTCCAGCGCTTCGGGTTCAATACCAGCGCCGTTGTCGGCAACGCGGATCACGACACGCGGCCCAATGGCTTCAGCGTCGATATGAATGGCTGGGTTCGGTGTTTTACCCAGACTTTCTACGGCGTTTTTGATCAGGTTCAGCAGCACCATTTCGATCTGGGCAGCATCGGCCCGAATGGCCAGGTTTGGCGAAGCTACCGAACTAGAAATGTTATGCTTTTGTGCATCGGAGTGAACGAGATGAACCACATTCCGGATCAACTGTTCAACCGATACGTCGGCAAAAACCGGCTGCGGAATGGTCGTAAAATGCCGGTAAGCGTCCACAAACTGCATGATACCCGCCCCCCGTTGCTCAATGGTCATAAGGGCGTCACGCAGGTCGTTGACCGATTCAGCCACAACTGCCGGAAACCTGGCGGCTTCATTAGACTCCTCATCAGACGAAGACAGGGGGAGCAAATCCGTTTCGACAATGTCGCGCATGGTACCCGCCAACGACACAATGGGTGTAATGGAGTTCATGATCTCGTGCCGCAAGACTTTCGTCAGGTTTTGCCAGGCATCGAGTTCGCGTTGTTGTAGCTCACTGCGAATGTTCTGCATAGACACTACCGTTACCAGCCGCCCCCGCAGTCGAACGGACGTACAGCGAACCGACAGTTCCCCATCGGCACCGGTCTGGTAAGATACAGGTGTCGACGAGGTCGTAGACGAGCGGAGTACGTCGGCCAGATCAGCGTGGGTCGCGTTGAGGTCGTTGAGTGTACGAAGCCGGTAAATGCCCAGCAACCGAAGAGCCGTTTGGTTAACCAGCTCTACCTGCCCGGTCGCATCAAACGTCAGTAGACCAACACTGACGTGCTGCACAATCGTGTTGACATAGTGCAAGTTGGCTTCTTTTTCGGCCCGCGCCTGCCGGAAAGCGTCGAGCACCTCGTTGAACTGATCGTTCAGTTCATGAAACGATGCCCCCAGGTTACTATCAGCCCGAAAGGCAACGGCAAAGTCGGAGTAACGAACCGACTCCAGAAACCGGGTCAATTTCCGGTTCAGGCTAGTCACATACCGATACAGATTGATCGTCAGAAACAGATCAAAAAGAATCAACGGGAAGATCAGCAGGCTGTTTACTTCCTGAGTGTGCAGGTAAGTAATCACGCCGGTAAGGCCAACTATACCAGCAATTCGCCAGCCTATACCGAGCGCAAATCGATCCATATTAGCCGGCAATCCAACTAAATGGATATTCAAGCGCAGGCACCTTGGTGCGTTCGGCAATCCGGCGCAGACGGGCAGGTAACGCCATCACATAGTCGCGGGCGCGTTGACCGGCATCGTTGAGGTCAGTGATCGCATCCACTTTCCAATCGACCAGTAAGGCTTCGGCAATTTCGATATAGTCGTAGGTAGTGTAAACGCCCAGCCGCTGAGCCGCATCGGAGAAGTGACTGAATGTCTGGCCGATTTTAACCCCGCTTTCGCGGAGAAAATGAGCTGGCATCACAATCTTTTTGCGCATCATATCTTCAAAGGCAAGCATCATTTCAGAGGGGTCTACCTCGAAAATCTGCCGGACAAAATCTTTATACGCTTTGGCGTGGCGCATCTCGTCGGATGCGATGACTCCGCATATTTTCGACAACTGATTGCAACCGGCCTGCTTGGCCAGCGTAGCCGTGCGACGGTGCGACACATTTGTGGCTAGCTCCTGAAACGACGTATAAACGAAGTTACGATAGGGATCTCTACCGGTTCCAATGTCGAAACCATCGGCAATCAGGTACTGCGTAGACACTTCCATCGCCCGCATATTAACCCGCCCCGACAGGTACAGAAACTTGTTCAGCAGATCGCCATGGCGGTTCTCTTCGGCGGTCCAGCTACGAATCCAGCGGGTCCATGCTGTTGTGCTACCCTGCTCAACGCCCTCCATGTCCATCAGCCACGATTCATAAGTCGGCAAGGCTTCTTCTGTAATGGTATCACCTACCAGCACAGCTACGTAGTCGTAGGAGAGCTCGCGGGTACTTTCGCGGAGTAATTTTACTTCATCCAGAAAGGACTCCTTTGTTGTGTCGGGCAGCAGATCGGCGGGTTGCCAGTTGGTCTCGATAGGTTTAAGGAATTCATCTATAGACGCGTCGATTTTTTCACCGACGAATCGCATTACATCCAAACGTGTGCCAGATAAGATCATGTATAGGTAACGAAGAAACGAGTCAATTTATCCCAGTATCTAACAAAGTTCGGCTAAAAGAGCCGATGTTTTAAATTAGTGTTCATTTTTCTTCCCGACTATAGTATACTCAGTATTAATTTTAGGGCTTAAAGTATTAGTATATCGACGGCTACTGCCTGTATGAAGAAACTTTTAGATTATATAGTAAGCTGTATCTACCTCATTTATTTTGGGTTAGTGTTATGTATTTTTCACGTAGCACAAGCAATTGCCTTCAATTTACTTGGTCGCCCGGCGCACAAAAAAGTAGTCGACTGGATGAACGCCAGCATCGCTTATGGTTGGTATCTGACAGGTAGTACCATTAGCTTTCGCCAATTAACCGACCTCCCCACAGATCGACCAATTATTTTCGTAGCCAATCACCAGAGCATGTTCGATATTTCGCCCATTATCTGGTTTCTGCGTCGGCACACGCCCACCTTCGTTTCTAAAGTTGAACTCGCGTATGGCATTCCGGGGGTGTCTTATAACCTGCGCAAAAGTGGCGCGGCTCTCATTGATCGTAAAGATCCCAAACAGGCCATTGTCGAAATCGCCCGGTTAGGTAAGCTTATTCAACAGGAGAACCTTTCTGCTATGATTTTTCCCGAGGGAACCCGCTCCGCTTCGGGTCAGATGCGCCCCTTCGTGACGGGTGGGGTGGCTACATTGCTTAAACGGGCACCGGCTGCCCTTGTTGTCCCGATTGCCATTCGGGGAACGGGCCATTTCAACCCCAAAGGCCTGTTTCCGCTCCGGTCCTTTTCCAAAATGTCGTGGCGTGTATTACCGGGTATCGAACCCAATGGCCGCCCCGCCGACGAAGTTGTCAAACTAGCGCAGGAGGCAATCGTTGCCGAATTAAGCAAGCTTCACTAAACTTCTGTACAGTACTAACCTGAGAAGACAAGCCTAGTAAATAGTATTATATATATTTACGAAATTTTCATTGACATCATGAATCCAGACAAAAGACTCGACTAGATCGAACCCGTTCTGGCTGATGTAGCGCTGAAAACTGACCGTCTCATTGAATCGAACGGACAGATTCTTGAGATTGCTACCCGTGCCGATACCAATGCGAAGCTCGCAGCAAAAGGCATTGCCGATCTCACAATCGAGATGCGTCAACAGTTTGGACAACAACAGAATCAAATCGACCTGCTTCGAACAGAGATGAATGGCCGCTTTGAACAGGTCGATGCCCGATTTGAGCAGGTCGATAGCCGATTTGAATAGATTGATAGCCGGTTAGAACAACTCAGTGACGAGCAGGCCAAACTACGTCAGGAAATGAAAGAAGGGTTCCACGATGTGAATCAAAAATTCACCCAAGTCACACAGACCCAGCAACAGATTTTGACGCTGTTACTGGATCGATTAAAATAAGCTGGCTCTGTATTATAAGCCAAACTTCTCCAGTCGGCGATATAGCGCTTGCCGCGACACGCCTAATTCGCGTGCTACATCGGTGATGCTACCCCGGTGTTTTTGCATCGCCTGCTGAATCAATTGCCGTTCCATATCTTCCAGTTGAAGGGTCTCATTCACGGGCGAAGCAGCATTTCCATCTTTCCGGAAAACAAAATTAGCAGGCTCAAGCAGTGTTCCCGAGCCTCCTTCAGGCCGGGCCAGTATAACGGCCCGCTCAACAGCATGCTGTAACTCCCGAACATTGCCCGGCCAGCGGTACTGCTTCATTTCAGCCAGCAGCGCCGGGCTTAATCCAGACACCGGTCGGTTGTATTGCTTAGCGTACTTTTTCAGGAAATAATCGGCTAATAGACCAATGTCAGATGGCCGTTCGCGTAAGGGAGGCAAATGTAGTTCAATTGTATTGATCCGATACAGCAAATCCTGCCGAAATCCCCGTTCGGCTACCCGTTCGGCCAGATCAGCGTTGGTGGCACAAATGAGCCGCACATCCAGCGCACGGGCTTTGTTCGACCCTACCCGCGTTACCTGCCGCTGCTGAAGTACGGTTAATAGTCTCGCCTGTTGCGAAGGCGTCAGATTACCAATTTCATCCAGGAAAATAGTGCCGCCATTGGCCTCTTCAAAGCGCCCGGCCCGGTCGTCGCGGGCATCGGTAAAGGCCCCCTTCACATGGCCGAACAATTCACTCTCGAACAGGCTTTCGGTCAGCGCACCCACGTCGACGCTCACAAACGGCTTGTCGCGCCGGTTGGAATGCTCATGAATCGCCCGCGCAATCAAATCTTTACCAGTACCATTTTCGCCTAAAATCAAGACGTTGGCATCTGTTGGGGCCACTTGCTCGACCGTTTCCAGAATGGGGCGCATGGCGCTGCCAATGATGGTTGTACTCCCGGCGCTACCTTTCTTACGAGTCGTTTTCTGGCTGTCTTCCCGTTCCTCAACTTCCTCCTTTTTTCCGTTAACCGCTCCACGAATGGTATCCAAAAACTTATCATTCTGCCAGGGTTTCAGCACGAAATCAACTGCACCAGCCTTGATGGCCCGTACAGCCATTTCTACATCGCCATACGCAGTGAACAAAACTACACGCGCTTTGGGATCAATATCCAGAATACGATCGAGCCAGGCAAACCCCTCACGGCCACTACTCACATCGCGCTGAAAGTTCATGTCGAGCACAATGGCATCGTAGCGATTATTATTGAGGAGAAAAGGCAGCTTTTCAGGGTTTTTCTCGATGTCTACCGCGCCCACATGCCGTTTTAGCAACAGCCGGGCCGCCAGTAGTACGTCGGGATCATCATCGACAAGTAAGAGTTTAGCATCTTGCATAGATCAAAGATAGAATAGAGAACGAATTGTTGCACGCCGGTTCCGATTCAACAACGAATTACGGTTTTCTTACGTACTTTGACCGTTAAAAGTCGTTAAGCGGTCAATATTGTCAGTAGGTGGAGTATAAGCGGTATAAGGTTCATGACCCGGCTGACTACTCACCCGCTACCTGGTCCTCCGGCAATAAACGAACGCGCCTGCTACCCATTCGGGCAGCTCTACATTGACAAAAAATGACCGACACGTATCCTCCTTTTGATAACCGCTGGTTTTACGCCCTTGTAGCCGTCGGTGTATTTCTGAACGCCACGGGTTTGTTTCCACCCATAATGGAATTAGATAGTGCGCTCTATGCCTGCATTGCCAAGCAAATGGCCCAAACCGGTGATTTCGTAAATCTTTACGCTGTAGGCAGCGACTGGCTCGACAAGCCGCATTTTCCGTTCTGGGTAGCTGCCGCAAGCTTCCGGATCTTTGGCATTAACACATTTGGTTACAAGTTTCCAGCACTCCTGTTTTTTCTGGGCAGCGTACTGTATACGTATAAATTCACCCGCCTGACCTATTCAAAGCTAACGGCGCAAGTAGCAACCCTGGTTCTTCTGACCGCCTTCCACGGCGTTCTGTCGAACAGCGACGTCCGGGCAGAACCATATTTGATGCCGCTCATTATCGGGCCGGTGTATCATTTCTACCGGGTGTTTCTGGGCGACAGACGATATGCGCTTCACTTGGTTATTGGTGCCTTCCTGACCGCATGCGCCCTGATGACCAAAGGTATTTTTGTGCTTATTCCGATTGGTGGCGGTTTAGTCCTGCATTGGCTACTGACGGGCCATTGGCGGGAGTTACTCAAACCTCGCTGGTATATTGCGGTCGTCTTATCGTTTGCCTTTACCCTGCCCGAAATTTACTGCCTCTATCAGCAGTTCGACCGGCACCCGGAAAAAGTGGTTTTTGGGGCTAAAGGTGTGTCGGGTGTTCAGTTCTTTTTCTGGGACAGCCAGTTCGGGCGATTCTTTAATACGGGCCCGATCAAAGGCGAAGGCGACAAGTTTTTCTTTGTTCACACGCTGCTCTGGGCATTTTTACCCTGGTCATTGCCTTTGTATGTGGGCGTCGGAAGGCAGATTATGGGCCTGGTCAAACGAAAAAACGGCGCGCTCCCGTCGGATTCGCTGGAATATGTTTCGCTGGGTTCCGGGTTGCTTACATTTGTCTTGTTTTCGTTGTCGGGGTTTCAATTGCCCCACTATATGAACATTGTTTTTCCATTTTATGCCGTTATAACCGCCCAATTTCTGGTTAATCTGAACATAGCCAGCTTACGAAAGTGGACGGTTGGGCAGACCATCATCGGCTTGGCCATTGCGGGTATTGCCGTTGCCTTGCTGGTGCTGGTTCAACCGGCCGGATTAATCAGTGGCTTGGTTTGGGTAGCGGTCATTACGCTCAGCACGTTCAGTATCTTTCGAAAAAATAGCCTCTTGTCCTTATCGGGGCGGATGATCGGCTCAATGCTGGTGCTGGCGGGCACGCTGAATCTGTTTTTATATCCAACATTCCTGCGTTATCAGGCGGGCATGGCAACTGCCGACTATGTAAACGCAGATGCCAAACTGGCCAGGCGTCCTACGGTGCTTTATGAACCGGGGACAGGCGTTGGTGGCGGCAGTTTCTGGACGTATGAGTTTTACGCGCATGCACCTACTGTATACGCCCGTTCAGACACTGCCATGCGGATGCAAGTACAGAAGGCCCCTCAGCAAGTATTCACGACCGCCGAGTATGCCGATTCGCTGGAGAGTCATGGCTTTGAAGTAAAGCCGCTGGCCATGTTTCCCTATTTCCACGTCAGTCAGTTGACGTATGACTTTATGAATCCCGATACCCGTGCCAAAACACTGTCACCCTATGTTTTGGTAGAAGTGAGGGCAAACAATGAGGGAGTGAAAGAGTGAACGAGCGGCCTGGCATGACGCTCCAACGTGCGTGAGCACTAAAAGCGGACAAGATTCGTCCGAAAGCGGACAATTAAAGAAGAGGAATAGAGCCTAACATACTGACTATCAGAAACAGTCTCCAACTGGCATGACTATTGGCACATGGCTTTATAGCGAATGAGATTCGAGCCTGGCCCTGCTTGTTCACGGCAACGGTGTCCCGCTCTTTCACCCTTTCACTCTTTCGCGCTTTAATAGTAATGGATCGCGTCTTACCTAAACGTTTCTGGACAACCCAACGCCTGGCTATTTTTGGAGGTGGCGTATTGGTTATAAGCTTGTTAGCTTACACATTCCTCTTCGCCGATCGGCGGTCGAAGCTTAATGTTGAAAAAGATAAAATCACCGTTTCAGCAGTCTCAACAGGACCATTTGAAGATTTCATTGCCGTAACGGGTGTTGTGCAACCGCTAAAAACAATCCGGCTCGATGCCATTGAAGGGGGCTACGTCACCCAAAAACTCGTTGAAGGGGGGAATACGGTCAAGCAGGGTGAAGTCTTGTTAAAACTTGAAAACCAAAGCCTGAAGCTAAGTTTTTTGCAATCCGAAACCGAAGCCAACCGACTCGTCAATGACCTGCAAAATACCCGTCAGCGAATTCAGATCGAACGATTTACGTTGCGCAAAACCCTGGCAGATGTAGATGCCCAGATTTCTCAGGCGAAAGATACCTACGACCGGCAGGAAAAGTTATACAAAGACAAAGTCGTGTCGGAAGAAGACTATCTGAAAGCGAAACGCGCTTACGAGCGATTGACAGCCCAGCGTACCATTGAAATCGAAACGCAAAAGTATCAGGAAGAAAACGCGAAATTTCAGATTAAACAACTGGAAGGCACGCTGCAACGTACCCAACGAAATGTGGCTCTTTGGCAGCAGACACTCGATAACCTGGTGGTAAAAGCACCGGTGTCAGGGCAACTATCCAGCATTGATGTAGAAGTTGGTTCAAATATTAACCGGGGCCAGAACATCGGCCAGATTGATGACCTGAATGGGTTCAAAATGCGGGTTGGCATTGATGAACACTACATTAGCCGGGTCTTCGCCGGCTTGAAAGGTTCGTTTGAATTCAACGGAAAAATGCACGAACTTGAAATCAAGCGGGTCTATCCCGAAGTAAAGAGCGGCCGGTTTGAAGTGGATATGACGTTTGTGAACGGCACGCCCCAGGGTATCAAGCGCGGCCAGTCGTCGCCCATTCAGTTGGAATTAGGAAAGGCGGCTAAAGCGACCCTGATTCCCGTTGGCGGTTTCTTCTCCGATACGGGTGGCAACTGGGTGTACGTAGTCGATAAGTCGGGGAAACGGGCGGTCAAGCGTCAGATTACCCTGGGCCGCAAAAACCCGGAATTTTATGAAGTACTGGACGGCCTGCAACCCGGCGAACAGGTGATTACCAGCAGTTATGAGAATTTTGGCGATAACGAAGTTTTAGAATTTTAAAAAATAGATGGCGTGAGGCTCCAGCCTCGCGCCGTTTATTACCCGGCTTCCAGCCGGACTTTTGGCCAGAGGCCGAGGAATAACAGGCACGAGGCTGGAGCCTCACGCCATCCCATCCGGTTCAGACAAACTTTTCACTATGATCCAGACAATTAACCTTCAGAAACTCTTCTCGACTGAAGAAGTAGAAACCACCGCCCTGAATGGCATCAACATGGATGTTAAAGACGGCGAGTTCGTGGCTATTATGGGGCCATCGGGCTGCGGCAAATCCACTCTGCTCAATATTCTGGGCTTGCTGGACAACCCGAGCGAAGGCGAATACAACTTTTATGGCACCGAGGTTGCCAAAATGACCGAACGGCAGCGGGCGCAACTCCGCAAAGGCTCCATCGGTTTTGTCTTTCAGAGCTTTAACCTGATCGACGAACTGACCGTGTATGAAAACGTCGAACTGCCGCTGCTTTACCTCAAAACGCCACCCGACGAGCGTAAAAAGCGCGTTGAAGAAGCCCTGGAACGGATGAGCATTATGCACCGCCGGAATCACTTCCCGCAACAGCTATCGGGCGGTCAGCAGCAACGGACGGCCATTGCCCGGGCCGTAGTCGCCAAACCCAAGCTGATTCTGGCCGATGAACCGACCGGTAACCTCGACTCGAAAAACGGGGAAGAAGTGATGAAACTGCTGGGTGAGCTGAATGACGAAGGGACGACCATCATCATGGTGACTCACTCACCCTACGACGCCGGGTTTGCGCACCGTACGGTGAACCTGTTCGACGGGAAAGTAGTAACGGAAAATTTCCACGTTTAGGATGCTCGAAAAGAGGGGTTACAGAAATGTGCTTAAGTCTACCTGCAACACCTCCGAGAACGATGAATGGGTAGCCACTCCGCCATCGCCAAGCTGGTAGCGGAGCTACTGCTGCGTTTTGTAGTTAAAGACGAAGCCTTCATGAATACCATACAGTTCGCCATCAATTAGATTAATAATCTTTTCAAGATCGCCATTGGCTCCGCGTGTCTGACAAATTTCAATGATCACGGGCGTCTAGTCGGTCTGGATATCGAACAGGATTAAATCAGGTGTGGGGCTTGTGTATTCACCGAGCATTGTCTCTGGCATTGGAGCATCGACACCGTCGTCATGAACCATAAACTTTTCAGCTCGGGGATCTGGATAATTTATCATTAGCAGCTATTGTCTACGTGTTTACGATTTTGGTATATCAAATTTAGCCGAAACCACCATGTTCCGCAACTACCTCAAAATTGCCGTTCGGAGTTTAATGAAAAGTAAACTCTATTCGGGTATCAATGTCTTTGGTTTGGCACTGGGCATGGCTTGCAGCCTGCTAATTGGTCTTTGGGTAAAGGACGAATTGAGCTATGACCGTTTTCTGCCTGATGCGGAACGGATCCACTACGTGCGGGTCAATTTTCCGTACAATGGCGAAACGGTAACGAACTTCGTAACACCCGGTCCGCTGCAGGAAGCCATAGCGCAGGATGTGCCAGAGGTAGCCGCAACGACGAAGATTAACTTCGCCAATGAGACGCTGATTAAAGTGGGCGAGAAAGCGGCCAAAGAAAAAGGCCATTATGCGAGCGACAATTTTTTTGGCGTCTTCGACTTACCGGTTATCTACGGTAATCCCAAAACGGCTTTAGCTCAAACCAACCAGATTATTATCACCCAGAAACTAGCGGAAAAGTATTTCCCGAATGGGCTGGCTTTAGGCAAAACGCTGCAACTCGACAACAACAAATTCTACGTTGTCGGAGCCGTCATTGCCAATTTACCCACTACCTCTACGCTACAGTTTGACTGGCTGGTTAACTGGAAGCAACACCAGCAGGATTGGATGAAAACCTGGGGCAACAATTCATTCCAGACCTTTGTCCGCCTGAAACCCAACACAACACAGGCGCAGGCAGAAGCCGCTATGGCCAGTATTTACCCTCGTTTTGCGGGAAAAAATTTCGCGACAGGGCGGCCAACCCTCCAGCCAATAACCGATCTGCATCTTTACGGTGAATACAAAAATGGACAGCCAGTGGGCGGTCGAATTGAGTATGTCCGTATATTCTCTGTTGTAGCGCTGTTTATTCTGCTCATCGCCTGCATCAACTTCATGAACCTGGCCACGGCTCGTTCGTCGGAGCGGGCCAAGGAGGTAGGTGTCCGGAAAGTGGTGGGGGCGCTGCGGTCGTCGTTGATCGGGCAGTTTATGAGCGAATCGATTATCATGAGCCTATTGGCTGTGATACTGGCGATTGGATTTGTCTGGATGCTTTTACCCACCTTCAACACCCTCTTCGAAAAGCAGCTGACGCTTGGTGCAACCGATCCGTCGCTATGGATCAGTATTCTGGTACTGGTGCTGATTACGGGTATTCTGTCCGGTAGTTACCCAGCCTTCTTTTTATCCTCGCTCCAGCCGATCAAAATCCTGAAAGGAAACGGAGCACCGTCACGGCTCCAGTTCGGTTCCGGTCCGGCCCTGTTCCGGCGGGTGCTAGTCGTTTTTCAGTTCTCGTTGTCCATCTTCCTGATTGTGGGTATGTTGGCTATTGGGCGGCAGATGAATTATCTGCGCACGAAAAACCTTGGCCTCGACCGCGAGAACGTGGTGTACATCCCGCTGGAGGGTGAAATTGCCCAACCCAAAAAGGTGGAAGCTTTCCGGCAGGAAGTGATGCGGAAGCCAACCGTAGCGTCTGCCACAACGACCATGTCGCTGCCGGTCAACGTGCAAAGTACCTCCGGCGATTTAAGATGGGCGGGAAAAGACCCCAAACTGGAAACCAGTGTGGCCTGCATGTTTGTAGGGGGCGACTTTATGCGCACCATGAACATCAAACTAGCCGCTGGCCGTGATTTCAGCGTAGACAGCCCCGCCGATTCGGCCAATTACATCATCAATGAAGCGACGGCCAAACTGATGAGCGAATCCACGCCGGGTATGAAAAACCCAGTTGGCAAAGAGGTTACGTTCTGGATGGGCAAAGGTCAGATTATCGGGGTTATGAAAGACTTTCACCTGAACTCGCTGCATCAGGCGATCAGCCCATTGATTCTTTGCTTCGACAGCCGGAATACGAGTTATCTGCTGGTGAAAACCCGACCCGGACAAACCCGGCAGGCCATTAGTGATCTTGAGCAACTCGCTAAGCAATTCAACCCGAATTATCCGTTCAATTACCACTTTGTGGATGAGGAGTACGAGAATCTCTACCGGAGTGAGCAACAGGTGAACACACTTGTCAACTACTTCGGTATGCTGGCGATCCTGATTTCGTGTTTGGGCCTGTTTGCGCTGGCGGCCTTCACCGCTGAACAACGGACTAAAGAAATCGGCGTACGAAAAGTGCTGGGCGCATCGGTTGCCAATATCGTTGGGTTACTTTCCAAAGACTTTTTGAAATTAGTCCTGATTGCTCTTGTCCTGGCCACACCACTGGCGTGGTGGGCCCTTGGAAAATGGCTTGATACCTTTGTTTATCGCGCAGACCTGACCTGGTGGATTTTTGGTATAGCCGGTACGCTGGCCGTTCTGATCGCGTTCCTGACAGTGAGTTATCAAAGCATCAAAGCCGCCCTGATGAACCCGGTAACGAGTTTGCGATCAGAATAATATTGTCTGTCATCGTCGTCGTAGAGCCGCAAGTATGCGGCTCATATGCGTCAGCAATTTATACGTAACAAACCATCCTTCTGTAGAGCCGCCTACTTGCGGCTCTACAGAAGGAATTCATTTTAAACAAATTTAGCAGGAACACTCATGTTCAGCAATTACCTCAAAATTGCCCTACGTACTCTCTGGAAACACCGTACGCACACGCTGATCAACATCGTTGGGTTGTCGGTAGCGTTTGGTACATGTGTGTTGCTTTTTTTGACCGCTACGTTTGAGTTCTCCTACGACTCGTTCCATGCGGATGCCGACCGAATATTCCGGCTCAACTTTCTCTCCTCCAACCGCGATGGCACAGCCGACAAAGGGGCGACCATGCCCTACCCGATTTCACCGGCCCTGAAAGCTGAGTTTCCAGAGGTTGACGGTGTTACCCGCTTTTTCGACCGAAGTGCGAGCGTTCGGCGGGGCGGCCAAACGTTTGGCAAAGATGTCAGAATGGTCGATCCTGATTTCCTGCGCATGTTCACGTTCCCGTTTCAGAAGGGTAATCCTAAAACGGCAATGAATAGCCTGAGCGACATTGTCATTAGCGAAAAAATGGCGCAGGACGTTTTCGGAAAAGAAGATCCCATTGGGAAACCGCTTCAGCTGCGGTTGAACGACAACTGGCAGGCTTTTATCGTGACGGGTGTCATGAGCAATGCGCCCAAAAATTCCACCTTCGATTTCGATGCGTTGATTCGCAGTGACAATGCTTCGGATTATCAGGAAAACAAAACCCGCTGGGACCACGGCAATCATGATGTGTATATCAAGCTGAAAGCCGGAACCGATCCGCAAACGCTCCAGCGTCGGACGCAGGCCTTTATAGAAAAATATTTTGCCCAGGAAATTAAAGATCAGCAGAAGCAGGGCTACCCCAAAAATGAATTGGGCTTTCAGAAAAGCCTGCTGCTGGAACCCCTGCGGGAGGTCCATTTCAATACGGAAACGACACATGGCCAGGGCATTAGCCGGGCTTATGTGTACACACTATTGCTGGTTGGCTTGTTTATATTAGCCATTGCCTGTATCAATTTTATTAACCTGACCATTGCCCAATCGCTCTCGCGGGCTCGGGAAGTGGGCGTCCGCAAATCGCTGGGCGCCAGGCGGGGGCAGTTGTTCGGGCAGATCTGGGGCGAAACACTGTTGCTCTGCCTGACCGCTCTTTTCATTGGTCTGGGGCTAGCTTATGCGAGTTTGCCTACGTTTAACCGACTCTTCCGAAGCCATCTGGCGCTGACCGACTTCCTGAATACAAGTACGTTACTGGCAACGGGATTGGGCTTTTTGCTTATTTCGCTGATAGCCGGGGGTTACCCATCCTGGTTTGTGACGCGTTTCAATGCCGTGGAGGTACTGAAAGGCCGCGTGAAAGTGAGTCGGCCCGGCTTGTTACGTAATTCACTTATTGTGAGCCAGTTTACGATTGCCTGTCTGCTCATTGTTTGCACCATCATCGTTCACCAGCAAATTGCCTACCTGCAGCAGAAACCCATGGGGCTGGCCAAAGAACAGGTGGTCAGTATTCCGGTAGGGGGCGAACTTAACGGCGAAGTAGCCCTGAAAGCCATGCGCGACCGGCTGGCCAACCAACCCAACATTACCGCCGTATCGGGGTCGGGTGTGAACATTGGCGCGGGCCTGGATAATAGTTCGTTCCGGATGGTATTCGGTTTTCTTTACGGCAAACGCGATATCACCTGCGACTGGTTACGAATAGACACCGATTACCTGAAAACAATGGGCATTAAACTGGTGCAGGGCCGTGATTTCAGCACCGACTTCAGCACCGATACGAGTTCAGCCGTGCTGATTACGCAAAGCATGGCAAAGGCATTGGGCGAAGCCAATCCCGTTGGCAAGTACATTAAGCCCGACAACAAATCGTTTCAGATCGTTGGCGTCGTCTCGGACTTCAACCTGTATTCGTTGCATCAGAAAGCCAAACCGATTGCCCTGCAGATGCAGTCAAAAAACCCAATCCAGTATATTCTGGTCCGCGTCAATCCGCAAAACCTGATGGGCGCGATGGACATCATCAAGAGCGCCTGGAAAACGATTGCCCCCAAGCAGGAATTCATCGGGTCATTTCTGGATGAAAACACCGAGCGCTGGTATAAAAAGGAACAGCGGCTGGCAACCATCTTCTCCTCGGCAGCTGGCATTGCCATCTTGCTGTCTTGTATGGGTTTGTTTTCCATCGCCCTGATCTCGATTCAGCAGCGGACCAAAGAGATTGGCGTTCGCAAAGTGCTGGGTGCCAGCATACCTAACCTTGTGGTCTTGATCTCCAAAGATTTCCTGAAGCTGGTTGTGGTTGCTATTGTTATAGCCAGCCCAATTGCCTGGTATGCCATGAACACCTGGCTGGCCGACTTCGCCTATAAAATTGACATTGCGTGGTGGGTATTTGCGCTGGCGGGTTTACTGGCCATGGGCATTGCGTTTGTAACGGTGAGTTTCCAAAGCATAAAAGCCGCCCTCATGAATCCAGTGAAGAGTTTACGAAGCGAGTAATGTCGTATTGGATGGCACGAGGCTCGGGCCTCGCGCTATCAAAGCCCAAAAGTATGATCCAGAACTACCTCCGAATTGCGGTTCGAAACTTGTGGAGAAACAAGGTTTTCTCCAGCATCAATATTGTTGGGCTGGCCGTAGGTCTGGCCTCGTGCCTATTGCTGTTCATGTACATCACCCATGAACTGAGCTACGACGATTTTCAGCAGAAAGCCGACCGAATTGTGCGCGTAACCATGGAGTACAGCATGGAGGGTAAGGTCGCCAAAATCCCGCAAACGGGTACCAAAGTCGTGAAAGAATTTGGGCGGCAGTTTCCCGAAATAGAATCGGGCGTGCGGCTCATTAACCGGGATGGAGTTGTCAATACCGGCGACCGGCAGTTCAGCGAAAAACGGATCGTCTTCGCCGATTCGGCTTTCTTTACCCTGTTTTCATTCCCGCTCCTGAAAGGCAATGCCCAAACGGCACTGGCTGCCCCAAACCTAGTTGTGCTGTCGGAGAGCACAGCCCGCAAATACTTCGGCGACGAGAATCCGGTGGGTAAAACGATTCGCATCAATACGGGCGGGTCGTTTCGGGATTATGCCGTTACGGGCGTTGTGAAAGACAGTCCCGCTAATTCGCAGATCAAATACGACCTGCTGACGTCGTTTCTAACGCTGCCCGCAGCAAAAAACGAAGAGTGGTTCTCGTCCAATTACGCCACTTATCTACTGCTTCGTAAACCCGAAGCCATGACCCCTTTACAGGCCAAAATTCCGGGCTTCATGAAAACACAGTTCGGGAAAGAGGAAATGTCGGCGGGGGGTTACCTGACGTATAATCTGGAGCCGCTGCGTCGGGTGCATTTGTATTCGCAGGTTGAGGGCAGCTTCGAACCCAACGGCGACCTGACCTACATCTATATTTTCGGGTCGATAGCTCTGCTCATTCTGCTGATTGCCTGCGTCAACTACGTCAATCTGGCTACCTCGCGGGCGGTGGAGCGCGCGCAGGAAGTGGGCGTACGGAAAGTGATGGGTGCCATGCGCGGGCAACTCTTCGGGCAGTTCATTGGCGAATCGGTGATTGTTACGTCCATTGCGCTGGTGCTGGCCTTGTTGCTGGCGGCATTGGCGTTGCCGGTATTCAACGACCTGTCGGACCGGCAGTTTTCAGTTAGCAGTTGGTTCGAACCCCGCAACCTCCTGCTTCTGGTAGGTATTGGCCTGGTTGTCAGCTTGATCGCAGGCAGTTATCCGGCCCTGGTACTGACGCGGTTTGAGCCGGTACGCGTCCTGAAAGGGCATCTGAAAACCGCTGGAGCGGGTCAGTTTCGGCGGGCGCTGATTGTCTTTCAGTTTGCCATTACCGCCTTCCTCATCATCAGCACCTTGCTGGTTCGCAACCAGTTGGCCTTTGTGCAACAAAAGAAATTAGGCTACAGCAAAGACCATGTGCTGATGCTTCCCGTTGATAAGCAGGTCAATGAGAAAATAGCGGCCATAAAAAGTGAGTTCCGGCAAAATGCGGATGTTCAACATGTATCACTGGCATCTGATTCGCCGGTATTTGTGGAAGGCGGGTATGGGATGCGCAGTGCTAACATGGCGGCCGATCAGCGGAAAATGGTAGCCGGACTGACCATCGATGAAGATTACGTACCCACGATGGGTTTACAACTGATTGCGGGCAGCAACCTGAATGCCGCCGACATGGACCGTATCTCGCGCACGGATAATGACAGCCTCACCCGAAGTCGGTTTATTCTCAACGAGGCCGCCGTAAAAGAACTTGGCTGGACACCCCAGCAAGCCATTGGTCAGTGGCTGGATATGAATGGGCGACTGGGCGAAATAAAAGGCGTTGTGGCCGATTTTCACTTCGCGTCGATGAAGCAGAAAATTGGCCCACTGGTTCTTTTTCCGCAGAATGGCGGTGAGATTCTGCTGGTTAAACTATCGGGCAGTCAGTTGCCCAACACGCTCCGATTTCTGGAAAGCAAATGGCGGACACTCATCCCCGACCGGCCCTTTTCCTACGAATTTATGGATGAAGAGTTCAGCAAGCTCTACGCTGCCGAAACAAGAACCGGACTCATTTTTAGCATTTTTTCGTTCCTATCCATCTTTCTGGCCTGCCTGGGCCTGTTTGGCTTATCGGCCTATACAACGGCGCAGCGCACCAAAGAGATTGGCGTTCGGAAAGTGCTCGGCGCCAGTGTCTTCAGTATTGTTGGTTTACTCTCTAAAGACTTTTTAAAGCTCGTTCTGATTGCGCTTTTAGTGGCTTCTCCCCTTGCCTGGTACGCCATGAGCCAGTGGCTGAACGACTTCGCCTACAAAATCAACATCGAGTGGTGGGTTTTTGCGATGGCGGGGTTACTGGCTGTGGGCATCGCGTTTGTAACGGTGAGTTTCCAAAGCATAAAAGCCGCCCTCATGAATCCGGTGAAGAGTTTACGAAGCGAGTAATGTCGACGCGATGGCGCAAGACTCGGGCCTTGTGTCTACTATTTTCCGGCCTCTGGCCGGTATGCAACTAAGTTATTTATAATACCGGCCAGAGGCCGGAAAATAATAGACATAAGGCTAGAGCCTTGCGCCATCAAGATGAACAGGTCCCGTATTTAACTCTTGACCAGTGCGGTTGCACTCTTTATATGTTACATAACTACCTTAAAATTGCGCTTCGGAATCTGGCCAAACATAAAGCCAACACAGCTATCAACATAGCCGGTTTAGCCATCGGTATGGCTTGCTGTCTGCTCATTGTGCTCTACGTGGCCGACGAACTGAGTTACGATCAGCACTGGTCGAACGGCGAGCGTGTCTACCGTATGGCGCTTGAGCGCCGGTATCCGGGCCGCAGTACTAAATACGCCGTTATTCCCCCTTCGTACGCGCAATCGGTCAAGAAAGAAATTCCTGAAATCGAGCAGACTACCCGTGTATTTAGTTTTGGCAATAACAACGACCCGGTTCTCTTTAAGATTGACGGCCGCACGGTTGAAGAGCGGGGTGTACAAGGTGTCGATTCGACCTTTTTCCAGGTCTTTCAGGTGCCTTTTCTGCGTGGCCAGGCCGAGCGGGCACTGACCCGCCCCAACACGGTTGTACTGACCCAAAGCACCGCGGCTCGCTTATTCGGGTCTGCCAATCCAGTAGGCAAAGTGCTGGAAATCGTGCAGGGGCCGAAGCTGGAGGTGACAGGCATTTGTGCCGATCCAGTCCATAATACTCATTTCACATTTAATTTTCTGGTATCGGCGCGGGGACCGGAACCCGAACAGCCCAATCATATTGGTTTCTCGGCTTACACCTATTTACTGCTGAAACCGAATACCAGCCCCGAAACGGTTGAGGCCAAATTGCCTGCCGTAGTCGAAAAATACGCAGCAGGCGAAGTAGAGCGTACATTTGGGGTTTCTTACCGTGACTATATAAAGGCGGGCAACGGCTATTTCTATTTTCTCCAGCCACTGCGCAGTATTCACCTCGATTCGCACCTCGAAGTTGAACAACAGGCCAACGGTAGCCGCTCACTGGTTTCTATCTTCTCCATTATTGCGGCTTTCGTGTTGCTGATTGCCTGCATCAATTTCATGAATCTATCTACGGCCCGTTCGTCGGAGCGGGCGCGGGAGGTAGGCATTCGTAAATCGCTTGGTTCGACAACTAATCAACTTGCGGCTCAATTTCTGACCGAATCGGTTCTGCTTAGCTTGTTTAGCCTGATCGTGGCTTTAGTGCTGGTTGTTACCTTACTGGCTCCATTCAATACATTGGCGGGCAAAGCTCTTACCCTGCTGTCGCTGGTACGCTGGCAAACGCTGCCGTTGTTATTTGGAGGAGCCATTGCCGTTGGCCTGCTGGCGGGCAGCTATCCGGCGGGTGTACTCTCGGCCTTCGAGCCAATTAAAGTCCTGAAAGGTAAGTTTTCTTCCACCCGACAGGGCCATTTGTTACGGAATGGACTGGTGGTCTTTCAGTTTGCCATATCTGTGCTACTGATCGTGAGTACGATTGTCGTATTCAGTCAACTGGCGTTTATTCAGCAGAAAGAGTTAGGCTTCACGAAAGAATCGGTTCTTAAGCTAAAGGGTGCCGGATTTCTGGATAAAAACACAGAAGCCTTTAAGCAGGAGATTACTAAACTGGCTGGCGTTGCCAGCGTGGGAGGAACGAGCAGCGCCCCCGGCGAAGAAGGATTTTTCGGGATTACCTTCCGAAAAAATGGCGAGAATGAAACCATTACGGGCAAAGGGTGCGTGGTTGATGAACAATACCTGCAAACATTACGGATGAGTATGCTGGCCGGGCGCCCGTTTACCCGCCAGTTCGACGATTCGCTGTCGGTGATTCTCAATGAGGAAGCAGCCCGCCAAATAGGGCTGACAGATCCCGTTGGCAAGCAAATTACCAGTCCCGATAATTTTTCAACTCGGGGTGGTCCGCCTGTCACTTACACCATCGTCGGCGTCGTCCAAAATTTTCATTTTGGCTCACTGCACGAGCGCATCAGTCCGCTGTTTATCCTGAATGACCGGCTTTTCCGTCGGGTCGACAATGAGCTGGCGGTACGGATACAGGCCGATGCGCCAGCCTCCGTCGTCAGCCAGATCGAACGCGTCTGGAAGCAATACCTACCCGATCAACCCTTTCATTACTCGTACCTCGACGCTGACTGGAGCGCCTTGTACAAGTCGGAGCAGGTCGCCCAACGAATTTTTGGGGTGTTTGCCTTGTTGGCGATCTTTATCGCCTGCATGGGTCTGCTGGGGCTTGCTATGTACGTGATCCGCCTTCGGACAAAAGAGATTGGGATTCGAAAAACGCTTGGCGCGTCCATACCCGGTCTGGTGGCGCTGCTCTCCAAAGACTTCCTGAAACTTGTCCTGATGGCCATCATCATTGCGTCGCCTGTTGCGTGGTATGCCATGGATCGCTGGCTGCAGGATTTCGCCTACCGAATCGACATTGAATGGTGGGTTTTCGTGGTAGCCGGTTTCCTGGCAATCGGTATTGCCGTACTCACGGTGAGCTTCCAAAGCATCAAGGCGGCCCTGATGAATCCGATCAAAAGTTTACGATCGGAATAAAGACAGACCCGGCGTTCATGCGTATCTGAACCGCAAGACCACGTCTAGAACAACTTAGCCGTTGTAGTCTTCTCAAGAAAACCTGTCAAAATCTCAATCGATACCGACGCTCAACCGATGAAAACCTGGCTTAGCTTTGACTCATTCAATCCTGTCTCAAACCGTTTACTAAGCCATGGACTATCAACCCATTCTTCGTCAGCTTTATCTGGATTTTAATGCCCGCCATATTGATGCCGTCCTGGCCCATATGCACACCGATGTGGCCTGGCCCAACGGGTGGGAAGGTGGCTATGTAGCTGGCCATGATGAGGTACGCGCTTATTGGTTACGCCAATGGCAACAAATCAATCCTACGGTAGAGCCGCTCTCGTTTGAGATAAAGCCTGGTGGTCAGATTGCGGTAAAGGTTCACCAGGTCATCAGAGATTTAAGTGGACAGATAGTGAGCGATGGTCAAATCAATCATGTCTACCGCTTTGAGAATGGGAAAGTACGGACAATGGTTATTGAACATGCATAAGTGGCTGTTGACACTTATTCATTGAGCAGAGCTACTAGTAGACGAACAGTAAGGCACTTACACAACAAAATTAGTCTCGCCAGCCTTCAGGTCTATAAGGTGTTTTGCTATTACTGGGCGCACAGACGGCAGTTGGTGGACGGGGAGGACTACTGATCAGGTAAAGTTCAGGTTGATAGGGAGGGGATGGCTCTGGCTTAGGCTGGCGGAGATTCAGCGCAAAGAATAATTCGGCTCCCAACAGCATGGATGGGTTGGCAGGGTCGGAATTCCCTAACGAACGGCCTGATACGTCTTTTCGATCGAGCCAGTAACGGCTGGTTGAAACCGCCGATGCTGTAAAATAGCCTACTGCCCCTTCCCGGTGATTTGCTGCATTTAATACGTTACCAATCAGTGCCGTGGGTGGCGTATCAGCTAAGCCGCCTGTATTTTGAGTCTGTTGCTGAAACAGGTGAAAATACCGGTAGGCATCAGCCGTTAATGAACTTTGGCGAATTTCGGCTAAGCAGGCGGCCTGCTGATAGAATGGGATATTCGCTACTTTACGAGCCAATACGTGTCCGCCATTACTGAATTGATCATCGAAAACGTTGGTGTTATGGCTATAAATAATTTCCCAGCACTGGCTTCGGCAATTGTAGTCATACAAATATTCGGGTAACGGGTTTTTTTTAGAGTAAGGCGGGGGTGTCAATTCATAGTAGCAATCTTCCAGCAAGTCCGTGTTAGTGGATGTATAGTAGTAGATATTGCCTATATCGCCCTGCTGCGTCAAGTCAGCTTTAACAGTAAAGATCGAATAAATGCCTTGGTAACAGGTTTTACACCATTCCTGTCTTTCCCAAAGTTTCCAGTCCCAACGGTAGAAATTGCGCTCGTTGACCGGGTCGGTAAAGTCAATGTATAGCTCGTGCCCTGCCGTATAGAAGTTCCCAATAGGGGGCGAAATGGCTCTAGGATTAAAGCGTGAGCTGACTTTATCAATCGCAGGCACCGGTTGCATAATTTGCTGGCTGGATATGTACCGAGTGCCGTTTTGGAGGGTAAAGCGGAGTTGATAGGCATGACCTACCTGCCCCCGAAAATCGTTGGGTAATTGATAAGTGCCATCCACCGTTTCGTGGCAGCTAATAATTTGAGAAGAATCAATAACTACTTCAACGCTCGCCCTGGTAATGGGTGTTGTACCAAATCGTCCTGTCAAAGGATCGGATTTAGATCGATTCAAGAGGATCAACTGGGGTTCGGCTAAGTTGGTTATAGAGCCATCCACTACAATTAAGTCGACGGTGCCCCGTAGCGATAAGTCTTCAGGATCGACACAACTCACTGACAGAATGAGACTGGTCAACCAAACAAACAAGAGCAGGCCAGCTGAGCGCATATAACAGGCTGAGTAGACTAAGTAAAACAAAAAAGTCTGGTTGTTCTACTTTATAGGGACTATTTCTCAATTCCGCCCATAAAGCGCTATGCCTAGCATAGTGCCACTTACCACAGTCTATTCCAACACGTGTTGCCCAGTCGTGGTCTATCCAGAAAAGCATTTCTAGGAAGCGCTGGGCAGAAAGCCAAATCGGGGATTTTTGGGTAGATGCATCACTATTCGACCCCGCCACATGGCCTGATTCCGAACTGAGGAGATTAGGTACCTGCTTTTAATGAACCACATCGGACCGCCGAAGCGGAGTCACAGAAAACACAGAGGTTTTTGAGATTTACTTTTCGTGCATGGCCCTCAGTGTTTTCTATGCCTTTGTGGTTCCTTCCTTTTTTGGAACTTGCTGTAGTATACGTGAAGTCAATTTATTCAAAATCAACACAACCGAAAAGCTTAACATTTTTTAACGCACTGTAATTCAGGCAAGAATCCAAACAAAAGGCGATAGTTAATACCTTCACGGCAGCAAATCCCTTCTTGGTGCTAATCAATAAGTGCTACGCCTAAACCGGTTGACTCATGCTTCAGAATTACATAAAAATCGCGCTACGCAACCTGCTCCGGCGTCGGTTCTACGCTCTGGTTACGCTACTCGGCCTAACGGTTGGTATTACGTTTCTGTTGCTAATTGGCAACTACATTCTAGGCGAACTAGCCGTTAACAAAACCTTGCGCCATGGTTCTCAGCAGTACCTTGTGCAAAGCCGATGGAAAGAGCCAGGTATGGGCATGGACATAACCACGCTGGCGCCCATTGGCCCCACGCTCAAGGAGCGATACCCAACGCTGGTAGCCAATTATTACCGGTTTTACGGTGTCACAGCCATTGTGTCGAAAGACCAGAATCACTTTAGAGAACAAATCCAGGTTGGCGACTCAACCCTACTCTCCATGTTCGGCTTTCCGCTGGACTATGGCGATCCAAACACGGCACTTCTGGCCCCTAATTCAATCGTTATTACGGCCGCACTGGCTCAAAAATATTTCGGTAAAACCGATGTGCTTCGCCAGCAACTAACGGTACAGACGCCGGCAAGTGGCAAGCAGGTATTTACCATTACGGGCATCCTGAAAGAACTACCTTTTAACAGCGTCACCAACCTGTTATCGCTGCCCGATCAGGTGTTTATTCCGATGCGTAACGTTGGTTATTTTATGCCGGAAGCCGCTATGCGCTCCTGGCAGAATCAGTATATTCCTACTTATCTGGAGTTACAGCCGGGCATAACCGCCGACCAGCTAACTCAACCCATTACCCAAACGCTGGCTACGTATGCCCCTCCCGGTTTTAAAGAAAACCTGACCGCTTACCTCAGCCCTCTATCAACAGTATACCTGAAGGCAAACGCTGGTTTGGTTGAAAAAATGGTATTTACACTGGCCGTTATTGGGCTCTTCATTCTGCTGATGGCCGTGGTCAATTTCGTGAATATTACCATCGGCATGTCAGCTACGCGGTTGCGGGAAATTGGGGTTAGGAAAGTGCTGGGTGGCCTTAAAAAGCAGGTAATTGCTCAGTTTCTGGTCGAAGCGCTTCTCTTAACCGCGGGCGCTACGGTGCTGGCCTTAGGCGGCTATGAACTGTTTCGATCGAGCTTCGCGGCTTTGCTCGACAAACCAATACCGTCGGTAATAAGCTGGTCGCCTTACGCCTTCCTGGCGGTCATGATACTGGCGTTAGCCATTGGCTTACTGGCTGGTAGCTATCCGGCTTTTGTGCTGTCCGGGCTGCCTTCTGTCGATTCACTGAAAGGTAAGCTGACGGCATCGGTGCAAAAGGGCATCGGCTTTCGCCGGGCGTTGATTGTGTTTCAATTCACGGTGGCCATCCTGGTTTTTGTGGGCGCTGTAGTGATTGGCCGACAGGTTTCTTTTTTCTTCAGCAAAGATTTAGGCTACCAGAAAGAGCAAATCCTGACCGTGTCGTCGGTGCCCCGAGACTGGTCGCGGGAGGGCGTACAGCGAATGGAAGGTGTGCGACACCAACTGGCGCGCATTCCTGGTGTGAGCCATGTGAGTCTTTCGTTTGAAATTCCCGATGGCCGAACGAGCGGTAGTGGTCGCCTGTTTCCACAGGGGCGCGACAGCACGCAGGCCATCGTTGCTGAGGTGCTGACGACCGACGAGCAATTTGCGAAAACGTATGGTCTGCGCGTTCGGGAAGGAGCCTATTTCACCGCCAATCCGGGTGATTCCCTGAACGTTGTGTTGAATGAAGCCGCTGCACGGGCGTTGGGATGGGGCAACCCGGCAAAGGCGATTGATCAATTGGTGCGGTTTCAGGGTAACAACCGGCGGTATCGAGTGAGTGGCGTTCTCACCGATTTTCACTTCGGCTCTCTCCACCAAACGATCAAACCCCTTATCTTCCTCAACAACCGCAGCAACCCTATTTACCGCTACTTTTCGTTTAAGATCGCGGCTGGCTCTGGCCGATTACCTGAAACGGTAGCAGCCGTTGGACACGAGTGGGCGCGCCTGTTCCCCGATGCCCCGTTCGATTACGCCTTCATGGACGACACGCTTCAGAAACTCTATAAGATCGAGATTCAATTACAGAAGGCATCGCGGCTGGCTACTACACTTGCGCTGCTCATCGTTTTGCTGGGTGTACTGGGGCTGGTTTCGCTGAACGTGACCCAGCGGACCAAGGAGATCGGTATCCGGAAAGTGCTGGGGTCATCGACTTTGGGTATCGTCAACCTGTTTATGAAGGAGTTTGTCCTGATCCTGCTGATTGCCAATGGTATCGCCTGGCCAATCGCGTATTATCTGTTGGGTGACTGGCTTACTCATTTTGCTTACCGCACGGAGCTGTCCTGGTGGCCGTTTGCATGGGTAGCTGGTTGTCTGGCTTTGCTGACGGCGCTGGTTGTCAGCACCCAGACGATCAGAGCAGCCCTGGCCAATCCGGTAACGAGCTTGCGCAGTGAATGATTTACACAAATCCATTTATGCTACGTTCATACGTTACAATCGCCCTTCGGAACCTCCGCTCCCAGCTTATATATACGTTGCTGACTATCATTGGCCTGTCCGTTGGGATGGTGGGTGGACTACTGATTTTTCTGTTCCTGCGCCATCATGTAAGCATCGACCGGCACCATGCTAATCTGGACCGACTTTTCAGAATAAACACAGACCTTCACCTGGCCGATGGCTCCATTGAGTACAATCCGGAAGCACCCCTGCCTATGGCCGCAACACTCCGGAAAGATTATCCGCAGGTGGAACAGGCGGCATTCCTGATCATGAACCGGGAGTTAACCGTTCAGGTCAGGCGGACGGCAATGGGACAGTCTGCTCCGTTGCGTTTTCTCGAACACAAAGGCACGGGCCAGGTTGAGCCGGAATGGTTCGACATACTCGATTATACATGGCTGCAGGGTAACCCCAAAACCGCCCTTCGTCAGCCCAACAGCGCGGTGCTGATCCAATCGTGGGCAAGGCGATATTTCGGGAACGCCGATCCAATTGGGCAGACCCTAACCATCAATAATCAAACGGAGGTAACCATCACGGGCGTTGTGGCCGACCCACCGCCCATGACCGACACGAATCTGGGGTTGTTTATTTCGATGGCTACGTTAAAGCAAATCGATCCCGCGTATGAGGAAACCAACTGGGGATTTCTTAACAGCACCAACCGGCTATATGTCAGGCTCAAAGATCCGGAAGCGGCCCTGAGTCTTGAAAAAGCATTCCCGGCGTTAGCCCGGAAGCAATACGGCGCAGAGGCAAAATTCTATCAGTTTCACACGCAGCCTTTACGAGACATTCACGTCGACGTGAAGCGGGGTGGCGAAACGATTCGTGCTTCGATGATCTGGTCGCTGGGCATCATTGGTGTGTTATTGATTGTGGCGGCCTGCATCAACTTCATCAATCTGGCCACGGCCCAGGCGCTCCGACGGGGTAAAGAGGTTGGCGTTCGCAAAACGCTGGGCAGTTCACGGAGTCAGTTAGTCGGCCAGTTTCTTCTCGAAACAAGCCTGATCGTTTTAGCCTCTGCCACGCTGGCGCTGCTGCTGGTGGCACTGCTGCTTCCCTCCTTCACGGATTGGGTTCAGACACCGCTAACGTTACAGATCGACCCATCTACGTCCCTGTTCATCGGCTTGCTATTGGTGATCATTATGCTGCTGGCGGGTGGCTATCCGGCCGCTGTTCTGTCGGGCGTTTCGCCCTGGGCTGCGCTGAGAGGAAAGCTTACGGGTGTTTCGGGGCGGGGTTTTACCGTACGGCGGGTGCTGGTTGTCACGCAGTTTGTCGTTTGTCAGTCGCTCATTATCGGAGCGTTGGTCGTGGCAAATCAGATTCGATACATACAGCAGGCCGATCTGGGCTTTCAGAAAGAAAATGTCGTGCTTGTATCAGTACCAGCCAATCAAAAGGCCCGGCAGGAAGCGTTCAAGAAGCAGATCTCGCAGTATTCCGACATTGTGTCGGTCAGTTTAAGCCACCGCCCTCCATCGAGTGATCAGTTGTTTGGCGGCTCCTTTAAATTTAACGGGAGCAACGAGTGGGTTCTTTTTCCCGTTCGGGACCGGCTGGCCGATGCCGACTACGTCCGAACGTACGGCTTAAAACTGGTAGCCGGTCGTAATATAGTGCCCAGCGACACCGTCCAGGAATACCTGATTAATGAAACGCTGGCTCACCAGCTTGGCTTCAGCAACCCACAGCAGATCCTGGGCAAAAAACTCCAGTACTATTCCTCGCCCGTTCCGCTACCCATTGTTGGCGTGGTGAAAGATTTTCATCAGAAATCACTTCGGGAGGCCATAGGACCTTGTTTAATCGCCAGTAAAGCTGATTGGTATGCCCGAGCGGGTATCCGAATCTCGGGGCATAATCCAGCGCAGACACTCCAGCGAATCCGGCAAACGTGGCAGCAACTATTCCCGAATGAAGTGTTTGAATACCAGTTTATGGACGAACAAGTGGCCCGGTTTTACCAAACCGAATCGCTCCTTGCCCGGCTCATCAACGCCTTTACCGGCATGGCTATTCTGATCTGTTGCCTAGGTTTATACGGGTTAGTCCTGCACAGTGTCGGCCAGCGTATCAAAGAGATTGGTATTCGCAAAGTGCTCGGCGCATCGGTCGTCAGCATCGTAGCCCTTCTCTCAAAAGATTTCGTCAAACTGGTTGTCATTGCCCTTCTGCTGGCCTCCCCCCTTGCCTGGTGGACCATGACTAACTGGTTGCAGGATTTTGCCTACCGGATTGACATTGGCTGGTGGGTATTTGTGCGGGCGGGTCTGCTGGCTATCGGGATTGCCCTGCTAACGGTGAGTTTCCAGAGCATCAAAGCGGCCCTGATGAATCCGGTCAAAAGTTTGCGGTCTGAGTAAGATTCGCAACGGCACAGTTATCAGGCAATCGAATTAGTCTGGATCAACTTGCCAATTTCATTATTACATCACTAATCCGACGGCGGGAAACGAGTAACTCCAGCCCGTCGTCCAGACGCAAAAGCATGGTTTTTGGTCCTGTTCGAATTAATTCGTCAACATGAGCAGGATTGATTAATGCAGATTTGTTAACCCGAATAAAATTGGGAATTTGCTCTTCAAAATATCTCAATGTTTGAGCAACCATCAAAATTTTTGAGCTATCAGCAAAATGAATAATTGTGTAATTCCCATTACCTTCTAATCTGATCATCCTCTGTGTATCTTGAGGATCTTTGTAACCTGGAATGAGCACAAAACCTGTCTGCATCGGCTGTTTTATCATGTACTTGCTGAAGAATAGTTTTAACGTGATGAATAATTGACCAAGGCTAAAAAAGTCTATACTGACTCTACCAAAACTTAAGTTTAATGTAGCAAAAAAACATTTTTCAAACATCAGCTTAAACCAAGCGAACTAAATATAGCTCATTGCATTTTGTTTATAAGTTTACAATCTTGATACAATGACCGAAGACAAATAAAGCCACAAAAGGCAAGGAACTACGTTTATGATAATAAGAAAAATCGAGTTTAGCAGCTGGCCTATTTCTTTGCATTAGATGGGTAAATGAACACATTGGTTTAACCGGCGAAGTGTTACAGACCAAACATTTTAAAAAAATATAGGTTGTAATTGTCAACAGTCAACCAATTAATCGTTCACTCTCTATCACAAAAAACCATGGGCAATCTCCTGTATACCATCGCTGTCATTCTCATTATCATCTGGTTACTAGGCTTCCTGGGCGTTTTAGGCGCGGGTATTGCTACTAGCGGACTTATTCATATCCTGCTGGTAATTGCGGTTATAGCCATTATTTTGCGGTTAATCCAGGGCAGAGGGATATAGTAGGCCGTTTGGTCATTACCTCGTTTTTCTTGCTTCTTTTCTTACTGTTTTTATCTGCTTTTATCCAGCTATTTATGGCTAACTAAAAGCAGATAAAAACAGTAATTATATCGTTTTTTCCTAAACGAAAGCGCGAATGGTTTACGAATTAATTGACTTCCTCAAGATAGAGTTACGGTCCAGAGCCAGTACTCTTTTATCATTTGAAAATGATTTTCCCACTCTTCCAAATTTAAAGGTTTCCCCATAAACGAATGAGCGCCTAGCTGATAGGCTCTATTGACAAGAGACTGGTCCTGTTTAGTATTTAAAATGATAACCGGAAGAAGCGGATAGCAAATTCGAATCTCCTTTAGCAAAGCAAAACCGTGAATTGTTTTTGGCAGACTGAGGTCAAGAAGAAGTAGCTTGGGAAAATCTTCCTTTTGGTTAAATGAATGCCTCAGAAAAGAGAGCGCTTCCTGCGTTGTGGCCGCAAAAGTAGGTTCGGCCTGTGGGATTTTTGTTCGCAAGCAGTATCCAATCAATAATTGATGATCTTTATTTTTATCTACCACCAAAAGAGGGATACTACTCCTTTGGTGGAACATCTTTTCAGACTCCATACGATTAAAACTAGTTGTTGAGTACTGCTCTATGCCATCAAGACACACGTTATAAATTCACTAAAAAAAGAATGAAATCTATATAGCAAGACTACTACCAAAATCTGTAGGAAATCTGTAGAAAGTTCAGAAATCAATAAAGGCCCACCGTATGTAACTTTACCAAGAAATAGACAACCATCCGTTGGCTTAGCAGGTCAATCGGTCCTCATTATTGTACAGGCTACCGGCCTGTAACTCTGCATGTCCGCAACTGTACGTACAGCGTCCGTTTGCGGACACTTCCTAAGCCCACCCCAAACAAAGTTTATTGATAATCAAACGGTTATCTTTCTGGTACGGCATTTGGCATATTGATTTGTTGTGCCATATAAGACCTGTCCAGTTATGATACGTAATTACCTGCTCATCGCTTTCCGCAACTTGCGCAAACACAAAGCATTTAGCGTCATTAATATGGCTGGCGTTGCGGTTGGACTTGCCTGCTTCCTACTGATTGCCCTTTATGTACAGGATGAGTTGAGCTATGATCGCTACAATGCCAATGCAGACCGGACGTATCGGGTTAACCGAACATTTTTATCGTCAGAAGGAACGGTATCGTTACGACTGGCGCAGGCAGCTCCCCCGTTTGGTCCATTAATCAGGCAGGACTTCCCGGAAGCAGAACAAGTGGTCAGGACGCTTGACAATAGTGGCCTGGTACGGTATGGCGAGCATTCATTCAATGAGGAAGACATGTTTTTTGCCGAAGCGAACCTCTTTAAAGTATTTAGCTTCGACTTTGTGAGCGGCAATCCTGATCAGGCGCTTGTCAACCCATTCTCCATTCTCTTTTCCCGGCCAATGGCCGAAAAATACTTCGGCAAGGAAAACCCGATTGGCAAAACTGTCCGATTGAACAATCAGTTCGACTTAACCGTAACGGGTGTATATGAACCGCTACCGCCCCAGGCCCATTTTCATCCCGGCTTCCTGCTTTCCTTCTCAACCCTGAATGACAACCGCGTTTATGGGGCTGAAGGGCTGCGTACCAATTGGAGCAACAACTCGTTTAATACGTATATGCTCTTACGGCCGGGCGCCGATCCAAAACGTATTGAGGCTAATTTCCCAGCATTTCAAAACAAATACGTTCCCTCCGAAGAAGGCAGACAAGCTGCTACTTGGTCGGTGCTGAATCTGCAAAAACTTACGGATATTCACCTGCGGTCACATACCGATTCGGAGGTGGAACCCACCGGCGACATTACGTATATCTATCTGTTTTCGGCCATTGGTTTATTCATTCTGCTCATTGCCTGCATCAATTACATGAATCTGGCAACAGCCCGTTCGGCGGGACGGGCCAAAGAGGTTGGGATGCGCAAAGTTGTAGGGGCTTTGCGTTCCCAGCTCATTGGACAGTTCCTGAGCGAATCCATTTTACTGGTTACCCTGTCGTTAGGCATTGCCATTGGGCTGGTGCTGGTGTGTTTACCCGCGCTGAATGCGTTTACCCAGAAACAGCTGGCGTTTAGTCAACTCCTTAACCCGGCCTTTCTGGGCATCCTCATCACCATTACGCTGCTGACGGGGCTGGTAGCGGGCAGTTATCCGGCGTTCTTCCTGACATCCTTCCGGCCACTAGGCGTATTAAAAGGGCAGATAGGATCGGCCATGCGCACGGGTAAGCTACGGCAAGTACTGGTTATTACGCAGTTTGCTATTGCTATCGCGCTCATTATCAGCACAGCGGTGGTCTATAACCAAATGAAATACATTCAAAATTACCGACTGGGTTATCAGAAAGACCAGATGCTGCTCTTGTCGGATGTTGGTGATTCGACGACAAACTACGAAACGCTGAAACAGCAGCTGGTGCAAACGGGCGTTGTGGCCGATATGGGCCGCTCATCCCGGATACCATCGTCCCGCTTATTGGACTCCTACGATGCCGCAGCCCCAAAAGGGGACAGCATGGCGCCAGTGAAGATTAATCTGCGTGGTTTACGTGTCGACTATGATTTCATCCCCACGTACCAGATTCCAATGGCCGCCGGACGGAATTTCTCGCGTTCGTTTTCTACCGATACGTCCATGGTGGTCCTCAACGAAACCGCTGTGCGCCAGTTGGGCTGGACACCCGAACAGGCCATCGGCAAGCGCTTCCGCTACGGCCGGGCCGACGGGCAAATCATTGGCGTAACGAAAGATTTCCATTTCGAGTCGCTGCATCAGCAGATGGCCGCCATTGCGATGGTGATGGGCAAACAAAATTTCAACTGGATTTCCATTCCCATCAAAGGCAATGTTCCGGCGGCCATCCAGCGTGTCAAGTCGGTCTGGAAGCAGTTTTTTCCGGAACGTCCCTTCGACTACAAGTTTCTGGATTCGCGCTTTGACCGGCTCTACGCCCGGGAGCAAACCCAGCAAACCCTATTTAGCGTCTTCGCGAGTGTGGCCATTCTGATTTCCTGCCTGGGCTTATTCGGCCTGTCGATGTTTATGGCCGAGCAACGGACCAAGGAGATTGGTATTCGCAAAGTGCTGGGGGCGTCGGAAGCGAGTTTAGTTGCCCTCTTCTCCAAAGATTTTATGCGTTTAGTGCTGGTAGCTTTGCTGATTGCTTCACCCATTGCCTGGTATGCCATGCACACCTGGCTGAACGACTTCGCCTACCGGACGGACATCCACTGGTGGGTCTTCCTGCTGGCGGGTGGCCTGACGGTCCTGATTGCGCTGCTCACCGTAAGTTTTCAGAGTGTAAAAGCCGCCCTGATGAATCCGGTGAAATCGTTGCGATCTGAATAATATAGAGACGCGAAGTATCGCGTCTCAGCACCCGGATGGCTTTTTACCCGGATGGTTTTTATTCCCAGAAATAGCCGCAAGGGATTGCGGCTCTACACAAACATGATCAAAAACTATTTCAAAATTTCCTGGCGGAACCTGATGAAAAACAAGGTTTTTTCATTCATCAACATTGTGGGTCTGGCCGTCGGAATGACCTGTTGTATTTTGATAGCGGCTTTTGTCACGGATGAACTGAGTTACGACCGCTATCCAACTCAGGCAAACCAGATGTATCGGGTGGAGCTTCATTTGACAGAAAATGGCGGCATTACGGATTTCTCCAATGTTGATGCGGCTGTCGGGCCGGGCATCCAGGCTGCATTCCCGGAGGTACTGGCGGTTACCCGGCTGGTACCGTGGAGCCAAGTATTTATGCGGTACCAGGAGAAGCAATTCAAGGAGCAATTCATTGCCATGGCCGACTCTAACTTTCTGCAGATGTTCTCTATTCCTTTGCTGGAGGGCGACGTAAAAACCGCCTTGAAAGAGCCCGGTTCCATTGTCATTACTAAAGCCTTTGCTCAAAAATATTTTGGTACAAGCCCGGCCATGGGTAAGGCTCTTCTCTTTGGCAAAGGGCAAGAGGTGCGAAAAGTGACCGGTATCATTGACCGAATCCCCGGCAACACGCACTTCCACTTCGACGCCTTTCTAAGTACAGCCGATATGCCTGTCAAGTCGCCAACCTGGAGCAATGTTGGGTTTTACACCTACATAGTCCTGAACAAAGGCACAGATGCCCAGAAGCTGGAAGCGAAGTTCCCCCAGCTGGTAGCGAAATACGTGGTGCCCGAAATAAAGGCGGACATGGGTGTTAGTCTGGCCGAAGCGCAGAAATCGGTGAACACGTTCCGATTTTTCCTGATGCCCTTGACCGATATTCATTTGCATTCGGCATCTAAATTTGAGTTGGCTGCTAACGGCGACATTAATTCGGTATACATATTCAGTATTCTGGCGGTTTTTATTCTGCTCCTGGCCATTGTCAATTTTACCAACTTATCGACAGCGGGTGCTGCGGGGCGCTCAAAAGAAATTGGCATTCGTAAAGTAATGGGCTCGGTCAAAACCCAGTTGATCAGGCAATTTCTACTTGAGTCTACATTGCTGACCTTCATTGCCCTGCTGCTGGCGGTTTTGGCCGTTGGTTTACTCTTGCCCTCCTTCAATGAATTGGCGGGAAAAGATATGTCGATTCGTACCTTACTGTCGGTGAAACATGTTGGTATTCTGCTGGCATTTGGCCTTTTCGTCGGTATTCTGGCGGGTGCTTACCCGGCATTTCTGCTCTCTTTCTCAAAAATAACGACGATTTTAAAAGGCGGATCAGCGGTGCAAACCAGTCGCAGAAGCAGCCTCAGGAGTGGCCTGGTGGTGTTCCAGTTCGCCGTTTCCGGAACGTTGATCGTGGCCACGATGGTAACCTACCAACAGTTGCATTTCATGCAAAACAAGAAAGTTGGCTTCGATAAAGACCAGGTGCTGGTGATTCAGGACTCGTATATGCTGGGGCAAAACGAGCCCGTTTTCAAACAGCAGCTTCAGCAAGATAGCCGCGTTATTCAAGCCAGCCTTTCTGGCAACATCCCGGTTGGCATGAACAATATGGATGGGTCCGTGATCTACGCCAAACGGGAAAACGACACGAAAGGCCACGCCGAAATTACTACCAACATTTATCATGTCGACGAGGAATACCTTAAAACGCTGGGCATGGAATTGAAAGAAGGCCGGTCTTTTTCCAAAGAATTTTCAACCGATTCAACAGCCGCCGTTATCAATGAAACGGCGGTTCGTGAGTTAGGGCTGGGAAATACCAGTCCGATTGGCAAAACAATTGTTCGTTCCGGACAACATGAGTTCACCATCATTGGCGTTGTGAAAGACTTTCATTATGCCTCGGCCCGGCAAAAAATAGCTCCTCTGATGATGCTCCTCGGACGAAACTCTGGCGCTATCATCGTGAAAGTTAAAGCGGCCGATGTTTCTGATATCATCACTTCATTTAGAAAACAATGGGAATCATTTAACCCACCGGCTCCGTTCACGTATTCATTTCTGGACGATCGGTTTGCGTTTCTCTACAAAGCAGAACAGAAAACGAGTCAGCTGTTTACAGTTTTTGCCGTGATCTCTATTGTCATTGCCTGCCTGGGTCTGTTTGGTCTGGCCGCGTTCACGGCCGAACAACGGACCAAAGAAATCGGTGTTCGAAAAGTACTGGGCGCATCCGTTGTCAGCATCATTGCACTCCTTTCCGGGGATTTTTTAAAGCTGGTGCTGATCGCTATTGTTCTGGCCGTACCTATTGCCTGGTTTGCCATGGATCGCTGGCTAGAAGATTTCGCCTACCGGATTGATCTTTCGTGGTGGATGTTTGCCCTGGCAGGATTGCTGGCAGTAGGCATTGCTTTACTGACGATCAGTTTCCAAAGTATAAAGGCCGCCCTGATGGATCCGGTAAAATCGCTGCGAAGCGAATAAATGCCCCGCATTATGTTATCAAACTATCTGAAAATCGCCTGGCGAAACCTGGTTCGCAATAAACTATATAGCGCCCTCACGCTGTTGGGTTTGGTTAGTGGAATGGTCGGCGCTATTCTGCTGGGGCTCTACGCTTATGACGAACTCACGTTCGACGGATACCATGCCCGTGCAGCTGATATTTACCGGCTAAACCTGCATGTCAAATGGGGCGATAATGATCTGAATCTGGGGGTTGTTTCAGCGCCAATGGGACCAGCCCTTCAACAGGAATATCCCGAAGTCAGTCATGTACTGCGGGTTAAACCCGGCCACGAAATTTTGTTCCGAATTGGTGAGAAAGCGCTTTACGTTAAGAATGTCATTTACGCCGATTCGACTTTGTTTTCGTTCTTCGATTATTCATTTCTCGATGGCAATCCTCGGCTGTCTTTGTTAAAACCGAACAGCGTTGTGCTGACTCAGACACTGGCCATGTCGCTATTTGGCAAAACGGAGGGGTTATTGGGTAAGATAGTCAACGTAAAAGACGAGCACCCGCTGACCGTGGTGGGGGTGATTCGCGATACTCCAACGAATCACCACCTGAAATTTGGCGCTATTCTGCCTTATAGCAATACCCCGCTCAATGGCATTCAGCCAGACAAATGGGACAACTTTGGCTCAGCTACCTATTTGATGCTTCACCCCAATGGTGATTCACAAAAGCTGGCTCGTAAAATGCCCGCTTTCTATAAAAAGTACATTGCCCGGGCCATCGGCGATGAGACGGGAAAGGGGGTTACGTTCGATATTGCGTTACAGCCGTTGACACGTATGCACCTTTTTTCGAGCCACCTGATGGGAGAAGAAAATGTAGGTAATATGGCTTACGTCTACACGTTCTCAGCCATTGGCTTGTTCATTCTGCTGATTGCCATTGTCAATTACATTAACCTCGCAACGGCGCGGTCGGCCGGCCGAGCCCGTGAAATCGGCATCCGAAAGGCCGTCGGTTCGTTGCGTCTTCAGTTAGTTGGCCAATTCTTGTCTGAGTCGATCCTGTTGTCGTTACTGGCGCTTGTGGTTAGTCTGCTCCTGTTAAATGGTCTGCTTCCACTTTTCAACTACGTAACGGATAAAACACTGACTATTGACTTCTGGAGCATCAGGACGCTTGGTTTGTTGCTCGGCTTCAGTTTGGTGGTTGGCTTAGTGGGTGGGCTTTATCCAGCTTTTGTACTCTCCCGTTTCAATCCTACCGCCGTTCTGAAAGGAACCTTCTCGACCAGTGGCAAAGGCGTTTTTTTACGTAAATCACTGGTCGTCTTACAGTTTACAATTTCGATTGTCATGATCGTGGGAACGGTCGTTGTTTATCGCCAACTACAATACATGCGGCATACACAACTGGGATTCAACCAGGAACAGGTTATGGTGCTTTCGCTCAAAGCGCCAACGGCTCAACGATCAGCCAATGTTTTGAAAGATAGGCTATTACAAAATTCTATTATTAAAGGTGCTACGCTAACCGATGGGTCAATAGGTGGTGAACTAAACGACAAATCCACATTTGATTTCTATGCCAGTGGTAAAGAGCAACCCGTTAGTACAGAATACTTCTCCGTGGATCGCGATTTTCTCAACGTCTTGCAGATTAAGTTGAAAGAAGGCCGAAATTTTTCGGCTGACTTAGCCAGCGATTCGACAGGAGCGGTACTCGTTAACGAAGCCATGCTTAAAAGACTGGGCTGGAAATCCTTTAAAGATGGTCTGGTAGAATTTGATTCGAAGCGGATACCCATTACCGGCGTTATTCACGATTTTCATTTACGTTCGCTGCGTAACCAGATAGAGCCGCTAGTTCTGGTTACGCATGCGGATCGGGGCGACAAGCTTTTCGTGCGAGTTGCGGCACAGCAAATACCCGACGCGTTGGCGTATGTTAGCACCGTTTATAAACAGGTTAACCCGAACCAACCCTTTGAGTACACCTTTCTGGACCAAACATTTGCCCAACAGTACCGGTCCGACGAGCGTCAAGGCAATCTGTTTCTGGCTTTTTCGGGCCTGGCTATTTTCATTGCCTGTCTGGGCTTGTTTGGTCTGGCTACGTTCACGGCTGAACAACGGACTAAAGAGGTTGGGGTTCGGAAAGTGCTGGGCGCGTCAGTTACCAGCCTTGTTACGTTACTTTCCAAAGATTTCCTGAAGCTGGTGTTCATCGCTATTGTCCTGGCGATTCCGATAGCCTGGTATATTATGAGCCGCTGGCTGGGGGAATTTGCCTACAAAATCAACATCGAATGGTGGATGTTTGTGGTAGCCGCCCTTCTGGCAATCGGCATTGCCTTGCTGACGGTCAGTTTCCAAAGCATCAAGGCGGCCCTGATGAACCCCGTCAACTCATTACGATCCGAATAATGTAGAGACGCGATCGTTCGCGTCTCAGCACCCAACTGGCTTTTGACCCGAATGGGTTTATTGCCTAAAACAGCCGAAAGGTATTGCGTCACTACCTACACGTATGCTACGAAACTATATCAAAATCGCCCTGCGAATTTTCAGGAAAGACACCACGTTCACGCTCATCAACGTGGTGGGGCTAGCCACCGGTTTGGCCGTGGCGCTGCTCATTATCCAGTATGTGCGGTTCGAGTTGAGCTATGAGAACACCAACCCGCTGGCTGACCGGATTGTGCGACTCACCATCGACTACATGAACGGTGGCTCGGTCGACGCACAGGACACGGAAACCAATCCTCCACTTGGGCCTAAAGCGAAGCGGGAAATGAGTGAAGTCGTCAATTTCACCCGCGCTTATCCCATTGGTGAGCCCATGTTAACGGTTCAGATTGGCGATACGTATTACCTGGTCGATAATGTCTTCGCCGTCGATTCTTCCTTTTTCTCGATGTTCAATTACGCGCTACTCCGGGGAAGCCGAACCAATCTCTTTACCAAGCCCCGGCAGGTTGTGCTGACAGAAAAAATGGCGCTGACCTACTTCAATACGCTCGATGTAGTGGGCAAAACCCTGAAAATCCCAAGATCGGAAAGCAGCGTTCTATTCGAAATAGTAGGCGTCGTACCGAATAGTCCAGCTAACACACACTTGAAATTTGATATGCTTTTCTCGTATCCGACGATGCTGTCGGACTTTGGTGAACAGGAAGACAACTGGGATGGAAACAATACCCTCACCTATGTGCAACTAGCCGATAACGCCCGTTATGAAGGGTTCACAAAATCGCTGGTGGCCCTCAATAACCGATTGATTCGCGAAAAGAAGGTCAGAAATCACCGGATGATCGGCCAGAAAATCAGCGACATTCACCTCTACTCGCATAAGAACTTCGAAACCGAACCGAATGGCGACGCCCGGTCCGTGTACTTTCTGCTGGGCGTGGCGCTCCTGGTGCTCTTCAGTGCCTTTGTCAATTACGTGAATCTGACCACCGCCAAAGCCCTCGACCGAGCACGGGAAATTGGCATGAGAAAGGTCGTTGGCTCGACCCAGATCCAGATAAGACTACAAATCTTCACAGAAACCGTTCTGGTCAATATTGTTGCCGGAATCCTGGCCGTGGGATTAGTCGGTGCGCTGCGGTCGGTGTTTGTTGAGGTGGCGGGCCTGCCCGATGGCTTTACCGTATTCGGGGACGTATTTTTCTGGGAGAGCGTTGGGGCGTTTTTAGTACTAAGTGTTGCCTTATCGGGCTTTTATCCAGCTTTTGTTCTGTCTTCGTTCGATCCGATTACCGTTCTCAAAGGTAATTTTTCGCGCTCTGGCAAAGGGACGTTGCTGCGCAAGTCGCTCGTGGTTTTTCAATTCGCCATTACCCTGATTCTGCTGGTACAAACGTTCGCCGTTTATCAGCAGGTCAATTTTCTACGGAAACAAAACCTGGGGGTGAACATTGATCGCACGCTTGTGGTAAAAGCGCCGGTGGGAAGCAAGGCGCAGCAGGATTACGGAGCGTTTCGGCAAATGCTGATCGATCAGGCACAGGTAAAGGCCGTATCTCTGTCCGGTACCGTACCGGGCATGGGATCGACCCAGATGAATACGACAACGGGTATTAATTTATCGGACGTCGACAAAAAAACCTCCTACAATTATTACCTGACTCAGATAGACACCTCGTTTATTGACCTGATGGGTATCAAGTTGCTGGCGGGCAGAAACTTCGATGCTACCACCCGGCCCGGCTTTTCGGATACAACTGATCGGCAACTTATTGTCAATGAGGAAACCCTCCGGCTCTGGGAAATCCCGACACCCGCACAAGCCATTGGCAGACGGGTAGACCTCTGGGGGCGCAAGGCAACGATTCGGGGCGTTGTCAAAAATTACCACTACGAATCGCCCAAGGCGGCCTACATTCCGATCATCCATATGTATTCGCCCAACTTCGATTCATTCGCCAGCGTAAAGTTTGCCGGGGGAAATTCCAAGGAACAACTCGCGACATTGAAGAAGGTATACGAGGCTAATTTTCCCTATTCGCCGTTTAGCTATTTCTTCATGGACAGTGAATATGATAAACAATACAAAGCCGACGACCGCTTTCAGCAGGTGTTTGGCGCCCTGACGGGCTTCGCCATTCTGATCTCCTGCTTAGGCCTGTTCGGCCTGGCCACGTTCACCGTTTCTAAACGAACGAAGGAGATTGGCATTCGCAAAGTCATTGGCGCCAGTACAACAAACCTGATGATTTTACTCTCGACCGATTTTATACGAACGGTCCTGTTCTCCATACTAATCGGCCTGCCGATTACCTATTTTTTAGTCAAAATGTGGCTGGCCAGTTACGCGGCCCGCATCGAGCTAGACTGGTGGCTTTTTGCTGCACCCGCCCTTCTTGTCCTGTTACTGGTAGTGGTATCCGTTGGTGGCAAAACGATTTCGACTGCCCTGATGAACCCCGTTAAATCGTTGCGATCGGAATAAACTTGTAGAGCCGCGACCCTTCGCGGCTCAGCAACCGGATGGTTTTGTAGATACTAAAATTGCTGACGCACAGGAGCCGCAAGAGATTGCGGCTCTACACAAATACCCAACATTATGTTTAAAAGCTATTTTACGACCGCCCTCCGCGCCCTGAAGCGCAACTGGAGTTATTCGATCATCAACGTGCTGGGGCTAACACTCAGCCTGGCCTGCTGTCTGCTCTTGTTTCTGGCCATTCGCTATGAACTAAGCTTCGACAAGCACAATGCACACGCGGAGCAAACCTACCGGCTAATTTCGGGCAATAGACAATCAACGGAAGACCGCTGGCAGGCTGGCCTTCCACTTCCGGCGCTACCGGCTCTCCGAAACGATTTCCCATCGTTGAAACACGATGTAACAATGGTTTATCGATTGGCGAATGTGGTTGTCAGCGTGCGGGGGAGAGCGAATGTAGCGACTAAAAAATTTCAGGAAGGTGATGGCGTCATCGCCTTCGCGGAGCCCGAATACTTCCGCCTGTTCGACTACACCTGGAAAAACGGCAGTCCGCAAACATCGCTCAACAATCCCAATACAGTTGTGTTGAGCGAGCGTATGGCTGAAAAATACTTTGGTGCAGGCAATCCAATTGGTAAAACCCTCCGGGTTGAAAACAAGACCGATTTTGTCGTAACGGGTGTGGTGCAGGAGCCGCCCACCACGAGTAGCGTGCCCTTCAGTGTCCTGTTGTCGTTTGCTTCCCTAAAACAGTTTGGCGCCAGCACCAACTGGGACGACTGGCAGTCGACATACGGTGGGGCGCAGATCTATCTGAAGCTGCCCAATGCCCCAGCTGATCAACCGATGGCTGCCGCCCAGATGGACAAACAACTGGCTGCCTTCGTCAGCAAATACCACAAACCCGATGATGCTCGTGACCTGATCTACGCGTTGCAACCGCTGACCAGCATTCACTTCGACACGCGTACCGACAATTATGCCAAACGGACGGTCAGCAAGGAAATGATCTGGGCAATGGCGCTAATTGGCCTGTTTATCCTCGTCACAGCTTGTGTCAACTTTGTGAATCTGGCTACTGCGCAGGCCATTCGGCGGGCCAAAGAAGTAGGCGTTCGGAAAGTGCTGGGCAGTTCGCGTGGTCAACTGGTTCGTCAGTTCCTGGGTGAAACCGGCGTGCTGACAGCCCTGTCGATGGTGTTGGCCTTTATCGTTGCACAGGCATCACTACCGTATGTGGGCGAGTTACTCAACATAAAGCCGGGGGGCGCAACATTGTTCGACCCAACCGTTATCTTCTTTCTGTGTGTCCTGGGGATACTGACCACCACACTGGCAGGCTTTTATCCGGCCCTGGTCCTGTCGGGTTACCAACCCATTTTGGCGTTGAAAGGAAAGATCCGGGCATCGGGTCGGGGCAACGCGCAGCTATCGCTCCGCCGGGGATTAATTGTGGGGCAATTTGCCATTTCACAATTGCTCATTATTGGAACGATCATTGCCTACAGCCAGATGAAGTACTTCCGCTCAGCTGATTTAGGCTACAGCCGGGATGCCGTGCTAACGGTGCTGATACCGGAGAAAAAGCCCGGTCAGCTCGAAAGTCTGAAAGCGAAACTGACGGGTCTACCCGGTATACAGTCCATGAGTTTTGCCATGACAACACCGTCCTCAAGCAGCAACTGGACAACGGGGTTTCGCTTCGGTAACTCAGACAAAGAACCCGACTATGGTGTGCTGATGCGCCCGGCCGATACCGCCTACGTGCATACCTACGGCCTCAGGCTGCTGGCCGGACGCATGTACCAGCCCGCCGACACCATCCGGGAGCTGGTAATCAATGAGGCTTTTATGAAACGGCTCGGTTTCCAGAAGCCCGAGCAGGTGATTGGCAAGTTGATGACGGTGAACGGCGAAGAAATGAAAAAGCCCATTGTTGGCGTCGTCAAAGATTTCAACGCGTTTTCACTGCATCAGCACATCGAACCCAGTGTGTTGACCTCTTACCGCGATCAATACCGGAGTCTGGGAATTAAACTAGCCGCGGGCCAAACCAGCCCTGAAGCCATCAGCCAACTCCTGAAAACGATCGAAACGCACTGGAACGCCACCTTCCCCGACTTTGTCTTTAAATACAGTTTTCTGGACGAAACACTTGCCAATTTCTACAAGACCGAAGAACGGATGTACCTGCTGTTCCAGTTGCTGGCGGGGATTGCCATCTTCATTGGCTGTCTGGGTTTGTATGGCGTGGTCGCTTTTATGGCCGAAACCCGAACCAAGGAAGTGGGTATCCGCAAAGCCCTGGGCGCTTCGACGGCTCATATCTTTGGCTTGTTCACCTTCGATTTCGTTAAGCTGGTGCTGGTAGCGCTGGTACTGAGTTCGCCCATAGCCTGGTACGTTATGAATCAATGGCTCCAGAAGTTTGCTTACAAAATCGACATAGCCTGGTGGATGTTTGCGCTAGCGGGCCTGCTGGCCGTAGGCGTTGCGTTGCTAACAGTGAGTTTCCAGAGCATCAAAGCCGCCCTGATGAACCCAGTCAAAAGTTTACGGAGTGAGTGAGGTATGGAGCAACGTAAAGCAGAATTTGGTGTCTGTTAGCTAATAACTGCCTTCGCGCCTGATCCATTGACTTTGGGGCAGCTTATCGAAACCGACCAATCAATAACCAACATGAAAACGCTCGCAACCACTTTACTGGCCTTTACCACATCGCTGGCTCTTGCCCAGCATTCATCCATCAGCCGGAGCATCAACGACGACGGCAAAACGCTATCGATCCGGATAAAAGGCACCGTCGACGATAAGCCGATTGATTATGATCGCACCTTCGATGTGTCCAGTTTGAACAAAGCCGAGCGAAACGCCCTGCGCGAACACATTCTGGATTCACTGAATGTGGCCGTTCCTGAACCACCCCGGCCGCCCGTTGCTCCGCGTGCCGCGCTGGTTCCACGCACGCCGGGTGTTCCCAAGCCCCCTACGCCACCTCGTCAGCCAGAGTCGATTGACATCAACAGCAGTGATCAGACGATTGTATCGATCAACAATGGCGATAACATGACGGTGGCCGTGGGTGGAAAACAACCCTATACTAAAGAGGTGAACTACAATTCAGAATCGGGGCAGTTGCACCTGCGCTATCGGTTCCGGAAAGATGGTGACGATTTTACCTACGACCGAACCCTCGATGCACAAAATAAATCGCAGCAGGAGCGGCAACGCATCATCGACACTATTGAGAAAGAAATAGGCGTGCCCACAACCCGAAAATAACGAACCCCGATGCTGACGAACTACATCAAAATTGCCTGGCGAAACCTCATTCGCAACAAAGCCTTTTCGGCGATCAATATTCTGGGATTGGCGCTGGGTATGGGCTGTAGTTTGCTCATTTTCCTGTGGATTCAGGACGAGCTAAGCATAGACCGCTACCATGCAAACGGCCCGTATCTATACAACGTTATGCAACGGCAGTTCTACGACGGACAGGTGCAGACAGGCCGATTTACGCCCGGCATATTAGCCGATGAACTGAAAAGGCAGTTCCCGGAAGTCGTGTATGCAGCTGGCTATACGGGATGGGCCGCCAATGTAACGTTTGCCGCTGGTGAGAAGATCAACAAAGAAACAGGCCATTGGGCAGGTGCGGACTGGTTCAAGATGCTCAGCATTCCCCTGCTGGCCGGTACGCCTGCCACGGCCCTGAATTCGCCAAACAGCCTGGCCATCTCCCGGAAAGTAGCCGAGTTTTATTTCGGCAATCCTGTGGCGGCTCTTGGCAAAAGCATTCGTATCGATAACAAGAACGATTACCAGGTTACGGCTGTCTTCGAAAACCTGCCTGAAACCTCGTCCGACAGCTACGACTTCCTGCTGAACTGGTACGACTGTCTGACGCGGAATCCATGGATGAAAGAGTGGGGCAATAATGGCCCCCACACGCGCATCATGCTTCGCTCCGACAACAATGGCGGACAGGTCAACATAGCTGCTTTTGAGACCAAGCTGAAACCCTTTCTGAGGAAGTATAATAAAGACATTGGCAAAAGTTTCGATGCCCAGCTCTTTTTACAAGCTTACCCGGACGGGTACCTGTATTCGAACTTCAAGAATGGCCAACAGGATGGCGGTCGTATCGAGTATGTGCGTTTGTTTGCCATTGTCGCTGTCTTCCTATTGCTGATCGCCTGCATCAATTTTATGAATCTGGCCACCGCCCGCTCCGTCAAACGCGCTCGGGAGGTAGGCGTTCGGAAAGTTATTGGCGCAGTCCGGAGCATCCTGGCGGGTCAGTTTATCGGGGAGGCTTTATTGTTTACGGTGCTGGCTTTAGGCATTGCCTTATTCCTGGTTTTCCTGGCGCTTCCCTCCTTTAATTCGCTGACGGGCAAACACATCAGTTTGCAAACCATACAGCCTTCCTTTTGGGTGGGTCTGGTTGTCATGACGCTGCTTACCGGGCTACTAGCGGGTAGTTATCCAGCGCTGTTTCTGTCATCGCTGGAGCCAGTGCGGGTCTTAAAAGGCACCCTAAAATTCGGAGCCGGGGCCCGGTTCTTTCGGCAGGGGCTGGTCGTATTTCAGTTTGTGCTGTCCATGCTGCTCATCGCAGGGACGATCATCGTGTATCGGCAGGTTAACTACGTGCAAACGACTAACCTTGGCTACGAGCGGGAGAATTTGATTTACGTTCCAGTGGAGGGCGAACTCACCAGTCAGTCGAACTACAAAACATTTAAAGATGAGTTGCTTCGGCAACCTGGTATCCTGGCGGTATCGTCCATGCAGGAGGCCCCGACCAACATCGGCAGTAGCACCGGCGGGGTAACCTGGCCGGGAAAAGACCCGAATGTGAATATTGAAATCACCCAGACAGCCGCGGGGTATGACCTCATGAAAACGCTGAAGGTGAAACTGACCGGCCGGGACTTCTCCCCCGAATTTGGAACCGACACGACCAACTACCTCATCAACGAAGCGACCGCCAAACGCATTGGCTATAAAAACCCAGTGGGGCAGCCAATTACCATGTGGGGCAAACCGGGGAAGATCATCGGCGTCATGCAGGATTTTCATTTTCAGTCGCTGCACATTCCCATTGCGCCCCTGATCATCCGGTTAAGCACTGAACCTGGCTCACAGAATTTCCTCATTCGGACGCAACCGGGACAAACCACGCAGGCACTGGCCAGTATCGAAAGCTTGTGGAAGCAGATGAACCCGAAGTTTCCGTTTGCCTACCGCTTTGCTGATGATGAATACCAGAAGCTGTACAAGAGCGAAACCGTTGTGGGCAGTCTGGCCAATTACTTTGCGTTCCTGGCTATTTTCATTTCCTGTTTAGGTCTGTTTGGGCTCTCGGCGTTTACAGCCGAACAGCGCACTAAAGAAATCGGCGTGCGCAAAGTATTGGGCGCATCCGTAAGCAGTATTATTGGGTTACTTTCCAAAGATTTCCTGAAGCTGGTCTTGTTGGCGATTGCCATTGCGTCGCCACTGGCCTGGTATGCTATGAACGAGTGGTTGCAGGGCTTTGCGTACAAAGTAGCGTTATCGTGGTGGGTGTTCGCGCTGGCGGGCGTACTGGCTATCGGCATTGCGTTGCTCACCATTAGCTTTCAGAGCATCAAAGCGGCCCTGATGAATCCAGTGAAGAGTTTACGCAGCGAATAACACTTCACAATAGTATCTGATTACCCGTGTCCGCAACTGAACGAAAACCGTCCGTTTGCGGACACGGCTTGTTTCTGGCTAATTATAACTTAATGATAAACAGAAGATTGCAATCATGGTACGCCATTTGGGATACAGGGTTTAGTACATTGCCGGAAAACTACCGTGTCCCATGCTAACGAACTTCATTAAAATTGCCTGGCGGAATCTGATTCGCAACAAAGCCTTCTCAGCGATCAACATCATTGGGCTGGCGCTTGGCCTGGCAACCTGCATGCTCATTAGCCTGTTCGTGCTCGATGAACTGAGCTACGACCGATTCAATGAAAAAGCAGATCGTATTGTCAGGGTGTTCTTTCGAGGGTCTATGCAGGGCGGAAAGATGAACGAAGCCCATGTGATGCCACCCGTTGCCCAAACGCTTAAAGCAGATTACCCGGAAGTGCAGGAAGCAACACGCCTGCGCAAGGGTGGTTCACCCTTCATTACCTATGGCGATAAGACCTTCCGCGATGCCTCACTCGCCTATGTAGACTCCAACTTTTTCCAGATATTCACGTTCCCGCTTCTTCAGGGAGATGCCAAAACAGCCCTGGTACGCCCCAACACGGCGGTTATCACGCAGGAATTAGCCCATAAATATTTTGGTAATGCTGACCCGCTGGGCAAGGTTTTGACGATCAAAAGCTGGAATACAACATTTCAGGTGACGGGTGTAATTGACCGGATGCCAACGAATTCCCACATCCAGGCCGACTTCTTTGCCTCCATGGCGAGCTTTCCGGAAGCCAAGGCATCCTCCTGGATGACGTCCGAATTTTTTACCTATCTGGTCTTACCCAAAGGCTACGACTACAAACAACTCGAAGCCAAGCTGCCACAGGTGGTGGACAAATACATGGGGCCGCAAATCCAGCAGTCGTTTGGGATGAGCATGAGCCAGTTCCGGAAGAGGGGCAATGATCTTGGTTTGTTCTTACAGCCCCTGACGGACATTCACCTGTATTCGAGTTTTGCCTACGACCTCTCCCCTCCCGGCAACATTCAGTACGTCTACATTTTCGGGGCTATTGCCCTGTTCATGCTGGTGATTGCCTGTATCAACTTCATGAACCTATCCACGGCCGGAGCGGCCAAACGTGCCAAAGAAGTAGGTATTCGGAAGGTGCTCGGTTCGGTCAGACAAAGCCTGACCAGCCAGTTTCTGATCGAATCCATGTTGCTCACAGGTATTGCGTTATTACTGGCCACTGGCATCGTGTACGCGTCGCTGCCCACCTTCAACGAACTGGCCGGAAAAACGCTGACGATCAATTTCCTGGCGAATGCCTGGCTCTTACCGGGGCTGCTGCTTTTCGGGGTATTGGTCAGTGTGCTGGCCGGGAGCTACCCTGCCTTTTTCCTCTCGTCATTTAAGCCGGTGGCCGTACTGAAAGGCGCCAAGTTTACCGGTGATAGCAAAAGTATCGGCTTGCGGAGCGGGCTGGTCGTAGTTCAGTTTTTCATCTCGATCACTCTGATTGTCAGCACCACGGTGGTCTACCGCCAGCTTAGCTATATTCAAAACAAAAAGCTGGGCTACAACAAAGACCAGGTACTAGTATTGCCGGAAACCTGGCTGTTAGGAAAGAAAGAAGACGTGTTCCGCAGTCAGATCATGCAGGACCCCAGCGTACTGAATGTCAGCACATCGGGTTACCTGCCCGCTGGCCCCAGCAATAACAATAACTTCATGGTGTATCCCGAAGCGAATTCCACTCAATTGGTCAAAACGCTGCGGTATGATGTCGACTACAATTACATTCCAACCCTGGGTATGCAACTGGCCGCCGGACGAAATTTCTCTCAGGAATACGGTACTGACTCAGCTAGTGTCATTCTGAATGAAACAGCCGCCAAAACGCTAGGTTGGGGCGACAAAGCCATCGGGCACACCCTAACCAACACGAATAACGAAGGAAACAAAGGCACGTATCGGGTCATTGGTGTAGTCAAGGATTTCCATTTTAGATCGCTGCACGAGCGCATTTCGCCCCTGGTCATGGTGCTGGGCAATGCTACTGGTACGGTCATTGTGAAAGTAAAAACCAAAGACCTGACGGGCCTATTGGCCAATCTGAAAAAACAATGGAGCCAACTGGCGCCAGAGGCTCCATTTACCTACTCGTTTCTGGATGAACGCTTCAACGATACCTATCGGACGGAGCAAAAAATTGGGCAAATCCTGGGTTTGTTTGCGGGCCTGACCATTTTTGTCGCCTGCCTGGGCCTGTTCGGTCTGGCCACGTTCATGGCCGAGCAGCGCACCAAAGAAATTGGCGTACGGAAGGTCCTCGGTGCATCCGTCGCCAGTATCGTGGCCTTGCTCTCCAAAGATTTTCTGAAGCTGGTCGGGGTAGCGATCGTGCTCTCGGTACCCGTGGCCTGGTACGTCATGAATCGCTGGCTGCAGGATTTCGCCTATAAAATAGAGCTATCCTGGTGGGTGTTCGCCCTGGCCGGCGTGCTCGCCGTTAGTATTGCCTTGCTGACCGTAAGCTTCCAGAGCGTAAAAGCCGCCCTGATGAACCCGGTCAAAAGTTTGCGGAGTGAGTAAAGACACATATTTGCGTCTCCTGTGCGTCAGCAACACCATCCGGTCAGGAGACGCGATGGCGCAAGGCTCTGGCCTTGTGCCATCTGTATAAATAATAAAATCAATCCAATGTTCGAATGACGCGGCAGGGATTTCCAGCCGCAAATACAGTAGCGGGAATGTCTTTCGTAACCACGCTATCGGCTCCGATTGCTGTATTGTCGCCGATGGTAATAGGAGCGGCTAACTCCGGCCCCTTGATGCGCTCAGCCGCAATGACAGGATGGTAGGCTGCGTATAACTGAACATTGGGCGCACATTGAAAATTAATACCGATTGTGATCCGGGCGCAATCCAGAAAGATGCAGTTGAAGTTCAGAAATCCGTTTGCGCCGATACTACTATTTGACCCATAATCGCAATAAAACGGCGGCTGAATATTCAGGTTAGCACCCATGCCGCCCAACAATTGGCCCAGAATGGCTTGCCGCTCCGGCTCGGCATCGTAAGGCGTCCGATTAAACTCAGAGAACAACATCCGGGCCTTGGTTCGCATGCGAAGTAAGGTGCATCACTGGCGTCGTATAATTCGCCGGCCAGCATCTTTTCCAACTCTGTTTTCATATCGTTCGCGGTTCAGCCCGTAAACAGTAAAAGCCAAACGACATCAACTTGTTCGACTTTCGCCCGAAAGCAGCTACGTTGACAACCCTATCTGCAGACAAACAAAGTTGTCCGCAACTGTACAAAAACTTGTCCACATTCGGACATCGCGGATCATTCAGAATATTAACCACCTAATAGTCAGCAATTTATTATTGTGGTACAACTTTTGGCATACTATGCGTATTCTTAACTGTCTTAAACCCTAATCGCCCATGTTTCGCAGTTACCTCAAGATTGCTTTCCGAAATCTCTGGAAAAACCGGCTGTTCAGCACGTTGAACGTTGTCGGCATGGGCGTGGGTATAGCCGCCGTAGGGTTGATGGTTTTGTATGTGTGGCATGAACTGAGCTACGACCGATTCAATGCCAATGCCGACCGGATTTTCCGGGTCGTGCAGTATGCACAATGGGCGGGCGGCAACCTGCAACTAGCCCCTACATCGGCCCCGTTCGCGGGTGCGTTGAAAAATGATTACCCCGCAATAGAAAAGACCGTTCGGCTCTATCCCGAAGGCGGTGGACTGATTACCTACCGGGACAAAAAAATCGAAACCAACGATGTTATGTTCGCCGATCAATCGGTGTTCGATGTCTTTACGTTTCCTTTTCTCTACGGCAATCCGGCTACGGCGCTGGCTCAGCCCGAACGTATTGTAATCACTAAAACCCTCGCCGAGAAGTTGTTTGGCGATGCGTCCAAAGCTGTCGGGCAACCGATCGAATTCAGCAATCACTTTGCCAATATCGTAACTGGAGTTATTGCCGATGTACCGACGAATTCACACCTGCAATTCAGCGCCCTGCGGTCGATGCCAACCAACTACACCAACGGCTGGCAGAATTTCGAGTTGTACACCTACGTATTACTCAATAAAGCCGCCGATGTCAAAGGCCTGGAAGCCAAGTTAGCTGGCTTCTTCCCCAAATACCTGAAGAAGGAAATGGGCGATGGCGTGACCTACCGGATGGAACTCCAGCCATTGCCCTCCATTCACCTCCACTCGCATCTAGACTACGAAGCCAGCGCCAATGGCAATAGCCAAACCGTTTACATTTTTGCGCTGGTAGCCGCCCTTATTTTGCTCCTGGCGGGTATTAACTACGTGAATCTGTACACCGTCCGGTCGATAGGTCGACTGCGTGAAGTGGGCGTTCGGAAAGCGATTGGCTCGCAACGGAGCCAACTTGTAGGGCAGTTCATCACCGAGTCGGTGCTGATGGCGCTGCTGGCCAGCCTCGTTGGCATCGTATTTGCCAACATGGCCTTACCGCTGTTCAATGAGTTGGCCGATAAGTCATTGTCACTGACACTCTACGGCCCGTGGCTGATGCTGGGTGTTGTGGCGCTGTTTGCCTTATTGTTAGGGGTGGGGAGCGGAATTTATCCGGCTTTAGTTTTATCCGGATTCCGAACGGTAGTGGCGCTGAAAGGGCAAACGAGCAGCAAGATTGGCGGCATTGGCTTTAGGAAGGCGCTGGTGGTCTTTCAATTTGTAGCGGCTGTGGGTTTGATTGCCTGTTCGTGGGTCATCTACCAGCAAATGGGCTACGTGCTTCACAAAGACCTAGGGTTCAACAAAGATCAGGTGCTTACCTTCCACCTGGAAAGCGAAGCCGCCCGCAAACAGATTCAATCGCTGAAAGAAGAATTACGAAAAAGCCCGCTCATCGAAGCGGTATCAGGGGCAAGCAACCCCATTGGCAATAACAACATCGGTATGAAAGGGATGATCTTCGAGCAAAACGGGGTTATGCCTACCGGTACGCAGGCCGTCCAGAAATTTGCTGTCGATGCAGACTACCTGAACACCTTACAAATTAAGCTGAAGCAGGGTCGTAATTTCTCGGAATCGTTTCCCGGCGATGCCATGGGAGCGGTTCTGGTCAATGAAGCACTGGTAAAAAAAATGGGCTGGACATCTCCTATTGGCAAACGCGTCAAATCTTATCTTGATAAAGATAAGTTGTTTGAAGCGCAGGTTATTGGTGTGGTTGGGGACTTTCATACGTATTCTCTCCAGCACAAAATAGAACCCCTGGTGTTAGACATGCCCGCCCCGTTTGAAAAGGACAATCTCTACATCCGCATCCGGCCCGGTGAAGCCAAAGAAGCCCTGGCCTACATCCAAACGGTTTACCAGCAGTTCGACCCGTCGGCCAGCCCCAGTTTCCACTTTCTGGATGAGAACTTCTCCCAACAGTACAAAGCCGAGCAAAAGCAGGGACAATTGTTGCTTTCGTTTACAATCCTGGCGGTCCTGATTGCCTGTCTGGGCTTGTTCGGACTAGCCGCCCTGGCTGCCGAAGCGCGCACCAAAGAAATTGGCATCCGCAAAGTGTTAGGAGCCTCCGTGATCAGCATCGTGTCCCTACTCTCCAAAGATTTCCTGAAGCTGGTCATTATCGCGATTGTCATTTCCACACCAATAGCGTGGTACGCCATGAGTCAATGGTTGCAGAGTTTTGCTTACAAAGTGGACCTTGCCTGGTGGGTGTTTGCGCTGGCGGGCTTACTGGCGGTAGGCGTTGCCCTGCTCACAGTAGGGTTCCAAAGCGTGAAAGCTGCGTTGACAAATCCCATAGAGAGTTTAAAATCAGAATAAGGCTATGCTGAAAAGCTATTTTACCACTGCCCTCCGCGCCCTGAAGCGTAATTGGAATTATACGGTAATCAATGTTGTCGGGCTTACCTTCGGGCTGGCTTGCTGCCTGCTATTATTCCTGGCTATTCGGTATGAACTCAGCTACGACCGGCACCACGCCAACGCCGACCACACCTACCGAATAATCACCTATTATCGTGACTCGGAGGGCGATGACCGTAATACGGGGGTTACACTCCCGGCTTTAGCCGCTCTTCGCAACGAGTTCCCCCAGCTGAAACATCAGCTAACGATGGTCTATGAGCTATATGGCGGCTTAGTGAAACTAGGCGACAAGACATCCAGTAAGTTTCTCGAAGACGGAGGTGTTATGGCTTTTGTGGAGCCTGAATATTTCAAATTGTTCGATTACCAATGGAAAGAAGGCAATCCACAAACGGCGGTTAAAAACCCAAACACGGTGGTGCTGTCGGAGCGAATGGCCCGTAAATATTTTGGCAACGCTGACCCGCTGGGCAAGTCCATTCGGGTTGAAAACAAGATGGATTTCGTTGTGACCGGTGTGGTCCAAAATCCACCGGTCACCAGTAGTGTACCGTTTGAGGTGCTGCTTTCCTTTGCGTCGTTAAAGCAATTTGGAACCAACGGCGGCTGGGACGATTGGAAATCTACCTACAGTGGTGCTCAGCTATATTTGACCCTGCCGCCAACCCTGACATCCGTTCAGATGGAGCGAGCGTTGGTGCCGTTCGTCAATAAATACATGCGCCCGGAGGATGCCAAGCATTTGCAGTACGAATTACAACCGCTAACCAACATTCATTTCGACACGCGCACAGGCAACTCGGCTAACCGAACGGTTAGCAAACGAATGGTGTGGGCAATGGCGCTGATTGGCTTGTTCATCTTGATTACAGCCTGCGTCAACTTCATCAATCTGGCCACGGCGCAGGCCATTCGGCGGGCCAAAGAAGTGGGCGTTCGGAAAGTACTGGGCAGTACACGGGCACAGTTAGTGCGGCAGTTTCTGGGCGAAACGGGATTATTAATGGGTTTAGCCGTTGGGCTGGCCTTTATTGTAGCCTACCTGTCATTGCCTTATGTGGCTGAATTGCTCGACATTAAAGCCGCTGCCCTTGTTTTAGTCAACCCATCGGTTGTCGGCTTTGTTGTATTGCTGGCAAGCCTGACAACGATATTGGCCGGTTTTTATCCGGCCCTGGTGTTGTCAGGTTATCAACCGGTGATGGCCCTTCGCGGAAAAATCCGTATGATCGGCAACAGCCAGTTAACGCTTCGGCGGGGCTTAATTGTGTTTCAGTTTGCGATCTCACAAATACTGATTATTGGTACGATCATCGCCTATAGCCAAATGACCTACGTTCGCACTGCCGATCTGGGTTATAATAAAGATGCTGTACTGACAGTGCAAATTCCCGAACGCAAACCAGGGCAATTGGAAACCCTGAAGGCTAAATTAGCTGGCCTACCTACCATAAAATCCTTGAGCTATGGCATCTCGATCCCATCGTCGGATGGCAACTGGTGGGCAAGTTTTACCTACAACAATGCTGTTAAAGAGGCTGATTTTGGTGTCGTTATGCGCTTCGCCGATACAGCCTATTTCAATACGTATGGCCTGAAACTGATTGCCGGGCGGCTGTATCGGCAGGCAGATACAACGCTGGAAGTGGTAGTGAATGAATCATTAGTGAAAAAATTAGGCATTCGGCAGCCGCAGCAGATTATCGGGAAATACCTGGCCGTGGACGCAGGCGGTAATGTCAATAAGCAAATCGTGGGTGTTGTCAAAGATTTCAACACCTTCTCGCTCCATCAGCAAACAAATCCAAGTGTATTGACTTCCCGCCGGGATGCATATCACGTGCTTGGCATCAAGCTATCAACCCAGCAGGGTGGTACCGAAGCCATACGCCAACTCATCAGCGAGGTCGAACGGCACTGGAATGCCACGTTCCCTGATTTTGTGTTCAAGTACGAGTTTCTGGACCAGACGCTGTCCAACTTTTATAAGAGCGAAGAGCGGATGTACTCCCTGTTCCGCTTACTGGCGGGCATTGCTATCTTCATTGGTTGTCTGGGTCTCTATGGCGTCGTGGCGTTCATGGCCGAATCGCGCACGAAAGAGGTGGGCATCCGCAAAGTACTGGGTGCATCGACCTCGCATATTTTCAGCCTTTTCTCTATTGATTTTGTCAAGCTTGTGTTGGTTGCATTGCTCATCGCATCGCCGGTAGCCTGGTATTTCATGAGCAAATGGCTGGCCGATTTCCCATATAAAATCGACATCGAATGGTGGATGTTTATGCTGGCGGGTTTACTGGCAGTAGGCATTGCCTTGGTAACGGTGAGCTTCCAGAGTATAAAAGCCGCCCTGATGAATCCAGTCCAATCATTACGGTCCGAATAATCCCAGCAATATTATGTTCAGCAACTACGTCAAGATCGCTTTTCGCAATCTAATCCGCAACAAAGGATTCGCGGTTATCAACATCACTGGATTAGCGGTGGGGATGGCGGCTACGCTGCTCATTTTTCAATATGTAGCGGTTGAACGGAGCTATGATCAGTTTCATGAAAAAGCCGATCGTATTTTTCGGGTCAAAGCCGAACGGTACGAAAAGGGTATGCTCTCGACCGAATGGGCAGGCGGCCCATTTGCTGTGGGGAATAAACTGGCCGATGCGTTTCCAGAAATAGAGCGCTACGTGAAAGTGTCTATGCGAGATAACCTATTTCTAGAAGCAAATGACCGAAAAATGACCGTTGAAAAGGGAGCGTTTGTGACGGCATCATTCTTTGATGTGTTCTCCTACTCATTACTGACTGGCAATCCGAAAACGGCGTTGACGGAGCCGAATACAGGCGTTATTTCAACCTCATTGGCCAAGCGGCTCTTCGGCACCAAAAACCCGATGGGCCAGGTCATCAAAATAGAGCGTGAGTTCCCGATCAAGGTGACGGGTGTGTACCAGGATTTTCCGCAGAATACACACCTGAAAGCTGATTACCTGATGTCGTTCAGCACGTTTCAACGACTGGTCAACCCCAAAAACGACCCCGACAGAGAATTGGATAATGCCTGGAGTTGGGACGGCTGCCTGACCTACCTGGTATTAAAACAGGGCGTTGACCCGCAAAAACTGGACGCAAAATTTCCGGTCTACCTGGCTAAACATGATCTGATCGATAACAAAAAAGGCTCTGGCCTTGTGCTTCATCTGCAAGCCCTGCCCGACATTCATCTATACTCACATCTGATGTTCGAGGCCAACGCCAATGGTGATGGCAATTCGGTGTATATCCTGCTCTGCGTGGCGTTTTTTATCATTGCCATCGCCTGGATCAATTATATCAATCTGGCTACGGCCCGCTCCGTTGGTCGGGCCAAGGAAGTGGGCGTGCGGAAGGCCGTTGGTTCATTCCGCAGCCAGCTCATCAGCCAGTTCATGGTTGAGTCGGCGTTGCTGAATTTTATCGCGGTGGTTGTAGCCTTTCTGCTCATTATGGCCGCAATTCCCCTGTTCAATACGTTTACCGATCAGCACCTGACCTACGCATTCGTGGCATCGGCACCGTTCTTTCTTTCGTTGGGCACCATGTATTGTGTCGGTACTTTTTTATCGGGGGCGTATCCGGCTTTTGTTCTGTCGAAATTTAATCCCGTGTCGGTACTCAAAAGCGGTATTAAGGTATTTCGGAAGGATGTTTTTCTACGAAAATCGCTGGTTGTCATCCAGTTTTCAGCATCGATCTTTCTGCTGATTGGCACCATCACCGTGTTCCGGCAATTGCAATACATGCGGAGCCAGAGCCTGGGCGTTGACATTGGCCAGACGCTAGTCCTAAGTCGGCCGTCAAACGATTCCACGCGGATAGGTCGCACAAAGGCTTTCAAGGAATTATTACTTCAGCAAGCTATTGTTAAAAGTGTCACCGTATCGGGTAATATTCCTGGCGAAAAAGTAGAGTTTAACGCGGGTGGTATCCGGTTGGCAGGCGCACCTGAAGCGGAAGGCAAGCAGTACCGGGTAATTGGCGTCGATTATGATTTTGTGCATGCATTCGGCATGAAGCTGATTGCCGGACAGAATTTTGATAATAAGCTAGGGGCCAAGGATGCCGTGATGTTCAACAAAACTGCCATTAAACAATTGGGCTTCGACAGTCCCGAAAAAGCGATTGGTAAAACGATCGATTTCTGGGGCGACAAACTCAGGATTGTCGGCGTGGTCGACGACTTCCACCAGCAATCGCTTCGCGAAGCGTACGAACCACTTATTTTGCGCCTTGACCCTGAAGTGAATGGCCGGTTATCGATCAAGCTGGCCGACAGTAACCCGGCTCGTACCATTGCGCTCGTGAAGCAGGCCTGGGTGCAGTACTTCCCCGACGATATCTTCGATTACTCCTTTTTAGACGAACGGTATGACAAGCAATACAGGGCCGACGAGCGGTTTGGTCAGGTGTTTAGCTTCTTTACCCTCCTGGCCATGCTGGTAGCCTGCTTAGGGCTGCTAGGTCTGGCTACATTCACCGCGCAACAGCGGACAAAAGAAATTGGGGTGAGGAAGGTATTGGGTGCCAGCGTATCGAGCCTCATTGCGCTGTTGTCGAGAGATTTCCTGAAACTGGTCTTGATTGCTATTGCGCTGGCTAGCCCCATTGCCTGGTACGCCATGCACCGCTGGCTACAGGATTTCGCCTACAAGATTGACATCGAATGGTGGGTGTTTGCGCTGGCGGGCATATTGGCTGTGGTCATTGCCTTATTAACCGTAAGTTTCCAGAGTATAAAAGCGGCTCTGATGAATCCGGTTAAATCGCTTCGGTCCGAATAACGTATAGCCCGCACCGGTAAACCAGCAGCAGCTTCTTGTTAACAATAGCGTAATATATCTAATCGATTCATTCTGTTTACGCAAGGACAGTTGGCATGCGTATGAAAGCAGGATTGTGCCCTCGGGCTTAATCCTGCTTTCATATTTACTTAATGAGTCTGGTTACTTCCCGGCATTCGCTCTGAGTATATTTCCGTATTTAGTTGATTTTACCAGAAATAAGGATTACAAATAATCAGTGCCCTGTTATCTAATCATTAACAGGCCCGCCTGGCTTTGTAAATAATTTTATTAACCCTACTATTGTCCATTTATTCCCCACTAATCAAGCCAACTATGAGTCGATTTTACACATCTCCTCCACCGCTGAAGTTTTTGATTACGAGTTGTCTGCTTATCGCATTGGCGATTCAGACACCGCAGGTTTACGGCCATATACGAGTAGCCGAACGCCACAAAACAGCGGATATTATCGTGAAAGGACGCATCAAAGACGCCCTTACCAACGAGTCGCTAACGGGTTGTACCGTTGTGATTAGAGGAAGCCAGCGCGGCACAACAACAGACGCTAATGGTGACTATTCCATATCTGTCCCCGATGGAAATGCCGTGCTGGTTTTCGGCTTCATTGGCTACGAAAAGCAGGAAGTTGTTGTAGGTAACCGGACAGTTCTTAACATTGAGCTGAAAGCCGAAGCGTCCGAACTGTCGCAGGTGGTCGTTATTGGCTATGGCAGCGCGGCCAAGAAGGACATGACGGGCGCGGTGAAATCGCTGAAAAGCACTGAATTCAACAAAGGGATCATCAACTCGCCCGAACAACTGCTACAGGGTAAAGTAGCCGGGGTCAACGTTACCTCCGCCAGTGGCGAGCCGGGCAGTGCTCAATCGATTACGATTCGCGGACCGGGGGGCGTCCGGACCGGTAGCACACCTCTTTTTGTGCTCGACGGCCTCGCGCTTGATAATTCGAGTACGGGCGGTGGCGGAGCCATCAATCCGCTCAATTTTTTGAATCCGCAGGACATCGAGTCGATCGACGTATTGAAAGATGCTTCCGCAACGGCTATTTATGGCTCTCGTGGCGCGAACGGTGTTGTGCTCATTACAACCAAGAAGGGCAAATCGGGTGTATCGACGCTCAACTATTCGACCAGTTACGGGATTTCTACCCTGGCGCGGGCTTTGCCTGTGTTTTCGCCCGATGAGTATCGGCAACAGGTGCCACTCGTTGGAGGTGTTCTGGATGATTTGAAAGGCAATACTGATTGGCAAAAGGAAATTACCCGAACAGCGTTTACCAAAAACCATAATATATCACTGGGCGGTGGCTCAGAAAAAACGACCTTCTACGGCTCGTTTGGTCTACAAAATCAGGATGGTATTTTGAAGGGTAGTCAGATGGATCGCTATACGGGGCGAATTAATGTGTCGCAGAAACTGCTAGAGGATCGGCTGACTATTGATGCCAACCTCAGTGCATCATACACGAACAATGAGCGGCCACCGATCGAGAGTATGCTGGGTAGCGCCATTTCGAACAACCCGACTTATCCGGCTTATGATGCCCTCGGCAAACCGGCTCAGTACCAGTTAATTTCGAACCCGCTAACCAGCCTCCAGTTAAACCAGGACATTACCAAGATCACCCGAATTGTTGGAAACATATCGCCTTCCTTCCGAATTATAAAAGGGCTGGTCTACAAACTAAACTTTGGTATCGACAATTCCAGCTCTACGCGTGATCTGCAAACGCTGCCCAATGCAGTACCTTTTCAGGATGGCCGGTTAGAAACGAACAATACGTATAACAACAACCGGCTCATTGAAAACTACCTGACGTACACCCTCACACAAGGCGATCACAACCTGACCGCGCTGGCCGGACACTCATACCAGAAGTTTTCGATTCAGGGGCGCGCGTACAGCATCAACAAATTCCCTATTTCGGATATTCTACCGATCTACAATCCGGGCCTGGGGCAGGACCTGACGCTGACGAACAACAAACCGACGGGTTATGCGACCCTCAATGAGTTGCAATCGTTTTTCTCCCGCGTCAATTATCAGTACAAGGACAAATACCTGCTGACGGCCACCGTCCGGGCGGATGGTTCTTCGAAGTTTGGCGCGAATAATAAATACGGGATTTTCCCCTCGTTCTCGGCAGGCTGGCGTCTGTCCGAAGAAGCGTTTATGAAGTCGTCGCCATTTAGCGATTTGAAAATTCGTGCGGGCTGGGGCCGGACGGGCAACCAGGAAATTCCGTCCAAAATCACCCAGGCGTTGTTCACCTCGCAGGTATCCGCATCAACCAGTTATCCGCTGACGGCTACGGGTCCTTACCCGGCTGGTACATCATATTCCCGGCTGGCCAATCCTGATATTCAGTGGGAAGTATCGAACCAGACCGATGTGGGTCTGGACTTCGCGCTGTTCAACGGCGCTATTTCCGGGGGTATCGACTATTTCAGAAAAGTATCCAGCAATATCCTGCTCGAAGTTATTCCAGCCGACCCCGTTCAGCCAGCGGGTACATTCTGGACCAATGTGCCGGATATGACCATCACCAACAAAGGGCTTGAACTGGAACTGATGTACCACTACATGGCGAAAAGCGGCTTCCGCTTCGACCTAGGCGGCAACGTTACGTTTATCGATAACATCGTCAATAACTCACCGTATTCGGTTATCCCGTCGGGTTCAGCGTCGGGCTCGGGCCTAACCTCGGCAACGATCAATGGCTATTTGAACGGGCAACCCATTGGCACGTTCTTCCTGAAAGAGTTCACGGGCTTCGACGATAAAGGCTTAAGTACCTACCGCGATACCGACGGTGATGGACTGATCACCGATAAAGACCGGGTTGCGGCTGGCAGTGCGCTGCCAACGAAGCAATTCAACATCAACGTGAATACGTCGTTCAAAGGCTTTGACTTTTCCGCTAATTTCAACGGCGTATCGGGCAACAAACTGTACGACAACACAGCCAACTCCAACTTCTACAAACTGCGGCTCTCGAAAGGGCTTAATACTACGCCGGAGGCCATCGCTTACCCCAACGAATCCGTCAACAACGCAGCGCCGGTTTCCACGCGCTATCTGAAAAACGGCTCGTTCTTCCGGCTGAATAACGTGTCGCTGGGCTATAATGTCAATACCAAAGCATTAGGCATCAAACGCTGGGTATCGGGCTTACGGGTGTCCGTAACGGGTCAGAATGTGTTCGTGATCACGAAATACAACGGCTATGATCCAGAGGTAAACTCAGACCGAAAAATCAATGAAATTTCATCGTACGGGATTGATTACCTGAGCTATCCGAAAGCAAGATCGGTTGTATTTGGGTTGAACCTGACGCTCTAATCTGCAAAACATCATGAAACTGAAACTACCTATTTTGCTGACACTGGTTGGCATTCTGTTCATAAATGGTTGTACCAACCTAAACGAAGTTGTTCTGGACGAAACATCGGCGACGGGCCTTTCCGACAAACAGGCCGCCGATGGCATTATCGCCCCTGTGTATGCCCGGCTGCCGGATATCTTCCTGCATACGAACTACTTCACGATGCAGGAAATTTCGACCGACGAGGCCATTCTTCCCTATCGGGGTGGTGCCGACTGGGGCGACAATGGCATTTACATTGCCATGCACCAGCACACGCACACCAGTACCGACCCAAACATTCGAAGTACGTGGGGCTTTATTTTACAGGGGCTCTCCCGATCCATCACAGCCATTAATACACTGCCCACTCTGAAGGACCCATCCGCTAAAACCTATCTGGCCGAAGCGCGGGGTATGCGGGCCTATTACAACATGCTGCTCTTCGACATGTTTGGGGTCGTATTCTTAAAAGACGATCTGGGTGCTACATCGATTATTCTGCGAAACGCAGAAGCACTGGATTATTTGATGAAGGAGTTTCTGGCCGTTGAGCCGAATCTGGAAACGACCGTTGGACCAGGTCGCCTGACCAAAGGAGCCGTTTGGGGGCTGCTGGCCCGGCTTTACCTCAATTCGGCGGTATACCGCGACCGTTTTGCCGCTTCGTTTACCTTTGCTCCGGCAGACATGGATAAGGTGGTTGAGTACTGCGACAAGATTATTGCATCCGGGCAGTATTCATTGTCGAATGATTTCTTTTCGATCTTCGGCTCAGCTAACCACGACAACAGGGAGTTGATTTTCGCCGTCGATCAGCGGGCCGATCTTAACGGGCACAACCGTATGGCCTATTTTTCGATATCGGGCGACCAGTTTCCCATACCGGCTTATCCGGCAGCCAATGGTACCGATGGCCCCGCCATTACGCCTGATTATTACCAAACCTGGGTAACGGCTTATGCGCCCAAAGACCCAGCGGTCGATCCACGGTTTTACAAGCAGAATTTAAGCATCTATTCCAACCCGGCAGATTCGTGCGTAGCGGAAGCTGACTTCAACATCAACCGGGGTATTCTGCGCGGACAGCAGTACGGCCTAATTCGTAAAAACGGTGTTTTCCTGAAGTGCCCGGATGGAAAATTCAAGGTGGGTAAACTCTTTAACGATACCCGTAATAAACCCACGCTGCCCGTAAACTTCACCGAGAAAATTGACTATACCGTGGCGGGAAGTGAGTATAACACCGGCTATCGCGTCGAAAAATACGAATTCAGCAAGAAATCGGTGAGCGGCCGTAACTTCGGAGAAGCCGACATTATTATTCTGCGCCTGGCCGATATTTACCTGATGCGGGCTGAAGCCAAGCTGCGTAAAAATGGGGATGCCGCCAGTGCGCTGGCCGATGTAAATACCGTTCGGGCCGCCCGGAACACAACAACACCCCCGCCTGCGCTTACGTCTATGAATCTTGATCTGCTCTTCCGCGAACGGGGTTTCGAACTGTACTGGGAAATGGTCCGGCGCACCGATATGATCCGTTTCGGCAAATACGAAGGAACTTGGACCGAAAAGACCAACACCGATAAGCTGAAACGAATTTTCCCGATTCCGCAAACAGCCATTGATGGGGCGTCTAACCTACCGGGTTACCTGAAGCAAAACGATAGTTATTAAGCACCCGGCTTTGCGTGATCGACCAATTGTCCGCTGTCGTACAGATTTTGTCCGATAGTGGACAATTGTCGCTTATATCATGTGTTAACTTGCTGATAGACAATAGCATGTATAGATGGCACGATCATGGATAGCGTAATTCTACTTACCTGATCTAATTATTTTTGCCGATACATATGAAAACGCTATTTACTCTGTTCCTGCTTACAGTTGGTTTCAGCGCGTTAGCACAACGTTCGTCCAGTAAACAAATAACGAACGATGGTCGGCAGCTTCGTATTCGCATAGACATTGAGCAGCCCGACCGCTCCATTCACTACCGTCGTTCGTTCGACGTTTCGGAGATGGACGAGAGCGCCGTAAAAGCGCTTGAAAACCACATTGTCGATTCGCTGGACCGGGCTTCTTCCGATGCGGTTTCGATGAGAAACGGTAAACAAAAACACGAAAATCAGCGCATAAGAAAGGCAACGGAGGAACACATTGTTTACTCGTCAGGCGTTGCCGAGACGCAGGCTGACCGTATGGAAGCCAACGCTAGTTCGTCACTCTCTCCCAGCGATGTTGCCCCCTCTTCAGTCTTGGTTCGGGAGGATAAAGAAAACGGACGGTTGTGGATGCAGTACACGTTCCAGAAAGATGGCGAAGAACTGGTTATCGAACGGACAGCCAATGTCGTGGGGAAAACGGAGCGCGAAAAACAAGCGATTATCCGAGAGACCGAACGTAGCTTCGGCATCAAAACAGGCAATCAATAACTTTCTTTTCACAGTATACGTCCTACCTTTCATACGAAACAGGCCGCCCTACCCGGTGGCCTGTTTCGTGTTTTGATGGCGGTTCAATGGCGCGAGGCCGGAGCCTCGCGCCATTGAACCAATAAAAAATAATTTTTTTACTCTTCGCTGTAACCTTGTCGGTTTCGCGCGGTTTCCAGTCCAAAATCCACCAAACACAATCCTTAGACGGTTGAACGCTCTGACAGATAACGCGCTCATGCTGCAGGTAAAGGCAGGCAATATGGATGTGATGGGATTGCTTTTTGAGCGATACCATCGGCCTCTGTTCGGCTTCCTTTTCCACATGACAAGTCAGCGCGAAGCGAGCGAAGACATGCTGCAGAACGTGTTCTACCGGATGCTGAAATACCGCCACACCTTCACAGGCGACGGCGAATTTCGAACCTGGATGTACCACCTGGCCCGGAATGTGCTGGTCGACCAAAGCAAGCAAAACAAACGGTCGGCCCAGCAGTATGACCTGGCGGATGTGGCGGAACGGGTGGGCGGTGGGCCAGCCGCTGATGAGCGAATCCTGAAACAGCAGGAGATGGATACGCTTCACCACGCGATGGCCAAACTCAGTACCGAACACCGGGAAGTGCTGGTACTGAGCCGCTTTCAGGAGTTGAAATACGACGAGATTGCGCGGGTGCTGAACACAACCGAAGGAGCCGTAAAAGTTCGGGTACACCGCGCGATGAACGAGTTGAAGAGAATTTATCTGACTATTGACCATGAACGAACAGCCCCTAAATTGTGAACAGACAAACGAGCAGCTAGCCGATTGGTTAAGCGATCGGTTGTCTGACGCCGACCGGGCCCGTCTCGACATGCACCTGAAGCAGTGTCCTGCCTGTATGGCCGAAGCCAACTCGGTTCGCCAGCTTTGGCAACTTATGGGCAACTTACCCACACCAGAGCCCAGTGCCACGGCACGGGTTCGGTTCCAGGCCATGCTCGATACGTATAAGGATACCGTTACCATTCAGGAGGAAAGCGTGGTGGATACGTTACTAGCCAAACTGCGGCAAGTATGGACGCCCAAGTTCGCTTATCGATTGGCCTATAGTCTTGTTCTGATAAGCGTTGGCATAGCCGGTGGCTATTGGCTAAATCGCACGGCCGTACCAACTACAGCCTATCAGCAACAGATTGATACCTTATCGACACAGGTACAGGAAATGCGCCAAATGATGCTCCTGTCGGGGCTGGAAAACCCGGCGGCTTCTGAACGGCTTCGGGCGGTAAGTTATACGGAAGAAATCAGTGAAGTGAACGCGCAGGTCGTCGACGCCCTGCTGACAACGCTCAACAACGACCAGAATGTGAATGTGCGGCTGGTTACGCTGGAAGCCCTGGCCAAATTAGCCGATAACCCGAAAGTACGCGAAGGACTGGTACAGTCGATTGCCCGGCAGGATTCTCCATTGGTTCAGTCGGCGCTGGCCGATGTGATGGTGAAGTTGCAGGAAAAACGCTCGATCAAACACCTGCGGCAATTGCTACGGGACGATAACCTGAACGGGCTGGTAAAAGGTAAAATTGAGCAAAGTATTAGAGAATTATCTTGACGCCGGAAAGACATTAAACTTCCTCACTACCAAAGACCCTTCCGGCCTCAGGATGACAAAAACGCATAACGAAACGTAAACCCCAATCAACTACGATGAAACGATTAATAATCCCCGTACTGGCGGGGCTGGTACTTTCTTGTGCTCAATCGCCGGCAACTGCTCAGGAATTTAAGGAGCACATCAGCAAAGAGTTCACTGTGTCGAAAGCCGCGAACAGCGCGCTGGCGATCTACAACGTCAACGGCTTTATCAAAGTCGAAGGTTACTCAGGCGATAAAGTCGTGATCGAGGTCGATAAGTCTATTACGGCAAAAAACAACCAGGATCTGGAAACGGGTAAGAAAGAATTCCAGCTTCAGTTCGAGCAGAAAGGCGATAGCCTTGTCGCTTACATTGCCGAACCGTTCGATTCGCGGCCACGACGCCGATGGAATGGGGGAAACAGCTGGAACAACGACCGCGAGGTAGATTATGACTTTACGCTCAACTTCACCGTCAAAGTGCCTAATCGCATGCATCTGATTGTCTCGACTGTCAACCGGGGCAACGTGACCGTTAAGGATGTGGATGGAACCCTGCGAGTCCGAAATGTCAATGGGGCCATTACGCTGACGAACGTGAAAGGCACGACAGATGCCCACACCATCAACGGAAACCTCGATGTTGACTACGTGGCAAACCCTCCCGAAAACTCATCTTATTACACCCTAAACGGCGACATTCGGGTGAGCTACCCGGCCAATTTTTCTGCCGATTTACAGTTCAAGACGTTCCAGGGTAAGTTTTACACCGACTTTCCCAACGCCGAAATACTTCCCGTTCAGGCCATAAAAACGACCCAGCAAACCGGCAACGGCACAGTTTATAAACTCAATAAAAACACCGCCATTCGCATTGGCAACGGTGGCAAAACATTCAAGTTCGAGACATTTAACGGAAGCATTTACATTAAAAAACAATCCTGATGAAAACGCATACACTAACCACCGCACTCTTGTTTCTGGGCCTATTTTTATCCCGACCACTACTCGCTCAGAATGAGGTAAAAGAACAATTGGTCGTTCCGCTGAGCGACCCCGGCAAACCCGGCACCCTGCATGTAGGCCTGATCAATGGCTCCATTCATGTGATCGGTTATACAGGCAAAGACGTTGTCATCGACATCGTTGCCAATCCAAAACGTGGACGGCGGGACGACAATGACGACCGGCCTGAGCGGTCAGCAAACGGGATGAAACGCATTGGTACAGGCTCGCCCCTGGATGTCAGTGCTGAAGAACGGAACAATACTGTTAATATTAACGCCAACACCACCCGGCAGACTGTGGATTTGACGATTAAAGTACCGCAGCGGTTTTCGCTTAAAGTCAGCACGGTCAACAACGGCACGATTGAGATTGAAAATGTGAGCGGCAATCTGGAAGCAACCAATGTCAACGGTTATATCCACTTGGCCAATATTGCGGGTTCGGCCGTCGCCAACACGGTAAATGGTAACCTGATTGCTACGTTTAAAGCCATCGATTCTGATACACCGATGGCGTTTTCTACGCTGAACGGGAATGTCGACGTAACCTTCCCGGCCAGTGTAAAAGCGAACAGCAAGCTCAAATCCGACCGGGGTGATATCTACAGCGACTTCGATATCGACGTCGATAAAAACCAGCCGAAAGTCAGTCGGACCAGCCAATCCGGGATGTATCAGGTAAAGATCGAAGATTGGGTATATGGCAAGATCAACGGGGGTGGGCCGGAAGTCATGATGAAAAACATGAACGGTAATATCTACATCCGCAAAGCGAAGTAAAAGGCGACCACATCGTATGAACCAATTATTCGCTGCCGTTTGCCTACTGGTTCTACAGCCAGCTCTTGTTCAGGCTCAGTCGGCCATAACAAATGCCCGCGCTGAAGCGACTATTCAGCAACTGGGAACCGCGTTTGTTCAGGAAAAGTCGCATGTGGGATTGTCCATCGGGATCATCCGGAATGGAAAGACATCGTTCTATACTTTCGGTACGACGGAGAAAGGCAAAAATCAGTTACCGACGGAGAATACGATTTATGAAATCGGGTCGATCACCAAGACGTTTGGGAGCCTACTGCTGGCAAGGGCCGTTCTCGACCAGCGCGTCCGGCTCGACGACGACATCCGCCAGTACCTCGATGGCGACTATCCGAATCTGGCCTACGAAGGCAAACCCATTCGATTGGTACACCTGACCAACTGGACGTCCGAATTACCGGACAACTTCCCGGATAAGCCCGATGCCTACAAGCAGGTACCCCAGGATTCGATTCCATTCCGCATTATGAATGGGTTAAGCCAATATACCCGGCAGGATTTCTTCAACGATTTGCACGCCGTTACCCTCAAGGCGGCACCCGGCCAAAATCCCCGTCACTCCAACGTAGCGGCTCAATTGTTGGGTTATATTCTGGAGAAAATCTACCAGATGCCCTACGATGAGTTGATCAAAACGCAGATTGAGCAGCCGCTTGCCATGCGGAACACCTTTAGTTTGCCACAATCAGCGGATCAGTTTGCGATAGGCTACAGTGGAAATGGCGTCCAGATGCCTGCGTTTACGCTGAAAGCCATGCAGGCAGCCGGTGGCCTTCGCTACAGTACAGCCGATTTGCTGAAGTATGCCGCCTATCAGTTGGATGAGCGAGACCCGGCCGTGAAGCTGAGCCATCAAACTACCTGGGGTAGCCCCGACAGTCAGGCCTTTGGCTTAAACTGGTTTCTCCACAAAACCATCGACAGCAAACGACAGATCGAACACTCAGGCGGTACGTTCGGCTTTGCCAGTTACTGCGACCTATATCCGGATCAGAAAACGGCCCTTGTGTTATTCGCCAACAACTCGGATCAAACAACACAGGGCCAGCTTGGTGAACTGTCAAAAAAAATAATGGACGCGCTCTATGGAGAACCGGCCGCCCTGACAGCGCTGAAGGACGCGTTGAAAAAACGAGGCTATGCACAGGTGATCAATGTGGTGAAGGATGTCCATAAAAAGCATCCGGAACTCCATTTGAACGAAAATTACGTGAATAACTGGGGTTACTCACTGGTCGGGCAGGGTAAACTTCAGGAGGCACTCGCCATCTTCAAGCTGAATGTCAGCCTTTATCCCACTGGCTGGAATACCTACGACAGCCTGGCTGAAACCTACGAGCGAATCGGCAACCGCAAACTGGCCATCGATAATTATACCCGGTCGCTGGCCTTGAACCCGAACAATACCAACGCTACCGAATTCCTCAAAAAAAACGGCGAGGGTAAGTAACAGATGCCCTGGTTATGTGGAGTAGGCAAGCAACCGGTTTGGCAAAAGCTGCATCTGTTGATAAACAGCGAGTGCCTCAATCAGCGATTTACTATCCTCAACTCTTTACCTCAGCCTACATTTATGAACGCCTGGCTTATCTCCGCCCTGTTGCTGTTTCCATCAGCGCTTATTTACCCTAAATGCCCGGCTGCACTGGTTACGCTTCCCATTAAGGCCTTAACGGATAACCCCCAGAAAAGTCCGGTCGATCGTCTTGTTGAGAAAGCCGCTCAGCAATTCATGGCAGCACCGCAGGCGGTCGGACTTTCGGTCGGTATTTATAAAGATGGGCAAACGTATGTTTATAACTACGGCACCCTTCAGAAAGACCGTCAGCAACTCCCAACCAGCCAAACGCTGTACGCCATCGCGTCCATCAGTATGACCATGACGGGTGCTTTGCTGGCCCAGGCGGTCGTTGAAAAGAAAGTGACGTTAGGAGACGACATCCGGACGTATTTGCCAAGCCATTATCCAAACCTCTCATTTGACGGGCAACCCATTCGCCTTTTTCACCTGATCAATCACCGATCAGGATTGCCATTCCTCCTGCCAGATCGTCCGGATGCCTTCGCCAACACTACCCTATCCTCCTCGGCAATTGCCACCGCGCTTTTGCAGAATTATACCCAAACCGACTTCTTTGCCGATTTGCGTAAAGTCAAACTTGATGCCGCACCGGGCTATACCTTCAGGTACTCCAACGTGGGGGCTCAGTTATTGGGGTATATTTTGGAACGCGTCTATAAAATGCCTTTCGAGGAGCTTGTTCGTGTGAAAATAACCCAGCCGCTGACCATGAACGATACGAAAATTACGCTGGACCCGGCGGATCAGGCGCGTATGGCCAACGGGTACGACTGCAATGGCGTCCAAATGCCGAACGCGCCGAATCAACTCCAAGGCGCTTGTGCTTTGAAGTCGACTGTGGCAGATATGCTGAAATTCATTCAATGGAATGTCGCCGAACAGGACAAAGCGGCCAAACTGAGTCATCAGCCAACTTGGGGCGACGAAAATCGGTATTCGGCTGGTTTAAACTGGCAAATGCTTAACGTCGCGGGCCACCGCGTCATTTGGCAGGACGGCAACATTCCCGGTTTTAGCAGCCTGTGCGTCAATTACCCGGATCTGGACATGGGCATCGTTATCCTCAGCAATGAATGTGATCGGAAAACCGCTTTCCGTATGACGACGCTGGCCAATCAACTGATGCAGGCCCTTGACGAACGAGCGGTGGCCTTGCCGAACTGATGACTTGCCGCTGACCTGCCAAACACTGACCTATACCTTATTCATTTCCTATGTCCGCAGATGAACGTAAACTGTCCGATAATGGACATTTTACGTTCGCTTCGTTTAGCCAACCCACTAATTGACAACCTGTTAGATATAGTGGTACAAGATTTGGGATGGTTATAAGCCATATCCTTAATCCTAAAGCTATGTCATACATCGCCATTCCCATCTCCTCATTACCTGGTAAACAGGACATTGAAATCGACGTGACGATCAACGGGCAAAAACAGGCGCTTCACTACCGTGTCGAACTGTTTTACTGGGGCGATTGCCGGGTACCGACCTTCGACCGGGTCGAGTGCATTCAACAACTGCTGGCCGATTATGACCGTGATTGGGCGCTTTATTACATTGGCTCACCCACTGACGACTTCGTTCCTATCACATTTGTCAGGAAAGAGGATCTGGTCAAACAACGCACCCTTCTGAGAGCTTCCTCCTGAAGCGGGTCAGCAGATTGTAATCAACTCAACAGAGATTATCTTGATGAATAAGCCTGATCGATAGGCGTTATGTAAACTATCCATCAGGCTTAAATCATACCCACTATATATAAGAAAACTATATATATTTGTTCCATTACTATCTCCAAACTCGCCTTATGTTCCGCAACTTTCTCAAAATCTCCCTTCGCAATCTGTGGCGTAACCGGAAAGTTACCCTGATCAGTATCGTCGGCCTCTCAATCGGACTGGCTTGCAGCCTGGTTATTTTCCTGCTGGTCAACTATATGTTCAGCTTTGATCGCTATCATGCGAAAGCCGACCGAACGTTTTGGGTCGTCACAGACATCCGGCAGGAGAATATTGTCCCTACCGATGCCACACCCCGGCCAATGGGCGATGTGCTGAGGCAGGAGCTTCCCTTTGTGGAAACGGCGGCCCGACTCGAAAATGTCGCCAGCCGCGTCATGGCTGTGCCCGATGGGAAAGGCGGCTTTTCGAAAAAATTTGACGAATCGCGTAACCTCTGTTTTACTGAACCGGAATTCTTCAGCGTATTCGATTCTGAGTGGCTAAGTGGTAACCCGACAACCGCATTGGCGGCCCCAAACACGGTCGTCCTGACGGAGCGATATGCGCAGAAATACTTTGGTTCAGCCAATCCAATCGGTAAAGTGTTACGCTTCGACAACCAGGCGAACCTGACCGTTACAGGCCTCATCAAAAATCTGCCGTCCAATACCAAGCTCCGTTACGACGCCTTCATTTCCTATGCGACCGTGCCCACTCTTTTGGGCGCGAATGGCAAACAGGCCATGCAGGACTGGGCCAACGTATTTACCGTATGCTTCGTTACTCTTCGCGAAGGCACGCCCGTAGAACGGTTGCTCGATGCTTTTCCGGTTATCCGAAAGAAATACCTGACCACTCCCGAAGCGAAGAAACTGGACTTTCATGCCATTCCGCTCCCGGAGTTAGACCATTTACCCCAGTACGGTGGCCGGTCGCCGAAGGCAATTTTGTATGCGCTCATTATTGTCGGTCTATTTCTGGTGGTGGCGTCCTGCATTAACTTCATTAACGTAGCCACTGCCCACGCCCTGAAACGGTCCAAAGAAGTGGGGGTACGCAAGGCCGTCGGTAGTTCGCGCTGGCAACTCGTCGGGCAGTTTATGACGGAAACAACACTGATTACACTCGCAGCCGTGCTCCTGGCTATTCTGTTGGCTTACCTCTGCCTGCCAATGCTGAACAGCGCCCTGGCTGTTATGAATACCGACATTTCCATTGGGAGTCTATTTCGGCCCGATTTACTACGCTGGTTTGTTGCCCTGATTGTCGGCGTCATTCTGCTCGCTGGCCTGTATCCCTCGCTGGTGTTGGCTCGCTTTAATCCGGTGGCGGCTCTGCGCGGTCGTCTAACGACGCAACAGGTTGGCGGGGTATTCGTTCGGCGCGGGCTGATTGTCACGCAGTTTTTCATTACTCAATTATTCATCATTGGGGTAGTCGTCATGATGGCTCAGCTACGGCACATACAAAAGGCTGATTTAGGATTTCAGAAAGAAGCTATCCTGACGGTACCCCTACCGGCTAGTAATGCCCTGAAGCAGGACGTCGTTCGGACCCGGATGGAGCAGATAGCGGGCGTCGAAGCCGTGTCGTTGGGTGCCGATCCTCCCGTAGCTTACCGGCGACTGCCCGTGCCCTTTACGTATGACTCCCATACGCAACCGGAGAAATTTCCTACGGTGGTTAAGGTTGCCGACAAGAACTATGTGCCGCTTTATGGGATCAGGCTACTGGCTGGGCGCAACTTTCGAACCAACGATACGACGAACAATGAAGCGCTCGTGAATGAAACAATGGTACGGGACTTAGGGCTACACTCACCCAATGATGTACTCGGAAAACGCATTAACCTGTGGGGTGGCGACAAAATTGTGGTTGGCGTCGTGCGTGATTTTCACCTGGGTAGCTTAAACCAACGGATTGTACCTGCCACCATTCTAAACTACTACCGTGAGAATCGACTAGCCTCATTGAAACTCAACTCAACCACCCTACCGGCAACGCTGAAAGCGGTTGAAAGCACCTGGAATGCGTTATATCCTGAACACGTTTTCAAAGCCAATTTCGTGGATGATCTGCTGGACAACTTTTACATGACCGAGCACATCCTACTCGGTTTGGCCCAGGTGTTTTCGTTAATCGCCATCCTGATTGGCTGTTTGGGATTGTATGGACTAGTAGCGTTTATGGCCGAATCCAGAACAAAAGAAATTGGTATTCGTAAAGTGCTGGGTGCTACGTTACCGCAGCTTGTCTGGCTATTTGGCCGCGAATTTAGCCGACTGGTGTTCATTGGCTTTGCGCTGGCAGCTCCGCTGGGTTGGTTTCTGATGAACGGCTGGCTTCAGGGCTACGCATACCACGTTCATTTCAGCTGGTGGATTTTTGCGATTACCCTGGTCTCAGCCGTCGTCATCACGGCGCTCACCGTTGGCTATGAATCTCTAAAAGCCGCTCGTATGGACCCCGCCCGAAGCCTGCGGACAGAATAAAGTGGATTTCTGATGGTGCGAGGCTACAGCCTCGCGCTATCGTTGCACAGCCATCACAGCCGTAAAGAGCACGTTAACGATAAACTTATCAACGGCTTTGACACGCACTGGCAAAAGTCCGAAATTTGATATAAACCCCTAGCGATGAAGACACTAACCAGACTTTTAGGTTTATCCCTTTGTCTAACCGTCATGTCGGTACGGGCACAACAGGGATTGAAAGGCGACTACTATACCGGGACGAATTTTGAGAAAAAGGTTTTCACTCGAATGGATCCGCAACTCAACTACAACTGGCGGGGACGCAACCCCGCACCCGGCCTTTCCGAATCTTTCTACTCGATCCGGTGGACGGGAAAACTACTGGCTCCGGCGTCGGGAGTGTACCGATTTTACGCTAAAGTAGATGACGGCATCCGGATTTGGGTCGGCAATAAGCTCGTTGTAAACTCCTGGCAACTGAACGACTCTAAAGATTTTAGCGGTAGTATTCTTCTGGAAGCGGGACAGTTCTACGACCTGCGTGTAGACTACTTCAACGACATGCTGGAAGGTGAAATTTATCTTTACTGGCAACGACCCGACGCGAAGAAAACTAGTCTAAACCCGTTCAATACGCCGGGCGAACTCATAACCACACAATATTTCTTTCAAAAACCATTACCCTCCCGCGTTTCCCTAATCAGAACTCCCCCACCGGCGGTTCCTAAACCTCCGGTAGCTGTTGTTAAAACGCCAGCTAAGATTAATCCAACCACCCGTGTTGCGAAGACCATACCTAAACCTGCACTCAGTCCGCCGTCAACAAAAACAGTAACCGCTAATGCTCCTGTACTTGCGCCACCAATCACCAGGGTTGAGCCGGAGCCCATTCGCGCATTTGAGCCGGGGGCAACGGTTGTATTGCACAAGGTGCAGTTTGAACAAAGCAGTTATATTCTGTTGCCTGAATCCTCGACCGAGCTGGATCAACTGGTCATAGCTTTGAAGAAAAACCCGCTTTGGCAAATCACGATTGCGGGTCATACGGATAACATAGGCGACCCCCGTTTGAATCTGGCCTTATCGGAAAACCGCGCAAAAGTGGTGGCCGCCTATCTTAAACGCCGGGGCGTTGCAGACGACCGCATTATTACCAACGGCTACGGAGGCACACATCCCATTGCCGACAACGCCCTTGAAATTGAACGGAGTAAAAATCGGCGCGTTGAGATTACGCTGAAAGATGAAAAAAAATAGTAGCTATTAAGATTTTTAAAAGTAACGGATTAATTTATTCTCTACATTTATATGGAACTTATAGTTTACATATAATATATTCTATATACATGAGATTTAGTAGACTGGTTGACAACACATCGCGTATTACGTACTTAATGGGTTGGGGTAATTATACCCGTGTTTTCCTGATTGACTCAACGCCCCAGGTGAATGCGACCACACTGAAAAAATGTGTTGGTACACTCCCCGGCTTTATTCGATTGAGTAAAAGCCTTGCGGTCAATCCCTATCACGTTGCTCAGGTTCGCCGAAAAGGGGACCGTTGTGCCGATGTACTGGTCGATGGCACCTGGTTGCCGGTAAGTCGACGCAGGGTTACGCCGGTGGTGAAGCATCTGCAGGAAATACAGGGTGCCCGCCTGAAGGGCCTGATCCATTTTCGTGTACTGACTCAAACAAACGGATCTCAAAGCCCAATGACATACATGGGCCCGGTTGCCTAACAAAACATTCTTGTTATTGATACGAAACATCTACTTGTATTGAGCGCTGCATCTTCACAGCCTCAGAAGACATATTCTTCGTAGGTCCGAAAAACGGGTCGATTAGTCTATTATTCTCCAAAGCCTGCGCTGTCCGTCCCCGAACAAGTCATGTCCGGGGACGGACAGCGCAGGCTTTATCTAGTTAGCAACTATCTGAAATTCAAAATGTTAAAAAGATGGCACGACGCTTGTTAATTCATGTAAGATGGCTTTTAGACTAACCCATTTGTGAATTTGTAAGCCGCATGCAACTTTCCTGTAGGGAAGGGCATCTTTACTGCATAAACCGATAAACACCATGAAACGCAACCAGTTTCTACTGACCCTTTTGAGCGCCGGTACGTTGGCGCTGACATCGCTGGCCAATACGCCCATTGAGGATCAACCACCTTATCAAACCAAAACATTCTCGGGTAGAATCAACGCTGTACGGGCCGAAACATCGGGCGGTAGCCTGACCATTGAAGGCGGCACCGACATGAACGCTAAAGTCGAGATGTACGTACGTGCCAATAACTGGAACGACCGGCTCGACAAAAGCGAGATTGAGGAGCGGCTGAGAGAGTATGATATTACGATTGCTCAGGAAGGCAGCACCCTTGTGGCAACGGCTAAACGCCGGAACAACGACCGGGACTGGAAAAAATCGTTAAGCATCAGCTTCAAGTTTTACACGCCCCGCAACGTTAACACCGACCTGCGCACCTCGGGCGGCAGCATTCAACTGGCGGCCCTTACGGGTGATCAGCGGTTTCGCACGAGTGGCGGCAGTCTGAGTGTCAGTGACGTCGAAGGCAATATCAATGGGCAAACTTCGGGCGGTTCCATTCATATGGATCGGTGCCGCGGCAACCGGTCATCAAACATCGACCTCCAAACGTCAGGTGGTTCTATTGAAGCGAAAGAATCAACGGGGTCGATGCGCCTGCACACGTCGGGAGGCAGTATCCGGCTCACCGGGCTGAAAGGCACGATTGATGCTCAAACCAGCGGTGGTAGCGTCAATGGCAGCGACATCGAAGGCGATATCAAAGCAAGCACATCGGGTGGATCTGTGCGGCTGACCGACGTGGCGGGTAGCCTCGACGCTAGCACAAGCGCCGGTAGCGTTGATGTCAGTCTTACCAAATTGGGCGAGTTTGTCCGGCTAAATACCAGCGCGGGCAACATCAACGTAAGAATGCCCCTCGACAAAGGCATCAGCCTGAACCTGAGTGGCAACCGGATCAAAATTCCCCTGAATAACTTTACGGGCGACACCGAGAAAGACCGTATCAAAGGCACCTTAAATGGCGGTGGTGTTGCCGTTACCCTTTCGGCCAGCAGCGGCAATGTGTATGTGAACCAGTAGAAAAGATGTATGATGTAGGGTATATGTTATATGGTCTCAGGCCATCATATAACATATACCCTACATCGTTTTATTACGGTTATTGAAGTGGGCTCCGGGTTAAACCAGGCATGTAATAGCGAATCCACTTTGGCGGATAAAGGGTTAGATTCATTGACCGGGCTAATTTCGAATTAGTGGCTTTATAGCGCGCGTATTTTTCAAGCATATTCTTCTCTTCGGAGCTGAGATCGTAATTCAAATAGTACTGGATATGTCCAAGTATTTGTAATTCGTCGAGAACATCCACTATATTCTTGAACGTTGCCTGACTTGTTGGGGAAATAGCAACAATAGCTCTGTAATCATGATTCAGCGTGATACTTAGCAGTTGATCGCGAATTTGATGGACCGAATAACCGGTTTCTAGTAACTCGGCTTGCGACCCATCCGGGCGGTACGTCAGAAAGCCAACCCGGTTATTCGCCAGCAGGAACAGGTGGGCATCCACAGAAACTGGCTCTGAACACTCAGATTTACCTCGATCAGGTAATAAGTAAGGCAGGTAATTTGGTCGCTGTACTAGTTTCAACCAGAAAAAAAACACAATCAGTAACAGCGCAACCGACACAAAAGGGGTGAAATCAATGCGTATCGGAGTATATCTACGGCGTGTTTTCATGACGAAAAAGGGTTTAGTCGATTGATGACGCAGCCACAATGATTCCACAAACGCCATTCGTTTTTGTATCTTTACAAGACGTTTGATGCTTTTGCTGCTATGTTTCGCCTTTCTCAGAATCCCTCGTTTGCCAACTTGTTGCCTTCCTTCGAAGGTGATCTGTACTTCGACAATTCACCTGAACATACAGCCCAGCGGATTCTGTACGCAACCGATGCCTCTGTTTATCAGGAAATGCCCATTGCGGTAGCCTTGCCCAAAACCGTAGGCGACATAAAACAACTCCTTCGGTTTGCCCAGCAACATGGATTGGGACTTATTCCGAGGGCTGCCGGAACATCCCTGGCGGGGCAGGTGGTCGGGAGTGGAATTGTGGTAGACATCTCCAAATACTTCGGTAAAATACTGGACATCAAGGCAGATGAAAAATGGGTGCGCGTTCAGCCGGGTGTTATTCGGGACGACCTCAACGCAGCCCTGAAGCCGCACGGACTGCTGTTCGGTCCGGAAACCTCTACGGCTAGCCGGGCTATGATTGGCGGCATGATTGGCAATAATTCCTGCGGACTGCATTCCATCATCTGGGGCACCACCCGAAATCACCTGCTCGACGTAAAAGCCGTGTTAAGTGACGGCGCTGAAGCCACGTTCGGGCCACTTACCCAGGATCAGTTCGAGGCCAAGTGCCGGGGCGAAAACGTGGTGAGTCCGCTCGAACAGCGGCTTTACGTCCAGTTTCGCGACTGGCTGTCATCGCCAGCCATTCAGCAGCACATCAGCGAAGGCTATCCTAAACCGACCGTTACGCGTCGGAATACAGGCTACGCACTGGATGCGCTGGTGCCGTTTTTCAAAAACGATGCATCTCTATCAAACCAGCAGGCGAGTGCACCGGCACCAACGTTTAACTTTGCTCACCTCATCGCCGGTTCGGAGGGAACACTCTGTTTCATCACCGAGGCCAGGTTGAATTTGTTGCCGCTGCCGCCCAGAGAGTCGGCGTTAGTGTGTGCTCATTTTGCCACCATTCGGCAATCGCTGGAGGCCAATCTGGTCGCATTGGCGCATGGCTGCTCAGCCTCGGAGCTCGTCGATGATTACATTCTGCAACTTACCAAAACCAACATCGAGCAGACCAAAAACCGCACGTTTGTTGAAGGCGATCCGAAGGCCATTCTGATGGTCGAATTCTTCGGCGACACGGTGGAGGGCGTAACTAAAAAAGCCGCCGATTTTGTGTTGGATCTGCAACAGAAAGAACTCGGCTATGCGTATCCGACCCTGTTTGATACCGATACGCAGAAGCCCTGGGCCTTACGAAAAGCCGGTTTGAGCATTATGTACAACATTCCCGGCGATGACAAACCCGCGAATGTGATTGAAGATACGGCGGTCGATGTGCACGACCTGCCCGATTACATTGACGAACTGGACCGGATGGCCTGGGAGCAGCACGGTCTGAAACTCGAATACTCAGCCCATGCCGGTGCGGGCGAGATTCACGTACTGCCCCTGATCAACCTCAAGTCATCCGAAGGACGGGCCAAGTTTCGGGCATTGCTCATGGACACGGCGCAACTGGTCAAAAAATACGGTGGCTCGCTCTCCGGCGAGCACGGCGACGGTCGGTTGCGGGGCGAGTGCATCGCATTTATGCTGGGTCCCGAAAATTTCCAGTTGTGCAAGGATGTCAAAGACCTTTGGGACCCGCACAACACCTTCAATCCCGGTAAAATTGTGAATACGCCCCCCATGAACGAGTCCTTACGCTCGGAAGCGGATCGGGTGATTCCACAACCCAACACTGTTTTTGACTTTTCGAAAGATGGCGGACTACTGGAATTAGCCGAGAAATGCTCCGGCTCCGGCGACTGCCGTAAAACGGAAATTTCGGGGGGAACCATGTGCCCAAGCTACATGGCTACCCGACGCGAACGCGACACCACCCGGGGCCGCGCCAACATACTGCGTCATTTTTATAGCCGTACCGAAAAACCATCCGACCACGACTACGAAGCCGTTAAAGACGTCCTCGACTTGTGTTTGTCCTGCAAAGCCTGCAAAGCTGAATGTCCATCGAGTGTGGACATGACCCGCATGAAAGCCGAGTTTACGCAGCAGAAGTACCGGGAAACGGGTATTCCGCTACGGGCGCGACTAGTAGGTAACTTCACAAAGCTCATGTCGCTGGCGAGCATTGCGCCCTGGACATACAACGCGATCTATGACAATCCTGCGCTCCGCCGGGCGGCTAACCGGGCCGTGGGTTTCCACCCCGACCGGACCATGCCGGAATTGGCCAAGGTGACACTACGAAAATGGTTTACAAATAGAAGCGAAAAATCGGCTCGTTCAGGTAATACATCTGGCTCACAACTCCTGTTTTTCTGCGACGAATTCACGAACTATAACGATGTGCAGGTTGGGCAGAAAGCGATTCAGCTCATGGAGCGTTTAGGCTATTCCGTTGCGATCCCCGAGCATGTAGAGAGTGGAAGGACGTATCTATCGAAAGGGCTGGTCGATGAGGCAAAAGCTATCGCTATTCGCAACGTAACGCTATTAAAAGACCTCGTCACCGACGACCTGCCGCTGATCGGGCTTGAGCCATCGGCCATTCTGACCTTCCGTGATGAGTATCCGGTTCTGGTTCCCGACAACCTGAAAGGCGATGCTGAGCGGATTGCCAAAAACGTTTTTCTGTTCGAGGAATGGCTTGCCCGGGAAGCCGACGCCGGGCGCATTGACCGAAACCAGTTTACGACGACGGCTCAGTTGGTGAAAGTGCACGGGCATTGCCACCAGAAGGCGCTCTCGTCTATGGTTCCGGTTAAGAAAGCTCTGTCCTTACCCCGTAATTATACGGTCCAGCTAATTCCATCGGGCTGTTGTGGCATGGCGGGCTCATTCGGGTATGAGACAGAGCATTATGACCTATCGATGCAGATTGGCGAGCTCGTTCTGTTCCCGGCTGTTCGGCAGGCCGAAACCGCCATTATCTCCGCAGCAGGCACCAGTTGCCGTCACCAGATCAAAGACGGTACAGGCCGGAAAGCCCAGCATCCCGCCGAGATTTTATTTGACGCTCTTTTGTAATGCTATAGCGCGGTGGGGCGGCATTTCGACATCCTGTCTGCCATTGGTTGATGGCTACAGCATTACAAAAAACCTTTTCCGGTTCCAGTGGTTCTCCATAGACGTAAAACATTCACAAGTCATGGAAAACAACGCAAATCTCTCCGATGGAGCCAGACAGGCCGATACCGTCTCCAGCGAACACGCCGAAACGATGTTCGGTACGGATCAGGCCGAAACCAATATGGTGAAGTTGGTAGATGGCAAACTAGTCTCTACCGGCGATACCGAAGCTGATGTTTCTGACGATATGCCCCGTATTCGGTTAGGTAGCGATGAGGAGCGGGCGTTACAGGGCGATGATAAAAAGAAATACGAGAACTCAGACGCTGCCTTGCGGGCGGGCACGATGTTCGATCCGTCGGTGATGCCAGACGACCCCATTGCCGTTGGCGATATCACCGGAAATCCGGACGCAGGCTCTATCGTGAATACAGGACTGCCTTCCGAAGATGAACCCGGTCAGGATAAAAAAGAAACGCCGACCAATTCCTTTAGTGGCTGGAACTTCATTGGAAGCGGTTATCCAACCGGCGACATGATTCCGCAAACGCCGGGAATTCCCGATCCCATGCAACCTGTGCCGGGCATTCCAGAAACGCCACCAAGCCCCCCAGTACCAGGTCCCGAAATCCCGGATCTTCCTGGTACACCCAAACCAACGGTACCCGAGATTCAGGAGCCCGACCAACCCGACCGGTCGCACGAAATCAACGCAGGCATACGGAGTACGTTCACTTCGGGCCTACCGAGTGTGATGCCTCCTGATGAACTTGAAACAAGCGAACCCGTTGCAGGAACAGCCTATCAGGGTGCAGCCGCCGGACCAGATGATGAGGGTATGGAAGATAAACCCGACACGGGTAATTCAGCGCGCCCGTACGATGTAAATGCGAAAGATACGCACGAGAATCAGCCCGGCGAACGCCCGGAAGAAGCGAAGGAAGCACAGAGTCTCCCCCGTGAGCTGGCCGACGAAAGCAGCGTTACGGCGCAGGATATGATTTCGGGACCTGATCGTTCCGATCAGAAATCGACTGATGGCTTGGACCGTAAATACAACGACCCACAGGCGGCCCGCGACATGGCTAGCTAGGAATAAAAGATGTAATGCGGCTGGAAAGCCACGGGTTAAGACGCTTGTTATAACGTCTTAACCCGTGATTTTCCAGCCGCATTGCGTTTTTTCCTACCTTAGTCAAAAATTCTAAACTACATGAAAAAGCTTCTTCTCCCCTGCCTTTTGCTGAGTGCAGTTGCCCTGGCATCACCCCCAAAATGGACCTCTTTGTTTGATGGCAAGACCATAAAAGGCTGGCATAGCTACCACAAAGAGGGTGTGGTGGGCTGGTCTGTTGAAGATGGCGCCATGACCCCCGACGGTACCGGCGGTGACCTTGTCACGGACAAAGAATACGAAAACTTTGAGTTGGAATTCGAGTTCAAGATTCCCAAAGGCAGCAACAGTGGCGTTGTTTACAAAATAATCGACAGCCCTGATATTAAATCGACCTACATGTCGGGACCGGAGTATCAGGTTATCGACGACAAAGGGTACCTAGACGGCGAAGGAAAGCCTTATAAACTCAAGGATACCCAAATGACCGGTGCGAACTACGACATGATTCCACCATCTGATTTCAGCATTGCCAAAGCCCCCGGCGAATGGAACAAAGGGCGCATTGTGGTCAATAAAGACCATGTAGAACATTTCCTGAACGGCAAGAAAGTAGTTGATTACCAGTATGGTTCCGCCGATTGGAAGGCGCTGGTCGCGAAGAGCAAATTTGCGAACTGGCCCTATGCGACACCTCACGCAAAAGGTAAAATTGCGTTGCAAAATCACAGCCCTAAAGAGCGCGTTTGGTACCGGAATGTGCAGATTCGGGAATTGTAAGTCGAGCATTGGTTGATCCAATCAAAAGAAAACCTTCTGGCGGTAGTGCTGTTCACTACTGCCAGAAGGTTTTCCTGCTTTTCGGGCACCCTAAATAATGTAAACACTAGGCACGTTAAAGAGCCAAAAAACTCACCTACAGTACATTAGGGAGTATTTTGTCATCCCGACGCAGGCGGGATCTTAACATGTACTAGCACTCAAGTAAGGATACGTTAAGATCCCGCCTGCGTCGGGATGACAAAAATTCATTAGCCACGTTAACTAGGGTTAACGCGTCAGTGTGTACCGCACACGATGCGCGCTCAGGACCGCAGTCTTTCTCTTTCAAACTAAAGCTATTGCCGGCCGTTCCTTATAAAAAGGTATACCCGATTGTAGTTTTATGGCAAACAGACCTGATGCGAACGTCCTCATTTTTGATATGGACGGCACACTGATTGATAGCAACCCGACCCATAAAGTGGCTTATGGTGAATTTTTGAAACGCCACGATATTGAGATGACCGATGATGACTTCATGAAGTATATATCAGGCCGTATGAATCCCGATATTATGAAGCACTTCTTCGGTGATGACATTGGCTCGGAGCGTATTCAGGCGTTAACGCAGGAGAAAGAATCGCTTTTTCATGAGTTATACGCGCCGGTGATCAAACCCATCAATGGCCTGGTTCCGTTTCTGGAGGCAGCCCACGACGCTGGTTTTTTGATGGTGCTGGCGACATCGGCCCCCATGATGAATGTAGACTTTGTCTTCGACCATATTCCGATCCGGAAATTTTTCGCTAAAATCGTTTCTGAACAGGATGTTCAGGTTGGCAAACCAGATCCAACGGTGTTTCGTCTAGCGGCTGAACGAGTACAGGCTTCACCAGACCAGTGCCTGGTTTTTGAAGATTCCCAACCAGGTGTCGAGGCCGCAAAGGCCGCTGGTATGAACGTTGTTGTCCTAACAACCACCCATTCACCTAACGAGCTTGGGGAGGCAGAACTCGCCATAGATGACTACACACAGGTAACTGTAGATCAATTGCGTGAGTTGATAAAGCAACCGGCACAGGCAGACTAAAAGAACGTGAACGATGAGATTTGGCCGCGTAGCTGACCAATATTTATAGAAAAATGGTCAGCTACGGCACGTAATCATTTTGTAATCGGCAGGAAAACCCCGTGTTCATGTTAAGAAGAGAGCCTGTCTGTGACGAAGCTATCTCTATACGCTTCCTTAATAACTAGTTTACTGGCCCGACGTAAGCCGCCCCGGTTCGCGAACGTTGGCGCCTGTACGCTTCTGAAGATCATCGCCAAGGTCAGCACGGGCTTCTTCGGCAATCTTTTCCAGTTTAGCAACAACGTCGGGGTGTTGCTCCCGAACGTCATAGCGCTCGCCGGGGTCACGGCGCAGATCATACAAAGCAGTCGCAAATTCGTGGGTTTCTGTGCTGGGACCAGGTTGCCCATTCTGACCGGGGAGAAACCCTTCATATGTACGGCCGGGATGAGCAAATACCAGTTTCCAATCGCCTTCCCGAACGGCTTCGAGGCTGTTTTTACGATAATAGTAATAAAACTTATCGCGGGGCGTCACGGTGTTATCGCCTTTGAGGAGCGCAATCCAGTCAACGCCATCAATCCGCTGTTTGGGCAGGCGGGCGCCACAAAGTTTTGTTACAGTGGGCAGAATGTCCAGCGCCGTCAGCAATTTGTTACTCACCCGACCCGCCGGAACAACGCCCGGCCAGCGAACCAGACAGGGTACCCGATGGCCCCCTTCAAACGACGTTCCTTTGCCCTCTCTGAAACCGCCCGACGAACCCGCATGGTCACCATAATTCAGCCAGGGGCCATTGTCGCTGATGAATATAACAAGGGTATTTTTGTCCAGGCCCTGCTGCTTCAATTCACTCATTATTTGGCCAACAGACCAGTCCAGTTCCATCAGTACATCACCGAAAATGCCTCGTTCGCTCTTTCCTTTAAATTTCGGTGAAGCCGCCAGGGGAACGTGTGGCAACGGATGCGGTACGTACAGGAAAAATGGTTTTTTCTTATGATTCCGAATAAAGGAAACGGCCCGCTCGGTGATGGTTTCGGTTATTTTGCCGGCATCGTCCAGATTCCTGATTTCCTGTTTCGGCTCGTTGCCCTCAATCCACCGCAGCGCCGGGTAATGAGCCGCAGCCTGATTGGGATGCAGTGGCCACATATCGTGCGAATACGGTACGCCATAGTACTCATCGAAACCCTGCTGTAGTGGCAGGAATTGCTTGTTATCACCCAAATGCCATTTGCCGAACATCCCTGTTGCATAGCCGCGCTCCTTGAGCAGATCGGCCAGGGTTTCTTCGTTCGGATTCAGGCCAATGAGTGAGTTTGGTCCTAAGGCGCCATAAATGCCCAGCCGATTGGGGTAACAACCCGTTAGCAGAGCCGCCCGCGACGCGCTACAAACGGCCTGAGCTGCCAGGAAGTTGGTGAAACGAGTCCCTTCTGCCGCCATCCGATCCAGGTTGGGCGTTGTGTAATCCAACGCACCAGTGCAGGATAAATCGCCATAACCCAGATCGTCCATAAAAAACAGAACGACGTTTGGCGGGGCCACGGGAGCTGGTTTTCGGACCCAGGCCGTAATGAGCAGGCCAGTGCCCGCGAGTAAAAGCACACTTAAAAAAAGACGAAGAGAACGGGTTGACATCATTAGCGAAAACTGGTTAAAAAATACGACCTGATTACTGGTAAACCCCTGCCTGACTATTAATTGGCGGCCACACCGGTGGCTTTAGGCGTTACGATTTCCCACTCATTGATGTGCGTGGGCCTATGCTCTCGGGCAACGATTGCGTCGAACTGGCGAATTAACTCGGGATGCTGGGCGGCTATGTTCGTGCGTTCACTTACATCTTCAGCCAGGTTATACACCTCCCAGGCCGCCGTTCGATTTTTACGTACGTTGGTTTTCACCCCTTTCCAACTTCCCATCCGAATGGCCAGTTGCCCCCCTTTTTCGGGATACTCCCAATAAAGAAAAGCATGCTGTTTCTGAGCGGCTGACGGCCCCAGCAAAGTCGGCAAAAATGAGATTCCATCCGTTTCGAACGGTTGTTTATAACCAACCAGCTCGGCCAGAGTAGCCAGCAAATCGTATTGAACCGATACGTGATCGGTAACCTGACCCGCTTTTATTTTGCCAGGCCACCGCGCCAGCATCGGCTCCCGAATGCCCCCTTCATATACATCCATTTTCAGGCCGCGTAAGTTACCTACGCTGTTAAAATAGGCAGCCTCAACCCCGCCATTGAATGTGGCTCCGTTATCGCTGGAGAACATAACGATCGTATTTTCGTCGATCTTCAGTTCTTTCAGAAGTTGCATCAGCTGCCCGATTTGGGCATCCATATGCGTAATCATTGCGGCATAGGTAGCCCTCGGGGAAGGCGTGGATGCATATCCCTGCTGACCAAGATAAGGCCGCTCAGCGGCCTGATTGTCTGTAAATTTACCCATGTACGGCTTGACTGCTGCCTCCGGCGCCTGCAACGAAACGTGCGGTGCCGTGAACGGCAGGTACAGAAAAAATGAAGCCTGGTGATGCTGACGAACAAACGCCTGCGCTTTCTGCGCCATTTTATCAATGGCGTAGTCATTACCCCGGTAATAAGCAAAAGCTTCCGGCGTAGCTGTTTCGGGTGTCAGCCGATGGTGTACATCGATAACCGGGTTGTTCAGGCGATCGCGTTTACCGTTTTCCCAGAGGTGCGTTGGGTAGTAGTTATGCGCTTGCTTCTGATCCAGGTAGCCGTAGAAATAGTCAAATCCCTGCTCATTGGGATTGCCGGTAGTGTTGCTCATGCCCATTCCCCACTTACCGATACAGGCGGTTTTATAACCCGCTTGCTGCATCATTCGCCCAATAGTGAACGCGCCGGGGTAGAGTGGCATTTGCCCACCTTCCAGCGAGTCGGGAAAGCCGCCCATCTCGTAATTACCCCGAATGTAGGAATGGCCGCTGTGTTTGCCTGTCAACAGCATGCAGCGCGCCGGTGCACAAACGGGCATGCTTGTGTAGTGCTGCGTAAACCGGATGCCTTCGCGGGCGATCTGGTCCAGGTTGGGCGTCCGGATTTTTTGTTGGCCATAACATCCCAGTTCCCCATACCCCAGATCATCCGCGTAGATGTAGATGACATTGGGCCTGGTCGGCACAGCCTGCCTGAAAACAAAGGCCGTGCCGACCCAACCTGATACTAATAGAACCGAGATACTCCCCCAAAATGTGCCTGTTTTCATGTTGGTGAGGGCTTTGCCTAAATTATACAACATCAACTTTTTACCAGCCCGGATTCTGCGTGAGCGTTGGGGTTAGATTACGCTCCTTTTGCGGAATGGGCCAAAGATAATGGCGGGATTTATCGAACGTCCGATTTACAGCCACTGCCTGCACGGTTGCCAGCGCTCCCGTAGCGGTTTTGTAGGTAATTCCATAAACCGGGCCGGGTATCACACTCTCAGCCGTTTTCCATCGGCGGATGTCGAACAGATGCTGGCCTTCAAAGGCTAACTCAACTGTCCGTTCCCGGCGAACAATCGCTCGGAGATCGGCCTGGCTGGCGGTGCTGCCAATAGCAGGCTGCTTCACATCCGAACGACCATTCCGGACGGCATTGATGGCCGCAATGACAGTGGCATCCAACTGATTCAACTCAATCTTAGCTTCCGCATAAGTCAGCAGAATTTCGGCATAACGCAGCAAAATGATATTGATGCCATTGTTGGCCGGGTTGGCATAATCCTCTGGATTAACATATTTCTTGATATTAAAGCCTGTTGTGGAGGCAATGTACGTATTCCCGACGGCATCGGCCGTACCGCTGGTTGGCTCAGGCCGAAAGATTATCCCACTTGGCAGCACATCACCCGTCAGGAAAACCGAGAACCGTAGTCGTGGGTCGCGGTTGGTATATGGATTGGCCGGATCATAGCCACTAGTGGCATCGGTAATCAGCTTACCCGACGTTGTTTCATACATATCCACCAGCGCTTTGGTCGGCACATAGGTGCTGTTGGCACTTTTCTGACTATAAGGCGCCAGCAAGTTAAAGACATTGACGGGATAGGTGTCTTTAATGAATTGCCGGTCCAGCAGTACCTCCTTGTTGTTTTCGGCTGCCAGCGTAAATAGCTTTTCGTAACTGTCATTTAGTCCATAAACTCCCAGCTTTATGACCTGATCGGCCGCATCAGCCGCCTGCTGGTATCGGCCAGCCAGTAAATTAGCCCGCGCCCGCAAACCCAGGGCGGCCCCTTTGGTAAAACGGCCTTTATCGGTAGCGGCATAGGTGGTGGGCAACAAGCCCGCAGCCTCACTTAGTTCTTTATCCACAAAATCCCATATCTGGGTAATGGGGGCTCGGGCCAGGGTGCGGCTTTGATCCAGCGAAATAGCCGTCGTCACCAAGGGAACATCGCCAAAAAGAGAAGCCAGCTTTACGTACTGATACGCCCGGAGCGCTCGTGCCTCTCCCTTAAACTGACTGATCAACGTGGTATTGGTAGACGTCACTTTATCGACGTTCTCCAGAAAATAATTACAGGCTCGGATACCCTTGTAGGCCTTAGCCCATTCGCCAAAAACTTTTGCGCTTGTGGCGTCATACTGACCCAGTTCAACATAAGCCTGCACATCGAACGGCTGGTTAGTGTGGGCAATATCCGTCATGGCATCCCAACTAAAAATGTTGGTGCTGTCGAGGTCTGTATACAGCGAATTAGCGGCCAGGCGGGCATCATTCTCGGTTTTCCAGAATAAGTTCTCCGATAGGCGGTCGTTGGGAGCAGTGTCCAGTAACTCCCGGTCGCAGGCCGTAAAAATCAACCCGGAGACGGCCAGCAGAAAAGGAAGCAGTATATAATTTATTCGTTTCATGCGTGTAGAATAAACAGAGTGGATGAGGTTAGAACTGCAGGTTGAGCCCGAGCGTGTACAAGGCCGTTTGCGGATAATAAACCGCCCGGCCCGAGCCGGCTTCGGGGTCCAGGTTCCACTCATTGAGTTTAGAAAGGGTCAACACATTAGTGGCCGACACGTAGGTACGGATGCGGCTTAAGCGCACTTTCGACGCGATGGCCGCTGGTAGTGAATAGGCCAGCTGGACGTTTTTCAGCCGGACATACGACCCGTCGATCACCAGCCGATCGGAGGTTGCTACGTTTCGCAGGTCAAATTTCAGCGGTCTTGGAAACCGGGCATCCGTATGGTCAGGTGTCCAGTAATTATTGGTGTAAATAGAATGTGTAAAACCTTCCTGGTTTCCCATTTCGGCCAGCGCACCGGCCAAACGGGTACTCACCTGGGCAGCGCCCTGAAAGAGCAGATTCAACTCAAAATTCCGGTACGAGAAATTGGAGTTGAGGCCAAAGGTGAACTTGGGAAACGAGTTGCCAATATTGGTCATGTCATTGGCGTCAATTTTACCATCCCCATTGGCGTCTATGTATTTTACGTCGCCGGGTTTGGTGTTGGCGGCATAGGTCGCTTTGTAGTTGTTAATCTGCTCCTGCGTCTGGAACAACCCATCGGTCTTGTAGCCCCACAATGTATTGATCGGCAACCCGACGGCAATAATGTACCTTGGATCAATATCGGAGCCAATGATGTAAGGGCCCGTTCCTTTCAGGTCAACGACCTTATTTTCGTTTATACTGAAATTGCCCCCCAGGTTATACTGAAAGCCGGACGCATTTTTAGCACCCCGGTAGTTCAGGCTGAACTCCCAGCCTTTATTCTCTACCGAGCCCGCATTTTGTGGCGGAGCCGTCAGGCCGATGGTTGCCGGGATATCCAGGTTCAACAGAATATCGTTCGTCAGCTTTCGGTAGAAATCGACAGTCAGGTTCAGTCGGCCACGCAGAAAAGAGGCATCCAGGCCCAGATCCAACTGTGTCGTCGACTCCCATCCCAGGTTCGTATTGGCGAGTGTTGTCTGGCGATAACCCTGCACGGCGGCCCCGTTGAAATCATAGCCATTCGCCGTAAGGGCGGCATAATAACTGTATAGATTCACCGATTGGTTACCGGTTATCCCCCACGAACCACGCAGTTTCAGATCATTAACCGTTTTTTGCAGACCCTGCCAGAACGTTTCCCTGGAGAGTCGCCAGCCTGCCGAGAACGAAGGGAAGAAGCTGTATTGCCTGGGACCTGTAAATTTGGATGAGCCGTCATAACGTCCGTTCACTTCAACCAGATACTTGCCATCGTAATCGTAATTGACACGACCAAAATAAGACCGTAAGCCATAAACGGCATCGTTTCCAGAATTGCTCTTGGTCCCATCATTGGCGCCCTGGCCAATTGACTGAATGTCGTTGTTGAAAAACCGCTCGCGATAAGCGCTCAAAAATGTTTGCGTATTGCCAATCTGCGAGTAACCCAGCAGCCCTTTCAGGTTATGGCTACCCAGTTTCCGCTCGTAGGTCAGCAGGTTGATTAGGGTGTATTCCCGTAGGGTATTGCGGACTTCAGTCAACGTATTGTTGGCGACCGTTTTTGTAATATTGGTGTTCTTATCCGTGTTGACATACGAATTGGCAAAGTTCTTCTCCTGCGTAAAAAAGCCCCTGCCAGCCAGTTGCGTCGAGAAGGTCAGGCCGTCAACGATTTCCCAGTCAGCTTTTACGTACCCCGCCAGGTAATCCGTAGACCGCTTTGAATCACCGCCTATTTCGGCATACATCAACGGATTATTTCCCTGCGTACTTAAGCCATAGGTACCGTCGGCATATTTCGGGACGGCCCATAGTGATCCGTGCAGGAAGTAGTTGATCGGGTCGACAGTAGGTGCCTGAGAATAGTTGTAGCGGTAGTTGATGTCGCCACTCACCCGCAGTTTAGGCGAAATTGTATAATCTGTATTCAGACGTATTTCGCCGATCTTACTCCCATAATGTGTGATGATACCCGCCTGGTCCTGATACCGGAGGCTTAGCCGGGTCCGGATGGCTTCGGTGCCTCCGGCTACCGCTATGGTATGATTTTGCTGGGGAGCCGCCTGAAGAACCGTTTGAAACCAGGTGTTGGGTAGCGGGTACTTCTCCCGATCAGTAGCCGTAACATACGCCTGAATGGACTGTTCAGTAAAGCGGGCGGGCAACGGCGAACCGGCATTAGTATAAGCTGCTACCTGCATCCGCATGTAATCTTCCAGGCCCATCATATGCGGTTTGTTAATCGAATTCTGGAGGGCGTAATACCCATTATATTCTACCTGAACTTTGCTGCCTTTAGCCCGCTTTGTAGTAACCAGTACCACACCATTTGTAGCTCTGGAGCCGTAGATGGCCGTTGACGCAGCATCTTTCAGAATAGAAATTGTCTCAATATCGTCTGGATTAATATCCGATAGCCGCTGTTCAATCCCATCGACAATCACCAGCGCGTCGTTTTTACTCATGTCGTATCCGCCCGTGCCATTGTTGGTTCCGGCCGTATTACTGACACCATTGATGTTGAACGTGGTAATTCCCCGAACGCGGATTGCCGTATTGGAGCGCCCCGGCGAACCGCCCTGATCGAGTACGGTAACGCCTGGCAGCTGTCCCTGCAACGACTGCTGAATATTGGAAACGGGCCGCCGGGCTATCTCCTCAGCGCCAATCTGCGATACGGAGTTCGTCAGGCTGTTGCGTTTTTGAGTACCATAACCTACCACCACAACTTCGTCAAGTTGCTTATTATCCGTTGTCAAGGATACCTCAATACGGCTGCGCCCATTCACCGGCACCTCCTGTGTGGTAAAGCCAATACCCGAAAAAACCAGAACAGCATTGGCCGGCGCATCGAGGGTGAACTTCCCGTTGGCATCGGTTGTGGTACCTTTTGCGGTGTTCCTAATGACGACATTGATTCCCGGCAGAGTTTCGCCCGTCTCGCTCTTCACCGTACCCGTAATAGGTTGGTCAGCAATGCTCGTCGAGGATGCCTTCGTTAAAGCATCTCTTAGCTGACGGGTAACGACCTTGGTAGGTTCTTTTTTGAGCTGGAGATTACTGGCCAGGACAACGGACTGCGACCAGGCAGGCCGCAACCCAGCAAGCAATAGCATAGACAAAAGACCCACGTTAATGGCTTTTTGTAAATAATTGGTCATACGGATAATAAAATTAGGTGGTTAGTTGTCCATAAACTGGACAGGAATGGGTAAGCACATCATTGATTGAGCTATTCACTAGTTAGGTGCCAGAATCCGTGGCAACAACCGATAAACTGCCTCGCAGCGAAAACGAAGCTTGCCGTTAGGCATAATAGTATGGTTAATTTATGGGCAAAGGTTAATAAGTCAAATTTCTTTTCCAAGAGAAAGTTAAAAATTTGATTATCAAAGATTTACCCATTAGTCTATCGGGAATTACCGTTACTCAAGACTAGCCTGAGGCTTCGAAAAGGCATTGACGTGACGATGAGCCTATTAGGCAGAAGCGCTTACTAATTCGGAGATTGGCATCAGCAGTAGCCGACGATTCGACACAAAAGCTATGTGCCCTGTGTGTCTCTGTGGTTAATTCATTGATTTAAGATGAATAAGGGCAAAATCGAACCTGATCAGCCCTCAGCTGATTGACTTTTATTAAATAAGCGCCCATAAACAACCGCTTCAATGGTTTAGCATGAGCATAAACCGTTGAAACGGTTCATAAGATGAAGCCATTTTGACTAACCCTACCGCTAAACCGGGCCGCCGTCACGTGTCGCGTGATGGGTTGATATAAAGTTTATTCGGCGCTTATTTCATGTAAACCAATCAACTTACTGTTGCTTAAAGTTAGAAGTCAACTTTCTTCCGCTTCTCTTTCACCTCTCCCTTATGCTTTTTTGCGGCAATGCGCTCAGCGACGGCTGCTTTCGATGGCCTTGTCGCTCTCCGGGGCTTGGGTTTCTCGAACGCTTTTTCGATAAGCCGGTAAAACTTCTTGGTTACCTTCTCTTTATTGGCCAGTTGCGTCCGCTCGGTCTGATGCGTCAGTACCAACTCACCCTCGGTAGTCAGTTTGCTGGCTAGTTTTTCTTCCAGAATCGCCCGCTCTTCTTCTGTAAGCACCTGCGACTGGCGAACGTTGAATCGGAGCTCAGCTTTGGTTGCCACTTTGTTTACATTCTGCCCACCGGCCCCACCACTGCGGGCAAATTGATACTGTAACTCGGGCTGTAAACGGGACGTATCCATACTTAATGAAGCTAATCTGCAGATTGAATAGAAAAACTACAGAATCAGCGAACAATCGCCAAAGGTGTCAGTTTTCCCCAAAACTAATGGATTCAATGGTATGGCTCATCACGATCAGAAAATCGCCACGATGCTGGGCGATACATTAACCGTATTGGGTGGTGGTTCGCCCTCAACCACCACTGATGAAGGCGTTAACCTGGTTGAGCAGTGGATCGGGATTGTTCGCTCTACGCCCAATACCGAATGGGTTGCCGAGCCTCTCCGAAAGCTTCGGGATGCCCTCAATGCCAACGATGTAAACGAGGTCGAACGGCTCATGCGCGATCTTTCCGGGGTACTTATCGACTTCGCTAACGATGGCGAAACGGGTAACTATAAAGAGGATTTGCAGAATCTATCCACTTCCCTGAAGGATTTTGCCCGAGGGCTGGCCAAGTAAAACGCAAGACAACAAACTACATATAGAACACATTAGACCATGATTGCTAAAGATCAAAATCAGATTTCGCTCATTGAAGAGACGGTAAATACGTTCGATGGAAATATTGACGAGACGACGGCCACCGACGGCCTGTCGCTCATTGATAAGTGGCTTACCCGGCTCAATGACGCTGGCACTGAAAACACGGCTACCATTACCGATATACTCGAACGACTTCGGCCCGAAATCGACACGTCGCAACGCTACAACCGGACAGACAACCAGCAGATCGCCAGTCTACTACAGGAACTTATTGAGCAAACTCAAAAGGTAGCGGCTTTGCCCGAAGCCAGTGCTGAGCAACTGGAGCTTTCGCAATTGATTGCCACGCTCGAAAACCTGCATCGGCAGGCAGTTAGTCGTATTGATTAATCCCAAACAACCCATTTAAATGGCTATAAACCAGCACGCATCAAACCTGATCGATATCACCGCTAAGGCTTTCAATGGCGATGTTATCAGCATATCCCCAACAGATGGACTTTCACTTGTCGACAGTTGGATTAGCTTTCTAAAATCTGACGGACAGGAAAACAACCCGATCACCAATCGCTTAACCGAGCTAAGAACGGAATTACAGGAGAGCAACCTTAACGGCGCCCGGATTCAGGACATTCTCAATGATCTGGTTGGGCAAACAACGCAATTAGCCGATTCAGCAGAGGCCGACAACAAACCAAGGCTTACCACCTTAGCAGAAGCCTTGCAGGGGTTTAATGAGCAACTGAACTTGCCAACGCCAATGACCAACCCCGACAAACAGGCGCCCATGACCAGCACCGTTGGGGGCGAGTCGACTACCAGTGGCGCGGGCATGTCGGCAGTTGGAACAAGTGACGATGACCTGTCGAACCGAAATGGAGGTACCGTAAGCAGTGGTCCAACCGTCGAAATGGAGGCCACCCCCGATAATGGCCGGCTGGCTGCCAGCGGCAGCTCTTCAAACGAAAGCCGTGACGCGAGCAATTCCCAAACGGCCGGTGGCGACTCGTATTCATCGGTTTCGGATGTAGCAGAAGCTGGTGCGGGACGAGTTGGCGGTATGGGTATTTCCGGCGGTGACAGCGATTCGGATTCCATTCAATCCGGAGGGCGGTCATCTCTTTGAGGGAATCAAGGGCCTTGCCTTACTGCTCCTGAACCCAGAGACATACCCGGTCAGACCGGCTTTTCGCGTAGCTGGCAACGCCCTTCTGTGAGCTAAACAAACCGTCGCCAGACGGGTTATTTATAGAACAACAAACCACTAACTGGTTGAAGCCCGCTCCTGATCAGACGATTTTCGACCTGTTACAATCCATAAAGAACTATGCCTTCTCACGCATTAGATCAACGGCTGTTCGAACGAACAAACAGCCTCACCGACGAAAACGATTCGATTTTAGCGTCGCCCCAGGATGGTGTTGAACTCATTGACAACTGGTTACGGATCATTGCTGGAAATACCAGTACGCAAATCGTCGAAGAGGAATTGAACGAATTACGAAGCGAGCTTATGCTTGATGAACCCGACGCCGACCGCGTTCGGAGTTTGCTGCTAAACCTCGCCGATAATACTGCGCTTGTGGCGCAGAGCAAAAATGTTCAGGAACAAACAGCCAACAAGCTGGACAGCGTGGCCTTTACGCTGCGTTCGCTGGCAGGAATGTAGAAAGGTCAATAAATAGCAATAGGTCAAACCAACAGGGTCTTACAGACTTTATTGGTTTGTCATTAATTAACCCCATCAGGATGCTAGGATCAAACAAGTTAGAAGAGAGCATGCTCGGCGATACGCTCAGTTTGTTTCGGGGTACCGACCCGGCCGATCTTTCAGCCACGCAGGGCGTTATGTTAATCGATGGCTGGCTACAGGCATTAGACGGCGACCCGAACATCGACCGGATCAAAGATCAACTCAATGAATTACGCACGGTTCTGCAATCGGCCCAACCGGACGAACAGCACCTACGAACCTTGCTGACAAGTCTGGCCGATACCGCACAGGAAGTTGCCGAAGGCCAAACCGCCGAAGGGACCTGGACAGGCGGCCTGGAGAGCTTGTCGAAAATTTTACGCAATTTGGGCACCAGCTCATAGGCATTACGACTAGTGCTGGCGGAGATATACCATCACTCTTTAAATTCACTATACACAATATGGAAGGAACAGGCACAACACTGGAACACAGAATGCTTACCGATACCCTCGGCGCTTTTGGTGAAGAAAACCTTACGGCGCTTTCGCCCGAACGGGGTATCGCTCCATACAGGCTCCGTGGACAGCCTGGTCAGAAGCGTATCCAGGGTTTTGGGATAAGCTATATACAACTGAATATACGGGTCCCGGATTACATCGGCCTGAATGGAGGCTCTATCAACGTATTGCCCCTCCGCTCGTTGATTGTCATAAGCACTTGGGTTGATATATAGGCTATCGAGCCGGGCCGTGTACAAATGACGTTGGCGTAGATTTACTTTACGCTGTTCTAGCCGGGAAAAGTCGATATAGAACTCAAGGATAATCAAGACGAAGAAAGCGATCGTCATCCCCCCCATCGTCCGGATAATTTTCTGATATGGCAGATGGCTATAAAACGTGTTGAGAATGAAGCCATAGGGTCTGTGAAAGCCCCAAAACAGGAGTTTGTTAAGAGAAGTCAATCGATAGTGTATACTGGCTCCACGCGGATGTGCTCTGACCTTGGGTAAACTCAAGATAGTACTGGCTATAAAGTAGCAGATGATGAGTCCATAAGCCGTCTGTTTTATGCCCTCCCAATACTGATCGGGAATAATCGGGTGGATTACCGAGTAAACCAGTAAGGTCAACAAATAGGATAGCGCAACAAAAATCAGGATGAAAACAAAAAGAAAAGCTACGGCAAAGACGATATTACATCGTCGGTCCAACCGCATAATATAGGCATCCAGTGGCCCCAATTCGGTCGCCATTCTTTCCTGGGCATATTTGGTGGAAAAAGGAATTCGGTCGTAATGAATACCAGTCGGATAAACGGCCAGTAAGCCAACCAGGCCAACCCAGAAGGCACGCATGACGAAGTTGGTCAGGAAAGCCAGGAACAGAACATAGCATGTCGCCTTCATCATGCTGTAGGCCATGGCCGGAAACAGCCCCTGCATACCTGCCGTTTGACTCATTAGATTATACCGAAAGTAATCGAAGGCTTCATCGAGCAAATCAGGCAGTTGCAGAACGGCAAATAACGCGGCCCCCGAAATAACCAGTTCGAGATTCCAGCTCTGCGTGGTTAATTCGCGCAGTTTTTCTTCCTGCTGCGGAAGTAAAGGTTCATTTGAGTCTGGTGTTGGCAACACAGGAATCGGATTAAAAGACTATCGAAAGATACTAATATAGACCAATTGATTGTACGTCTACGAAAAGGCATCCTCAATGTGTTTCACCCGCAAGTCAGTGCCGGCTACGGTTACTGCGATAATATCGAACCGGATATCGTGCATCCAGCCATTAGCGAAGATATATTGTTCGGCGGCTTTCATAACCAGTTTGGCCTTCGTGTAGGACACAAACTCCTCCGGGTTGCCATAACTCAGATTGGTGCGAGTTTTGACCTCGGCAAAAATCAATAGTTTCTCTTTTTGGGCGATGATGTCAATTTCAGCGTGTTGATGACGGAAGTTTTGGGCGACAATTTCGTAGCCTTTTTCCCGCAGGTAACGGGTCGCTTCGAGTTCGCCCTGCTTACCAGTTTCGTTGTGTTGCGCCATTGCTTTAAGTAGGTTACGGGTAAACAATCGAACGAAACAGAGCCGTCTGATTGTTAGCAAAAGGAAGTTGCCTTATGAAAGGCCAGTTCCTCCGTAAAGCAATGAATAGTCGCATTAATAAACAAGTTGACGTTCGTAAGTTAGGATTGATCGCGTATCGGCAAGCCTGGGATGAACAGGAACGCCTGTTTGCCACCATTGTCAATCAAAAATTACTGAACCGTACCCAGCCTGCCGATGAGCAGCAGCCCACGGCCAACTACCTGCTGTTCTGTGAACACCCGCCCGTGTATACCCTCGGCACCAGCGGACACCCGGAAAACCTGCTGATCAATGAAGACCGGCTGACCAACGAGCTCGGCGCAACGTTTTTCAAAATTCGGCGTGGGGGCGACATTACCTACCACGGCCCCGGCCAGTTAGTAGGCTACCCCATTCTGGATCTGGACAACTTCTTTACCGATATTCATCGCTACATGCGGTTGCTGGAAGAGAGCATTATTCTGACCCTGGCCGACTATGGGTTGCAGGCGGGCCGGATAGAAGGCGCGGGAGCCGACAGGTTAACGGGCGTTTGGCTTGATGTTGATGGCCCGAATCCACGGAAAATTTGTGCCATGGGCGTTAAAGCAAGCCGTTGGGTAACGATGCACGGATTTGCCCTGAACGTTAATACAGATTTGAGTTATTTTTCTCATATTGTCCCCTGTGGCATAACCGATAAGGCCGTTACCTCACTGGCCGTAGAGCTGGGCCGTGAAGTACCTTTGGATGAAGTCGCAAACAATGTTCAACGGCACTTGTTCGAGTTGTTTGACATGGAATTAGTTGAGAATAATGAAGAAAGACATTAATTTTTTGCCCGTTGAGGGCGTACACATAGTAATTGCCCGGAAAGAGAACCTCCTTGGCGGATATGACTGGCAGGTTTTTTTGATCAATCAGAATGACGTGCCAATCCAAACGGTTTTTGTTACCTCAAAAGGCTACGGATTGAAGAACGACGAAGAGCAGAAAACCTCGACTCTGCGGCATTTCTTTGTCGAAATTCAACCCGGCGCACATGAAGTTGTCGAAACCATCATGCCGGATGTATTTCACCTTAACAATGAGTATTGGGTGAGTTATTTTATCGGAAAACAGATTTTCGACAAGAAGTTTATCTTCGTACCCGACAGCATTGTTGAAGAAAACCTGGTGACGATACCCGCTTTGGGGCTGGAAGGAATTTTGCATGCTTGAGTAAGGTGGGTAGAAAGCCACGATGTTGATGCTTAAGTTTCTACGACTCGGTCCTACTAACAAAGGTCCATTATTTTAGATTCGCGGGTCTCTGCCCACACTATATACTATGCCTCAACCCGTTTCCTGGAAGCGTCGCCTTAAAAACTTCCTCTTTATCGACCTTAAAACAGTGGCGGGGGAGCCGTCACTTCTGTCTGTAGAGCCACGTCTGCAACGACAGTGGGAAGAAAAAAGTCGGTTTTTCAAGAGTGACGATGAGCTATCGGCGGCTGGCTGGTATGATCGGCGGGCATCTTATTTTGCCGAATTTGGCAAGATTATCTGCATCAGCGTGGGTGGGTTGTTTTTCGATGACGACGACAAGCCCCACCTGAAAGTGAAATTGTTGAGCAATGACGATGAACAAACTCTGCTAAACGAGTTTCTAGTCATTGTCAACCGGTACCCACCCGGCGAACTGACGCTCTGTGCACATAATGGCAAGGAATTTGACTTTCCTTATTTATGCCGACGGCTGATGGTCAATGGATTGCCGTTACCACCTGCTTTACAGATATCAGGTAAGAAACCCTGGGAAATACCGCACCGGGACACGCTTGAGTTCTGGCAGTTTGGCGATAAGCGGCATTTCGTTCCGCTCGATCTGCTGGCCGCCGTGCTGAATGTGCCCACCCGACCGCTCGAATGGACCGGCGACCGAACCAGCGAAGTATATTACCGCGAACACGACTGGCCACGCATTGAGCAATATGCCCGCGATTCGATAGTGATGCTGGTTCAGGTTTACCTTCACCTGGTGGGTGCCCCGCTCGTGGCCGACGAGCATATTGTACTGAGTGATTAAGTCAGTCAGGACAACCGGGCCAATCTACGGACTAGCCCGATAGCCAATAAACAACCGGTTGTTTGGTATTTGGACAAACAATCTGGTCAATAACCACAAACACGGGCAAGCAGAGCCTTTCTACAAAGCCCACACATATACGTCATGGACTGCCATGGTAGTTCATACTTTTTTAGCCAGGTCCTAAAAGCCGGGCAAGTAACATGAGAAACGGAAAACCGAAACAAAATAAATATACAAAAGACACCGCTGGCCAACCCGCCAGCCGACAGTCTAGCCCGGCTCGCCCACGGGAAAAAAGGGTGGAAAAAGCAGGAAAAAGTCAGAGTAGATCGATACAACAGGCTGACTCTTTTCTGGACGAAATGAAAAACGACCTGATGGCGTTTTTTCAAATTAACGACAATCAATCCTTCACGCAGGAGCAGGTTCTTGAGCATTTCGATACCAGCGACCGGCGCATGAAACTCATCATGCACGGCCTGATTGGCGAATTGCAGGACGAAGGCTTCCTAACGCGCCAGGCCGATGGCAGCTATCGGGCGGACGCCGATGCTAACGTTGTCGAAGGCGTTGTCGACCATGTCAACTCGCGCTTCGCGTTCATAGTGCCGGATACGGAAGCCGGTGTCCGTCGCGACAGAGACGACGACATCTGGGTATCTACCGATGATCTTGCCGGTGCTGTGGACGGCGACCGGGTGCGGGTTGTGCGCTTTACCGATTCCCGCAACGGAGGCCGTAGTGGGGCTAAACGCCGGATCGAAGGCAAAGTCGCCAGCGTGGTTGAACGCGGACGCACCGAGTTGGTAGGACGCATCGAGGTATGGCCTACGTATGGCTTCGTGGTTCCCGACAGCAAGAAGATCTACGACGACATTTTTATCCCGAAAGAAAAACTCGGTGGGGCCAGCGATGGCGAAAAAGTGATTGTTCGGCTAACAAAATTTCCAGACCCAAACAGCAGCAAACAGCGGTTTGAAGGCGAAGTACTTACGGTATTGGGTGTAGCGGGGCAGAATAATACCGAAATGCACGCCATCCTGGCCGAATTTGGGTTACCCATTCACTTCCCGGCCGATGTTGAGCAGGAAGCCGAAGCCATACCGACCAAGATTCTGAAAAAAGACTTGGCCAAACGGCGTGATATGCGCGACGTGACGACCTTCACCATCGACCCGATTGATGCCAAGGATTTTGATGATGCCCTTTCAGTGCAGATACTCGACAATGGCAACTACGAAATTGGAGTCCACATTGCCGACGTAACGCACTACGTATTACCGGGCTCGAAACTGGAAGAGGAAGCCTTCAAACGGGCCACATCAGTTTATCTGGTAGACCGGGTGGTGCCGATGCTTCCGGAGAAATTGTCGAACGGATTGTGCTCCCTGCGGCCAAACGAGGATAAACTTACCTTCTCGGCGGTGTTTGAGTTGACGCCTAATGCTCAGATTGTGAACGAATGGTTTGGAAGAACCGCCATCCATTCCAACCGACGTTTTGCCTATGAAGAAGCGCAGGACATCCTGAATCACAACAGTGGCGATTACCTGGAAGAGCTTCGGCTGCTGAATGAACTGGCCTACAAGCTACGCGATGAGCGATTCAAAAACGGAGCCATTAATTTCGAAACGGTTGAAGTACGCTTCCGGCTGGATGAGAACGGTGTTCCGCTGGCCGTTTACCCGAAAATTCGGCAGGACACCAACAAGCTCATTGAAGAGTTTATGTTGCTGGCCAACAAGCGTGTAGCTGAATTTGTGCACTCGCTTTCGAAGCGGAATAAAGGTGGCGAAGAAAACACCATGGTATATCGGGTTCACGAATCTCCCGCTGAGGACAAGCTCCGGAGTTTTTCAGAGTTTGCCCGTAAACTAGGCTACAAACTCAACGTCGACGACGAGCACCTGTCGAATTCGATGAACCGCTTCATGGCGAGCATTGAAGGGAAGCCCGAAGCCAACATGCTTCAGCAACTGGCGGTACGAACGATGTCGAAAGCGCGATACAGCACCGAAGACTTAGGCCACTTTGGTTTAGCCTTCCGACGGTATTCGCACTTTACATCGCCCATCCGTCGGTACCCCGACATGATGGCGCACCGGTTGTTGCAGCATTACCTCGACAAAGGCAAACCCGCCGACCGGGATGAATATGAAGAGAAATGTCGGCATTCGTCGGAGCGGGAGAAAATGGCTGCCGAAGCTGAACGTGCCAGTATCAAGTACAAGCAAGTTGAGTTTATGAGCCGTATGGCGCCCGATCAAACGTTTGAAGGCGTTATTTCGGGGGTTACCGAGTTTGGCATTTTTGTAGAAATCACCGAAAACAGTTGTGAAGGCTTAGTTCGGATGCAGGATTTAAGCGACGATTTTTACGAATACGACAAAGACAATTATCGTATCATTGGCAGCCGTACCAAAAAGATGTACACCTTTGGCGACGCCGTGGTGGTTCGGTTAAAAGAAACCAACCTGGCCCGCCGAAGCATGGACTTTGCGTTGGTCAGCGACAGCGCTGGTCGGGCTACCGACCTGAGCACCAGCCGTCGGCCGGGCCGAAGCGAGAGCGGTAGCCGTTCAAACGGATCGTCCTCATCCCGTTCGGGTGGTCGTTCAAAAGGCAAAGACAGCGTAGCGCCAAAGGGTGAAAACCGGCGAGGAGGCCGGGGACGCCGATAAATGATTGTAGGGTTTGGGCCATTAACTGGCCCAAACTTAAATCTTGTTTATTATTTGGCTTGCGTTTTAGTCCCTTAATCTGCTATATTTGCAGGCCCAAACAGGGACATTGTCTGCTTCCGTAGTTCAATGGATAGAATTTCGGTTTCCGGTACCGACGATAGGGGTTCGAATCCCTTCGGGAGCACAACAAGAAACAGCCCGCTTGCTAGTTGATAGTAAGCGGGCTGTTTTTTTATCGATGAATACGAATGAACGTAGCTGACAAAATTCACCTAATTAACTATCATATAGTTAGTTGCGCTTTTCTAATTGCTCAATCCGTTTCTGTTGCTGGATCAGATACAAGGTCAGCTCCTCAATTTTTTCCAGCAACGTAGCATTCATTTTCGCCAAGTCAACACCTTCTTTCATAACTTCGCTGGCTGACGGTACACCCGGTAAATGCCCATTCGTTTGAACAAAGCTTGCTACTGAATCCAGCGAACGTAATGTGTAGTTGGGCGCAAATACTTTATCGCTCCACTCGGTCACGTTGTTGATTCGTAGCTGATAACGAGCCTTGATCACATCACCCCGCTCATTAACGGTCAGGAATTGATCTGTATGTTGGGTAGTGGGGCTGTTGCTTGTTAAATCGGCTAGTCGAAAACCAGATTCATTTGGCTGGCCGCTGCTAACATGTAGCCGTGCCGTTGGAGCAGTGGTACCAATACCGACGTTGGCCTGATTACCTAATATTACCGCATTGCTGACGGTAACACGGGCTCCGGCTCCGATGGCGGTTGCATGGTGTAAGCTAATTGACTCAGCGCTGGCTTGGTGGCCAATTAGGGTGTTGTTTCCTCCGGCCCACTGCCCACCTCCAGCCTCCCCACCAATAATGACATTATGACTTCCATTCCCGTTTCCTGACTGAACATTGTACCCCATTAGTACGTTATCGTCGCTGTCAACGACAGCGGTTCCGGAACTGGGCCCAATAATGATATTGTTACTACCCACAGTAACATTCTGGCCTGCATTGTAGCCAACAAAGGTGTTTTGCGTACCACTGGTAGTAGCAAATCCGGTGCGTTGCCCTAAAAAGGTGTTAGCTCTAGCGGTGGAATTAAAGCCTGCTTGATGGCCTAAAAATGTATTTTGGGTACCGGTTTGATTACTCTGACCAGCCGATTGACCGACAAAGGTATTTGATGCCCCCTCTGTGTTATTGTATCCTGCCTGTGTGCCAACAAAAGAGTTGCCGCTTCCTGACGTATTTTTTCTTCCTGTACTCTCCCCGACGAAGGTATTAAAAAAGCCGGTCGTGTTAAGTTCGCCGGCTGATGAGCCAACGAATGTATTTTGGTTTCCGGTAGTATTCGCGTAACCCGTTCTATACCCCAGAAATACGTTATAGGGAGAAGTCGTATTACTATATCCTGCCTGATAACCCAGAAAGGTATTTTGGCCGCCCGTTGTGTTAGAACGTCCTGCACCGGATCCGACGAAAGTGCTAACATTGCCGCTTGAGTTAGCACGGCCTGCTGAAAAGCCTATGAAGACATTATCATAGCCTGTCGTGGTTAACTCGCCAGCGACGTTACCCATGAAAGTATTCTGGGTACCTGTTGAGTTATAAGATCCGGCGTTAAATCCTACATATGTATTTAGACTGCCTGTTTGGTTAAAATAACCTGCATTGTTACCTATATGAACGTTCTGAGTACCTGTTGTATTGAATAAGCCCGCACTAGCCCCTATAAACGTATTAAATCCACCTGATGTGTTTGAAGAGCCCGCATTATAGCCCATAGAAGTATTAAAATTCCCGGTTGAGTTAGCACGGCCCGCTTGGTAACCCATAAAGGTATTTTGGTAGCCTGTCGTGTTGTTGTAGCCTGCATAATATCCCACAAAGGCGTTGTTGTAGCCCGTTGTAATGCCATTACCTGCTCCAGGCCCAACCAATGTATTGTAAGTCCCTGGTCCAGAGGCATTGACTATATTAGCAACATAGTTATTTTGAGCCAGGAGAGGGGTATTTAGCAAGAGAAGGAATAGATAATACAGTTTTTTCATAGTCTCAAAAAGAGTGAGAGCGTTTTTCTAAGAAGTTTCCCATTTAACCTCAATCATGGTGCCAAAAATCTTACACTGAACCGACTAGGCGCATTAATTAACTAATAAAGGCTAATCAGTTGATTGAGTTAACATAACTCCAATCAACTGATTAGCCTTTATTAGTTACTAGACCGCTCAGCAGAGCCGCCCTGTGTATCAGCTATCTATCTTTATCGTCGTTGCTGATTTTCTTGCCTTTCTTACCGCCCCCGGCGCTCATCTGGCCAAATCGCCATTCGAATGTGAGCCGCACCGACCGGCGAATCATGTAAAAACGAGACTCCGACTCAAACGTGGGCGCTGACTGTCGGCTCGTTTGCGCAATGCCCCGATAGAATGGGTTGTTCAGACCCAGTGTGAGGCTGGCTTGCTTATTCAACAGATCGTGTTTGGCCGAAATACTATGCCAGTAAAAGCCCGTGTTGGTGCCCTGTAAACTAATCCAGCCCGAGTTGTAATTTCCATTTACCTGTAACGTATAGTTATGAGGAAGTTTGTAGCTGCTGTTCAGGTTGAGATTCCATACCAGGCCGTTATTTCCCTGCTTGAGCGCGGGACTTGTCAGATCAACATACCGCAAATCGCCCCCGCCGTTGAGCGACCAGTTTTTTGTGGGCTGACTGCTGACATTGACGTTCAGCCCGTAGGCTTTCCGCTGGCCTATGTTCTGTGGTTTTGTGGTGGATATGCCGGCCGCATCGACAGTTGACAGGTATTCGATGGCATTGTTCGTCATCCGCCAGTAGAGAGCCGTGTTAATGGATAATCCGCTTTTGGCGCTCAAGCTATACGCCAGTTCAGTGGCATGGCTTAACTCCGGATTGAGCAAGGGGTTACCCGTTTGAATATTCTTGGGATCGCTTTGGTTGAGCCACGGGTTCAGGTACCACACCATTGGGCGTTGAATCCGCTGGGTATAGCTAACCTTAAAGGTGTTTGTCTTGATTTTTTTTGACAGCGTAATGCTCGGAATCAGGTTGTTGTACTGACTGGACAATTTCGTCTGGCTCGTAACAAAGTCACTTTGAATGGCGGTGTGTTCGAAGCGGGCGCCGGCATTCAGACTCCATTGCCGTTTGGTGTCTACCCGCAGGGAGGCATAGCTCGAATAGACCTTCTGTATGTAATTGAAATCGTTCGATTGGGTCGAATCGGGCAGCAGGGCACCTTGCCCATCCAGCGACTGTGTCACGCGGTATTCGCTGCCAATGTCACGCAGAATAGTCTTCAGGCCAATTTCCAGCTTGATATCGGTGGTATCGTGTGCACTGTTAATGGTGAACGGATGCGTATAATCGGCCTGAGCTGTATATTCTTTGTTACTGCTATAATTGGTACTATGCTGGCGGTACGTCAGTAGGTCAGAGAGACTGTATCGGTCAGTATCATAAAAATAATTGTCGGGCATTCGGCTGAACTGCGTCAGTATGGACAGTTCCTGACCGGGCTTTTTAAACGTTTTCGTGTAGCCCAGATCAAGTTGTCCATTGCCATATGGATTACTGAACCGGATATCATTTCGGAAGGCTTGTAGTACATCGCCCGTGGGGCTGGTCAGTCGATTGATGACTGAATTGTTGTTCGGATAATAGCCTCCCCAGACGTTAGCGGCAAAGTTAAAATGACTGGTCGAATCGGGATCGTAGTCGGCACTCATCTCGCCATACCCACCCGTGCCTGTATTATCCGCCTGGCTACTCTGGGTTAATATGTTCAGCGGCTGGCTGGATCCATCACTCACGGGCATCAGGGTCGTACGGGTCGACTGGCTTTCCCGAATATTGCGAAACTGATAGCCATTGGCCGACAACGAGAATCCGAATTTCTTTCGTTTCAGATTCAGGTTAGTCCCCACACCCCGATTCAAATTTCCCGCCGTCACATTCACGGATCCGTTAAAGCCTTCAAGGGCTTTTTTAGTAATGATATTGATGACGCCGGCCGATCCTTCAGCATCATACTTGGCACCGGGGCTGGTGATTACTTCGATGGATTTGATGACGTTGGCAGGCATTTGGCGCAGGGCATCTGCCAGGTTGCGGGCCATCATGGCCGAGGGCTTACCGTTAATCAGGACTTTAATATTGCCATTACCCCGCATTTGCACATTGCCATCCAGGTCAACACTTAAGGTAGGCACCTTTCTTAAGACATCCGCAGCCGTACCACCCGCATTCGAAATGTCTTTTTCGGCATTATAAACCAACCGGTCGCCTTTATCCTCGACCAGCGCTTTTTGGCCCGCCACAGTCACTTCGCCAAGCGTTTTCCCTTCGGTCATCAGTAGAATGGAGCCCAGTTGCCGTACTGGCTGATCAGCAGTGAGGGTAACCGGTATCCGTTTGGTTCGGTAGCCGACAAACGATAGCGTGAGTGTGTAGGAACCCAGCGGTATATTGGGCAATACGAATGCGCCAGCGCCATCCGTGGTAGTTCCGGTAATCAGCTTAGTCCCATCCATGAGGGCGGCTGTAGCAAAAGGAACGGGTTTCACCGTCGTTGAGTCGGTCAATGATCCCGTTAATTTACCGGAATGAAGGGCTTGAGCCTGGGCACTAGTCGCCCATACGCTAAGCAGAAGCAGCGTGAAAAGATGTTTCATCAGAATCTTGGAACGATTGAACCCGTTGTGGTTAAGTTGGTAGGCGGGGAATGAATTAAGGTTTATGAATGAGTAAGACGGTTCCGGTTTCCGGTCTTATTCGTTCGTTGGAATAAGGATAGGACTCACGCCCTACAGGTTGCATCCCGGATTAAAAATATTTCTCCATGGCTGCATACCCTAGACGATTCAAGGAGGAAAACGTTACAACGGCTTTTCATTTTATTTCCTGGTTGACAGCAGCCTTAACGACAAGCATACTTATTCGGCTATTGCTAAGTAAAAAGCCATTCCTCAAGGTGGGAATGGCTTTTATGCTTTTCTTAACCTAACTAAACAAAGTTATCGCACTCCAGGGTGAGTAGGATAGCCCCATAGCTGTTTAGAAGTCAACTACCATACCAGGTTATCAAGCCATTGATAATCAGAATATTGCACAACATAACATCCTAAATGTGTACGATTATGGACAGATAACGTCCACTTTAGAACAGTAGTCCATGCAGCTCAATACGTATCAACCATAGGTTGCCAGGTGCTTTTGAAAAATGGCTTCATACCTGGCCGCAGCCAGGGGTTGATTTGCCTCCTTACAGGCTTCAACGATGGTTTGCAGTATATACAAATCAGCATTGGGACTGCTAAACCGCCCCTGCCCACTTTTGGTATAGGTTAAATTCTGATCGGCGCGGGTAGCCATGGTATCGGCGATGGACAGGGCTTTAGCAGGTTCATTTAGCGCAAACAGGAACCGTACGTAATTAGACGAAATCTGGTCATACGGAAGGCTCTTGTCCGGCATCACTTTCAGGGAAAAGTCCAGCACTTCACGGGCTTTATCGGTCTGACCTTCGCGCAAAAGCTGGTCTGTCAGCCGGAAAAACGCCATGCGGGCCGAGACAACAGGCGGCCCTTTGTAGGTTTGGTCATAATACACATCAGGGTTGTCGAGCTCCCGCCAAACGGTCTTGTGCATCATGTTGGTATACATCCGTTTAGAATCGACATAACCATCCGTTGCGCCTGGCACGGCCACCGGCATCAGGCGGTATGTGTATCCTTCCAGTTGCATGTAATTCTTTAAGCCCTGATAGTGATCCGTAGTCAGGGTGCTCGAGAAGTAAATAGGACGCTGCCAGTTGTTGGTCGCAATCACATCCAGCATAATCAGATCGGGTTTATACAAATCCTTTTTACCCAGCGTCCATTGCAGGGTATCCTTAAGCAGCGGCCGGAGCTCGGCCGAAACGAATCGGGCCTGGTCAACGGCTTTCTTGTCAATCGGCAGATACAGAATGGAGGAGGGCAGCACATTGGTCATCTCACCACTGGTGAGCGGCAGTTGAATGGCCGGATTATTATCCTTCACCAAGTTGATGTACTGTTTTAGGTCAATACCGTTTTTCACGCCGGAAATCTCGTAGAAGGGAATAATGTCGTTCTTCCCTTTGTTAAACTGATCGAATGCCAGCGACATGGGCACGGCATCGGACTCATAGGTCTTTCGCTTCATTTGCTGGATATACCATTCTGTCCCCAGCAAACTCAGGTTGCACACCCGCACATCGCGCCGGAAGCTTTCCACTTCCTGCACATACCAAAGCGGGAAAGTGTCATTGTCGCCTTCGGTGAATAAGATCGCGTTTGGCGCGCACGAGCTGAGCATATTTTTGGCAAAATCGACCGAATGAAAGCGGTGATCCCGGTTGTGATTATCCCAACTTTTTACGCACATCATTACGGGTACCAGCAGGCATACGCCGAGCACCAGTTCGTTCCGAAGCCTAACTGACTTCAGGGCCGTTCGTACCCCTTCGGCGAGGGCCGCCACACCTAAGCCGAGCCAGATGGCAAAGAAGTAAAACGAGCCGACATAGATGTAATCGCGTTCTCGCGGCTCAGATGGGGGTGAGTTCAGAAAGACCTGCAGACCAATGCCCGTGATCAGAAACAATAAGCTCACAACGAGCCAATCCTGGCGTCGGCGTTTGTACTGGTAAATACTCCCAAACAAACCTAGTAGAAACGGCAGCATATAAAAGTTATCATGGGCTTTGTTGGCTTTCAACAGGTCGGGTGCAAGCTGATCGGATGACCAAGGCAATAAATACCCCGCGTCATCTTCGTCGCTCTCCCGACCGGCAAAGTTCCACATCAGGTACCGCCACCACATATGGTTCAACTGGTAGGTAAACAGGAATCGGAGGTTATCGCCCATGGTCGGCTTCTGCCCCTCCGCCAAGCCGAGCATCTGCCGGTATAACTGAGGATGATTTAGTTGACTGCTGTACAGGCGTGGAAAGAGTATCTCATCGCCGGGCGCATAAATGTATTCCGGTTGGTAATCGTAAATGACATATTTACCGTTTTCCTTCTTCCACATGGGCGCACCCCGCTTCTGGTCAATGGGCCGGGCCGTAAATACAGGCCCATACAGCAGGGAACGACTCCCGTACTGCTCCCGACTCTGGTAAGCCCGAAAGCTCAGCACATCGGCGGGGTTGTTTTCATTGAGCGGTGGGTTAAAACCTGCCCGAACGAGCACCTGCAAATAAGATGTGTAGCCAATTAGCAGAAACGCTACGGCAAGCAACGCGGTGTTCCAGATAACCCGCTGCCGACGAATCGACCAGACAATACCGTACCCGATGGCAGCGACCAAAATCAGGATGAAGAAAATCACGCCTGAGTTGAACGGCAAGCCAAACGAGTTGACAAACAGCCGCTCCACGGCAAATGCCAGTGCGGGCAGGCCCGCAATCGAGGCATTGATACAGCCCAGTATGACCAGCCCGATGGCCAACGCCATTACACCACCCCGGAAGGTTGGCACCAGATATTTTTTGTAGTAATAAATGAGCGCCAGGACCGGAATAACAACCAGATTCAGCAAATGCACCCCGATAGACAAACCCGTTAGGTAGGCCATGAAAACAAGCCAGCGGTTAGCGGCCGCTTCATCCTCCATGCGCTCCCACTTAAAAGCAGCCCATACCACGATAGCGGTAAAAAAAGACGACATCCCATATACTTCGGCTTCAACGGCCGAAAACCAGAAGGTGTCGGAGAATGTGTACACCAATGCCCCAACGTTACCCGTCCCAATAACCAGTATCGAGTCGGTAGTGGTGTACTCACTTACCGATTTGCCAATGAGCTTCCGGGCCAGCAGAGTGATGGTCCAGAACAGAAACAAAATGGTAAAGGCGCTGGCCAGCACAGAGGCCATGTTAACCCAATACGCAACTCTGGTCAGATCGCCGAGAGAGAACATGGAAAAAATTCGGCCCAGCAACAGAAAAAAAGGCGCTCCCGGCGGATGAGGTACCTGAAGTTTGAACGAAGCAGCGATAAACTCGCCACAGTCCCAGAAACTGGCTGTTCGTTCGACGGTCAGCACATAGGTAACGAGCGCCGTGGCAAACATAAGCCACCCGATGACGGTATTCAGTCGGTTGAAAGTGAACATAAGCGTATAGCGTTAGCAACATGATTTTGTGTAAGAAGTCGCCAAAACTACACTTGGAAGCCGTTAGCATGGATCAGCCAAACCGTTAACAAATGTTAATAAGCCATTGATTTACAATTATTTAACATTTCAAGAAGTATCCCCTACCTCTTAAACAAATACCCAATGCAGTGTTTTTTTGAAGAGGCTGGGTTCAGAACGATACCAATCAGCCCTCGTTCGCCATTGGCATCAACATTCAGCTATATGGACGGAGTTGGCAGCAACGCTCCATTTTTAATGACGCGTAAAGCTCCCCTGCTGAGTTACAAAGATGCGTCCGTCAGGCGCAAATGACATTGCCGTTGGTCCGGTAATCCCATTAGCTACCTGCACCTGGCTAAAACTGGCCGGATAGGTTTGCCCGTGCCCATAACTAGCAATGCCCAGCGACGAAATCAGGGTAACAGCCCATTAATTGACTTAGAACACGAATATGCCAATCGCCATGGTCATCAGGTTGCTGACTAAAATCAGCTGGTGATTAGGCGAACAACCATCAACTGATGCAAGGCATAAGAACCACTTGGCTACCTGCTGAAAAATACCCTATCCGGCGAAACTAAAGATTAGGATTGGAACAACTACTGCAAATGGTTTCATGTAACTGAACACTATACGAATCACCGCAGCCAGATGATCCGGTATGCTAAACGCATACCCAAATAAGAAGTCCATCTACTTAAGGTTGCGCATTGGTTTCGTTTAGAAAATATTACTTATCTTGCCAGTGGTGCCTAAAACCAAAAAACGCCGAACACATCGTGGCCCGGCGTTTTTGCACCCTTTTCTTAACTTAAACGCTGTTAAAGCGTCAGACTAATGACGCAAGAAATTGGTTTAATGTTGCACGCCAGCGGACACTTTATTACAAACGGCAGAATACGTATACCAATGGGTATGACAAACGCCGGGGCTTTTTTAGTCCCGGCGTTTGTCATTTCGCTTCCCGGAAAGGTTTTTTGCCAGGGCCTGAAGAATTGAACAATTTACTTAGTTTTGTTGTACGCATCAATGACAGCAAGGCCGAAAAAAGACCTTTAATAACCAGCATTTAGAAGCTTGAATGCCGAACAGAAATTCGTTCCTGCGCTAAACCTACACACTACATGAACACAGAATCGACAATAAATCCATATCCCTGGCGCCGTTTTTATCCAAAAGGCGTTCCTGATGAGATTAACCCTGATGCTTATACGTCACTGGCCGCTTTGCTGGAAGAAGGATGCCGACGGTTCACAGATCGGCCTGCCTATGCTTGTATGGGTAAGCAAATTACGTTTGGTGAACTGGATCATTTATCCGCCCAGTTTGCTTCTTTTTTACAAAATGACCTGAAACTCCAGAAAGGAGATCGCATTGCGATTCAAATGCCCAATACGCTCCAGTATCCTATCGCTATGTTTGGAGCGCTCCGGGCGGGTCTGGCGGTAGTCAATACAAACCCGCTGTATACGCCCCGCGAAATGCAGCACCAGTTTAAAGATTCGGGGACAAAAGCGATCGTCATTCTCAGCAACTTTGCCAGTAACCTGGCGAAAATCCTCGACCGGACAGAGATCCAGCACGTTGTAATTACGCAATTGGGCGATTTGCTGGGCTTTCCCAAAAAGCAGATCGTTAATGCCGTCGTAAAATACGTGAAGAAACTGGTTCCCGCCTATAACCTGCCCGACGCCATTTCATTCAACGATGCACTGAGCCGGGGAAGCAGCCAGCCGTTCAAACCCGTACCGATCCAGAATACGGATTTAGCCTTTGTGCAATATACGGGCGGGACAACGGGTGTTTCGAAGGGGGCCATGCTCACCCACCGAAACATTATTGCCAATGTAGAAGGGCAGCATTTCTGGATGAAGCCAGGCGGTACGCCCGATGGTGAGGGAATTATCGTGGCGGCCCTCCCCCTCTATCACGTATACGCTCTCACGACGAACGCACTGGCAGCCTTAAAAAGCGGTTCCATGAACTTGCTAATTACCAACCCGCGCGATTTGAACGCCTTTATTGACGATCTAAAAAAATACAGGATTACGGCCTTCACGGGCGTCAATACGCTCTACAATGGCCTGTTGAATCATCCGCGCATTGGCGAAGTCGACTTCAGTTCTCTGAAAGTTACTTCAGCCGGAGGTATGGCTCTACAAACGGCCGTAGCCGAACGCTGGACAAAACTCACCGGCAACACCCCCTGCGAAGGCTACGGACTCACCGAAACATCGCCCGTTCTTTGCTCAAACCCCGTTGATGGCAGCGTACGTATCGGCACAATTGGCGTCCCCTGGCCCAGCACCGATATGAAAATCATTCGTGAAGACGGCACCGATGCCAACGTTGGTGAAGCGGGTGAAATTGTCGCTCGTGGGCCGCAGGTGTTCCTGGGTTATTACAAACGCCCCGAAGAAACCGCCCAATCCATGCTGGGCGATTGGTTCAAGACAGGCGACATTGGCGTCATGAATGAAGATGGTTTCTTCAAAATCGTTGACCGTAAGAAAGATATGATCCTGGTCTCGGGTTTTAACGTGTACCCGAATGAAATTGAGGATGTCGTAGCGCAGTGCCCAGGCGTTCTCGAAGTGGCCTGCATTGGGGTACCCGACGAGAAATCGACGGAAGTAGTCAAAATATTCGTCGTCAAAAAAGATCCCAACCTGGACATCGAAACCATCAAAGCTTACTGCCGCGAGAACCTGACGCCCTATAAAGTTCCCAGGATTATCGAGTTCCGGACCGAATTACCTAAGTCTAACGTAGGCAAAATCCTTCGCCGACCTCTGCGGGATGAAGAGTTAGCCAAACTAAAGAAATAGTATTGTTATCAGTTGAAAAAGGCGTTTCTCTGTATTGAGAAACGCCTTTTTCAACTGATAATGGGCTGATTTACGATACCGGTTCTACCGTATTTAGCATCGACAACTCTTGCTGAAATCCCTTCAGGTGCTTGATAAACCGGCTAGCTTTCCGACGGGACACCTCTACCCGATCACCATTAATCAGGCTCACACTCAACTGCTGCTGGCTGGGATGAACACTGTCCAGGTACAATAAATTAATAATGTTCTTTTTATGCAGACGGGCAAAAACTTTGGGCGACAAGCGGCTCTCCATTTTTTTCAGCGTCAGTGACACGATCAGTTGACTACCATCCGAAAAATGAAATAAGGTGTAATTCCCCTCGCCTTCCAGGCGCACAATCCGGTGCATCGGCATTTTTTTGCGGCACCCCCAAAATGGAAGCGTAAGATCTGACATGGAAAACTGGCCCGCAAGCTTTTCGACATGTCCCTTTGAAAGCGGATGAGTAACGACTGTTGCTCTCATATACTTGATTTGTTAAAGTGTGAATAGTTGGAAAAAAGATTTACTCAATAAGTAACCTGTACTTACCTAAAAGTAAGAGCAAATTACAAAATTTTAATTTTCAAGCAATTAGTTGATATATAAAATTATTCTACACCGTAATTATACTCAATTAAGCAAAAGTCCAACTTTACCAACAGTTGGTTACCAGCTGATTGTTTTTCCCGAAAATGACTTATTTACGAACTTATTAAGTGGCTTTCTCCTTGAAAGCTAAAAACAATCCCTTTACAAATCAGCATGGCAACTTTGCTCGATTTAGTCGGTAATACCCCTTTGATTGAGTTGAACCGTCTGAATCCAAATCCTAACGTCACCGTATATGGCAAACTTGAAGGCAACAATCCTGGTGGCAGTGTAAAAGACCGAGCCGCCGTCAGCATGATTCAGGGTGCCCTGTCTCGCGGTGAACTTCAACCGGGCATGACTTTGGTTGAAGCCACAAGTGGCAATACAGGCATTGCTCTGGCTATGATTGCGCGGCTCTATGACATTCCGATCGAATTGGTCATGCCCGAAAACTCAACCCGGGAGCGTGTGCTGACTATGGAAGCGTTCGGTGCCAAAGTTACCCTGACAGAAACCATCGAAAGTGCCCGCGATTACGCCGACGCACAAGTACAAAAGGGCGGCTACCTGATGCTGAATCAGTTTGCTAATCCCGACAATTACCTCGCTCATTACCGAACTACCGGCCCTGAAATATGGCGCGATACGGCGGGCAAAATTACCCATTTTGTTTCATCTATGGGCACCACGGGCACCATCATGGGTACGTCGCGCTACCTGAAAGAGCAAAACCCGGACATTCAGATCGTCGGCTGTCAGCCGACCGATGGCTCGTCGATACCAGGTATACGGAAATGGCCGGTTGAATACCTGCCAAAAATTTTCGAACCCCAGCGCGTCGACCGCGTCATGGAGGTTTCCGCTGAAGAAGCGACCCTCATGACCCGTAAACTGGCAAACGTCGAGGGCGTTTTTGCGGGTATGAGCAGTGGTGGATCGGTTCATGCGGCCCTTCAACTGGCTCAGGAGCTGGAGTCTGGCGTAATCGTCTGCATCATCTGCGATCGGGGCGACCGCTATCTTTCATCCGACTTATTTGGGTAGCAAACAGCTGCCCGCCCTGACCCGACCACGACACAGGTCAAAGTTTCTATAGGCGAAACCAACCGGGGACGAGCGGCTCTATAGTATCTTTGTCGGTATGTACAAGCACATTATTCTGCCCATACTATTCCGCTTTGATGCCGAAACCATTCACCACACCGTTACGCGCCTGTTGCAGATCGCCTTATCTATTCCGGGTGTGTCTGGTCTTTGCCGGAAGCTGTATGTTGTTGACGACAAGCGTTTAGCGCGCACCGTTTTTGGGCTAACGTTTCCAAACCCAATAGGCATGGCCGCCGGGTTTGATAAAAACGCCGAGTTAGTCAGCGAATTAAGTGATTTAGGTTTTGGCTTTGTTGAAATCGGGACGGTAACTCCTCGCCCTCAACCAGGCAATCCGCGGCCACGCCTGTTTCGGTTGAAGGCCGATAGCGGGTTGATCAACCGGATGGGTTTCAACAACAAAGGGGCTGGTCCGGCCGCCGAACGGCTTCGGCATTTCGCTAAAAACCGCGGCAATCGACAGGTAATCATTGGCGGCAATATTGGCAAAAATAAAGATACTCCAAATGAACAGGCGCTGACGGATTACCTCATCAGTTTCCGTGAATTGTTCGATGCCGTCGATTATTTTGTCGTCAATGTGAGCTCGCCCAACACCCCCGGCCTGCGCGACTTGCAGGAGCGGGAGCCTCTTACCAACCTGCTGGCGGCTTTGCAAGAAGAAAACCGCCAGAAACCAACCCCAAAACCTATTCTTCTGAAAATTGCTCCAGATCTGACCAATGGCCAGTTAGACGATATTATTGCCATCATTGCCGAAACCGGGATTGCGGGCGTTATTGCTACCAACACGACCATCAGCCGTGATGGCCTTGCCACCGATCCGGCCACCGTTGCCCAGATAGGCGCGGGTGGGGTTAGTGGCCAACCACTGCGCGAGCGAGCTACTGAAGTCATCCGGTATTTACATCAGCAATCGGGCGGGGCGTTTCCAATTATTGGCGTTGGTGGTATTGCCACACCCGACGATGCGAAAGAAAAACTTGCCGCCGGTGCCAGTTTGGTGCAGGTTTACACGAGCTTTATTTACGAAGGACCCGCGCTCGCCAAACGCATCAACAAGTCATTAGTAAGTGAACTGTAGTTAAATAGGGCTCCTTCTATTTGATTACCTACCGTACGGCCTTTTTTTTGTCTTTCTGCACCTCTTCTTATCGTTGTTTCTCGTTAAAAAGTGGGAAATTTACCTGCAGCGACCGCCCTAACCCAACGTATGGCACAACCAACTACATCACCCCGTCAGAATACAATCCGACGTCCGGCTGAACGCAATGAACCCCGTCCGCGTGTCAACCGGGATGGGGGATCCTCATCCGGTCGGTTCAAGACCCCTTCTTTCAACTGGGGAGCCGCCCTTGACCGCTGGCTCACCGACCAACGCTCAGCCCTAACACTGGGCATGCTGCTGATGGGTCTGGCGCTGGGCTTGATGGTGGCGTTTATCTCGTATATCATCAATGGTCCCGCCGATCAGAGCGTAGTAGGCGCAGCTTTCTCGGAGCCACTCGCCGAAACCGGCACCGAAACCCGCAACTGGGTTGGGCTGGTAGGAGCATACGTAGCCCAGGCCTTTGTTTTCCGCTGGTTTGGCGTGGGCGCGTTGGCCATACCCGTTATTGTCTTTTTGTCAGGCTACAAACTTACCTTTGGAAGTGAGCTGGTTCCGTTGAGCCGGGCGACCAAGGCGTTGCTGTTTGCCGCTGTTTGGTCCAGCCTGATGCTGGGGTATATAGTGCTCGTTACCGACTCCGCCCAGACCGCCAGTGTTTGGTGTGGCGGTATTGGCTACGAAGTCAATGTAGCCCTGTATAGTTTGTTTGGTTGGGGAAACCTGGCCTTTATTGGCTTTCTGCTGTTCTTTTTTGTCGTTTATTTCTTCGACGTCCGGAATATCAGACTACCGGATTTTTCACATTCAACCCAGCCGAGAGCCAAAATCCGTTCGGATGATCCGTTGCAAACCTATGCTGAAAGCGAGCTGGAGCCCGAGGCAGACGACGAGATCGAGCCCGACGATGAGGAGGAACACCAGCCATTTTCTCCGCAGAGCCAGCCCGTTAATTCATTCGTTTCAGATGCCGTAACGCCTGACGAACAGCCAATTCCAGCCACTTCGTTACCCGAAGTCATTGCGCAAACCACGGGCGTTACGCTCACCATTAAAAACCGCGATACAACAATCAACAACGGCGCCGACACCGAAGAGCTTAGTGCCGTGCCCGCTCCTACGTTTGAACCCGATCCATTCGAGGAAGATGATCTGGTAGCAACCCATGGTTTGTATGACCCAACCCTCGATTTGCCGCAGTACCAATATCCCCTTTCTGATCTCCTGACCGATTATCCGAACAGCCGCAAGGCGCAGGTATCGGATGATGAACTGACGGCCAACAAAGAAAAAATCGAAAACACACTGCGCAACTTCGGGATCGAAATAGACTCCATCCAGGCGTCTATCGGACCAACGGTTACGTTATATGAGATCATTCCGGCTAAGGGTGTCCGAATTTCTAAAATCAAGAGCCTGGAAGATGACATTGCGCTGAGTTTATCTGCCCTTGGCATTCGGATTATTGCGCCGATGCCCGGCATGGGAACGATTGGTATTGAGGTGCCGAACAAAAACCGTGAGATGGTCTCCATGCGGTCGGTTATTACGAGCGATGTCTTTAACAACAGCAAATTTGACCTGCCCATTGTTCTGGGAAAGACGATCTCGAATGAGATTTATGTGGCTGATTTAGCCAAAATGCCGCACTTACTCATGGCGGGAGCCACCGGGCAGGGTAAATCCGTTGGGTTGAATGTGCTGTTGACATCGCTCATTTACAAGAAGCACCCGTCGCAGCTCAAGCTTGTGCTGGTTGACCCCAAAAAGGTTGAACTAACCCTGTTCAACAAACTGGAAAGGCATTTTCTGGCCAAGTTGCCCGACTCCGAAGAACCCATCATTACCGACACCAAGAAGGTGGTTAATACGCTCAACTCGCTTTGTATCGAGATGGATAACCGGTACAACCTGCTCAAAGACGCGGGGTGCCGGAACCTGAAAGAGTACAACGCAAAGTTTGTTAAACGGCGGCTTAACCCCGAAAAAGGCCATCGCTTCCTGCCCTACATTGTCCTGATCATTGATGAGCTGGCCGACTTGATGATGACGGCTGGCAAGGAAGTTGAACAACCCATTGCCCGGTTGGCCCAGTTGGCCCGCGCTATTGGCATTCACCTGGTCGTGGCCACCCAACGCCCCTCGGTAAACGTCATTACGGGTTTGATCAAAGCCAACTTCCCGGCCCGCTTGTCCTTTAAGGTGACCTCTAAAATTGACTCCCGAACCATTTTGGATACGGGTGGCGCTGAGCAACTGGTTGGCATGGGCGATATGCTGCTTTCGTCTAACTCCGATATTGTCCGCCTACAATGCCCTTTTGTGGACACCAACGAAATTGAAGACATCTGCGAATTTGTCGGAAATCAGCGCGGCTACGATGATGCCTATGCACTTCCCGAATTTGTGGGTGACGACGGCGGCCAGGGTGACGATAAGGATGTGGACATGGCCAACCGTGACCCTATGTTCGACGAAGCGGCACGACTTATCGTTATTCATCAGCAGGGTAGCACTTCATTGATTCAGCGTAAGCTCAAGTTAGGCTACAATCGCGCCGGTCGCCTGGTCGACCAGTTGGAAGCTGCCCGAATTGTGGGGGCCTTCGAGGGAAGCAAAGCCCGCGATGTGCTGGTTCAGGATTTGCAAACGCTGGAAGATATATTGAAGCGCCTGAAAGGTGAATAAAGCAACGGACAGCACCTACTAGACAGTTGGTAACAATTAAAAATATTAAACTTTTCCCCTTATTTTCCCGTCTAAGAACAATACGTTCGGTTCGTAGAACAAATCGAGCGGGAGAACCACATACGACGAGTAATATCAATGAAAATGAAGAAGATAGCTTGGATGCTAAGTTTGGCGTTGATGATGACGCTGCCGGCTTTTGCTCAGAAAGACAAACGAGCGCAGGGCATTTTGGACGCGATGAGCAAAAAGTATAAAGCACTGAAATCCTATCAGGCAAATTTTACATTCGCCAGCGCAGGTGGCGCGGCCAAAGAATCCTACAAAGGAGATTTGACGGTAAAAAACGAGAAATTCAGGCTGTCACTTGGTGGGCAGGAGGTATTCACCGATGGCAAAACGATGTCTACATACATCAAAGAGTCCAACGAAGTTAACGTGCAGGATTATGACGCCGGTGGCAACAGCGAACTGAATCCAACCCAGATTTACACCATCTACAAACGTGGCTTCGATTATCGTTTTCTGAAAGAACAGAAGCAGGCAGGCCGCACGCTCGAAGTCATCGAGCTAACGTCTAACCGTCCCAAAAGCGCCATTAAAACCGTACAAATTTCGGTTGACAAAGCTGACAAGTCGGTTCGGAACTGGCTGATCGTCAACAAAGACGGCAAGCAGACGTCTTATACCATTACCAAGTTTACGCCCAATGTAAACGTGCCGGATACCTTCTTTGCCTTCGACAAGTCGAAGTATCCAGGCGTTGAGGTAGTCGATCTTCGGTAGTTTATTCATTGCGAACACAAAAGGCTCCCTTGCCAGCAAGGGAGCCTTTTGTCTACTACTGTATAACCTCAAGAATAACCGCCTGCTAATCGGGGCTGAACCGTAGTTGCTCTCGATAGCCTGACGCCATTACATCAATACTCTTAGCGATAGTTTATACTTTTCCGCCATACGACAAATCGCCGGAGTCACCCAGGCCTGGTATTATATACGAATGTTCATTCAGATGATCGTCGATGGCACCAAGCCATAAGTGGCACTGTGGCAATTGTTCCTGCACATGCCGAATGCCCTCGGGGCTGGCAATAACCGCTGCAATATGGGTTTGAGCAGGGATTCCGTAGCGTAACAGAGCATGATAGACTTTTTCGAGCGAACGGCCCGTGGCCAGCATCGGGTCACAAAGGATAAGTGTTTTTCCACTTAAGTCGGGGCTCACGATGTAATCCATAGCAATCTCGAATTCATCATTATCACCGGAGCTATAGCCCCGATAAGCGCCCGCAAAGGCATTTTCAGCCTGGTCGAAGTAGTTGATAAATCCCTGATGGAAGGGTAAACCGGCCCGCATAATTGTGGCTAATACGGGCTGTTTACGAAGAACTTGCGTGTGAGAAACCCCAAGAGGAGTTTGTACGGCTACGGTTTGATACGACAACGTTTTCGAGATTTCATAAGCCATCAACTCACCAAGTCGTTCCAGATTTCGCCGAAAGCGCATCCGGTCCTGCTGAATAGATACATCCCGAAGCTCGGCAATGTACTGGTTGGCCAATGAGGGCTGTTGCGTAAAAACAAACATGGTATAAAGGCTTCTTTCGCTGTAATTTAGGCGCAAGGTTGGCGTATATCCAAACCAAATACCTAATTTAACCGACCTATAGCCTGTATCGGTCCACAAAAGTCAGCCTAATAACACCGCCAGTCAGTTAGTTACATGCGCATTAACGTTTATCTTTTCTGTTCGCTTTTCCTTTCGTTTTCGGTTCGGGCGCAAAGCCCATTCGTGCCGCTCAACGCCGATTATTATCACCTGATAGACCGTCTCGAAATTCGTCAAAACAAATGGGCCGAAGGGTTTCACAGCTCCGTAAAGCCCTACAATCGGCAGAGCATTATTCAACTCACCGACAGTGTGGCGGCTCACCCAAATCGGGATTTCTCCGATACTGACTACTTCAATTTCGATTATCTGCGCAATGACAGTTGGGAATGGGTAGCTCCGTACGATTCGCTGAAGCCTGATCCATTTACGCGTCATTTAAGACCAGAGGAAGCACCTGGCGATAGCAAAAAGCCGTTTCTAACTCACTTCTATCGCAAGAAGGCGGACTTCTATAACTTACAAACGCCTGATGTCGACCTGCATGTTAACCCAGTTCTCTACTTTGGGTTTGGTGCCGAAAATATATCCGGTTCAACCACTACGTTAAGTACTGGCAGCCAGGCGCAATTCATCAATACCAGAGGGATCGAAGTACGGGGGACCATTGGCCGTAAACTAGGGTTTTATACGTTCTTCGCTGACAATCAGGCCATTTACCCGGAATATATTCGGCAATATGGCCTGACCTATGGCCAGGATAGAAATGTATCCAGCACACCCCAGCCCACCGCGCCGGGCGAAGGATTTGTGAAGCCCTACCGCACGACCGGTGCTGACTTTCTGACGGCTCGTGGCTACATCACGTTCAATACCCTTAAGGTCATCAACGTGCAGTTTGGCCACGACCGGAATTTCTTTGGGAACGGATTCAGGTCGTTGTTCCTGTCGGACAACAGCCCTGCGTATTTATTCCTGAAGCTATCCACAAAACTGGGTCGCCGGATTCAGTATACAAACCTCTTCACTTCTCTGCAAAATACACAAGCCCCCAGGCCCCAGGACGACAAGCTGATTCCGCCCAAATTTGCGGCTATGCACCACCTGAGCATCAACCTGAACGACCACATGAATTTGGGCGTATTTGAGGCTGAGGTCTTTAGCCGGGATCGCCTGGATCTGAGCTACCTGAATCCAATCATTCTGTATCGTTATGTTGAATCCAGCCTGGGCAGCAGCGATAATGCCTTCATCGGCATTGATTTTAAAGCTAATTTCCTCTCTCAATTTCTGGTTTACACCCAGTTTATGCTGGATGAATTTCGGTTAAAACCACTGCTGGCGGGCAAAGGTGACTGGACCAATAAATTTGCCCTTCAGGTAGGGGCAAAATACATCGACGCATTTTCGATCCCAAACCTCGATTTACAGACCGAGTTCAATCTGGCTCGTCCATACACGTACTCGCACGAAGCTTCACCAACGGTCACCTCCGGCCAAACCAATTACGCCCACTATAGCCAGCCACTGGCCCATCCGCTGGGTGGTAATTTTATGGAAGGGCTGGGTATTGTGCGGTATCAGCGCAAACGCCTGTCGGCCAATGGTATTTTTGGTGTGATGATGTATGGAACTGACCCGGATCCTACGATCAACTATGGGGGAAATATTCTGAAGGATTATACATTCCGCTTTCGCGATGAAGGTAACTTCATTGGACAGGGCCGCAAAACGGTCGTCACCTACGCCGATGTTCGGGCTTCCTATATGATTCGGCACAACGTATTCCTGGAAGGGCGCTACCTGTATCGCTACCAGGACAGTCAGTACAAACCCGATAGTTACACGGATCAGGTGGCCAGTTTTGCCATACGCTGGAATCTCCCCTATCGAAATTGGGTCTTTTAATCATAAAGTCGTAAGCTGGCAGTATGTTTACGTCGCTCTGCCTCATTGGCTTACGACTTCACTACTTACTTCTTTATCCCATGCTCGATATTATCCATCAGGAACTGACTGAAGCCCAATCTGTTTTAGATGCGTTTCTGAATAACCCCGATCACCTTTCGGCTATTGAACAAGCGGCTGTGCTCATGGCCAACGCGCTTAAGAATGGCCATAAAATTATATCCTGCGGCAATGGCGGTTCCCATTGCGATGCCATGCACTTTGCAGAAGAACTCTCAGGCCGGTATCGCGATAACCGTCGGGCGCTGGCGGCCATAGCCATCTCAGATGTCAGCCATATTTCCTGCGTAAGTAATGACTATGGCTATGAGTTTGTGTTTTCCCGTTTTATAGAAGGCCTGGGCAACGAGGGCGATGTGTTATTAGGGTTAAGTACCAGCGGCAACTCGGCTAACATAATTCGGGCGGTTGACGCAGCTCGGCAAAAAGGGATGAAAGTCGTTCTGCTGACTGGCAAAGACGGTGGCAAACTAGCGGGTCAGGCCGACGTTGAGATTCGGGTACCTCACTTCGGGTATGCCGACCGCATCCAGGAGATTCACATCAAAGTGATTCACCTGTTTATTCTGCTGATTGAGAAACAGGTTATCTGAATCCATCAGAATAATTAACTAAATCCTGTGGGGCCGCCCATACGGTTCAAAATTGCTTCAAGTACGATAGCTTTCCAATAATGTGCTGCTCCTGCTGCCGGTCTGTCTGAACAACAGACCCGGCGTAGGTGCCGTAATTGTAGACGATATAGAGAAAGGAAAGCGGTTGAAACTCCCAGGCGAGCCGAATATTCAAGGCGTTCTTATCATTATAGGTATTCCGCTGAATGAAGCTGATTAGCTGCAAACGCGGGTTTACCGCCATCCGGCTCTCCACACTATACAGGGATATGGTACCTGAATAGCCGCCTACTTTCTGAAAAGCGTTGACTTCGGCGTTGAACGTAAAAGCCGCATGTGGAATAGGCGCCAGAATAAGCGACGCCCGTACGTAATTCAAGCTTCCATCATAATAACCGCCTGTTTCCCCGTTGAACTGAAACGATACTTTCTTCGATGGGTCCGTGCCAAACATGGCACTGTAGCGAACATAATGGTATTTATTAGAAGCAATAGCCAGATCCAGCGGACGATAGTCGCCATCATCCAGACGCTGATAAGTTGGATTCACAAAAAGGCCCAGATTTCCCCCATTCTGGAACGTTAGCCAGATGGGGTTAAAATTGTATTGTGCTTCCTGCAAATAGCCCGTCGATGCTTTATGGTAGAGTTCAAGAAAAGCCCCCGGCTCAAAATTACGCACCCATTTAGGCAACCACTTTCCGCGGTTAACCAGATATAAGCCCGGTGTGGTAGCAATCACATCCCCCCGCGACACAAAGCCCATCTCCGGGTTGAATCCCTTTGTTACCAGTGATTGTGTCCACCACCCTACCACCTGATTGGTCCGGTAAATAAGCTGGCTGTAGGCCGATATACCCTGATCGGTACCACCCGAACTGGCTGATCCAATCAGCATGGCATTGTAGGTCCATTTTTGACTCAAGCGAAAGAAACCATCCAGAGCGAATGTCCCATTCTGACGCCCTCCAGTACTATCCGTACTATGTACGTTTTTCAGGGTGAACAGAGCACCAATCCGGTTTTGACGACCCACATTCTCGACATATCGCCCAACAAAAAAGTCGGTTGCCGGGCTGCCGGGAATGCCCCGTTGCCGGATAACCATACCGCCGTAATTGCGCTTTAGTGAGCGATACACAAGCCGTGCACCGGCATCGATTGGTACAGGCGCGCTGGTGCCGTCGGGGAGCGTTGCCAGGCCAATAGTTCGGCTGAAAAAGGGCTGGATAATCATACTGCCTCCCTCACCCGTGTTCTTGTTGCCCGGCAAGCCCGCCCCAAAAAGGCTGGCATTTTCCAGGAAAAACGCCCGGCGCTCTGGAAACAATACCGAAAAACGAGTCAGGTTATTTACCTGTCGGTCCACATCTGCCTGGGCAAAATCTGTGTTGAGAGTAAGATCAAGTACAGTATTGGGATTGATTGCCCACTTAAGATCACCACCAAGTTTAAGCTTGGCGCTCTGCCCGTAGCCAATTTCAGTTCCGTTGGCTCGATCATCACTGATCAACACATACGGCTGAATACGAATATTCGGCGAAGGCGGGGGCGGCTTCAAACCTGTAATCAACCCTGCATACTCCATGCGGCTCGACGTGAAGGCTCTTGGAAAGGGCGACCAGGCCGATAGCTCGTTAGAATACCGGCGGTTTCGGAAGAAGTTGATGCCCCAGGTTTGTATCGAATCCGCCGAGCGGGCATACCGCAGTGTTTGCCAGGGGATCTGCATTTCGGCAACCCATCCCGAATTCGTACGACTGGTCCGTACTTTCCAGAAACCGTCCCAATCCTCGTCGTACAGTAAATCGTCAAAGGAAAGTAAATCGCGCTGTGTGCCGTGCGGATTGGCGACAAAGGTCATGGCATTGCGTCGGTCGTTAAACCCGTCGATGGACACGCCGAATAAATCGTGCGACCGACTATTGAAATCCCGCTTAAAATTGGGAACCCGCAGTCCTTTCCGACCAAGCGTATCGTGATTAACAGCCGAGATGTACAAGTATTGACGGTTAAACAACACACGAACATCGGTACCAAACGTAGCCGGGCGGCCTTGTTGCGGGTCGACCTGTACAAACCGCCGAACAAGCTTACTCTGTTGCCAATCGGCTTCGTCTAACCGGCCATCAATTTTTAGTTTATCCTTGATTTCAACAGCCTGAATGGTTCTGCGCTTTGCCGAAGGCGTAAAAATAACGGACTGGCCGGTGGCCGTTGTCTCCTCTATTCCATCCTGCTCAATGCCACTGCCATGTGTTGAATCAGGCTGAACAACATCTGACTGAGCCGTGTTTGGCGCAACCGGATTTGTTTGAGCTACTACAAAAAATGGAAAAAGTAAGAAAAGTAAAGCGTAACGACCAATACCGGGAAGCATACAGCGTGAATGACTTAACCGGCAAAAATAGGTTCGGTCATCCGATTCTGGACTATTTTTTCGTTGAACGGCTCGTTAAGCGCATTTACTGGCAGATCATCCTGTACTAGCCACTAGTAGCCTGTTTAATAATCGCCACCAGCGCCACCACCACCGAAACTACCACCGCCAAAGCCACCGAAGCCGCCACCGCTGCCTCCGCCCCCTCCCCAACTGCTGCCACCTCCGGAGCCGCCCCAGCCCGAATAGGTTGATGTTGGGAAAAAGATAGGCCCGCCCCAGCCACCACCACGGCTGTTGTTGCTACCACCACCCCGGTTTCGCCGGATTATCATGAAGATAATGATGACAGCAATAATGAGGATGAACACAAACGACCCGCCCCCCTCATCGCTGCTGGTATCAGGATCGGCTTTATATTCGCCACTGGCACGCCGGATGATTTCCGTCGTAGCCTCGTCCAGACCCTGGTAGTACTGCTCCTGTTTAAAGGCAGGTGCAATGGTATTGGTGATAATGCGTTTGGCAATAGCATCAGGAATAGCACCTTCTAAGCCATAACCCGGTGCGATAAAAATTTTGCGGGTTTGCGTTGCCCAGGCGAGCACGAGTCCATTGTTTTTACCGGCTTGTCCAATGCCCCATTTGCGGCCTACTTGGAAAGCAAAGTCGCCAATTGGATAAGGTTCGGTCGTTTTTACAATGACAATTGTGATCTGCGTTGAGGTGGAGTCATTGTACGTACGGAGTTTCTGTTCCAGTTGCGCCTTCTCAGTACTACTCAGAATACCCACAAAATCATTGACCAACCGGGGCGGATTTGGTTTGTCGGGAATGGCCGCATTGGTGGATGTTCCGGTATCGGTTGCCGTATCCTGCGCCTGTAGCGTGGCGGGTAAAACAACGAGGAGAACGAAGAGAAACCCGAGCCGTAGCAGTCGGTTAGTATGTGCAAGAAAAGTGAGTACGTTCACGGCAGTGTCAGTCAAACGAAATATCGTCGGCGAGTTCGTTGGTGTCGTCGCTGGCGTAAGGAAAGTACTGTTTTAACTGTTGCCCGGCGCGTTCGATACCCAGGCTTAGTCCTTCGGCGTACTTCCCGGTAGCGAAATGGCTACGAAGCAGGTCTTTGGTGCTTCCCCAAAAGTCGTTGGGTACTTTAGCATCAATCCCTTTGTCGCCCAGTACGGCGAATTTCCGGTCGGTATAGGCGAGGTAAAACAACACCCCATTCTGTTCCTTAGTTTGATGCATGCCTAAGTGTGCAAACACCTCGATAGCCCGTTGTATTGGGTCAGCGTTAGCGCAATGCGGTTCAACATGCACCCGAATTTCGCCCGACGTAGCTTTCTCGGCCTGCCGAATGGCTTCCACAATGCGCTTTTGTTCGTCGGGCGTGAAGGGGTTAGTTTGCATAGGGCATAGAGCACAGAGCCTGAAGCAGGTCAATCAACCTTATCTCCAGGCCCCGCACTTTAAACGCATTAGAATTGAACCGTTGGGGCGCTTTGAGCAGCCTGCGACGCTTCGAAGAAACCTTTCACAGGGAAGCCAAAGATACCGGCAAAGATGTTGTTCGGGAACGACCGCACCGATTGGTTATAGGTTTTTACAGCGCCGTTGAAATCATTACGGGAAACGGCGATCCGATTTTCAGTTCCTTCCAGTTGAGCCTGCAACTCCGAGAAATTCTGGTTCGCTTTCAGGTTCGGGTAGCTTTCGGCCACCGCCAGCAAGCGCGACAGCGAGCCACTCAACTGATCCTGAGCCGCCTGAAATTTTTGAACGTTTTCGGGTGTCAACTGGTCAGCCGTAAATTTCACCTGCGTTGCGCTGGCTCGGGCCTGAATAACGGCCGTCAGGGTACTTTTCTCGAAGTTAGCTGCCCCCTGTACCGTCCGTACCAGGTTAGGAATCAGATCGGCGCGACGCTGGTATTGGGTCTGAACCTGCGCCCATTTTTCCTGAACGTTCGTGTCTGTCTGAACCAACCCGTTATAAGAACTACAGCCGTACATACCCAAAGCGAGGGCAATAACCACTACGATAATTAATGTCTTTGACATGGTCTGTTTAAATGCAAATGGTTGATGTTGGATGCAAAGTTGTCCAAAACTAATACTTTGTAAACGTAAAACTACGCCAGAGGTTTTTTTAGCTATTTTGGCCGTAGTTTGTATTGATGATCGGTATGAACGAAACTACTCTTTTGGTATGAATCTAACGTTAACCGGAAAAACTGCCCTCGTTTGCGGCAGTACGCAGGGAATTGGTCGCGCTGCGGCCGTTGAACTGGCGCTACTCGGCGCTACCATCGTATTGATAGCCCGGAATGAGGAAACGCTTAGGACAACTCTGGCGGATTTGGATACGTCACAACGGCAAACCCACCGTTATTTGGTAGCCGACTTTGGCCAATCAGGGGCCGCTATAACCGCTGTCAATCAGTATTTAACCCAATTTCCGGAGGTACACATTTTAGTTAATAACACGGGCGGTCCTCCGGGAGGACCACTGATTGACGCCAAGGCCGATGAATTTGTGCAAACATTTCATAATCATCTGCTAACGAATCAAGCGCTGGTACAGGCTGTTTTCCCGGCAATGAAGAAAGCCGGTTTCGGCCGAATCGTCAACGTTATTTCAACCTCCGTCAAACAACCCATTGCGGGGCTAGGCGTCTCGAACACCATTCGAGGAGCCGTTGCGCAGTGGGCGAAAACGCTGTCGCTGGAGATTGCCCGCTTTGGCATTACGGTTAATAATGTATTACCGGGTTACACACAAACAGCTCGTTTAGCCTCCGTGCTGACCATGCGCGCAAAGGCATCTGGTAAATCGGAAGACGAAACCGCCAAACAGATGGAAGCCGAAATCCCAACTGGGCGATTCGTTACGGCCGAAGAAGTAGGCGCAGCCATCGCCTTTTTGTGTACACCCGTAGCAGCCTCCATCAATGGAATTAACCTTCCGGTAGATGGCGGCAAGACGGGGAGTCTTTAACGCGGCTTTCTAAACCAGGCTATTTTTAAATGCGTAGGCAACCATGCCCGCCGTATTTTTAGTGCCGGTTTTTTCCAGAATACGTAAGCGGTGTCCTTCGACGGTGCGCGGGCTCAGGAATATTTTCTCGCTAATTTCCAACGTGGAAAGGCCTTCGCAGATGAGCATCAGGACTTCTTTTTCGCGCTCGGAAAGGAGGATTTTACTGTTGTAGAACGAGTTGATTGGCTTGGCTACCGTTGTTTTGTTGGTCATCTTACGCAGCATGGCCTTCGACACGAATTCGTTCAGGTAAACGCCTTCGTCCATTACCTTCCGAACGGCTTTTTCGACCTCTCCGGCTTCGGCATCTTTCAGCAGGTAGCCGCTCACGCCCTTTTCGAGCAAGTGAAGCACCATCCGGTCTTCGTCGTGCATGGTTAACACGACGATTTTGATGAGGGGGAAATTATCCCGCAGATAGTCGGCAGTAGCGGTGCCATCCATCACCGGCATCTGTAAGTCGAGCAGGACGACATCCGGCAATTTGCGGGCAATTTTATCGATCAGCTCCTGCCCATTGGCCGCTTCCATCACTAATTCGAAATCATGAATCTGCCCAAGTATAGTCGACATGCCGACCCTGAACAAAGTATGATCGTCGCAGAGAGCCAGTTTAATTTTTCGCATAACAGAAGAGGAGTTAGGAATAGGGATTGTGGGAGTAAAGAAAGCGGCTTTGGAAAACAAATTAACTCAATAAATCAACAGGTTGCGCGTCGTGCAAGCGCACCTGTACATGAATCTGAGACCCACGGCCCGGCGCAACATCGAATGTAACGTGGCCGTTGACCACACTCAATCGGCTTTCGATATTTCGCAGGCCCAGACCTCCCTGTTTATTTTCCGTTACGGCGTCAAAATCAAAGCCAATGCCATCGTCAATCACCGATAGGCGCGCTTCATTATTGACACTGAATAATTGAATGGTAATGTGCCGGGCGCGGGCGTGCCGAATGGCATTGTTGACTAATTCCTGCGCAATGCGGTAAAGCATCAGATCCAAAGCAGGCGGAAATGGCATTTCGGGCTCGGTGTAGGCCAGCTGAATGTCAACATCGGTGTCGGTAGCGCGGTCGGCCAGTTCTTCCAGGGCGGCCAGCAAGCCGAACCGCTCAAGCGTGGTAGGTACCAGGTTTCGGCTGATTCGCCGAACATTGGTCATGGTTTCATCAATCATCGAGCGGGTTTTCTGAAACTGAAAGCTCAGTTGCACATCGCCCCCCACTTGCCGCTCCAACTGGTTGAGACTCATTTTCGTCACCGATAACATAGTACCAATGCCATCGTGCATGTCTTCGGCCAGCCGTTTTCGTTCTTCCTCCTGCCCCCGAAACGTGGCAGCCATCAAGTCGCGCCGGTGCTGCGCCTGCATTTCCTTGTAGGCCAGTTGCTGTTTTGCCTGTTTTTGCTGGTAATAGGCGACGAAGATGATAATGAACACAGCCATTATCAGCAACACAGCCGTACCGACGGCAATCACAAAACCGGAGTCTATCGACATTATCACTAGCTATAAAGAAGCCGTATCAGTAAAGTTCAAAAATATATAACCGAATGTCAATGCGTAACGATGAGAATTGAGTGAATGGTAAATGGCAATAATTATTTTTACCACGCCCTTTTGCCTTTTAACTAAATAAAATTTTCTTTATCGTATTTACTAAACCACAAGCCAACAGAAGAGAAAAGACAGAAAATAACAAACAATAGTTGACTTGCATTCCAGTATTTATCGAATACTTCAGCAGAGACTTTATCAACACCTCTATACCAATATTCGCTAAACAGCATAATGAAAAAAGTGCCAGTAGAATAAATCAAAAGCCCTGAAGAAAACCAAAACAAGCTATGCTTCGTAATTTTACTTACACGCATATCACTCAGCACATTATTGAAATAGCTTAGCGAAAGGATAATTAGAAAGAACCTGAATACAGAAAGGCTAACTGACGAAACATCAGTACTACTGTAAGAGTAAATACTAACAAAAGTGACTATAACCGTAAGTAATAAAATTATTCTTTTTTGTATGGGTTTTTCGAACTCGTAAAAATAGATTACCCCTACGATAACTGCTTCAGCAATAACTTCTAAATTCTGTATATAAAGCGTATTAGGGATAAAGAACATGTGTATGAGTGAGTATGTATCTTTTACAAAAAAAAAGACAAATAACCACCAAACATACTTGACGCTTAGCTTCATACTCTGAAACCGAACGAGACCTACTGCAATAGGAAGACAACTACTTAAATGAGAAATTAAATCGATAGGATATCGCTCAAAAAAATGCAGAAGCCTTTCTATCATTAGTAGAAATAATTACTGTACAAACTATTTTGGACAATGCTGTGGACATGTGTACCCATCACCCAGTGCCATTTCTCCGTCATCTCCATCCGGCATGTCTTTCATACCTGACTTGTCAGCGTAAACAGGCATATCTTTCCCTTTGGCATCGACACCTGTCAACAGCACGCGCGGGACAAGCTGGCCTTTGCCGGGCTCGGTGGGCTTGCCATCAGCATCTTCCCAGCGCTTGGCATGGTGAATGCGGAGCCCGATACAGCCGGGTTGATTAAGCAAATGCTGAACCTGGTTGATACCAAAATATTCTGAACGAATATATTCATCTTTAGACAGACCTACTTCCAGTTTGCGCTCCTGGTAGGCGCCCGTCATGGCTTTTGTTTCCTGAGGGTCGAGAATGCGCCCTGCATTTTTAGTAAAAACGTTCATAAAAAAAGAGGTTCGAAATAATACAGGCTAATGTCTGGATGGATAAAACCGGAAAGCAGGTCTAAATTACGATAGCGGTATTTGTCCACAAGTTGTAAACAGAAATCAGTAAATGTTAAATTTTACTGACAACCAACTAGTTAAACCATATAAAATATTTGCCAATACGTAGAACTACGTACCAAAATGCGGACTTCTGCCTGTTTCATTTTTGGGTCTGAAAACCGGTGTTTTTGCGCTCACCGACTCGTTAACCTTGCCCTACCTTTGTAGTGTAGCTAATGACATGCACCGCCGTTGGCCAAGACATTTCTCATAGGTTAGGTTTACGAAAAAACGCCGAAGCAGTTGCTCCGGCGTTTTTTATAGTAGCTGTTTATAAACCTGACTGATGTAGTCTATTTCAACAGGCTCAACAGATAGGCACCATACCCGCTCTTCACCAACGGCTGGGCAATTGTACCGAGTTGCTCTGCATTGATGAACTTCATGCGGTAAGCAATCTCCTCGATACAGCCAATCTTCAGTCCCTGCCGCTCTTCGATGACGTGAACAAACTGACCAGCCTGTATCAACGACTCAAACGTACCCGTATCGAGCCAGGCTGTTCCACGGTCCAGCACGCCCACTTTAAGCTTACCCTGCTCCAGGTATACTCGGTTAATATCCGTAATCTCTAACTCGCCCCTGGGCGATGGTTTGATATTCTTAGCGATTTGAACAACGTCGTTATCATAAAAATATAAGCCTGGCACCGCATAGTGTGACTTAGGATTTTCGGGCTTTTCTTCGATAGACAGCACGTTGAAATCATCGTCAAACTCCACGACGCCGTAGCGTTCGGGATCATGCACCTGATAGGCATAAACGACGCCCCCATCCGGATCGTTGTTGGCCTGAAGCAGTTTCGACAAACCAGAGCCGTAAAATATGTTGTCGCCCAGAACGAGCGCCACCTTATCGTCGCCAATGAACTCTTCACCAATGATAAACGCCTGCGCCAGACCATCGGGGCTGGGTTGAACGGCATAGCTAAACATACAGCCAATGCGCGAACCATCGCCGAGCAGCTTTTCAAAATGCGGCAGATCGTGGGGAGTCGAGATAATGAGAATATCACGAATGCCCGCCAGCATCAGAATCGACAACGGATAATAGATCATCGGCTTGTCGTACACAGGCATCAATTGCTTGGATACAGCCAGCGTAAGCGGATGAAGACGTGTGCCGGAGCCTCCGGCGAGTATAATTCCTTTCATTTTTTAGTGAGTGAATGGTGAGAAAGCGAAAGAGTGAATGAGTGAAAAAGCGGCCAGCCGTTGTTCTCTCATTCGCTCTTTGGCCCTTTCACTCTTTATTATCTATTCGCATACATTCCCTGATAGTAACTCTGGTAGGCGCCCGAGGTGACGTTATCCAGCCAGGTTTGGTTGGCCAGGAACCAATCGACGGTTTTTTCGAGCCCTTCCGCAAATTGAAGCGATGGCTGCCAGCCGAGCTCGTTCATAATTTTATGCGCGTCGATGGCGTAGCGCAGATCGTGCCCGGCCCGGTCGGTGACATAGGTAATGAGTTGAGCCGACGTGCCTTCCGGCCGACCAAGCTTGCGGTCCATGATCTGGCAAAGCAGGTTCACAATGTCAATGTTTTTCCACTCATTGAACCCGCCAATGTTGTAGGTTTCGCCTTCTTTTCCCTTGTGGAAAACGGCGTCGATAGCCCGGGCATGATCAACCACATACAACCAGTCGCGCACGTTTTCGCCTTTGCCATATACGGGCAGCGGTTTGTTGCTCTGTATGTTGTGAATCATCAGTGGAATCAGCTTCTCGGGGAAGTGATTTGGGCCGTAGTTGTTCGAGCAGTTTGACAGCACAACCGGTAATTTATAGGTGTTGCCGTAGGCCCGCACAAAGTGGTCGGAAGCCGCTTTCGATGCCGAATAAGGCGACTGTGGATCGTAGGGCGTCTGTTCGGTAAAGAAGTCTTCGGGGTTGTGAAGCGAACCATATACCTCATCGGTTGACACGTGATAGAACCGTTTCCCCTCAAAACCTGATGCACTGGCAGCCCAGCTATTTTTAGCCGCATTGAGCAGATTGACCGTACCCACCACATTGGTCATCACAAACGACATTGGATCAGTGATGGACCGGTCAACGTGCGACTCTGCCGCCAGGTGAATGACGCCATCCAGCGACAATTCAGCGAACATATCCTCCAGAAACTTAGCGTCGGTGATATCGCCTTTAATAAAGGTATAGTTTGGTGCGTGCTCGATATCCGACAGGTTAGCCAAATTACCGGCATAAGTCAGTGCATCAAGATTATAAATCTGATACTCAGGGTATTTTGTGACGAACAGCCGAACAACGTGCGAACCAATAAATCCGGCACCACCAGTAATAAGAAGTTTCATGTTATACGTATCTATTTTATAGTCAGTACCATTACGGCATCACAAAGGCAAACTCACCACTACCTTATTGTTTTGAACTTAGTTTCTGTTGCCACTGCCAGGCATCGCGTAATGACTCGGCTAGTGAGCGCTTAGCCTGCCACGCCAACACACGATTGGCTTTACTGACATCGGCATACACCTGCTCAACGTCACCAGCCCGGCGAGAACCGATGCTATAGTTTACTTTGACGCCAGTGGCCTGTTCGAACGTTTTTATCACATTCAGAACGGTTTCGCCCCGGCCCGTGCCAATATTGATCACATCGTAGGAAGAAGCATCCTGCGCGTCGATGAGCTTTTTCAACGCCTGCACGTGCGCATCGGCCAGATCCATCACATCAATATAATCCCGCACACAGGTTCCGTCTGGCGTATTGTAATCATCACCGTATACGGTCAGGCTTGGCCGGATACCAGCCGCGGTTTGCGTAATGAAGGGAACCAGATTAGCCGGAACACCCAGGGGTAGTTCGCCGATTTCTGCCGACGGGTGCGCCCCAATAGGGTTAAAATACCGGAGCGCCAGCGCTTTAACGGGTATCTTCGCATGCACGGCATCCCGAATGATGTCCTCGCCAATAGCCTTTGTATTTCCATAAGGCGACTGCGCTGGCAGGCGGGGCGTTTCTTCCGTTACAGGCAACTGCTCCGGCTGTCCATAAACTGTACAGGACGAGGAGAATACGAAATTCTTTACCCCGTAGGCAGGCATCAACTCCAGGAGCAGCAGCAGCGAATCCAGATTGTTGCGGTAATATTTCAGCGGCTGAGCCACCGATTCACCCACCGCTTTAAAAGCCGCAAAATGAATCACACCCGTTGGACTCTCCTTACGGAAGATGTCTTCCAGGGCAGTGGCGTCGTTGCAATTGACCGGATAACAGGTTACGTCATGACCAAGAATCGCCCGCAATCCGTCAAGCGCGGAGCGTTCAGAATTGGAAAAGTCGTCAACAATGACCGGCTCAAAACCAGCGTTGACCAGCGATACAACCGTGTGCGAGCCAATGAATCCGGCGCCACCGGTTACCAGAATTTTGGGAGAATTGCCTGAGGAAGTCAAACCGTTTTTTATAAAATTTTTGTTGCTATTTTAGCATAGCAACTCCTATAACAGCACAAAAGTAGTATATTCAGGAGGTTTCGGAAACAGTTTTTATTCTGGGGTACTCTGTTAAAGCGACACAAACTAATGAACGACAACGAATTGAAAGCCCTTATCTCGCTTCTGGACGACGAAGACCGGGAAGTCGTTGAACACGTTGAACAACGAATTCGACAAATGGGTGGTCAAATGATCCCTTTTTTAGAATCCGAATGGGAAGGGAGTTTCAATCCCGATCTGCAAAAACGAATTGAGGAAATTATTCATGATCTTCAGTATGAATCCGTTCTGGATCGGATGCGCGACTGGAAAAATGGGGGGGCAATGGACCTTTTGGAAGGCCTCTGGATCGTAGCCACCTATCAATACCCTGACCTTTCACTCGACCGATTAAAACAGGAGGTAGAGCAGTTGTACTACGATGTTTGGGTCGATTTTAAAGCGGATATGCACCCCGATGAGCAGATCAAAGCCATGAACAGTGCTTTTTTCTCGAAATTAAAATTTGCTCCGAATACCAAGCATTTCCACTCCCCGGCCAACTCCATGATCAATCAGGTACTCGAATCGCGACGGGGCAACCCCATTACGCTTTGTGTACTTTATATGCTCATTGCCAAGCGGTTGAACCTGCCCGTATACGGCGTTAACCTGCCCAACCTGTTTGTGTTGACGTATAAAAACAGCAGTGGCGTTCAGTTTTATATCAATGTGTTTAACCGGGGTCTGGTCTTTACGACGAAAGATATTGATCAGTACATCGACCAGCTAAACATCAAACGGTTAGATACCTTTTATCAACCCTGTACAAATGCCGACATCATTCGGCGGGTGCTTCGAAACCTGACGCTGGCGTTCGAGAAAAACGGCGATACGGAACGGGTTCGCGAAGTGGAACAAATCCTGAATACGGTTCGGGACGATGGCGACGGACTGCCGCTCTCGGATTATACCCAACGGTAAATTTAGTAACCACAGAGAACACAGAGGTAAACGGCTACTCTTTAGCTGATTTAAGCTCTGTGTTCTCTGTGGTTACTAAATTTACCGTTGGGTATTCATTTGAATGCCTCCTTAATCAATACGCTACGGCCAGCAGGCCGGGCCCGGCCTGAAAGCACTGAATAATCAGTTGCTCTTTATGGTCTGGCAGACGCACGTGACCAATCAAATGGGAGGCTCCGTCGGCGAAGGGTTCGATGTGCAAATGCTCCCGGAACGTGAGCTGGCGCTTTCCATAAAGTTTATACAACGCTTCTTTGGCGCACCAGTAAACCGCCAGCCGGTTAGGCTCGCCCCCGGCGTGGGTAATTTCACTCTCCGACAAAACACGCGGCACCACCCTCCTGAACTGCTCTCGAATCGGCTCAATGTCGATGCCAACCGGCCGTGATCGGTGCAATACCGCAGCCGCCCAGCCAGCCGTATGCGACAGGGAAATATGCCAGGGGGAGTCGATCAGGTAGGGCTTCCCGAACTCATCTTTTTGCAGTCCCCAATAGGGCATTCCCTGCGACTCGGTCAATTGCCGAATCGCGACCCGGCACGCCAGCCATTCAACACGCTGAGAGGGATGACTGATGCCGGCCAAATCCTCTTGCTCCGACATCGTTAGCGGCAACCCCGCCCGCAACGTCGATTCATCTTCGGTGATAGCCTGAAGCCGGGCTACACAGTCGCTGGTAATGTCTATCTGAAAAGTCACCACCAAAAGTCGGAAGTCGTTCGAGAAAAAGAAAGGATTAACGACCTTTGATCACAACTTGTTTTGTCAATCTGTGATAGTAGAAAAAATAGATACGTTCGGTGGGCACCGCGACCCCGTTTACACGCTCGAACGAGCCCCCCTGGCTGAACAGTTTTTTTCGGCGGGTGGTGATGGCCAGGTGGTTCAATGGCAGTTGAATCGCCCTGATCTGGGCCAATTGATTGCCAAAGTATCCAGCTCTATCTACGCCTTAGCCCTGCATCCCACAAGCGGGCTTTTGTGGGTTGGTCAGAACCATGAAGGCGTCCACGTCATTGATCCAGTCAGGAAGCAGGAAACCGCTTCGTTGAAGCTAACATCGGCTGCCATTTTCGACATCAAATTCCATAAAACTGACGCATTCGTAGCGCTCTCGGATGGCGTTGTGGCGGTTGTTACCACAGACCCGCTGGTGGTCAGGAAACACATCAAAGCATCGGACCAGTCGGCGCGATGCCTGGCCATAAATCCGGTTGAACGCGAACTGGCCGTTGGCTACAGCGATAACGTCGTGCGTATTTTTGATCTCACAACCTACGAACTCAAACGGGTTATTCAGGCGCACAGCAATTCCATCTTCACCGTTGCCTATTCGCCGGATTTTCAGCACCTGATTACGGCCGGGCGCGATGCCCACCTGAAAGTCTGGGATGTGGAGCAGGGCTATACCTTGCAACAGGACATTGTCGCCCATCTGTTTGCCATCAACCACCTGGCATTCAACCCATCGGGCACGCTGCTGGCTACGGCCAGCATGGACAAATCCATAAAGATTTGGGATGCCGATTCTTACAGGCTCTTGAAAGTTGTTGACCGGGCCAGGCACGCCGGCCATGGCACATCTGTCAATAAGGTGCTTTGGACAGATTACAATGAATTCTTGCTCTCAGCCAGCGACGATCGAACGATTTCGGTATGGAAATTGAGTTAAAATAGCTAGATTAAGTAGGATTCCCCTCTTTTTCGGCCCGTTTTTTGTAAAATAGGTATTAAGGACGTTAATTCACCTTTACATGGTTACTAGAAGTACACAAAACCCTTAGCGCACCAATGAAAATTACGCCTATTGAAATCCGGCAACACACGTTTGAAAAAGGGTTGCGCGGCTACAGACCAGAAGACGTTGACGCATTTCTTGTTTCGTTGTCTCAGGAATGGGAACGCTTAACTGGCGAATATAAAATGTTGAAGATGCAGCTTGAAATAGCCGAGAAAGAGCTAGGCAAGTTGAAAGAGGTAGAAATGACCCTGTTTCGTACGCTTAAAACAGCCGAAGATACAAGCGCGCAAATCACCGATCAAGCTAATAAGGCAGGAGAAAAATATGTCGACGAAGCCAAGCATCAGGCCGACGAAATAATAGCCGATGCCCGTAAACGCTCGGCCCTGATGGTTCAGGATGCCGAAAACCAGGCCCGCTATCTGAAAGACAATATCCTGAACGACATCAAATCCCTGGAGCACGATTTCAAAGCGCTGGAAAGCTACAAAGAGAATTTAGCGGTTCAAATTCGTACACTGGCTAGTAACGCCGTTGATAGTGTCGACCGGTTTGAAAAGAAGTTTGCCAAACAGAACCTAAAAGGGAAAATCGACGAGGTGACGTCTCAGATTCAGGACGACTTGACAGAACCGGAATCACAGAATGAAAACCCGGCCGACTCGTCACATGAATCCAATGGACAGGCACACACAACCGCGGAGCTTCCGGAGTTGATCGAGCGTGAAACGTCCGTTCCAGAATCTATTCCGGTCGACGAATCGGTAACCGAAAAACTTGGCGAAGCGCTTCATTCTCCGCAACACGAGACAACTGAACCTGCTGCTGAAGCCGAAGTTGCTACTAACGAAACGGCCCCTGAACCCGTTTTGACTGAGGTAAATACAACCGAGGCAGAGCCGGCTACGGAAGACGTACCCGAAGAGGTTACCGCAAAGAAAAGCGGCTCCTTTTTCGATCAGATTTAAGTTGGTATCGGCATTGTGACGTCGTATTTGTCAATCCGGCTTCGCAAATACAGACACTTTCTGGATAACACACAACTCGTAAAGTACGGAAGCACCCCGATTTCTCCCCATTGCTACGGTAACCGGGAAGATCGGGGTGTTTCATCATCAGACAACCCATGGGAACAATTGCCTTAGAAGGCCTTGAGTTTTTTTCATACCACGGCTTTTACGACGAGGAGCAAAAAATCGGCAATAAATATTCGGTCGATATTGTTGTTACCGCCGACTTTTCGGAAGCGGCCCGGCGAGATCGCCTGAGCGCTACGGTCAATTATGAGGATTTGTACCGGATTACGGCGGCTGTGATGAAGCAACCCGCCCGATTGCTGGAGCACATTGCCCACCAGATTATCCAGGAAATCCGCACGACCTACAGCGAGCTGGAAGCGGTCGAAGTGAGTGTCTCCAAGTTCAATCCGCCCATTGGGGGCGTTTGCCACCGGGCAAAAATAACGCTCAAGGAGTGAGTGCCCAATATAACGGGAGAAGGGCTGACACGAACGTTGTAGCGAACGCGTCAGCCCTTCTCTCACTTAATGCCTTTTATTTGTTACTACCTTAAACAGCCTGCTGTACGCCTGCAAAGGAAATTCCCATGTGCGAGGCATCATAAACACAGGCGCCATTCCGAATCAGCAATACCTGGGGCGATTCGTGCTCAACGCCAAATTCGTTCTCGATCTGAGCCGAAATAGGCCGATTGGCCAGCAAGTCGAGGTAGTAAGGTTTTACCCCAAGCTGGTCGTTCCAATTGCGCTCCATCCGGCTGAGCGCCATGGCACTGATAGAACAAGTCGTGCTGTGTTTAAAAATCAACACAGGCTGCTTTGCCGACTCTTCTTTGATCGTGTCAAGCTGAGTGTCACTTGTCAGTTTATTCCAGTTCATTGTATCAACATACTTTCTATTGACAGTAAATTCATTTCGGCACCTAAAAGTTCGTTAGTTTTCAGCGGTGTATTGCAGTTTTTTAGCCATCTCCGGTGAGATCGACTCTGAGTAGGCACCATAGGCATCAACGAGTACACCTTTGTTTCCATTCTTTGCTTCAATGGCATACAAAACGGATTCATCGCCAGGATCGGTCATTCCTTCAAACCGGTATACATCAACCACATCGAAGTCAGCGGGCCGTAATTGAATATCGTCAGGCTGGCAATGCAAATGATCTGATTTGAGATTATAATCCTGAGTAAATCCCTGCTGGCGCAGGCCCTCAAGAGCTTCAGTGAGTGTTTCGTAAGAGTGCATGGTGGTCTTTAGTTAAAAAATGAGTGTGTAGCTTTGTAGTATAACCAACCTTCTGTTCGCTTGTTTTCAGGACTCTATAACACGGGCATTGTCGCCTATCAAACGCTGCTGCGCTTGGTAGCTCCTTTCATACCTAAAGCCCGCCTGTGGGTCGATGGCCGGCACGATTGGGCCCGCAAATTACAGCAGCAACTAGCCGGAAACAAAAAGCCACTTGCCTGGTTCCATGCAGCATCTTTAGGTGAGTTTGAACAGGGACGTCCCGTTATCGAAGCGTTCCGGACACAATATCCCAATTACAAGATTCTGCTAACGTTTTTTTCGCCCTCGGGTTACGAAGTCCGAAAAGACTACGAGGGTGCCGATTACATCGTTTATCTGCCTGCCGATACACCCGCTAATGCCCGGCAATTTATCGAGTTAGCGCGTCCCCAAATTGCGTTTTTTATTAAATATGAGTTCTGGTACAACTACCTCCGTGCTTTAAAAGCGGCTCAGGTACCCGTCGTTTTGTTTTCGGCGATCTTCCGCCCAGATCAGCTTTTTTTCAAGCCCTGGGGCCAATTTTACCGGAATATGCTTCACTACTTTGATCATATTCTGGTACAGAACCAAGAATCGGTCTTCCTGTTGTCCAGCATCCACATCACCAACGTAACGCTCGCGGGTGATACACGCTTTGATCGGGTGGCGCAGGTTGTTACGACCAAAAAGTCCATTCCGATAGCGGAAGCGTTCAAGAAAACTAGTCCACTATTGGTTGTCGGCAGCGCCTGGCCTGAAGATATGGCCGTTTTAATACCTTTTCTGAATTCGTTCACAAGTCCGCTAAAAGTAATTATTGCTCCGCACGAAATTCAGGATGAGGAAATCGAACGGTGGCGAAGTCAACTGACGAAACGCTCCATTCGTTTCTCCGAAATAGCTGATGGCGCTCCTGCTACAGCCGATATCCTGATTATTGATAACGTCGGTATGCTTTCATCGCTCTATCAATACGGCGAGTTTGCCTACATCGGCGGGGCGTTTAGGCAGGGATTACATAATATTCTGGAAGCCGCGACCTTTGGCATGCCGTTATTTTTTGGACCGGAATTTGCCAAATTTCAGGAAGCCGTCGATCTGGTCAATGAAGGTGCCGCGTTTCCAATCAGCAGTGTTACCGAACTATCCTCCGACTTCAGCAAACAGTATGAAAATGCCGAAGAAGCCAGTCAGATCAGTTGCCAGTACGTGCAGCGGAACATTGGAGCAACAACGAAGGTTATGGAAGTTGTACGGAAATTAATGAGTGAAAGCGGGCCGCCGGTGCGGAGTGAATGAGCGAAAGAGCGCCTAGTCTGGCGAGAACAAATTTACTCCGTCACTCCGCACCGGCGGCCCGGCTTCACTCTTTCACTCTTTCTCTCATTAAACATTGCAAAACGGCTTAGTTTTACGGTCCACCGGTTCCTGGTACGAAATTCGTAACCCAGACGGACATATTTTCCAGGGCCGACTAAAGGGAAAATTCAAATTGAAAGGTCTGAAGGTCACAAATCCGATTGCTGTGGGCGACCGGGTGCTATTTGACGTTGAGGATGAAGCCGAAAACACGGCTATTATTACCGATATTGCCCCCCGCGAGAATTACATCATTCGGCAGTCGGTTCATAAAACAGCGCACGGGCACATGCTGGCGGCCAATATCGATCAGGCAGTGCTGCTGGCAACGCTGGCTATGCCTCGTACCTCCACCGGCTTCATCGACCGATTTCTGGTTTCGGCCGAATCATTCCGTATTCCCACAACGATTGTCTTCAACAAAGTCGACATTCTGAGCGAAGATGGTCTGGCTTTTCAGCAGGAGATTATCGAGTTATACGAGCGCATTGGTTACAACTGTCTGTCAACATCGGCCACGGAAAACGAAGGGGTAGACGAGTTTCGGGCGCTGCTTGATCAGAAGGTAACGCTGGTGGCGGGTCATTCGGGTGTGGGAAAATCGTCGCTGGTAAACGCCATTGCCCCCGACCTGAACCTGCGCACAAACGAAGTGTCGTCCTTTGCCAATAAAGGCGTTCACACCACCACCTTCGCCGAAATGTTCGAACTGGCACCTAATACCTACATCATCGACACGCCGGGTATTAAAGAGCTGGGGCTGATGGATACGTCGAAAACCGAAATTGGCCATTACTTTCCCGAAATGCGCGACCGGCTAAACAAATGCCGGTTTAATAACTGTCTACACATAAACGAGCCCGGCTGTGCCATCAAAGAAGCCGTTGGCGAAGGCGACATTGCCGAAAGCCGATACATGAGCTACCTGAGCATGATGGAAGGCGGAGATAATAGACGGTAGGTTAAGGATATAGGATGTATGATATGCCATTGCTAGTTACACATCATACACCCTATATCATACATCAATTTGTCATTGCGGCCAGCAGATCGGCTTGCGTGATGATGTGCACCTGCTCGCGCTCATCGCGCACCAGAAGGGCTTTGTTGTCCCGGTCAATCAAGGACGACAAAGCGTCGATGGTATTATCGAGACCAACGAATTTGAACGGCTTGTCCATGACTTCACTGACTGGATGATCTTTGACAGCCGGATCGTCGATAAGCCGATTCAGCACCGTTGAGTCGGTCAGACTCCCGACGATGTGGCCGCCTTCGTCGGTAACCGGAATCTGCGAAATCCCGTACCGGTTCAGTACTTGAATGGCCTGACTGACCGAGACACCGGCTCCAATCGTTGTGAGCTGCGACTGGCCTGTCTTGTGATGAACAATGTCGCGGGCTGTTTTGAACGCACGGTCTTCCAGAAACCCGTGGTCTTTCATCCAGGTGTCGTTGTAAATTTTGGCAAGGTAGCGCGTACCGTGGTCGGGCAACAAAATCACCATCACATCCTCGTCGGTGAGGTGTTCTTTCGCCCATTCCAGCGCGCCATGTACGGCCGTTCCGCACGACCAGCCCACAAACAATCCTTCTTCCCGCGAAAGCCGACGGGCCATGATAGCCGCATCCTTGTCAGTTACCTTCTCAAAGTAGTCGATGACACTGAAATCGACGTTTTGCGGAAGAATGTCTTCCCCAATGCCTTCCGTCAGGTAGGGATAGATTTCGCCTTCATCAAACTGGCCGGTTTCCTTGTATTTTTTGAATACCGAGCCATAAGTATCCAGCCCAATGGATACTAGATTGGGATTCTGCTCTTTCAGGAATTTCGAGGTGCCGCATATGGTGCCGCCCGTACCAACGCCAGCGGCAAAATGGGTGATTTTCCCGTCGGTATCGCGCCAGATTTCGGGACCAGTCGTTTCGTAATGGGCAGCTGTATTGGCAGGGTTGTCATATTGATTCGGATAAAGTGAATTGGGAATATCTCGATTCAGCTTTTTGGCGACGGAATAATACGAGCGCGGATCATCGGGGGCCACATTCGTTGGACACACAACTACTTCTGCGCCCACCGCCCGCAGAATGTCAATCTTTTCCTGCGACTGTTTATCGGCCATCGTAAAAATACATTTATAGCCTTTCCCGATAGCGGCCAGCGCCAGGCCCATACCTGTGTTGCCGCTGGTTCCTTCAATGATGGTGCCGCCGGGTTTTAATACACCCCGCGCTTCGGCGTCTTCGATCATTCGAATGGCGATGCGGTCTTTAACCGAGTTGCCAGGGTTGAAGTATTCAACCTTTGCCAGAATCGTCCCCCGAATGCCTTTGGTAACCTTGTTAAGCTTCACCAAGGGCGTGTTGCCAATGGTGTCTATGATGGAGTTATAGTAGTTCATTCCTGTTGGCGCCCATTCGGGCAGTCTGTGGTTTTGTTTGTCTAGTAAACGGTCTAATACAAGCGTTCGTTTGCAGCCTTTTTTTGGTGGCCATGTGGTCAACTACGTGCAAAACGATTGAAGTGGCAATTTATACCATTCATTGAGTATTTCAGGCAGTCTATGCAAACGCTTATTTATCAATGCATTGCAGCGGCATACCTTTGACTTGTTCTTTTTTAAAACCAACAAATACTATAAAAATCATGAAAATTTTTGCACAAACATTGATCGCAGCTCTGCTCCTGAGCACCGTTACCTTAGCCTCTACAGCTACCCGTGTTCCAACTGTACCGACTAAGCCAACCACCACAAACTCATTTAAGGCCGCCGTCTTCCCCTCGTCGACACCTGGCAAGCTTAACGTATTCGTTGGACGTGAGCCAGGCAAGCCAATAACTGTTCGGCTAAAAGATGAAAAAGGTGAGTTATTGGCAGAACAACCCGTCAGCAAAAACAAAGGAAGCTTTCGGTTTCAATTTGACTTATCTGCTCTGGAAGACGGTACGTACAAAGTTGAAATCGTATCGGGTAACGACGTAACGATTCAACCGGTTACGTTGAGCACAAAGCCTGTCGAGTCGGCAACACGCACGATCTCGTTGAATTAAGCGATGGGTATTTTCACAGCAACGCCACGGCTTAAGAATTCTTAAGACCGTGGCGTTGCTGTGTTCGGATAAATCTTATGCTTGATTGCTGAACTGAGCCAGGAAGTCGGTAATCTGATTGTGGAAGTGCGCAAAGCTGCGGGACTGCTTAGCGAGTTCATAGAAGTCAGCAGACAAAGCAATCTTTTCTGCTACAATCGACATATTTGGTCCATTATTTTTCATTCCATACAACAGCCGCTTTAATTCTGCCTGTGCTTTACTCTCAAAACAATTTGGAGAGGCTTTTTCGGAAAAAAATAACCTTATAGGCTTGATAAACCAGCCAAATTCGTCTTGCCCGAGTTGTTCGGGTCAATTAACAAATTGACTTTTTGAAGGTCGAGCGTGACGTCCTTGAGGCTCTTGAAATTCTGGATGGAAACGCGCTTGAGCCTGGTTGTCGTAGTTGAAGCAATAGGCCTGATACACAAACAACCTTTGGCTGTTTGGCACATAAATTCACAAGCAAGATACCGATTTACTTACCCATTTCGACAGCTCGCATTAGGACGGTGTTGTCGGGATCAATAACGACCGAGGCTGGCTTGGCGGCTAATGGGACAGTAAACGTTTGGGTTTGCCCGGTCATGGTCAGGCGGGCGGTGCGGCTGGTTTCGCGGCCATTGGCGCCACGGATGCTGAACGTGAGCGGTACAACGAACAGCGAGCCACTGCGCTGCGCCTGCCGAACGTCGATTACCAGGGCTTTCTTGGCGGCATCGTAGCTCGATCCCCAAACGATTTCGGGATAGCCCGGCTGGTGGAGCCATTGTTGAAAAAAGGGGCCTAATTTCTTACCCGAAACGCTTTCCATGACAGCCTGCAAATCGCTGGTCTGGGCATTGGCATTTCGGAACTTCTCATAGTAAGCCCGAATGCCTTTCCAGAATAGATCGTCGCCAAGTTCGTGCCGCAGCATGTGCAACACCCAGCCGCCTTTCTGGTACGAATTGGGGTTCAGCAAGTCCATCAAATTGGCGGATGTCGAATCAACGATTGTGCCTTTTGGTTTTAGCGCCGTGTACCGAAAAATCTGGCCTTTGTTCTGGTTTAATACGGCATTGAGCGTGTCCTTGCCATAAGCATGTTCGAGGTAGAGCGCCGAGAAATAGGTAGCGAATCCTTCACTCAACCACAGTTGCGACCAGTCCGCTTCAGTCGCCGAGTTGCCAAACCATTGGTGCGCAATTTCATGAGCCAGCAACGCTTCAACGTCGGAGTCTTTCTTGCCAACGATCACTTTTTCGCTGTAAAAAATGCAGCTGGCGTTCTCCATGCCCCCAAAGATCGTTGTCGACTCGACGTTGGCTAATTTCTCGTAAGAATACGGTCCAATCTTATCAATGAAATATTGCAAAATCTCTTTGGCCGGGCGGTAATCAACAAACCCCTTCTGGCTATCATTGGGATAGAGCCAGCTTTGCACGGGCACGCCACCAACCGCGCCAACCTCTTCGACGGCAAAATGAGCCGCGCCAATCACCATTACCTTGGTTGGAATAGGCGTATTTTCCTGCCAGCGAGTCAGCTTGCGCCCGTTCGGCAAACTACTTTCGTTGACCAGTTTTCCGTTGGCAATAATACGGTACGTAGCAGGCGCGTTGACCGCAAAAGAACAGGTTGCCTTGTCGGATGGGTGGTCGACGACCGGGAGGTAATTGCGGGCGTTGTTGGGCCAGTTGTCCCCAAAGAAGGTTCGCTCGCCAAACTTATTCTGGCTAATAATCAAGCCCCGGGCCGGTGTGCCTCCGTATCGGATAACCACTTCGGTGGATTGATTGGGCGCGGCAGCCAGGTTTATAAATACCCGGTCGTTACGCTGGCTAAATGGAACCGTTTTCCCGTCGGGTAAGCTCACCGAACGAACACGCATGCCAGTTTCGGACGAATCGCGGGGGCTGATCAGGTCGAACCAAACGGTTTGCCGGTCATCGGCACGCGTAAAGCGAATGGTCGTTTCCCCCTGAATCTGGTTGGTAGAATCACTTAAGGTGAGTGCGAACGCGTAATGCTGCACATCAACGCCGGGCTGGGTAAATCGGGCGGCATAGCCCGGCAGTTGCGCATGAGCCACACCGGTTAACAGCGCCAGCAGGGCCACTAAAAATCCTTTTTTCTGTTTGTTCATTCGTTATTACGCCTTTATCGCCTGGCACAATTCAATCAACACCCCATTGGTGCCCTTTGGATGCAGGAAACAGACTAGTTTATTGTCAGCGCCCCGTTTGGGGACTTCATTCAACACAGTGAAACCCTCACCTTTCAACCGTTCCATCTCCGCAAGAATATCATCTACTTCAAAGGCGATGTGGTGAATTCCTTCCCCCTTTTTCTCCAGAAATTTTGCAATCGGGCTGTCCGGGCTGGTTGCTTCGAGTAGCTCAATTTTCGTTGACTTTCCCGGTGATTCGGAACCGGAATTTACGGTAAAGAACGATGTGACTACGCCTTCCGATGCAACCGTCTCCGTTTTATAGGGCTGCACGTTCAGCAGTTTGGCAAATAAGTTATTGGATACCGCCAGGTCGCGGACGGCAATACCGATGTGTTCAACGTTGGTTAGCATAGGCGGACCCGACAGCCCCTGGCTACCGGTATTAATAGCATTTCGACGGCCAGAGGCTATCGGGTACATAGAACAAGAACTTTTCCGTTTGGCCGAAAGTTATAGAGAAAGCATTGATATGCCTTAACATTGATTCGATTACAACTATGGTTACGGTTTCAGAAATCGCCAAAAACAAGATTGTTGAACTCCGTCAGAAAGACGGTCTTGCCGAAAATACGGCCATCCGCGTAGCTGTAGAAGGTGGTGGATGCTCCGGGTTGATGTATGATCTTCAGTTCGATGCAACCCAGCAACCCACCGATCATCTTGTTGAAGACAAAGGCATTAAGATTCTGGTAGATCGCAAGAGCTTACTCTATCTGGCGGGTACTGAGCTTGATTTTTCGGACGGTTTGAATGGGAAAGGCTTCCAGTTTAAAAATCCTAATGCAACCCGTACGTGTGGTTGCGGAGAGAGTTTTGCCGTCTAAATCGCACAGGCGGCCCTGCGGGATTTTATTGATTTTTTGATTGATATGATTTTGAAAAGCCGCTATGTAGCGGCTTTTTTTATTGGCCCAAAGCCCAGGGTATTATGGAGATTGTTAGATTGCGCAGCAAGATAAATCCAGAAAAATTATAAAAATTCCGGTTTCAGATGACAGCCAAACCCGTTAGCCATTCACGCACAACGCTTACTGAGTTGATGATTCCATCGTATGCCAACTTTGGCGGTCGCGTACACGGGGGCATCTTGCTGTCGCTGATGGATAAAGTCGCCTATGCCTGTTCGGCCAAACACGCGGGCCAGTATTGCGTAACGGTATCCGTCGATGGAGTGAATTTCCGGCAGCCAGTCGATGTAGGCGAATTAGTTTCCTTACTGGCATCGGTCAATTACGTAGGCCGGACTTCGCTGGTGGTGGGCATCAAAGTCATTGCGGAGAACGTGAAAACGGGCACTGTCAAACACACTAACACCTCATATTTTACAATGGTAGCAAAAGACGATTCAGACCAGCCAACTGAAGTGCCTCCCCTCCTGCTCGAAACACCCGACGATGTCCGGCGTTTCCTGGAGGCCATGAAGCGTAAAGAACTCCGGGCATCGTACAGCGAGCATTTTGACAATGCCAAAACGCGGATGCTGGTTAAGGAAAACATTGGCAAATTGACAAAAGAACGTTGTGCCTTATCAGACAGTATGAGCCAGGATTTACTTGATTTAACGGATTCCTCTGATTTAAACCGCGAGATCATTCTATAGTGGTTAAGTGTCTCGGGCTGAACCAGAAGAATCCGTTGAATCAACTAAATTCTGGTTTAGATTTCGCCCCGGACAATCTTAGCCCCGGCTACCATGTTGGTTAGCTTTTGTTTGGCGGCCCAGCGAGCCGTTTGGCTCAGGCCGCAGTCAGGGGCAACGGCCAGTTTCTCGGCCGGAACGTAAGGCAGGCATTTACGAATGCGTTCAGCCACATCTTCCGGCGTTTCGATGTAGTAGCTTTTTACGTCGATGACGCCCACGGCCACATCGAATTTTTCAGCGAACCGGGCCAGCAGATTTACCTCCGAAAAATTCAGGATGGTCATTTCGGAATGAAGTTCATCGACCGTCATGTCCAGAAAATCGGGGAGCATGGGCGCAATGGATTTTTTACCCACCGACCGGCCTTTGTAATTCCCGAAACAGAGATGCATGGATAATCGGGTTTTCCCCACGCCCGGCGCTACCGTCCGGTTAAAGATGTCGACAAAACGCCGGGTATCTTCGCGATACGCATAGCACGACATCGACGGTTCATCGACACAGATTTCCGGTACGCCCAGAGCGACTAAATCGGCAATCTCTTTATTCACCAGGGGCAGCAAAGCCTCGGTTACTTCCCAGCGATCCTTGTACAAACTCCCGGGCAACAACCGCCCACTAAGCGTATAGGGGCCAGGAATAGACACTTTCAGACCTTGTCCCTCGGGAGCAAGCCGTTTCAGGCGCAGGTACTCCTCCACGACGCCCAGTCCTTTCGGCGCGGTTAGTGGTTCGACGATGTTGTGCTTACCACGCTGATCGTGTGCGGGCGGACCAAACCGGCGTAGTTCGGTTTCGTTATTCTGAATGCCGTTAATGTAGCCGTAAAACGATAGATTGAAATCGAACCGGGTTTGCTCACCGTCAGTAATTACGTCCAATCCGGCCGAAACCTGATCATGAACCGATGCCACAACGGCATCTTCAATCATTTCGTTGATATCGGCCGGTCCGAATTGCGAAAGATTCTGGCTGGAAAATTCGAGCCAGCCAGGAAACGGCATCGAGCCGACAACGGTAGTTTTGATGGGAATGGGCTGCAAGATGGTAGGGGTTTAGGCTCGAAAAGGAGGGCGGGATTTTTCATAGACTAATTTCCCACCACAGCATGTTTTCTATCTGGTCAAACAATCGAAATCCATTTTTTTCCAACACTTTCTGGGAAGCTACATTTTCTGCTTCGGTATCTGCTACCACCCGCCGGACACCGGGCTGCTGACGAGCCCAGGTTACCATTCCGTTCACCATCTCGGTCATGTAACCCTGCCGATGCAGCCCCGGATATGTTCCATAGCCAATCTCGATGGTTCCGGTTTCATCAGGCTCACCCTTGAACTTAGCTTCCGCTACGAACTGTTTTTTCGCCCGGTCAATGGCCAGCCACATGGTGTGAAAAAGCGGATCGAGGGCAGGGTCCTGCAAACGAGGTATAGTGAAATAAACGATAATGCTCCGCACCGGCTCCACAGCTTGCCGGTACCCTTTCTGCAAGCCCAGGGTTTGCTCCAATTCATACTTGTTGGCAAGATGAAGATGAAGCTGCTCAAGCGTGAGGGGAATAAGGGTCAGGCGTGGCGTTTCAATCATAAGCAAAGTTAAATCAAAGTTAAATCTGTCCTTCACTCACACTCCAGCCGCCATCTACGGTTAGCACCTGACCCGTGGTAAAGGCCGAATAATCGGACATGAAATAAACGGCAGCACCATCCAGATCAGAAGGCAGGCCAATGCGGCCACCACCGAGCGGCTGCTTGGTTTTCGTAAACGCTATAATATGCTCATCCTGGGTGGCACGCTGCGCCATCGGCGTTTCGACCAGAGCCGGAGCCAATACATTGACCCGGATATTGTCGTTGGCATAATAAGCTGCAACTGACTTAGTGAAACCAATCACCGCCGATTTCATGGCTGCATAGGCATGGGTAGCAAAATACGTTGGCGACGGGCTGGAGCCCAGTACTGAACCCATGTTTAGAATTACTCCCCCGCTACCCTGTGCCCGGAATGTCCGCACGGCCGCCTGATTCGATAGCATCAGGGAGGTTAAATTGAGGTTGACCGTATAATTCCACCCGTCCAGCGTAAGGTCATGAAGGGGGCCATCGCCAAACCGCCGGCCACTGCCGCCTGCTACGTGGAAAAGTCCGTCGAAGCCGCCGAAAATCTGCTGACACAAGGCAATGGCTTTAGGGGCCGTTTGTGGATCAGATGCGTCGCCCGACATTGCCAGCCCATTGCCGTCGAGTTGCCTTTCAGCAACGGTACAACTTTCGGGATTTCGGCCTACCACAACGACCTGCGCCCCCTCACGCACAAACGACAGCGCAGCCGACAGGCCCATGCCGGTTGTGCCGCCAACCACAACGATTTTTTTAGACTCCAGCCACATAAGTATCTAAGTAGATTTTAGTACACAAGAAACGAATTTGGCCGATGACGAGCAACATCCCGACAGGCTGACTAACGCGTCCAAGCAGTACTCACTAAATTCTTAGCTCAAGCCAAATCCCGCTCAATGATTTTCCCGCTGGCCTTCTCCTTCAAAATCAGCTTATTCCGGCCATCATGGGTCATTTCCTGTTTGATCAGGTAGTGATCCGCATCATACTCGACAAGCGTAGATTCGGGTTTAAGCCCCTCTTGTCCGCGCCAGACGGGTAAGTTTACTTTTTCCCACTGCTTCGTTTCCGCTGATTTATAGGCCGCGTCGAGAACGGCATTCACTACGTAGCCATCGTAAAACGTCTCGGCGGGTTCACGGCCTTCTTCCTGCGATTTGAACATGTCCGTAAACATGTGATTGTAGCCCAGGTCATTCACCTCGTCGCCAACCGGAAATAGCCAACCCGTGTTGGATTCGGCTTTTTCGGCCACATAATCAGCCCCTTTGCCCGAACTGTACATTTCGAAACCGGTTCGTAGAAAGTTATTGATCCAGATGGTGCCTTCGGTGCCCATTACTTCGTCGCGGAGGTCCATACCGCCCCGGAAAGCCCAGCTCACTTCAAACTGTCCGATGGCGCCGTTTTCGTATTTCACCAGGGCAATGGCGTGATCCTCGGCGTCAATGGGTTTCACCTGCGTAGCGGCCCAGCACATCACCTCTACCGGCTTCACATCCTTACCGATAAAATTTCGGGCAATTTCGACACAGTGACAACCTAAATCGAGCATGCAGCCGCCCCCCGCCTGCTCTTTGTCCCAGAACCAGTCGGAGTGCGGTCCGGGGTGTGTTTCGCGGGATTTAGCCCACAGAATTCGGCCAAGGGCTCCGTTTTTAACACTGTCCAGCGCTTTCAAAAACTTAGGTGTGTAACATAAGTCCTCTAGGTAACCGGCAAAAATGCCCGCTTCTTCAGCCGTCTGCATCATCCGCAACGCTTCATCGGCCGTACGGCCAAGGGGTTTCGTACAAACCACCGATTTCTTGTGTTTGGCGCAGAGGTTGACCGCCGTTTCGTGAATGTTGTTGGGAAGCGCAATACAAACCATATCTACATCGGGATGCGCAATGACCTCTTCCATATCGGTCGACGCAAAATCACATCCATAATCTGTCGCAAATTTTTGGGCAGTTTCTTCCCGGCGGGCATAAATGGCAACAACTTTATCCCGGCTGCGCTGGCCATGAATGGATTCGGCATAGAAGCGGCCAATGAAGCCGCCCCCGAGCATAGCAATACGTTGCATAGTTGAGAGGTTAGATAAATGGTTAATCCGTACTTTCGCACAGTTAAAGTAGAGGACGCCCACCGTATTTTTTTACTCATGGTCGAGTTTTTCGATATCCATACCATTTTTTTTACGCTGTGGGATTACCCCATGAGTTACCTCGAATTTTTCGGGGTTTTATCCGGGTCAATAGCAACCTGGCTCGCGGCCCGCGCCAACGTCTGGAGCTGGCCAATCGGGGCCGCCAGTGTCCTGCTATTTTTCTTTTTGTTCTTTCAGATCCAGCTTTACCCCGACATGTTTTTGCAGGTCTTCTTTTTCATAACGAACCTGCAAGGCTGGTGGCGCTGGACCCACCCCAAGGCCCAGGAGGCCGATCAGCACAACGAACTCCGTATTACCCGGCTTATAGGACGACCGCTGGTTCTGGTGTTGCTCGGGGGGCTGGTAGCTACAGGTGTACTAGGCGCTCTTGCTCAAAATCTGCACATCTGGTTTCCCATATTGTTCAGTCAACCCAGCGCCTTCCCCTACCTCGATTCGTTCACGACCGTAATGAGTATTATCGGCACATTTATGATGATTCATAAAAAGCTCGAATGCTGGTGGATCTGGCTGCTTGTCGACATCATCAGCACCTTCATGTATTTTACCAAAGGGGTAAAACTGGTTGGGGTCGAATACGCAATTTTTTGCCTAATCGCTTTCCAGGGTGCCTGGCACTGGACCCGTGAATACCGGTCGTATTCGGTAGAGCAAACTACACATTAACCTCGTTCGCTTTTAAAGTGCTGCCTTACAACCAACAAGGGCAATTGAGGGTCTACTCAAAAAGTTACGAACGCCCTCATGAAACACGTTGTACTTCTGCTTTCTCTGTTACTCGTTCTGGCCTGCTCAAAATCGGATGATACCGTATCGCCTAATAATCTTATAGGTACCTGGCGGTTGATTACTTATTGCAAACCAGCCAGCAGTTCAACGTGCATGACGGTTGATGTACCTTCCAATAAAGGTGTATTTATCACGTTCAACTATGCCGGTGAATTCAACGAGTTTTACGAAAATACCAAGCCGGTTGAGTATAGTTTTTTAGGTTGCTTCGGCGGCAATTACAAAACAGAAGGAAATAATATACGAATTATGGCTGCCTGTATGTCATCAATGAATGGCAAGCTCATACCCCTGTTATCGTTAACGGGTAACCGATTAGTCTTAAATCCATATAGTACGGGCGAGTATGTTTTCATCAGACGATAAGCCGTATGTAGCTTCTTCGTCAGGCTTTCAGAACTTAATTTTTCGAGTGGCTTGTGGCTATTCGGTCTATTACCAATAAATTGATAGACTAACTTAAATACTACTGTAAAATAGTACGTTTTTTAGATAGCTAATTATAAAACAAGATATATTAATTATAAATATAATAAGAATATTTATCCTTAACGTACTGATAACTATTATATTACCAGTTTTGCATTATAACTTTGTATTGAAAACCAAACAGTGAACCCCTATGGCAGTTGCCAAACAATTCCTCAAAAGCAAGCCTCTTGCGAAAGTAACATTTGAATTGTCGGCCGAAGCCGTCAATGGTGCTAAAACGGTCGCTCTGGCCGGTGAATTCAATGGCTGGGATGCCCAGGCCCTGAAAAAACAGAAAGATGGTTCTTACAAAACTACGGTTGAACTGCCCGTTGGTGGCGAATACCAGTTCCGTTACGTTTTGGATGGTACGACATGGACAAATGATACGGCTGCTGACAAATACGTTCCAAGCGGAGTATCGTTTGAAGAGAACTCAGTGGTTGTTCTCTAAGCAAGAAATTGAAACCATCAAGGGGTGAGCAGGCTTGTCGACAAGCCTGCTCACCCCTTGATGGTTTTACCCTAATGCGTTTTATACCGTAAAGCTATCGGAATCGACATAAGCTTTGATCAGGGCGACTTCCCCTTCCTTACCCTTCTGCGATTTTCCGTGCTCCATGCCAAAAATAAAGTCTTTACCCGCAGCTTTTTGCTTCTGATAAACGTACTTGAAAATATTCTTGTAGTTAATTTCACCCGTCGTTGGCTCATTACGACCAGGGTTATCGCCAATCTGAAAATAGCCAATCTCGCTCCAGCACCAGTCGATGTGGGGAATAATATGGCCCTCATTTTTCTGCATGTGGTAGATGTCAAACAAAATCTTACAGGAAGGGCTATTTACGGCGCGGCAAATTTCGTAGGTCTGATCCGATGTACGCAGGAATAGATTCGGCGAATCGCTTAGGGGTTCAAGCACCATCGTCAGGCCCGCTGGTGCCAGAATGTCAGCCCCACGGCGCAGGGCATCAATGACGTTACCCGTTTGAATACCAATGGGCAGATTCCGCTCGAAATCCCCCGGTACAACCGTAGTAAATTTAGTATTGCAACGCTTGGCGGTTTCAACGGCTTTCCGGCAGCCGTTCAGGAAAATGTCAATATATTCGGGCTTTCCGGCAGCCAGCGTATTCTGTGAATTACCGCCTTTGTCGAGGACAAATACACCCATCGTCATTCCCAGACGAGCCATTTCCTCCCCAATTTTGGTTTGCATAGCGGGTTCACGGCCCATCATTCCATTGTCTTCCATCGCCGTGAAACCCATATCGGCCATAAACTTGAGCTGGTCGATGAGGTCTTTACCGGCGCTGTTCTCAAACATCCCAAAGTGCGGGGCGTATTTAAGTTTAAACGTGTTTTTAGCCAGTGAATCTGACTGCCAGTTGCCTGCTACCGACTCACCGGTTACGGCGGCACCCGCCAAGCTTAAGCCAGCCGCGCCAACTGTTGATTTTACAAAATTACGTCGTTGCATATGTGAGGTTGTCTGAACCAGAGTTTGTGTGATTTTGCGGATGGACTATGCTTGTCAAGATAAAGCTTCCGCTAAAAGCATACGCCATAATCAATCAGAAAAATCAACTAAATCTCGGTTCTATTTCTTTTTTAAACTTGATAAATAATCCACTAAATCGACTAATTCCTGCGTGTTCATGGCTTCCTGTATACCCGATGGCATCATGGAGGTATCCAACTGTTTCATCGAAACGACATCCGACATTTTGTAATTCTGCACAACGCCACCCGGAAACTTCATTTGCAGATCCGTCTCGGTTTTGCTGGATACAATACCTGTCATGGTACTACCGTCTTTAAATTTCACCGCCCAGCCCTCATAGCCAAAGCTAATACCAGCGTCGGGATGCAAAATAGCCAGATACTGGCCTTCCTTGGGCAATTTAGACCCAATTTCTGACAGCTTGGGGCCAAAGTCCATACCCTCGCCGTTGACCTGGTGGCAAATGCTACAGTTGTTCTTGAAAACAGAAACACCGCGTGCCGCATCGCCATTCATCGCCAGTAGTTCGTTTATGGCGGGCAGTTTCTTCCCTTCGGCACTTTGGCCGCCATCCAGGAAGCTAGCGGCCTGCTGACGAATGTTTTTTCGCCAGTCGTTACTCACACCCTGCACGGCTGCTTTTTTGTAATCGCCTTTAATATCGCCAGACTTAAGTAAGGCCACGACCATATCGGCTCCTTCTGCACTACCTCCTAATGAACGAGTCGCTTCTTTACGTAAGGCCGCAGACCGTTTCTCGTCCAATGCTACCGTTTTTAAAATATCAATAGACTCTTTGTTGCCCACCCGACGCAAAGCGACCAGCATATTAGCCGCAGCTTCCGGATCACTGCCATTAAGTACATCCCAGACCATAGGGCTGCCTTGCTGCTTGAGTAATTGCCGGGCCGCATCTCGCCCCACGCCTTCCAATGGTTTCTGAACCGCCAGCTTGGCCAGATGCGCATTTTCGGATACGGGTTCGAAACGCATGACCAATTCAATGTATTCGGGTGTACCATATACATCGGTCATGAGTTTATTCAGGGCATTTGTTGCTACAGGGGAGTTTTTCACGAAAGCCGGGTCAAGGTGACGCAGAGCAAGTTTGGTAACCTCCGTGGAGCCACTGTTTGCCTGCAAAATACCCAGCAAAGCATTGGACTTTTCAACAGCGCCCGGATTAAAATCAAACGCCCGGAAATACCGCAACCGCTGGTTTATATCAACGGCCGGATCACCTGCCAATTTGGCCAGCATCGGCACGGATTCCTTGGTACGGGCACGCCACACGATGTCACGACCACCCGCATTGGCTAAGGCCGGGGCGTCGTTACGCTCGTTGCTCATCTGCTTCACCCAGGCGGTGTAATATGTATCCCAATTAGAATCAGCGCCTATACCCAGCGCTTCCAGATACCAACGGTCTTTGCCATCATATTGACTGGCCAGTTGCGCCCACAGTGCCGGAGCCTCGGCGCTCTGGTTTCGGCGTAGTGCGATAGCACACTCCCGACGCACCTGCGGATCAGGGTCGTTGACAAGTTGCTTTATGTAGGGAATAATGTCTGATTTGAGTTCGCGGGCGGCACGGAGGCCCGTAATGCGCAGATCAGGATTATCGCTTTTTAACGCTGTTTCGATCCATTTCGGTCCTTTCTCTGCTTTACTCAGCAACCACAGCGCCCGAGCCTGCATCCGGGGATTAGCCGATGTTTTATAAAGTTTAGCCAATTCTTTTTCTGCTTTTTTACCCATGCCAGACAGTTTCTGCCAGCCAGCATAGCGGATAGACATGTTTGGGCTTTGCAGAGCTTCGATAGCGCCCTCGGTCGTTGTCAGATCCACCTTAGGCATTTTGTACGGCGAGTTTGGTGGTGCTACCCGGTAAACGCGTCCCCGACTTTGATCGCCCGCCTGGTGGCCACCCACACCGGGGTCATACCAGTCGGCAATAATCAATGAGCCATCCGGTGCCACACATACATCGGCCGGCCGGAACCACTGGTCACGAGCCCCTTCCAATACATTGACAATCTCGGCTTTATACCCTGCTCCGTCTTTTTGTACTGGATACGACCGGACGACATTCGGGCCGGCATCGCAATGGATCATCTGATTCCGAAAAACCTCCGGCAACAGCTTACCCTCATACACGATCATGCCCGTTGGCGAACCAGCCCCAGTTTGCAGGAGGTTAGGTACAACACCGGGATCATTAAGGTGCCAGTGCCGTCTTGGTATTTCGGGCTCAATGTTCTCCCGGTTGGCCTGCCAGCCTGCGCCCGTCATTTCGTCGGTGTATCCATAGTTGCCATATTCCATAACATAATTGATCCGAACGCCCTTGTTACCATCGTCGTCATTATCCGATTGCCACAGGGTGCCGTACGAATCAACGGCTACTTCGTAGTTATTGCGGAAGTTTTGGCCCAATACCTCTACGTTTTTCCCATCGGGATCGCAACGGAAGACCATGCCCATCTTGAAATTCTGCTTATCGATCGTCTTGCCGGTAGCTACATCGACGACTGGGTTACCGTCTTTGTCCTTAAGTTGCCCACCCTCATTGCCGAAGTTGAAATACCACTTGCCGTCGGGTCCGAAGACAAACGTGTGCATACCATGATCATGCTGCTCACCACCGATACCCGTAAAGAGCAGTTCTTTTTTATCAGCTTTATCGTCTCCGTTTTCGTCGGTAAAGACCCAAACGTTCGGACTGTCCGACACAATCACTTTGTTGCCCTGCACCCAAATGCCGAGCGGTGACTCAATATCGGCTCCCTGATAAAACACCTTCGACACATCGGCTTTTCCATCGCCATTCTGATCTTCCAGAATCACAATGCGATCGCCTTCTTTGCGGGTTGGATTGCCATTAATGGCGGGGCGATAGTTATAGGCTTCGCAAACCCAAACCCGGCCACGAGCATCCACGTCAATATCGGTTGGGTTGGCCAGCATTGGCTCAGCGGCAAACAGGGTTGCTTCCAGACCGGGTGCTACGTTCAAACTACCGACAGCATACTTTGGATCGTGTTTGTCGTCGTCGCCAAGTTGAGCGAATAGGCCTGTCAGATACCGGTTGGAAGCTCCATTCAGGTTTCGATTCTGATAAGCTCCGACAAAAGCACCACCAATTACCAAACCAGCGGCTGATAGTGCGATTGCCCGGCGTGCGAGGGCCGAGCGTTTGGGTGATAAAAAATTAGTCATACAGTCAGCCCAATAGAGGAGCGTGTTAGCTATTAACTGATACAGGAAATGCCTACCCTGTAAAATGAAATTACTGATAATTTATACCCGTTTACAGCTATATTCTTTTCGCAAATTATTCTCCCTATAGTACAATTTCAATCTTTTGTGTAGCATTGCACCGTCACCTTTATCACTCTTTAACTTATTAAGACTATGGGCTTTTTGTATTCTATTCTAATTGGGGGCATTGCCGGTTATATTGCGAGTCGGCTGATGGACAGCCACAACTCGGCTCTTGTGAACATCATCCTCGGAATTGTGGGAGGGTTTGTTGGGGGATTTGTTGCCCGTAAGCTTGGCAACGACCCCGATAATGATGGCTTATTTATGAATTTGTTGATTGCTGTGGGCGGTGCTGTCCTATTGATTTTTGTGGGTCGGCTGTTATAGATAAACAACAATGCAGCTAACCATTGTCTACTCACACCGCTGTTGACAGGTGAGTTTTCAGGATGAAGTAAAAGGGTTGGCTACCGTCGGGTTGGCTAACCCTTTTTTGCTTTATGAAGCAGGATTCTGCCTGCTCGGCCTGAATCGTAGAATTTCCATTTGGCTTATTTTCCGGCTTTTACTCGTATTGACCTATTGAGTACTGTGTCAACAGCAACTCGTTTAAAACTTATACATGAGTTGAGTCTGTAAGCTTAGTTGATAAGCGTGGAAGTAAGAGTACGACGGGTGCGATTCAATAGTATACTGGATCGTCGGTTGAGCAATTAAAGATAGATGTTCTGTAAGCCCATAGATTACGCCAGCTCCCAGCAGAGGAGTAACAACCACACCTTTACCAAATTTTACGGGGACTAATTCCCCATTTCCATTTATATCGACGTAGCTGGTTCCCCTGAAATCAAAGGTGGCGCCTGCCGAAAAGTAAGGCGACAGTCGTTTGGTTGACGATTGGTAGTTAATCAATAAAGGCGCTTTATAGAGATTGGAAAAAGGGTGGTTGTACTGATAGCGAACAGTATAGGGGGTGCCATTCAGCAAATAATCACTTTTACCAACTGCCGCATGCGTAGCCCAAATGCCTGCTCCAATTGACCATTTCGGGGAGAAAGCATAGCGGGCCGCAACGCCAACTGAGTAACTAAGTCCACTGGAAACAGCCCTAAATTCAGTAGTAGGTAGTTGATTAGACGGATCAGCAAATGGAAAAATTACTTTCGAGCTAGCATGGGTGTAAATAGGAGCCAGTTGAACGGATAACGCGAATTTATGCTGTCCAAACACAATTGTCATACTGCTAATCACAAACAGAAAAGTCAGAGTTTTCATACGATTAACGTTTATTGGTTGCTCTATAAGTTTTGTCCGCTCCGTTTTTTATCGGTTAACCTCCACAGCGCCAGGCAATATAAATGAAGTTCGCTATTCATGTGATTCGAACCGCATAAGTACGTACATAAAAAAGTCCCCGCCATCCTGATAAACCAGTACAGCGGGGGCTTCTTTATGATCACTCCTTAAATGCTTTTCCGTTTCATTTCCTTAACAGCGAAATCAGCCGCCCGCGCCGTTAGCGCCATGTACGTTAACGACGGGTTTACACAGGAAGCAGACGTCATACAGGAACCATCCGTTACGAATACGTTCTTAACCGCGTGAAGCTGATTATTGGCGTTTACGACGGATGTTTTAGGATCACGGCCCATACGGGCGGTTCCCATTTCGTGAATGGCCATGCCCAGAAAAGACCCCCGGTCATAGGCTTTTACGTTCTTGACCCCAGCCGATTCCAGCATTTCCTTGGCATCGTTCATCATGTCGATTCGCATTTTCTTCTCGTTCTCTTTCAACTCAGCGTCGAAGACGGCGAGCGGCATACCCCATTTGTCTTTGTCATTCTTGTCGAGATACATCCGGTTTTCGTGATACGGCAAGGTCTCGCCAAAACCGCCTAAGCCCATTGTCCACGGGCCGGGCTTGGTGAGTTCCTCTTTGTAATCAGCCCCAAAGCTCATTTCAGCGATGTTGCGCTGCCAGCCCTGCCGACTGCCGCCACCCTGGTACCCGAATCCGCGTATGTAATCGCGCTTGTCGGTACCAATATTTCGGTAACGTGGTACGTAAATACCGTTTGCCCGACGACCGATGTAGTATTTGTCCAGATCGCCTTCCCATTCGCCCGACGCCCCAATCCGGAAGTGGTGATCCATCAGGTTATGGCCCAACTCGCCCGAATCATTGCCCAATCCATTGGGGAAGCGATCCGATTTTGAATTCAGCAGTACCGTTGTCGATCCCAATGTACTGCCACAAACGAAAATGATGTTGGCATAATACTCTTTAGGTTGCATCGTCACGGCATCAATGATCCGGACACCCGTTGCCTTTTTCTTGTTTTCGTCGTACATAACTTCCGTAACGACCGAATCGGGCCGAAGCGTCAAACGGCCCGTTTTGGCTGCCGGAGGAAGTGTACAGGATTGGGTACTGAAATACGCACCGTATGGGCAACCCAGCGAACATTTGTTTCGGTACTGGCACGGCGCACGGCCAACGCCTAGCTGCGCCTGACCCGCTTTCGACAGGTTAGCCACCCGACCAATGGTCATCGTACGTCCGGGAAAATTCTTTTCAATCCGCTTACGCACTTCTTTTTCCACACAGTACATCTCCATGGGTGGCAGAAACTCGCTATCGGGCAATTGCGGTAGATTCAGTTTCTCCCCCGAAATGCCGACGAATTTCTCGACGTAGGAATACCAGGGAGCCACATCTTTGTACCGGATTGGCCAGTCGACGGCAATGCCATCTTTTTCGTTGGCCCCAAAGTCAATATCACTCAGCCGATACGATTGCCGCCCCCACATAATGGACTTTCCACCCACAATATTTGGCCGGTACCAGTCGAATCGCTTCACTTCTTTATAGAGCGAATCCGAATCATTCATCCAGTAATTCTGGGTCATCTCATTATATGGGTAATCGCGGGCCAGTTTTGGGTGCGATTCCTTCTGAGCTTCGGTAAGCCGACCGTTATACTTGGTTTCCCAGGGGTCTTTGGTGGCGTACTCGTAACCGGTGACGTGTTCGAGCTGGTGACCTTTTTCGAGCATCAGCACCCGCAGCCCTTTTTCGGTTAGTTCTTTCGATGCCCAGCCGCCCGATATGCCCGACCCGATCACAATGGCATCGTAAGTCTGGTCTTTTATAGAATCAATATTGAGATACATTATCTTGTGGGGTAAAAATTATTGAAGGACACAGGTTTGTTACAATGCCCATGCCTTCTGACCAGGTTTGAGGGGCATACAACCGTTAAATTGACCAGGAACGGGCAGGTATTCGAGCGCTTTTGTAGCACCGATTTCGGAAGTAAAATAGCCGGTCGTCGTTAGCTCTTTCATGCGCAGGAAAAATGGCTTGTCTTCCGTCATGGTTTGCTTGACCATCTCATTTTTCTGAGCTGTGTCAAGAGCGGCAAAGCCTTTACTGAACTTGGTTTTGCTATCGGCATCTAACTTCGCCAGACCAGCATAGAATTTCTCCTGATCCGCTTTCGGGTAGCAGTCGCGCATGACCCGAACTATAAACTTTTCGGCACCGGCGGCCTTGGCTCCCGGCGTCGTGGTAGTTGGAATTATGACATCGGCAACCTCAGCCAGCAGGGCTTCCTGATCAGGCGAGACGGCAACGCTCGGGCCCATGTTGGTCACACGGCCCATGGCACCAGCCAGAGTCGGTGCTGATAGGATCCCGCCCATCAGTAAGGCCGCTTGTTGTATGGCTTCTCTACGTTTCATAAAGTGATGAATACTGTTTTGGCTCTATAAGGCCTCAGTTGGTAAAATTTCCTATAATAATATGAAAATAAAGCCACAAAACGAAGGCTTTGGTTGAGTTTACTCTAAAGCCTGAAGGCGTGCCACGATTTAGAACCGTAACACGCCTTCAGGCTTTAACGTATTTTTACTCAAGGTGACTTTACTCGTTGAGAAGCAGGTCCTGATACCAGAAGCCAGTGTCCCACCGAACATCGGTCTGGCTGGTATGCGTATCAGTACCGCCGGAGCGGGTAAAGGTTCGGTGAACAACTTCGCCTTTTGTGAAGGAAACGGGGTGGGAGAAAGTAGGGCCATCATACACAAAAGAATGATACTCGCCGTTCTCACCACACGGGTCGACTGTTCTGGGCAGGTCTTTCAGCAAGTCCAGATCCAGCTCCCGCCCGATGAACTCGGCATTCAATTGCTTTTCATTCACGCACACAAGCACAGCCCGAAAACCCAAATCCACAAACTCATGAACCAGCTCGGTTGTGTTCCGCTGCCAGAGGGGGAATTCTCCTGACAGATTTACCCGCTGCAACTGCGTTTCGCGATAAGCGCGAAGGTCTTCCAGAAAAATATCGCCGAAGATGGAATGCGTACAGCCCTGTTTTGTCAGTTCCAGCAGTTCCATCTGCATTTGCGCATCATACTCTTCCATAGACACATTGCCCGCCAATCGGAGTAACCGTAACGGAATCCCCAGCCGATCAGCCTGAGCCGTCATCAACTCTATTCGAACGCCATGCATGCTTACTCGGCCATAGGCATCGTTAACGCTCGTCAACAAGGTCTCTACATCCCATCGACCCGACTGGAGACTATAATATAGCGCGAGAGCCGAATCTTTGCCCCCGCTCCAGTTCATGATGGCCCGCTGTCGGCTCATCGGAAATAAAATCCTGAAGGCGCAATTTCAGCTTTTACTGAGTCAACTAACGCGCCGGTTGACTCGTAACGCACGACATAGCCTGTCTGCGCCTGCGACGGAACCACACTTCCATAAATACGATTAGTTTGTGGATCAATACCGAGTGAAGAAAACGATCTGGCGATAACCTGGTTAGCCGCTGTGGCAGCCGTTGCTTCAATCGGCAGACGGTATGTCTTGCCACTCAGCGTGTAATAGAATGCCCTTTTGTCGGGGCTGATCGTAACGGAACCGGGTGTAGCTGCAAACGTCAGTCGTTTGGCAATTGTCCGATCCGAAGGATTGAATTGAACAAGATCGTTACCTGTTTGTATCCACAATTTACCATTGGCATCGAGCGCAATGGGTTCAGGAGATGAGCCAAAGTCAACACGTTGTTTTTCAGTATCGGTATTCAGGTCAATGATTAACAGCGTTTTATTCCCGCTGTAAGCATTGCTCCCAACAAACGCTTCGCTACCAGCAACAACCATTTTTTCAACGCCTTTCACGGCTGGAATTTTCTTAACGAGTGTACTTGTATTCAGATCGACGACAGCTATATAACCGGGGTCTTTATAGAAAGTACCTGCGTTGAAGTCTCCAGATACATCCCAGCAACTAACGTAAGCTTTGTTTGGGCCTGCGGCAATAACTTGGCGTGGGTTTTCAATATCGGGCGTTTTCAGCGTAGCGCGGGACTTAAACGTGCCTGCCTCAACAATTTCAACCTTATCCTGGGCAGCAGACATGTTGTCGACCAAAATCAACCCCTTCCCGTTTACCTCTGTATATCCTTGCACTCCGCCAACCAACGACATTGAGGGGTTAGCAGCCTGAAAAATGTTGGTAGCAACGGTGTTGCCCGTCCGTGAGAGAAACGAAATTGTCCCGTTGTTCTGGGAGAAATTACCTTCATTTAATATGAGTATGCCTGACTCGTAAGGTGTTGGTTCAGGATCAGTGGTTTTACAATTCCAGACGCTTAAGGCCAGCAAGCTAAGCGCAATGCTTTTTGTTACTTGGTATTTCATGATTTATTAGATGGAAAATTGATAAGTACATTGAGTGCCCAGTTACGACCCGGCAACGCATTCCGCTTTACACTGAACATAAGCGCATCGAATACATTATTAACCTGCCCCTGTACCCGAATGGGCACCGGGCCGACTTTGGTCGTCGTTTCAAGCAGTACATTTGTTAAGGCAACGCCCTTAAAAAACTGGCTATTGTCGAAGGTAGTGTACCGGCGCGAACTGGCTTGTGTTTGCACCGACAGGCGTGTTTGGCCACGCTGGATGTAGGCATTAAGCGTTTCGGTATGGATGGGCACAAAGACCAGTTGCTTCCCGATCACGTCTTCGGCGTAGGTATCATAGGCCCGCTCCTGCGATGAGCGCGTAAGCGCATAACCGAGCCTCAGACCAGCCCGCCAACCATTACGAACGTAAGCGAGCGAGGTTGTTAACTCTCCTCCCCGCGCTAAGACCTGCTGTAAATTCTCGACATGATAGTTGGTCGTCGGATTCCAGTACGTCCAGTTATCTACCCGATTGCGGTATACGGTTGCTTCGGCTGTCAGGTTGAGGTGTTCCGAAAATACCAGGGTCGATGCAAGCCCGGCTTCCAGGTTGAATCCATTTTCGGGTAGCAGATTGGGGTTGCCTAAGTCGGCCCAGTACCGTTCATTGAGCGTTGGCACCCGGTAACTCCGACTGATGGCTCCTTTAGCCGTTAAACCAAAGGCAGGACGTTGCACAATCCGATATTCAGCGCCAAGTGATGGCGTAAGGGGTGGATTAAATCGGGTAACAAATGCCTGCCGCACAGTGGCCGACACTAGCCAGCGGGTAGTCTGCAACCGAAGCAACGCATACAAGTCACCTCGGTCTTCTTCGATTAATGGGCTTATGTAGCCATCCGTTTGGGTGCGGTAATGCGACCACTCGCCACCTACCCTAAGGTTCAGTGCCCATCTGGCTTTAGCGGGGGTTAAGACGAACTCACGCTCGGTCCGGCCAATAAACCGGTCGGTTTGGGTGTGGCTGGGCAACGCGAAATTACTTTTGGCATAATCCAGAATATCATGCGTCCAACCCAGGCGCAGCGTAAGATGGTTGGTTTCGTAGGTCGTAAGAAATCGAGCCGACTGGGTGCGTGTCCGTTCGCGGGCAATGGTGTCCTGCGGTGCCAGAATTAGGTCGTTGTCTGTTAGCCACACATTGACGGATAGCTGCCGACCACTGTTGTGCATAAAGTACAAATCCTGAACAAAACCCCGCTGCGCGGTTGTGGACCGTTCCAGAAAATAATTCCGGCGTTCAGCGGATGGGTACGCATTATTGAACTGGTTCCGGTAAGCGAACGTCTTCCCCGATAATTTCCAGGAGGCTCCTAACCTGGCACTGTACCGTATACCCAACTGGGTCTGATTATTGTGAAAACTAGCCAGTTGCTGGCCAACCGTCACGTGTATACCCGGTTGCCAAACGGGACTGCTTCCCAGCAGAATACTCCCTCCTACCGCACCCGAACCGACAACACTCGCCGACGAACCATACTGAACGGATAACTGATCGAAACCCGCTACGGGCAGCGTCGAGAAATCAGTCAGGCCAAGGTTGGGTTGATTGATGTTGATCCCATTCCAAAGAACGGCGGTATGGTTGGCCGATGTTCCCCGAAAAGACACCGTTGCTAGCTGGCCGGGACCATAATTCTTGAACGCTATGGGCGTGTTCAACGACAGCAAGTCCGTCAATGACCCAAAGCGAAACTGGATCAGCGTTGCCGAGTCGATCCGCTGAAATTTTTGGCCCGCTAAAAACCGCTCGGGCGCAATGGCTCGTACGGTTACGGCCGACAAGGACACACCTGTTGTCGACCGCGCTAACGAATCTGTTTGCGCGCTGCTACTACGCCCGGCAAGCAAGCCGAGTAGTAAGGTAATAATCCACCAGCGAAGGGTGTTCTGTTTCAATAGTATGATACGAATGAGTGCCCGGAACCGTTAGGCCGCCAAGTTGGTGGCCCATCAGCACGCGATTGGGGCGTTTCCTCCGAACGCCAGAACAACGGATGGTTTGCGGCAGGTCTCCTGGCTCGTCTCGTCGGCTCTTACCTTCCCACGCTGAGGCTCAGCGCAGTGGTTACGTAGATTGAACCGATTTTTCTAAAGACTTACAGTTGCGGGGACAGCATTGGCTTTACACCAACTTCCCTTTTAAGCCTTACAAGCTGCCACGAAGCAGCATCAGGCACCGAAAACTCAAGGCAAAGGTAGGGTAATTTATGGAATTAACGTAACGCGGACATCCTGTCCGCGTTACAGTCGCGTTACTTGTTAAAACCCTTCTGCTTTAATTTCTTTCTCGGTGATGGTACCGTATTTTTTCACTTTGTCCCGAATGGTTTCCGCTTTGCCAATCAACACAAACTGAAGCTTGTCTTTCGGAAAATACTGGTCGATAATCTGGCGGGTCTTGGCGACGGTCAGCCCATCTACGTTCTTCTGGAAGTTGTTGATAAACGACTCATCGAAGCCAAGGCTGAACATATCGGTTAGCAAATTGGCCAACTCGCTGGCCGACTCATATCTAGGCGGGAAATCAGCTTTAACGTAGTTTTTGGCAGATGACAGCGTTTTCTCGTCGATGCCTGTCCGATGCAAACTATCGAGTACCTGCAGGGCCATGTCGATGGCCTGCGTAGTGGTACTAACTTTTGTAAAGGTTGAAATGGCAAAGGTGCCGCTCTTCCGGAACGTACTGAATCGGCTATTCGCGCCATAGGTCAGGCCTGAATTGACCCGCAGGGCATCGTTCAGCCAGGATGTAAAGCGTCCCCCCAGAATCGTATTGACTACCGTAACGGGAATAAAATCGGGGTTATTTTGGGTAATCCCTTTCCCACCAATCAAAAATGTAGTTTCACGGGCGTCATCTTTATTGACCAGCAACACCCGGCTTTTATCGAACATAACCGTCGGGTCTGTTAGGGCAGGCGATGTGGCTGCTGCCGTTTTCCAGTTACCAAATAAGTCAGTAATGCGCTTTTTCATAGCCGCCGTATTAAAATCGCCCACAATGGCAATCGCGCCCCGGTCGGTTGTAAAGTTTTTCTGATAGAACTGCCGAACATCGCTGGCCGAAACGGCTGATACCGACGCGGGTGTGCCGGTGAGCGGATTCGCGTAGGGATGACCTTCAAAGACAAACTTGTTGAAGTACGAGCCCACCACGCCCCTCGGACTTTCTTTTTGCTGAATCAACTGAAGCAGTTGACGCTGTTTGTACTTGTCGAATTCTGCCTGATCGAAGGTAGGCTTCGTGAGCACATCCTGAATAATATCGAACAGTAAGTCCTGATCTTTCACCGCAAACGACGAGGTCAGTTTGGCTACTTCTTTCCCGGCATAGGTATCCACGCTGGCACCTACATACTCGATCTTTTCTTCCAGTTGTGCTTTCGTGTATTTCGAACTACCGAACAGCAAAGCCTCCGCCGTCATGTTGGCCAGGCCATACCGGCTGCCATCCTGCACCGCCCCGGCGTCGAATACGGCCGAGACATTGATGAGCGGCACTTCATGTTGCTCCATCAAATAAACCGTCAGGCCATTCTTTAACTTGAACTTCTGGTAAGGTGGCACCTTGAACGTTTGCGCCCACGACGAAGCTCCAGCCAGTATAAGAGCAAGGAGCATTGTAACTATGTATTTCATCCGTGTTATTGATTGACTATATATCAGACTAGGTGTCGTTGTCGCGTTAGCGACAGAATGTGTATAGCTATACCCGATAGATGAGCCTGATGAGTTGCTTAATGATGTAACCTCTCAACCCCCTTTGATCGCTACGTAATCATAAGCCACCGGAGGATAGGCTTTATCTACAAACAGTTGGTCGCTATGCGACAAGCAGGCTCTTTAATTGTTTTTAACCGGATTCGTTTTGGGCTCTGGCAGCAGATAGCCAACTGTCCGGTTACGGCTGGTGAGATACGTTTTGGCGACGCGCTGAACGTCTTCTTTGGTTACCTTTTCATACAGTGCCGGAGCTTCGTAAAGCTTCTTGTAGTCACCAAAGAACAGTTCATACGTACCGAGCGAGTTCGCTTTTCCGTTGATCGACTCCATCGTCCGGTAAAACTCCATCAGCTTTTGATTCTTCAGCTTCTGCAATTCAACATCGGTAATGCCTTCATCAATCACCCTGTCGATTTGATACAAAACCGACCGTTCCAGATGCTCCGCCGTAGTACCACTGCCGGCGATGGCATAGATTGAAAACAGGCTTGGGTCAAATGATTCGCCGAAACTGGTAAATGCCCGCGACGCAATCGTTGAATCAAGCACCAGCGACTTTACCAGACGCGACGAGTTACCCGAACTCAACACACCACTGAGCAAATCGAGCGCGTAGTAATCCGGGTGGCGGGTAGCAGGGGTATGGTAAGCCAGCAAAATGTTAGGCGTCGCTACGTCTTTATACGTCGTCACGCGCCGTTCACCATTCTGGGGCGGCTCGACAGTACGCAGGCTGTCAGGTAGTTTTTGCGCCGGAATGGGTTCAATATACTGCTCAGCCAGTTTCTTTACCTGTGCAGCCGTTACGTCGCCTACCACAACCGCCACGGCATTGTTCGGCGAGTAATAGGTTTTGAAGTATTTCTCCAGATCGGCCTGCGTCCACTTCTTTATGTCCGATTCGAAACCGATTACGGGGAACATATACGGGTGCTCCACAAAGGCCGTAGCCTGTACCAGCTCGCTGATAACCCGATAATTGCTATTTTCCAGCCCGGTACTTCGCTCCGAGAGAACAACGCCCCGCTCACTCTCTACCATCTTCGGGTCGATGGCCAGATCACGAATCCGGTCGGCCTCCAGGTCAAAGATCGTTTCGAGGGCTCCGCTTTGGAACCAGTCGGTATACACCGTCGTATTTTGCGTTGTATAGGCGTTGTTCGAACCGCCGTTGGCCTCCATAACCCGGTCAAACTGCTTGGGACCGTATTTTTTAGCCCCGTTGAACATCATGTGCTCAAAGAAGTGCGACAAACCCGTTATGCCGTGAACCTCGTTGCGGGAGCCAACTTTCCAGAAAGAATAGAAATTGGCATTGGGAATGGAATGATCTTCGAGGACCATGAATTTCATGCCGTTTTTCAGCGTGAACGTTTGCACGTCCTCTGCCTTGGGCTTATTCTGAGCTAATACCACACCCGCAGTGAGTGCCAATACAGCAAAAAGCCCTATTCGTTTGTTCATAAGGTGGTTTTAGTTTGGAGAAAAGCTAAAATTAATGACCTTTAGCTCATGAACCAATCGCTCTGGTCGCTTAGCGGCCAACGCGCCCTTGTAACGGGCGGAACTAAAGGAATCGGCGAAGCCATTGTCCGGCAATTTCTGGACCTGGGCGCATCGGTATTTATCGTTGCCCGCGACAACACACTGCTTCAGCGGCAACTAACCGAGTATCGCCAGCAAGGCCATACCGTCGAAGGCATAGCCACTGATGTGAGTCAGCCGGGTGTAGCTGCTCAGGTTATTGACTCGGTGAAGACAACGTGGGGTAGCCTGGATATTCTGGTCAATAATGCGGGTACGAATGTTCGCAAAGCCACTGCCGACTACAGCCCTGCCGAGTATGACCATGTGCTGAATACCAACCTTCGCTCAGCGTATGAACTGACCCAGGCAGCCTATTCACTTTTAAGAGAATCCTCTATCGGTGGTAAAATTGTGATGATTTCGTCGGTATCTGGGCTGGCGCATACTAGTAGTGGCTCGCTATACGGCATGACCAAAGCGGCCATGCTCCAGCTCACCCGAAACCTCGCCGTTGAGTGGGCGCCCGATGGCATTCGGGTAAATGCTGTGGCGCCCTGGTATATCAAAACGCCATTGGCCACACCCGTATTGACTAACCCTGAAAAACTAGCGGGTATCCTGAAACGAACGCCGATGAACCGGGTTGGCGAGCCGGAAGAAGTAGCTTCCGTCGTTTCTTTTTTGTGCATGCCTGCATCGGGCTATGTAACAGGACAGACAATTTCGGCAGACGGCGGCCTGATGGCCTGGGCTTATTAAAGCCCGGCTACCATCGCTTTCATCTTTGCCATCGCTGTTTTCGTTACGGTCAGGGCATCCTGTGCGTAATAATTTTTATTGAACACCTCCAGCGATACGACAATCGGCTGGTCGTTGCGCTTGATGAGTTTCAGCGTTTCGCGAATCGGCGCAACGCCATCGCCTGGAAACACCCGGTCAGCATCGACTATTTTCTCACGGGTGAAATCGGCCGTGTAGTCATTTACGTGGAATACCTCAATGGCCGGTTTACCAACCAAGGGCAGGCTTACATTGCCCGAGCCTCCTTTATAAAGGTGATAGATATCTAGCAACACCCGGGCTGACGGGTGCCCACTCTCAATGGCGACAAACATAACTTCGCTCAACCGGCTCAGGTTCGGCGAGAACCCCCATAACTCTAACTGAGGAACAACCCCGGTTTTATCGCCAACTTCCAGAATAGCGCGATACCGTTCGGCAGCTTTGTACAGATCTATTTTAGGGCTACCGGGCGATTGGGCACCGATTGGTGGCGTTGCTACGCGTTTGCAACCCACTTCGGCCAGCATTTCCATCTCGTTTTTTAATTGAGACAGCCCTTTGGCACGGGCCGCTTCGTCATCAATGATCCACGGTGCAAAGCCAATAGCATTTTCAATTTTTATGCCCAGGTCGGCAAGAATTTTTCGGGCCTCGGCCGTTGTTCCGCCCGATTTCAGGTACGTCTGTAAGGTCTCAATCCATATTTCGACCGACCGGAATCCTCCCTTAGAAGCGGCTTCCAGCTCTTTTACGAATCCGAGTTTCTGCCCCCTAATTGTACTCATGTTGAGGCAGATCGTAAATGGAGATTGAGCGGCTGGTGATGTCCCAGCGGCCAGCGAGTTAGTCGATAGTGTTGCCCCTACCGAGGCAGTCAGAGCCGCCAGCGTTTGACGACGGGTTATGGATTGAGACATGAAGCAAACTGGATTCAGGCGTTTTAGGAATTGTCTAATGCGTAGTAAACGTAAAAAGTACATAAACCTACTGTTTTACGTTTGTGTAGTTCTCATGCGTCAAACAACACAAACGAGTGACCCTAGCTAATGCAAGCCATATTAATGATGCAGGGCTTGGAGCCATGGTTCTTTAGAGTTACGTCGCTACGCGACTTAGATAGACATGGTTGGGAGCAATTTTTGCTACAAACATTAGGTCGCTAACGCGACAATAAGGTTAACCACTAAACCAAGCCTGATTGACTAAGTGTAGTACCATTTAGTCGCGTAAGCAATCTAGAGATCGGAAATGTTTACAACTACTCCGCCTTACATACAATTATGTACAGTCGCGTTAGCGACGAAAGGTTTGTAGCATTCGGGCAAGCGCTTCCATTCGCTGATCGCATAGCGACCGAACGCCTATTCACACCATCCATACCCGATACTTGACTTGTATAGTACCTAAAAAACTTTCTTTAAAATAAATTTTCTGTTTCTCCAAACTATTTCATACTTTTGCACTCCCAAACTCGGAACATCGAGATAACGACATACGAGGGTGAAGGTCCGCTAAAATCGATACGATTTAGTAGAAACCACATCTGACTTTTTCGGCAAACAAACCTTGCATTGCATCGTATTGTCTGCCATTTGAGGTCAGGTGCTGTGCGCCCGACCTTTTTTTATGTCGTTTCGGGGCCTGATTGTTAAGCAGATATAGGATTCGTTCGAATATTTGCCTACCTTTGCGGCCCGATTCGGAAGGTCCGAACGGAAAAAAGGATTACCTATTTTTTACCTGCTTACTTTAAACAAACACAAATGTCTGGTTTAATTGGCAAGAAAATCGGGATGACCAGCGTGTACAATGCGGACGGGCAGGCTCTGGCATGTACAGTGATTGAGACGGGTCCCTGTGTCGTAACTCAAGTCCGTAGCGTCGAGAAAGATGGCTACACGGCTGTGCAACTGGGTTATGGCGACAAAAAAGAAAAGCACAGCAACAAGCCGGAGTTGGGCCACTTCAAAAAAGCGGGTACCACGCCTAAGCGCAAACTGGTTGAATTCAAAGAATTCGAACAAACGCTTGATTTAGGCGCAACACTTACGGTAGCCGATGTATTTGCAGAAGCTGACTTCGTTGATGTAGTCGGAACAGCAAAAGGTCGTGGTTTCCAAGGCGTTGTGAAACGTCACGGATTCGCTGGGGTTGGCGGTCAAACGCACGGTCAGCACAACCGGGGTCGTCACCCAGGTTCGATTGGTGCCTGTTCGTTCCCATCGCGTGTGTTCAAAGGTCTTCGGATGGCCGGCCGTACGGGCGGTAACCGAGTGAAGGTTCAAAACCTTCGCGTATTGCGCGTTCTGCCTGAGCAAAATCTGCTCGTTGTTAGCGGTTCAATTCCAGGAGCCAAAAATTCATACGTTATTATCGAGAAGTAGGTCATGGAAGTAATCGTATATAACAGCAAAGGCGAGGACACAGGCAAAAAGGTCACGCTTCCGGAAGCGGTCTTCGGTATCGAACCGAACCAACACGCGATTTATCTCGACGTGAAACAGTACTTAGCCAACCAACGGCAAGGAACGCACAAAGCGAAAGAGCGGGCTGAAAATGCACACTCGACGCGTAAATTGAAAAAGCAAAAAGGTACAGGTGGCGCCCGCGCCGGTAGCGCCAAATCGCCCGTATTTGTGGGCGGTGGTACTATCTTCGGTCCCCGTCCCCGCGACTACAGCTTCAAACTGAACAAAAAAGTGAAATCGCTGGCCCGCCAGTCAGCCTATGCTGTAAAAGCGAAAGCTGAGAAGATTTCCATTATTGACAGCATTTCGCTGGAAGCTCCCCGCACGAAAGACTACATCCAGTTCTTAAGTGATCTGAATGTAACGGGTAAGAAAACGCTGCTTATCCTGCCCGATGTAAACACAAACGTTGTTTTGTCGAGCCGGAACGTTCAGAAGACGAAAGTTACGACTGCTTCGCAGGTTAACACATACGATCTGATGAATGCTGATCAACTGCTCATTAGCGAAGAAGCCCTGTCAACCATTCAAACGTTGTTCGACCGATAATCGGGAGCAAATTAATCATGAGCGTACTGAAACGACCAATCGTCACCGAGAAAATGACGGGCCTTAACAAGCAAGGCAAATATGCTTTTGAGGTTGAACTAAAAGCCAACAAACTCGAGATCGGCAAAGCCATCGAGAAAATGTATGGCGTAAACGTTGAAGCTGTTAATACATTCCGGGTATACGGAAAGAAACGCAGCAAGAACATCAACGGACGTGTTGTATCGGGTAAGACCCCAACCACTAAGAAAGCAATTGTTACGGTTGCCGAAGGCGAAGTAATTGATATCTACGCTGACCTGTAAACCGAGCACTGCTCTACCAATTAATCAGTCATGGGAGTTAAAAAACTAAGACCAATAACGCCGAGTACACGTTTTCGCGTGGCACCCGACTTTGCGGAAATAACAGCCTCCAAGCCAGAAAAAAGCCTGCTGGAGCCCATTAAGAGAACCGGTGGCCGTAATAACGAAGGTCACCGCACTATGCGCTACATTGGAGGAGGTCATAAGCGGCAATATCGCATTATTGACTTCAAGCGCGATAAAGTCGGCCAGCCTGCCGAAGTTTTGACTGTAGAATACGATCCAAACCGTACAGCACGCATCGCTTTGGTGCAATATGCTGACGGTGAAAAACGCTACATCATCGCACCACAGGGTATTACCGTAGGCCAGACCATCCGGTCGGGCGAAGGGTCGACTCCTGATGTTGGTAACGCACTTCCTCTGGCTCTGATGCCAATTGGTACGATCGTTCATAACATTGAGTTGACACCCGGTAAAGGTGGTGCTATGGCTCGTTCGGCTGGTACATACGCCCAACTAGTAGGTCGTGAAGACAAATACGCTATCCTGCGTTTGCCTTCGGGCGAAACACGCCGGGTTTTAAGCGCTGGCATGGCAACGGTAGGTTCGGTATCCAACCCCGATCACATGAACGTTGTCGTGGGTAAAGCGGGTCGTAACCGTTGGTTAGGTCGCCGTCCCCGCGTTCGTGCTGTCGTTATGAACCCAGTCGATCACCCAATGGGTGGTGGTGAAGGCCGGGCATCCGGTGGCCACCCACGTTCACGTAATGGCCAGTTCGCTAAAGGTCAGAAGACCCGCAGCAAGAACAAGGCATCTGAAAGCATGATTATTAGCCGACGCAAAAAGTAACAGATAACAATGGCACGTTCACTCAAAAAAGGCCCCTATATTGATTTTCGTTTAGACAACAAAGTCCAGACGCAGAATGATTCGGGCAAGAAATCGGTCATCAAAACCTGGTCGCGTCGTTCGATGATTTCGCCGGATTTCGTAGGCCATACCTTCGCTGTGCACAACGGCAACAAGTTTATCCCGGTTTATGTAACGGAGAACATGGTAGGTCACAAGCTCGGCGAATTCTCGCCAACGCGCAACTTCCGGGGACACACCGCAAAGAAAGACAAGGGCAAACGATAAGCAGTTTACGGTATTCGGTTTACGGTTTTAATAAGCTGTGAACCGTGAACTGAAAACCAAAACCAAACAAATGGAAGCAGTAGCAAAACTTAAAGATGTGCCCACGTCTCCCCGCAAGATGCGGTTAATTGCTGACCTCATTCGTGGTCAACGCGTTAGCCGGGCGTTGGGTCTATTAAAATATCAGCCACAGGCTGGTGCCGACGTATTGCAGAAAGTGCTTTTGTCGGCCGTTGCCAACTGGCAGCAAAAAAATGAAGATGCCCGTATCGAAGATGCGGATCTTTATATAAAAACGATTTTTGTTGATGGTGGTCCGATGCTGAAGCGTCTGCGTCCAGCACCACAAGGTCGTGGTCACCGGATTCGTAAGCGGTCAAATCACATTACCCTTGTGGTTGACAGCGCAGCGGACACTGTATTGACTCAGGCTGAAGTTTCTACCCCTGAAAACGAACAATAGACAGAAATGGGACAAAAAATAAATCCAATTGGCCTGCGACTTGGTATTGTTCGGGGCTGGGAGTCGAGCTGGTACGGCGGTAAAGAGTTTGCGGACAAACTTGTTGAAGACGAGAAAATCCGGAAATACATCTCTGCCCGTATCCCTAAAGGCGCCATTGCGCGGGTCGTTATCGAACGTACCCTGAAGCGCGTAACCCTAACCATTCACACGGCTCGTCCGGGTATCGTTATTGGTAAAGGTGGTGGTGAAGTTGACAAGATCAAAGAAGAGCTGAAGAAGATCACGGGCAAAGATGTCCAGATCAATATCTTCGAAATTAAACGCCCTGAAATTGATGCTAAACTAGTTGGCGAAGCAATCGCTCAGCAACTACAGGCTCGTATTTCATTCCGTCGTGCTATGAAGCAGGCTATCCAATCAGCGATTCGGGTAGGTGCACAAGGCATCAAGGTGAAAGTATCTGGTCGTTTGGGTGGTGCTGAAATTGCCCGCTCAGAGCAGTATAAAGAAGGTCGCGTACCGCTTCACACCCTGCGTGCTGATATCGACTACGCTATCTCTGAAGCCCAAACCGTTTACGGGAAAATCGGCATCAAAGTGTGGATTTTCAAAGGCGAGGTGTATGGCAAGCGTGATCTGTCTCCAGCAGCTATGATGAGCCAGGCGCAAGCCGGTGAGCGTACAGCGGCAGCCAATGATCGTGGCGATCGCCGTGGCCCTCGTGGCGACCGTGATGGCAATGACCGGGGTGGCCGGAACCGTGGCGGTAATGATCGGGGTGGTCGTGGTGGCAATGCAGGTGGTGGCCAGGGTGGTAACCGTGGTGGCAATTCAGGCGGCCAGGGTGGCAACCGCGGTGGCGGTGGTGGTCAGGGTGGTAACCGCGGTGGCGGTGGTCCAAGACGATAAATTCAGTCGTCAGTCGTCAGTCCACAGTCATTAGTTTACTACTCTTGATTAACAACTAACCACTATCGACGCTAACTTTTAGAGCTATGTTACAGCCAAAAAGAACTAAATTCCGTAAACAGCATAAAGGCAGGATTCCAGGTATCGCTTCACGCGGTCATGAAATTGCCTTCGGTACATTCGGCATCAAATCGCTGGAACCGGGTCGGATCACCGCCCGCCAGATTGAAGCCGCTCGTATTTCAGTAACACGGGCGATGAAACGCGAAGGTCAGGTTTGGATTCGCATTTTCCCCGACAAACCCATCACCAAGAAACCAGCCGAAGTTCGGATGGGTAAAGGTAAGGGTGCCCCAGAATACTGGGTAGCCGTAGTAAAGCCCGGTACGATTATGTTCGAAACAACGGGCGTTGATCTGGCAACGGGTATGGAAGCCCTGCGCCTGGCCGCTCAGAAATTGCCAGTTCGGACGAAATTTGTTGTCCGGCGTGATTATCAGGAGCAAGGCGAAGAATAGTACCCCTAAGCGACGAACAAAATGAAAAAAGAAGATTTAAAAGGATTGTCGGCCGACGAGTTACGTACCGAGCTAGGTGCTGAACAAGACCGACTGTTGAAACTAAGGTTCGCTCATGCGGTATCTCCAATTGAGAATCCAATGCGCATCCGCGAGAGCCGGAAACGGATTACTCGTCTGAACACAGAACTGACGGTTAAATCGCGGCAAGCCTAATAAGACACGACAATGGAAGAGCAACAAGCACCAGCACCGCAGGTAGACCAACAAGCTCCGGCGGCAGCAGCAACAGATCAGCCGACAGCAACTGCTCCAGCAACGAGCACTGCCGCAGCGGCTTCGGAGCGCAACGCTCGGAAAGAGCGTATCGGACGGGTAACCAGCAATAAAATGCAGAAAACCATCACTGTTGCGATTGATCGTAAAGTGAAGCACCCGATGTATGGCAAGTTCATGAACAAGACGAAAAAATTGACGGTTCATGACGAGAAAAATGAGTGCGGTATCGGTGACACGGTTCGTGTTATGGAAACCCGCCCAATGAGCAAAAATAAGCGTTGGCGTTTAGTCGAAATCATCGAAAAAGCGAAGTAAGCCATGGTACAGCAAGAATCAAGATTAGGAGTAGCCGATAACAGTGGCGCGAAGGAAGTGCTGGTTATCCGCGTCCTGGGCGGTACAGGCAAGCGGTATGCATCAGTCGGTGACAAGATTGTCGTGACGGTGAAACAGGCTCTGTCGTCCAGTAATATGAAAAAAGGTACGGTGTCGAAAGCCGTTGTTGTTCGGACCAAGAAGGAAGTGCGTCGTAAAGATGGATCCTACATCCGCTTCGAAGACAATGCCGCCGTATTGCTCAATAACAACGATGAACCACGCGGCACCCGGATTTTCGGACCCGTAGCTCGTGAATTGCGCGAGAAGCAGTTTATGAAAATCGTATCGTTAGCCCCGGAAGTATTGTAAGGCAATGGAGAAGAAAATAACGCTACCGAAGCACAAATTCCATATCAAATCAGGCGACACCGTCGTCGTGATTGGTGGTAACTCGAAAGGTCAGCGCGGTGTAGTGAAAGAAGTGATCGTAGAAAAAGATCGCGCTCGGGTTGAGGGCGTCGCTATGATTACCAAACACTTGAAGCCAACGGCTTCTAACCCGCAGGGGAGTCTGGAAAAAACGGAAGGATCGATCCACATCAGCAACCTCAAACTGGTTGATCCAGCTACCGGCGAACCTACCCGCACGGGTCGTAAAGTAAACGAAAAGGGAAAGCTGCAGCGCTTCTCCAAGAAGACAGGCAACTTTATTCCTGATCGGTCCGCCGACGCGGGTCGTAAATAACCTTAAGCAGGTCTAAGAAAATGGCAACGCCAAGACTGAAAGAAAAATATCTAAGCGAAATCGTACCTCAGTTGAAGGACAAGTTTCAGTATAAGTCGATCATGCAAGTGCCCCGACTAACTAAAATTGTCATCAACAAAGGTATTGGAGCCGCTGTCGCCGATAAAAAATTGGTGGACGTGGGCGTGGAAGAATTGACGACCATCACGGGTCAGAAAGCCGTTCCGACATTGTCGAAGAAAGCGGTCTCGAACTTCAAACTGCGGGAGAAAATGCCCATCGGTGCGAAAGTTACGCTGCGTGGTGTGAAGATGTATGAATTTCTGGACCGGCTAACGGCGGTATCGCTGCCCCGCGTTCGTGACTTCAAAGGCATTAGTGACAAAGGGTTCGACGGCCGTGGCAACTATACCTTCGGTGTACAGGAGCAGATCATCTTCCCTGAGATCAGCATTGATAAAGTAGCTCGTATTTCGGGAATGGACATCACATTTGTGACGACTGCCAACACGGATAATGAGAGTTACGAGTTGCTGAAAGCAATGGGTATGCCGTTTGCTAAAAGTGATAAATAACAACCGACAAAAAGGTTAAGACAATGGCAAAAGAATCAATAAAAGCACGGGAACGGAAACGCGAAGCACTAGTGGCTAAGTACGCTGTAAAGCGGGCTGCTTTAAAAGCTGCCGGCGACTACATCGGTCTGGATAAACTGCCTAAAAATTCGTCCTCTGTTCGTTTGCACAACCGGTGCAAATTAACGGGTCGTCCTCGGGGCTACATGCGCAAGTTTGGTATTTCACGGGTAACATTCCGGGAAATGGCATCGGCCGGTAAAATTCCAGGTGTAACTAAAGCAAGCTGGTAATTCCAGATTCCATTTCTATTTGTAATTCAGTTTCCGTAATTTTGCGAACTTTCTCAAAAAGAGGGGTTTGCAAGTAACGCAACGCTAAGAATGAATACAGATCCAATAGCAGACTTTCTGACTCGTGTTAGAAACGCCATCCGGGCTAAGCACCGGGTAGTAGAGATCCCTGCTTCGAATATAAAGAAAGAAATTACCAAGGTTTTGTACGAGAAAGGGTACATCCAGAACTATAAGTTCGACGACAGCACCCCGCAAGGCTCAATTAAGATTGCGCTGAAGTACAACCCAACGACGAAGCAGCCTGCTATCGTTGACCTACAACGCATCAGCCGCCCAGGTCTGCGTCAGTATCGGGGTGCCGATAATCTGCCACGTATCCTGAACGGATTGGGTGTAGCAATCATCTCTACCTCCAAAGGCGTGATGACTGATAAAGAAGCGAAGACGCTGAACGTTGGTGGAGAAGTATTGTGTTACGTATATTAATCCGAACTGAACGATGTCACGCATAGGTAAGAAACCAATCGCCCTACCCAGCAACGTTACGTTGTCTGTTGACAATCAGAACGTCGTTACGGTGAAAGGGCCTAAAGGCACCTTGACCCAATCGGTTGACCCGGACATTTCGGTAGCCATTGAAGACGGTCATATCCAAGTAAGCCGCCCAACCGAGCAGAAGCGCCATAAAGCACTGCACGGCCTGTATCGGTCGCTGGTCAACAACATGGTAACTGGCGTAAGCGAAGGCTTTAAACTCGATCTGGAAGTAATCGGGGTTGGTTATAAAGCATCTGTTGCCAATAACATTCTCGAACTGCAACTTGGCTATTCACACAATGTGTTTTTAGCTGTTCCAGCCGAAATCAAAGTTACAGCTGTAACGGAAAAAGGTCAGAACCCGAAAGTATATCTGGAAGGTTCAGACAAGCAACTTTTGGGTGACGTAGCCGCAAAAATCCGTTCGTTGCGTAAAGTTGAGCCATACAAAGGCAAAGGTATCCGCTTCATCGGTGAGCAAGTTCGCCGGAAAGCTGGTAAATCTTCTTCGAAGAAATAATAAAGTGGTTTTCCATTTTCGGTTTATGGCTGACCTGCTCGGCGATAAATCGGAAATCAGAAACCAAAAACATTTTAAACGCCTATTTGGTCGGAATCAAATAACATGGCAACGAATAAACAAGAAAGAAGACAGCGGATCAAGTTTGGTATCCGGGCGAAAGTTTCTGGCACAGCCGAGCGTCCCCGTCTATCTGTTTTCCGCTCTAACAAAGCGATTTACGCGCAGTTAATCGACGATGTAAGCGGCCACACACTGGCGGCTGCCTCATCGGTTGAATTGAAAAGCGAAGCCGAAGGGAATACCGTCGAAACGGCGAAGAAAGTAGGCCAGCGGTTGGCCGAGAAAGCAGTTGCCAAGAATATCAGCGCAGCTGTATTCGACCGTAATGGCTACTTATATCACGGTAAAGTAAAAGCATTGGCCGATGCAGCCCGCGAGGGAGGCCTTAAGTTCTAAGCGATGAACATCAATTCAGCAAGACCGACAAAATTTAACGAAGCCGACCTTAAAGAAAAGGTGGTAGCCATCAACCGCGTAGCGAAGGTGGTAAAAGGTGGTCGCCGGTTCAGCTTCTCGGCAATTGTCGTGGTTGGAGACGGTAACGGTGTCGTTGGTTACGGATTAGGCAAAGCCAATGAAGTAACTGATGCCATTGCTAAAGGAGTGGAAGATGCCAAGAAAAACCTGGTACAGATTCCTCTTTTGAAGCGCACGGTTCCTCACGAAATGGAAGGTAAATTCAGCGGTGGCTTTGTCCTGCTGAAGCCAGCCGCTCCGGGTACAGGAGTAATCGCAGGTGGTGCTATGCGGGCCGTTCTTGAATCGGCTGGTATTCACGATATCCTGGCGAAATCGAAAGGTTCGTCGAATCCTCACAACGTAGTTAAAGCTACGCTCGACGCACTGCTGAAAATGCGGTTACCACACCAGGTAGCTTTCCAGCGTCAGATCAGCTTAGCAAAAGTATTTAACGGTTAATCTAAAGGAGCAATAGACATGGCACGAGTACGCATCACGCAGGTCAGCAGCACCATTAAACGACCGCTATCTCAGAAAAACGCGATCAAGTCGTTAGGCTTGGGCAAAATCAACCGCAGCGTCGAGTTAGAATACAACGACGCGTTGAAAGGTGCAATCAATAAGGTGCAGCACCTAGTGAAGGTTGAAGAAATTTAATTATCTTTGCGATTCTTTTGGTTTTCAGGCCATAGCGACCGTTGGTTGCCTTGGCATCGAAGAGCCAAAAGAATCATCTTTTTAACACTAAATAGCGGCAAAAGCGGTACAATAAATGGGTAAGAGTCGGTTTATAGCTACTCATACATTCAGTATTCTGCTTCTTTTGTCTAAACAATCAAATGAATTTAAGCAACCTTAGACCGGCAAAGGGTTCCGTTAGAGAGCGCAAGCGAGTCGGACGCGGACAAGGATCAGGCATGGGCGGTACGTCTACGCGTGGTCACAAAGGAGCGCAGTCACGCTCAGGTTACAGTCGTAAAACACACTTTGAAGGTGGTCAGATGCCTCTTCAACGTCGTGTACCGAAATTCGGCTTTAAGAACATTAACCGCGTCGAATATAAACCTCTTAACCTGGATTCGATTCAGGCATTGGTCGATGAAACCAACGTTACTGTAGTTGACATGGAATTTCTGCTTCAGCATGGTCTGGTAAGCAAAAAAGACCTTGTTAAAGTACTTAGCCGGGGTGAATTGACAACAGCAATCGAAGTTCACGCCCATGCTTTTTCAAGCAGCGCTAAAGAAGCAATTGAAAAAGCGGGTGGTAAGGCGATCGTGCCTGCCAAACATGCAAAAGAGGAAGCAGCTAACTAAGTTGTGAGCACCGTAACGGCCGACATACTTTTATGAATCGACTCATCACCACGTTTAAGAATATTTTTGCAATTGACGAGCTGCGGGGTCGTATCCTGAACACGTTGTTATTTATAACAGCGTTTCGTCTTGGTTCGGCCATTGTATTGCCTGGCGTTGACCCTAACAAACTAAATCTTAATCCGCAGGGATTACTTGGTTTGCTGGACACCTTTTTAGGTGGCGCGTTCAGTAAGGCGTCGATTTTTGCATTGGGAATCATGCCGTACATTTCGGCTTCGATTGCTATCCAGTTGCTTACCCTGGCCTTGCCTTACTTCCAGAAAATGCAGAAGGAAGGTGAATCAGGTCGTAAGCGATTGAATCAAATTACTCGGGTGCTTACGATTGGTGTAACGGCAGTACAGGCAATTACCTACATTCGTACGACGATTCCTCAAGAAGCGTTATTGATTGATCGGGGATTGTTCACCATTTCTTCTTTGTTCATTCTGACGGCCGGTACCATCTTCTGCATGTGGCTGGGCGAACGGATTACGGATAAAGGCATTGGCAATGGTATTTCCATGATCATTATGATCGGGATTGTATCGCGTCTACCAGGCGCTATCTATGGAGAAGCACTTTCCCGTGGTACGGGCGGTAGCTTACTCTTCGTTTTGGAGCTGGTCGGTCTGTTTTTCGTAATTATGGGCGCTGTTGTACTGACACAGGCTGTCCGTCGCATTCCTATTCAATACGCAAAACAGGTTATTGGTAATAAAGTAGTTGGTGGCCAACGTCAATATCTACCGCTTAAGTTGAATGCAGCTGGTGTTATGCCAATTATCTTCGCTCAAGCATTGATGTTTATTCCGACTTACGTTGCAGGTTTATTCGCTGAGAAAAGTGATTTTGCCGCCAGTGTGCAAAACGCATTTCAGAGTTATACAACCTGGCAGTATAACCTGCTTTTTTCCCTGTTGATTATCATCTTTACGTTCTTCTACACAGCTATTTCGGTTAACCCGGTTCAGATTGCTGACGACATGAAGCGTAGTGGTGGGTTTATTCCGGGTGTTAAGCCAGGTCTTCAGACATCGGAATACATCGGAACTGTTCTTGATCGTATCACCTTGCCTGGCGCCGTTATGCTGGCAATTGTGGCTATCTTACCCGCTATTGCCAATTTACTGGGTATGACAAGCGGGTTTGCACAGTTTTTCGGTGGAACATCGCTCTTAATTATGGTCGGTGTTGTTCTTGATACACTGCAACAAGTTGAAAGCTATCTATTGATGCGTCGGTACGAAGGGTTGATGAAGTCAGGCCGAGTACAGGGACGTGCCAATAGCGAGACAGTAGCCGCTTAATTAACATGAGTAGTTCCGACAAAAAGGATAAAATGATTTTTTACCGAAGCGATGAAGAAATTGCTTTGATAAAAATCAGCGCACAGGTACTTGGGAAAGCCCACGCAGAAGTAGCCAAGCTTATCCGTCCTGGCATTGCCACGAAGGAACTTGATAAGGTTGCAGAAACGTTCATTAAAGATAATGGTGGCTCTCCATCATTCTTAGGGTACAACAAATTTCCGGCTTCACTTTGTATCTCGGTTAACGACGTTGTTGTGCATGGATTTCCGAGCAAGTATGAACTCCGCGACGGTGATATTATTTCGATTGACTGCGGGGTCAAGCTAAACGGCTACCATAGTGATAGTGCTTATACCTATCCTGTTGGTGACGTTAGCCCAGCTGTTCGTCGGTTGCTGACCCGCACAAAAGAGTCCCTTTATCTTGGGGTTGACAAAGCGGTTGATGGAAATCGGGTTGGAGACATTGGCTTCGCAATCCAAACGTACGCAGAGAAGTTCGGGTATTCCGTGGTCCGTGAGTTAGTTGGTCATGGCGTTGGCCAGGACCTGCACGAAGCACCTGAGGTGCCTAATTACGGTAAACGCGGACAAGGTCCTAAATTGCGTGAAGGGATGATTCTGGCGATTGAGCCTATGATTAACTTCGGCAAAAAAGGGGTTGTTCAGGAACGTGATGGCTGGACCATTCGGACTGTTGATCGTAAGCCTTCGGCCCACTTCGAGCATACGGTGGCCGTACGAAAAGGGAAGCCCGAAATTCTGACAACCTTTGAATACATAGAAGCAGTTACCGCCAATACAAGCCTGATGGTTGATACACAGGAACTGATAGCGGCTTAAAGCACATATGGCAAAGCAGAATTCTATAGAACAGGATGGTGTGATTTTAGAGGCATTATCGAATGCAATGTTTCGGGTCGAACTGGCCAACAAGCATGAGGTAATTGCTCACATCTCTGGCAAAATGCGGATGAATTACATCAAGATTTTGCCCGGAGATCGCGTAAAGTTGGAAATGTCGCCTTACGATTTAAGCAAGGCGCGGATTGTGTATCGGTACAAATAGGTCTATAGTTTACGGTTTGTAGTTTACGGTTGTTTTCAATCGAATACTGAAAGCCGAAAACCGAAAACCGAAAACTTTTAAAATCATGAAAGTTAAAGCGTCAATCAAGAAACGTAGTGAAGACTGCGTCGTGATCCGTCGGAAAGGAAAGCTGTACGTGATCAACAAAAAGAATCCCCGTTATAAACAAAGACAAGGCTAAGCATGGCACGTATTGCAGGTGTTGATATTCCAGATAAAAAGCGTGGCGAAATTGCGCTGACGTATATTTTCGGCATTGGTCGTAGCCGTGCTAAGAAAATTCTGACCGATGCTGGTATCAGCGTTGATAAGAAAGCCAGCGAATGGACAGATGACGAAGCGAGCGCTGTCCGTAACGCGATCTCGAACGAATACAAGGTTGAAGGTCAACTGCGCTCAGAAGTACAGTTGAGCATCAAACGGTTAATGGACATCGGTTGCTACCGGGGTCTGCGGCACCGGAAAGGCTTGCCCGTTCGTGGTCAGCATACGAAAAACAACTCCCGTACCCGGAAAGGTAAGCGGAAGACAGTTGCCAATAAGAAGAAAGTAACGAAATAATTAATCGGTCGCTCATCGTCATACGACTCATTTGTGGTTATCCAATGAATCTTTTAGGATAACAAGTAATGAAAACCGATGACACATTGACGATTACCTACAAACAATGGCTCAAGCAAAACGCAAAGACAAAGCGAAAAAGCGGGTGGTAATTGTTGAACCCGTCGGTCAGGTACACATCCGGGCTACGTTCAACAACATCATCATTTCGATCACCAACATGAACGGCCAGGTTATTTCCTGGGCATCGGCCGGTAAAATGGGCTTCCGTGGCTCTAAGAAAAACACGCCGTACGCTGCTCAGACAGCCGCTTCCAACTGTGCTGCCGTTGCCCACGATTTGGGTATGCGCAAAGCAGAAGTTTTCGTGAAAGGTCCTGGATCAGGTCGTGAATCGGCCATCCGTACCATTCAGAACTCGGGTATCGAAGTAACGACAATCCGTGATATTACCCCGCTGCCGCACAATGGGTGCCGGCCGCCAAAACGTCGTCGCGTATAATACGGATGGCATGAATAGGGACAGGCGACATTTAGTTGTGTCTGTCCAATGTTTCACACTTATTCATTCATTGAAGAATGGCACGTTACATAGGGCCTAAGGCCAAGATTTCGCGCAAGTTCGGAGAGCCTATCATGGGTCCGAGCAAAGCGCTTCAGAAAAAAAATTACGGACCGGGTATGCACGGTCGGGGTCGCAAACGGAAACAGTCTGAATATGCGCTCCAGTTGCTGGAAAAGCAGAAGGTAAAGTATACCTATGGTATTTTAGAACGTCAGTTCCGCGCCTTATTCCACCGGGCACAGGTTCGGGAAGGAATCACGGGTGAGAACCTGCTTAAATTGTGTGAAGCCCGTTTAGATAACACGGTTTATCGCCTGGGCATTGCTTCTTCTCGTCGGGCGGCCCGTCAGTTGGTTTCCCACAAGCACATCATTGTTGATGGCGAAGTTGTTAACATTCCTTCTTATTCGCTCAAACCTGGTCAATTGATCGGTGTTCGTGAAAAATCGAAGTCGTTGGAAGCTGTTGCTTCTAGCCTATCGGCCCGTAATACCAAACGGTATAACTGGGTTGAGTGGGATGGTCAGGAGTTGGTTGGTAAATTCATCAGCTACCCAGAGCGTGACCAGATTCCAGAGAACTTCAACGAGCAAGCAATCGTCGAATTGTATTCGAAATAATTTGGGTTGGCAACTACTCATGCGAGTGCTTGCCATCTTTCTATAGTTTACGGTTTATGGGCGATTGGTTCTCGGGAAGAGGCTGGTCATTAACCCGCAACAATACCACCACCGAAGACCTGAAAACCGTAAACACTATTTCAGTCTTCACGCCAAGGCAGAGAACTGCTTTAAAATACGAAACGTATGTCAATTTTAGCGTTCCAAATGCCCGACAAAGTCGTAGTGGAGAAAGCTGACGACTTTCACGGGGTATTTGAATTCAAACCCCTTGAAAAAGGATACGGTGTAACAATCGGCAATGCGCTACGGCGTATTTTGCTGTCATCTCTGGAAGGATACGCGATTACCAGCGTAAAATTCCCCGGTGTGTTACACGAGTTTTCATCAATCGAGGGCGTCGTTGAAGACGTGACAGAGATCATTCTGAACCTGAAAATGGTTCGCTTCAAGAAGATCAATGACATGGTCGACAACAAGATCACCGTCAACATTAAGAAGCAATCGGTTCTGAAAGCCGGTGATATATCCAAGTTCTCGCCATCGTTCGAAGTGCTGAATCCAGAATTGGAAATTTGCCATATCGACGACACGCGGGATCTGGAAATGGAAATTTTCGTGGAAAAAGGTCGTGGCTATGTACCAGCTGACGAACCACGGGCCAACGAGTTACCCTTCGGTCATATTCCAATTGATGCTATTTACACGCCAATCAAAAACGTGAAATATAGCGTTGAAAACACTCGGGTTGAGCAAAAAACTGACTATGAGCGGTTACTGCTAGACATCGAGACGGATGGATCGATTCACCCCGAAGAAGCCCTGAAAGGTGCTGCTTATATTCTGATTCAGCACTTTATGTTGTTCTCAGATCAGACGATGACGTTTGAAACGGCGAAACCGGAAGAGGAAAATGTAGTCGATGAAGAAGTACTGCACATGCGGAAACTTCTGAAAACGTCGCTGGCTGATCTCGATCTGTCAGTACGGGCTTACAACTGCCTCAAATCGGCCGACGTTCGGACATTGGGCGATCTTGTGCGGTTAGAAATTTCCGACATGATGAAGTTCCGCAACTTCGGTAAAAAGTCGTTGACGGAGCTTGAGCAACTTGTTGCAGAGAAAAACCTGACGTTCGGTATGGACGTTGCAAAGTACAGATTAGACGAAGACTAAGCTAGTTTGTGATTTGTAGTTTGTAGTTCGTAGCTACAGACTACAAACTACAAACCACACACTTACTATAATGAGACACGGTAAAAAAGATAATCACCTAAGTCGGACACATTCGCACCGCGAAGCGATGTTGCAGAATATGGCGTCGTCGCTGATCCTGCACAAGCGTATTGAAACTACGCTTGCTAAGGCGAAAGAACTCCGCAAATTCGTGGAACCTATCCTGACACGGGCCAAAGATGATACCTTCGTGAATCGTCGCGAAGTATTTCGGGCCCTGAATGACAAGGACACGATGAAAGAATTGTTCGGAACAGTGGCCGACAAGATTGCCAGCCGTCCGGGCGGTTACACACGCATCATCAAGTTGGGCAACCGCTTAGGTGATAACGCTGAAACCTGTTTAATCGAACTGGTAGACTTCAACGAGTTACTGTTAGCAGCAGCATCTGAGAAAGCAGCTGCAACGACAACAAAAACCCGTCGTAGCCGCCGTGGAACAGGCGCTCGCACAGCAACCGAAGCGGCACCTGTTGCTGAAACAGCTGTTGCAGCAACCGCTGAAGAGCCTTCTGCTGAAGTTGTTGAAGACGAAGCACCAGCCGCTCCAGTAGCTGAAGCGACTCCAACGGAAGAAGCTCCTGCTGCTCCAGCCGCTGAAGACGATTCGACCGAGCCTAAGGCATAAGTCAACGTGTGTTAAGTTGCGGAACACGGCTGGGATGACTACTTTTGCAAAACTGACCGAAGGCAAAGCCTACTGTCAATGAGTTTAAGAGAACCACATAGTTAATGTTCACAAAAAAGCGACCTGAAACGAGAAAACAGCTTTATATGGCGACGGGAGTCGACCTGAACGAGTTGCCGAATCGTTCCACCGATGCTAACAGAAAACCAGGTGACTTACACACAAATCATATAGAAATGGGTTAGCCGTTCAACGGTTAGCCCTTTTTTTTAGTCTTTCAAGCCAAAACGCATACATGAAACATACGCAACAACCTGAAGCCCTGCTGGTTTTACAAGATGGGACCGTTTATAAAGGTTTAGCGCTCGGTAAAATAGGTACAGCCGGCGGTGAAATATGCTTCAATACGGGCATGACCGGTTACCAGGAAATCTATACCGACCCCTCGTACTATGGTCAGGTCATCATCAATACAACCTCACACATCGGTAACTATGGCATTCTGAACAATGCCGAACAGGAATCGAATGGGGTGAAAATCCGGGCGATGGTATGCAATTTCTTCTCGAACATTCATTCCCGATACACCGCCGATGGGTCGTTGCAGGATTATTTCGAGCGAGCAAACATCGTTGGTATTCATGGTGTCGATACCCGGCAACTTGTCCGCTACATTCGCTCGAAAGGAGTGATGAACTGCATTATCTCTTCCGAAATTCTTGATCCGGCCGTGCTGCTTGCCGAATTGAACAAGGTGCCGGATATGGATGGGCTCGAACTCTCGTCGGAAGTATGCACCCGGGAAGCGTATGAACAAGGTGATCCAGAAGCAAGCCTGCGCGTAGCTGTGCTGGATTTGGGCGTCAAACGGAGCATTCTTAGCAATTTTAATCAACGGGGTGTATTCTGCAAGGTATTCCCGGCCCGGACGTCTCACGCTGAGTTGGCGGCCTGGAAACCGAATGGCTACTTTATTGCGAACGGACCGGGTGATCCGGCCGCTATGCCTTATGCGGTTGAAACCGTTAAACAAGCCCTGGAAACTGAAAAGCCCTTGTTCGGCATTTGTCTTGGCCATCAGATACTATCGCTGGCGAGTGGTATATCGACCTACAAAATGCATAATGGCCACCGGGGTCTGAACCATCCGGTCAAAAACCTGATCACGGGGCACTGCGAGGTTACTTCACAAAATCATGGTTTCGCTGTTCGTGCCGAAGAAGTGATGGATCATGCCAACGTTGAGCTGACACACATCAATCTGAATGATAAAACCATTGAAGGCATTCGTCGAAAAGATAAACCAGCCTTTTCAGTGCAATATCACCCGGAATCTTCTCCTGGTCCGCACGATTCCCATTATCTGTTCGATCAGTTTATCGGTATGATGAAGGAATAAATTGAAAGCCTGGCGAAACCCAGGCTTTCTTTATTTATTCCCTCTCTGCCAAAAGTTCCGACTCCAAACTCTGACAAATGGCCAGTTTCGGGCTTGGAGTGCACTGGGCAGATAGGCATGTGCCTGCTTAATCGTCTGTTGATAGTAGATATCATCGTCGGTCAGAATGAGCGACTGGTAAGTATCATCGGTGCCCTTTACGGTTAAATCGGCAAACGGTAATTCAGGTTGCCAGCTAGGGTTCTGTCCGGCCAACCGATCTTTTAGTAAACTGCCCGATGGCAGATCCTGCCTGGCTTTTTGCGTAGGTTTAAACTGCTCCTGAGCCACGGCCAGTGCATATGTTAGGTAGGCTTTCAGCAGCTTTGGCCCTTCATTGGCCGTGTCAGCTATGGCTAGTTGATCGGGCCACAAACTCGTTACCACATACACCCGTTCCCGCGCCCGCGTAACGGCTACGTTTAATCTATTTTCGCCCCCTTTGGCATTCAGGCTACCAAACTGCATCGACAAGCGGCCGCGCTCATCAGGTGCGTAGCCAATCGAAAAAATGATTATATCACGCTCATCGCCCTGCACGTTTTCGATGTTTTTGACGAATAACTGTAACGCAGTCCACTTCTCAGGCGGAGTTGCCAGTAAGCCATCCGGGTTACTATCCAGCATATCCTGAATCAGTTGCTGCTGCGGAAAATTGAACGTCACGATACCTACCGAACGGCCGGGCATCTCGGTTACGAGCTGATCTAGGAGTTGTAAGACGGCCGTAGCTTCAGCAGGATTTGTATTCTGTTGCCAGGTTCCTTTCACATTTATGTACCGGATGGCTGGCTCATGTTGATTAATCTCGTCGAAATGCGGTAAAAGAGACAGCTTGTTCTGATAGAATTGCTCGTTTGAAAAGGTAATCAGGTCAAGCGAACGACTACGGTAATGCTCCGTAAGCGCCATTTGCGGTAGTTCCTGAGCAGCCAGTTCTAACAGGGATTCAACTTCAAGAGCAACTGGTACTTCTTCATCTGGCTCGGCATCGTCCACACGGGTTCGATAGAGATCACTTGGCCGTAGTTGCTGGCTATCACCGGTAATAACGACTTGCTTACCACGAGCCATAGCAGGCACGCCATTTTCGGCAAAACACTGCGAGGCCTCATCAAAAATAACCAGATCAAATAAGCCTTCTCGCAACGGAAACATCGCTGATACAGACTCGGGCGAAGCTAACCAGCAGGGCGCGAGCTTGAATACTACATCGGCAAATGATTCCATCAGTTTTCGCACCGGCCAGACATTTCGCTTTTTGGTCACCTGATGCAGCAAATCCCGATAGGTAACCACATTGTTTAGTCGGTTGAACGTCAAATTCCGATACGTCTGCTCGCGTAATTTTACCAGCAGAATGTCCCGGCTCAACCCCTGTTTACGCTGAATACTTTCCTGTAATGTTTGCTCCAGCTGGCTCATTTTAAGCGACGACACACATCGAAGCTCGGGGTATAGCTGCTCAATATGTTCCAGCCAGGCGGTTCGAAGGCTATTTTGAACCGTATCAACCCAGACGGCTGGATTCAGGCCAGCCAATCGGTCGATAATCAGTTGCTCAGCTTCTGAAAATCCCTCCTGAAGGCGATCTGCCTCCACTAGCAAATCAAAATCAGTCCGAAGGGTTTCACGAAGCCGAACAACATAGGCCGGATCAGCCCATCCTGTTGCCAGTTGTTCCGGTGTAAGGTAGGTGGACGCTTCGGCCTGCTGCTGCACAACGGTCGCAGCTAATTGCGTAATCATATTTACCTGATCGACGAACACCGAATGAGACTGCCAGGCCGAAACGGATAATAAGTGCAACAAGTCAAGGGTTGTCAGGCGCTCGGTCAGGTGTTGCACCCGGCGTAAAATTCGTAAACTTTCGGGCAAGGCGGGCAAGGGTAATCCGTCAAGCAATGGAGCTACTTCATGCTTTATCGCTTCCAGCCGAATTCGCTGATTAACTTTCGAAGCCAGGGTTTGTAAATCCGGCTCGGACAGGCTCAGTGTATTGGCCGTAGCGACGGTTTGTACTTGCGTTTTCCCCGCGTTCGTCAATTGCCACCAGTTCCAGCTTACCCACGACGAACGGGCGGTTAAGGCATCGGTCAATAAATCGCGAAAGGCGCGTAGATCAGTCGTTGCCAGTGACGACTCCGGGCCAGGCGCGGTTAGGGCCTCATTCCAGCTATCTGCCAGTTCATCCAGGCGCGTTTCGTTTATCGTTAAGGCTGGGTGCGTGGTTGCTTTGCGCAGATGCGTTACGATTTCCCAAAGAATCGGCGCATCAGGTACATCGAGAAGGGCAAGCAGGGCGGCCAGGTCCCAATCATGCGCCTGCCAGGTCTGTAGCTCGTGAAGCGAAAGCGGGCGCCCAATGAGGGCTTTCGATTGCTCTGTAACAGTCTGACGAAGTTGTTCCCAATCACCAATCGTTTGATCGGCTTTTCGCAAATCGGCAGTAGTAAACGAGGAGAAACTGACTCGGTCGGCCCACGCTGACGCTGTTTCCAGCGCTTGTTGATAAGCCACGAAACTGGTCAGCCGCTGGATGAAGTTATCCACATGATCCAGATGAAACTGTTGATAAACATCATCCAGTACAATCAATGGACTTTTACTTCCCACGGGTACTGTTGTCAGGTATAGCTCTTTGGCCGAGAGTCCACTCTCTGCTGTATCGAACAGCGCATTTTTAAAGAGTTGTAAAGCAGCAACCGTCTCATCGATCCGGCGGCTCTCTACATCAAAGTCGCGTTCGAGCAATACCGCGTTCAAACTGTTGTTTTGCTGCTTATAGGCATCAATCTGTTCGATCTGGGCCGCAATCTGGGCGTACAAGGCCCGCCGGTCATTCTGAAAATCGTGAATAAGGGCCAGAAAAGGGTCCACCCCTACGTCTTTAAGCCGTTTTTGAACCACATCAAGGGCGGCCCGTTTCTGGCATACCAGCAAAACCCGCTTGCCTGACGCAGCCGCATCGGCCATCAGGTTAGCAATCAGTTGCGATTTTCCGGTTCCCGGAGGGCCCTGCACCACCAGCGACTGTCCAGCCCTTACCGTCCGCACAGCCGCTTCCTGCGACGCATCCATAGGCAATGGCGTGTAGAGGTGTTTTTCCGGAAGTAAGGAGTTTTCTTTCAGGAATGAGGAACGAGGAGTAAGCAGGGAGAAGCCATTCGGAAGCAGCGATTTTCCATACTCACTTTCTTCCTGTTCTCCACTGGATATCTCCTTACGGCTTACTCCCTGCTCCTCGCTCCTTTCTATAAGTGTGTCATAATCCGGCACCAGAAACGAACCAGCTTGTGGAAAAATGCCTAATACGGCTTCCGGGTAAAGCTTTAACTCGCCCGTTCGCTCAAGTTGAGCAAGATCTTTGGCTGGCTGCTTATTGAAAAACTGGATCGTATCGGTAAATAAGTCCTGATTGAAATTAATTTCGAGCTGGCTTGCCTTGAGCCACTCATAAAGCTGTGTCCGGAAAACAAGCGGATCGCGGTCAAACTCATCGACTGTTTTTTCAACAACCTCATCCGACAATTTTACCTGGTTAAATTGCTGATAGGCTAGCGCGAATGTCGGGTTTAAAAACGCCAGTTCATCCCCTCGCTGAACTAGCTTCCAGAATTTTCCTTGTTGCTCGATCTGCACTGGGAAAAACAGAAGGGGTCCATGCACAACCGACTCATTCAGAAACTTACCTTTCACAAACGGCCAGCCAATGTATAAGTCTTCCGTACCCCGCTCCTCTTCAATAAAACGGGCCGTTCGGTCAATACGCCGGAGTTTACGGCTCACTTCATTGCTTCGCTCCTGCCTGGGGTCGAGCACTTCACATAGCGACACCGACGATTTACGACCAAGCAAATCCGCAATAATGGTAAATGAGGGTTTATTGAGCAGAAAATCTGTTTCGTGTAAATCCAGAAATTGACTGGCAGGCAGGGTAGTGAGTAACAGAGAACGATTACGACTGCTGAGGTTCGTTAAGCGTCGGCGAAAGGTTTTTAGTACGGCAGTATGCGCAAACGTCATCTGATATGCGAAGTGTCTTTCTCAAAACTAACGTTTATCAGGCGGAAAGTATGCGCCAGGGCCATTTACTATAGTCATTCAGCACGTATCACCGGTCGTGACTATAGAAAAAGCCATTAAAGCATCTACTTCAATGGCTTTCCCTTCAGGTTCTTCACTTGAATTCTTATCCCTCCGTTGTTTTCTTCTCGGGTATGAGCCAGGAGGCCAGCACACTGACTGTCAGAATGCCAACAATAATGTATAGCGAATAGACAGGTTTGAAACCGTGATCAGCCAGCCAGTGCTCGGCCAGCATTTTGGCGCCGATGAACGTAAGCAATACGGCTAATCCTACTTTCAGGAAGCGGAACTGACTCATAATGCTGGATAAAAAGAAGAACATAGACCGAAGTCCCATGATGGCAAAAACGTTCGAGAAAAATACAATGTAAGGGTCTTTCGTAATCGAGAAAATAGCTGGAATGGAATCAACCGCAAACACGAGGTCCGTGAACGAGATAACGATAACGATCAAAAATAGGGGCGTCACAAATAATTTATGATCCGACTTCCGGCGGACGAAGAAATTATCGGTAACATTTCGATGGTAGACATTCAGGTATTTACTGGCAAAACGCACCACAGGATGGGTAGCGGGCTCAATCTTCTCGTCTTCTTCTTTCTGAAAAAATAGCTGAATACCTGTATACACCAGGAATGCCCCAAACAGATACATGATCCATTCGAACCGCTGAATAAGAGCCGACCCCAGGAAAATAAAAATAAATCGCAGGACAATAGCGCCCAGAATTCCCCAAACCAGGATTTTTTTATAGTAGCGCTGCCGAACACCAAAGGAGTTGAATATCAGGATGAATACAAATATATTGTCGGCCGAAAGTGAATACTCAACCAGATAACCGGTAATATACTCCAAAGACATGTTGGCCTGAAAACGGGCCAAACTAGCGGCAAAGTTGCCGGGAATTAGCTCAACGTGTTCGGCATACTTATTGCGAACTTCTTCAAGCCGGGCCATGTCGGTAATGCCATGCACAAGGTAGCCAAAGCGTTGCAGGAAGAAGTAAAAGGCAACCGATAAGGCAACCCAGATCGCGCTCCAGATAGCCGCTTCTTTGAACTGTACGACGTGGCTTTTTTGCTTGGAAAATATACCTAGATCAAAGGCCATGATGATCAGGACGAATGCCGCAAACGCCAGAAAAAACAAAGTTTCGTTGGAAAGCATACAAAAACGGCGGATAGAAAATCAATTATCTATCGCTCCAAAAGATGAGAAAACTTTACAAATCTACGCCCAATCCGTTGAAGCTGTGGGCTTCTTGGGGTAAATAATTGGCATATTCACAACAACCCATTAGTTTTGGCCTATGTTTAATGGCAAAAAAGTTATTGTAGTAATGCCCGCCTACCGGGCAGCTCTGACATTAGGGCGTACTTATCAGGAAATTCCGTTTGATCTTGTAGATGATGTTATTCTGGTCGACGATGCCAGTCCCGACAATACGGTTGAGGTAGCCAAGCAATTAGGCATTCGTCATGTCATCCGCCACGATAAAAACAAGGGCTACGGCGGTAATCAAAAAACATGTTACGCAAAAGCCATGGAACTCGGGGCCGACATCGTTGTGATGCTCCACCCCGACTATCAGTATACGCCTTTATTGCTCCCCGCTATCATTTCCATCATTGGTAACGGCCTATATCCCGTGGTATTTGCTTCCCGGATTTTAGGTAAAGGCGCGTTGAAAGGGGGCATGCCTATGTATAAATACATTGCCAACCGTTTTCTGACGTTCACCCAAAACCTGCTGATGAATCAGAAGCTCTCTGAATACCATACGGGTTATCGGGCTTTCTCGGGCGATGTATTACGCAGTCTGGACTTCACGCACAACTCCGACGACTTCATCTTCGACAACGAAATGGTTGCCCAGATTTTCTTTAAAGGTTACGAGATCGGAGAAGTTACCTGCCCGACCAAGTATTTTGAGGAAGCATCGTCGATCAACTTCAAACGCAGTTCAATTTACGGTCTGGGCGTTCTGCGAACCTCCGCGCTTTATTTCCTGACGAAAATTGGATTGGCAAACTGGAAAGTACTCAAAAAATAAATTTTTACTATTTTCATAAAAAACGCCAGCTACAAACGGAATCCGTTTAGGGCTGGCGTTTTTTATATTCGCTCGTATCTAAAGCTTACAGGTGAATGGCTTCGCCATAGGCCGCTTCGGTAGCATCCTTGATAGCCTCCGACATGGTTGGGTGCGGGTGAACCGTTTTCAGGATTTCTTCGCCCGTCGTTTCCAGTTTACGGGCGGCTACGACCTCAGCAATCATTTCGGTTACGTTCGTGCCGATGAAATGAGCGCCCAGAAATTCACCGTATTTAGCATCAAAAATAACTTTGACGAAGCCTTCGGGTGCACCAGCCGCTTTGGCTTTTCCTGATGCCGAGAAAGGGAATTTACCCACTTTGAGCTCGTATCCGGCTTCACGGGCAGCTTTTTCGGTATAGCCCACCGATGCAATTTCGGGGGTGCAATAGGTACAGCCCGGAATGTTGTTGTAATTCAGGGGTTCAACATGAGGCAGACCGGCAATCTTCTCGATGCAGATAATCGCTTCGGCTGAGGCTACGTGTGCCAGCGCCTGCCCTTTCGTTACGTCACCAATGGCGTAGTAACCTTCAACGTTGGTGCGGTAATAATCATCGGTCACGATCTTACCCCGATCAACAGTTATGCCTAGCTCTTCGAGCCCAATATTTTCGATATTAGCCACAATACCCGCTGCCGACAGTACAATGTCCACATCAAAGGTTTTCTCACCGTCTGGTGTCTTTACGAACACCTTACAACCATTACCACTGGTATCGACTTTCGTTACTTCCGACCTGGTGTAAATGTCGATGCCCAGTTTCTTATACTGTTTGGCCAGTTCTTTGGAGATTTCTTCATCTTCAATCGGGACAACGGTTGGCAGAAACTCAACTATGGTCACTTTTGTCCCCATGCTGGCATACACATAAGCAAACTCGACCCCAATAGCCCCGGAACCGATCACCAGAAGGCTATCGGGCCGTTTTTCGAGAGACATAGCCTTGCGGTATTCAATGACTTTGTTGCCATCGATGGGCACATTCGGTAACTGACGGGCGCGGCTTCCTGTAGCAATGACGATGTGTTTTGCTTCGTATTCGGTCACCTTACCATCGGCAGCCGTAACGGCTACTTTTTTGCCGGGTATCACTTTACCGACGCCATTGATCACGTCGATTTTGTTCTTTTTCATCAGAAACTGAACACCCTTGCTCATGCTGTCGGCAACACCCCGGCTCCGTTTGATAACGGCGCCGAAATCGGCCTGCGATTCGCCCGAAATGGTAATCCCATAATCGGCAGAGTGCTTTATATAGTCAAAAACCTGCGCCGATTTCAGCAGGGCTTTGGTTGGGATACAGCCCCAGTTCAAACAGATACCGCCCAGGCTTTCGCGCTCGATAACGGCTGTTTTCATACCCAACTGCGACGCCCGGATAGCAGCTACATAGCCGCCCGGTCCGCTACCCACAACGATTACATCGTACTGTGAAGCCATTAGTTAATGAATGAATTTGTAGAATGAATAAATAAACTCGTCTCAAGAGGAGAACGCAAAGGTAGGCTGAAAAGTTGATACCCGAAGTAAACCCGTACCCCGCCTTGTTTTGTTCTATCTTTGTGGTTTAGAGTTGTTCCACTGAGAAGCGCAGAGACTCGCAGAGGTATTTTTTAATTTTTCGCTGTAAGTCTCTGCGCTTCTCAGTGTATCTCGGTGTAACAATTTATTTTTCAAACAAGTACGACAAGTTCATGACAACCGACCAGTTGACCGACTTGAGAGCCAGAGTAGAGGCCCTGAGGGGGTATCTTTGACTACGATAACAAGAAAGAACAATTAGCTGAGCTGGAGCAGCAAACCTTCCAGCCCGAATTCTGGAACGACGCGGCCCGTGCCGAAGGCGTTATGAAGCAGGTTCGAACGCTGAAAGGCTGGACAACGAGCTATGAGAAACTGAACAGCCAGTTCGGTGATCTCGAAACCCTTTTTGAGTTCTACGAAGCGGGCGACGTATCTGAGGAAGAGGTCGATCAGGAAGGCCGGAACGTGGCTACAACGCTCGAAGACCTGGAACTCAAAAAGATGCTTGGCAACGAGGAAGATCAACTCAGTGCGGTTCTCGAAATCAATGCCGGAGCGGGTGGTACCGAAAGCCAGGACTGGGCCGATATGCTTTATCGCATGTACATGCGCTGGGCCGAAAAACATGGTTACGGTCTGAAACAGGTTGATTACCAGGATGGCGATACGGCAGGTATCAAATCAGCAACGATTGAAGTGGATGGCCCATTGGCCTACGGATTTTTGAAGTCCGAGAACGGCGTTCACCGGCTGGTGCGCATCTCGCCTTTCGATTCCAACGCCCGTCGACACACGTCCTTTGCCTCCGTATATGCCTATCCACTGGTCGACGATACCATCGAGATTGACGTAAATCCGGCTGATATTGAGTGGGACACGTTCCGGTCAGGCGGTGCGGGTGGCCAGAATGTAAACAAGGTTGAAACGGCGGTGCGGTTGAGACACAAGCCATCGGGCCTGATCATCGAATGCCAGCAGGAACGTAGCCAGCTACAAAATAAAGAAGTTGCGATGCGGCTTCTGAAATCGAAACTCTACGAAATTGAAGTTCAGAAACGAAACGCAGCCCGCGCGGAAGTAGAGGCCAGCAAACAGAAAATTGAGTGGGGTTCCCAGATCCGCTCTTACGTTCTCGATGATCGACGCGTAAAAGACCACCGGACGGGTTATCAGACTTCGAATACCGAAGCGGTGCTGGATGGCGATATAGATCCATTTATCAAGGCATTCTTGCTGGAGCAGGAATAATTCTGAATGGCGACCCGGCAGATTTTATTGATTACCGTGATTTCTAAGCTAAATCCAGTTCTTGACTAGAAGCGTTTATTGTTAATGATCAATAACGCACCCACGAAATCATGGTAATCAATAAAATCACAAAAATCTGCCAGGTCGCCGTCGCGATTCTGACTTTCTCACTAGCCTGCACGTCGCGCCCAACCGAGCCGGACATGATTATAAACCCTGACGCAGCTAAGTCCGAGTATACTTTTTTATCGCTTGGCGATTCATACACAATTGGTGAACGGGTTTCTGAAACTGACCGATGGAGTGTTCAGTTGGCCGGGCTGCTGCGAAAAGACAATGTAGATGTCGGTAACCCTGACATTATTGCCCGCACTGGCTGGACAACTGCCGAATTACAGGAGGCCATCAAGGCCAGTGGTAACCAGAAAACCTATAACCTTGTCTCGCTGCTCATCGGCGTCAACAACCAGTATCGGGGGCAAAGTCAGGATCAGTACCGGACGGAGTTTCGGGAGTTGCTGCAAACGGCGACAAAATTTGCGGCCGGAAAAACCAACCGCGTTTTTGTCTTGTCTATCCCCGATTGGGGCGTTTCGCCTTTTGCGGCTGGTGGAGATAAAGCCCGAGTGTCTCGTGAGATTGATCAGTTTAATGCCATCGCGCAGGATGAATGTCAGAAAGCGGGCATTGTCTATGTCGATATTACGCCCCTTAGCCGTTCAGCGGCTGGCGATGATAGCCAGTTTGCCTCGGATGGCCTACATTATTCGGGCAAGCAGATGAAACAGTGGGCCGAAAAAGCGCTACCCGTTGCAAAGGAACTGTTGAAAAAGTAGCCTATGCAAGAGTTGGTGCCTTCGAGCCGCTGTACTTCTGTTTATAGAACCGCGCTGTCCGGCTGATAATCAGTCCACCAATAACGCTGGGTGCAATCCAGCCAATAGTTGCTGCCCAATCGGGTGCATTGGCGGGTATCATCCGGTCCATATTCGTTACCAGAGCAGCCGTGAACGTTGCAATGTACGAACCGCCCATGCGGGTAAAGTGCTGGAAAAACCAGTGCATCTTTTCGGTAGGGCGCGCCATCTGCCGAACATCTTTCATGGCAAAAACGCCCGTTAGCACACCGAAGAATGAGAAGACGATGGGGAAGAATGCCCCTCCATTTACCAGCATCAGGTAAATTCCGAAGCTGATCATGAGTCCGCTGACGACTAGAGTCAGGTAAGTGAGCAGTTTATCAAACTGCGTAGGGCCCGACTTTTTCTGCTTCGTAGCCCGCCAGCCAGTCATACAGAGGTAAAAGCTGAAGACCGCAATGCCGGTCAAAAATACCCGCATCATTCTGAACGGCTGTAGACCACATAACAATAAAGCCGTAACCGCTACAGTAATCATGCAGTAGACATAAATCAATCCGGCGCGGTTATGCAACAGGCTACCCTTTTTGGAGAACATAGGAATCAGGCCCACCAGCAAGGCGATGCAGCCGGTAGCGATATGGGTAATAAGCAGGGAAATGATGAGCGTTTTCATGGCCGTTGCCGGGTTTGTTTTTCGTTGAGACAAACGTACGGCAAGCAGATAGCCCACAGCAAATAAATGGGCCAGATAGCACGGTTTGGGGCGTTTGGCAAACAAAACCGGGCATTGGGACGAATGGTGGGCTATTCTACAAAGCCTTTAGCTCCGCAATAATCGTCTCGTTGTATTGGCGAGCTACGGGCACTACAGACTGCCCGCCACCTAAATGAAGTTTGTAGCCCTGTGCATTGCCCGTTATGCGCTCGACCCGGTCAAGGTTGACAACATACGAACGATGACACCGGACGATGTGCGGGTTACCTATCTGTTTTTCCAACCGACTTAGGCTACTGCGTAAAAGCGGTTTTACGGCCTGCGCGTTTTTCAGGTGAACGATCGTACAATAGTTATCGCTGGATTCGATATACAGCAGATCGTCGGACATTACCGTTAAGGTATCCTTTTCGTTATCGGCAATGAGCGTCACCGTCTTCCCGGCAAGTTGCGCGGATGGAGCAGTGGGCACTTCGGCGGGTGGTACGCTGTCGGCTCCCTGGGCATGGATTGGGATGGTAGCGGCTGCGTTGCTGTATTTTTTGAGTTGAGTGATGTAGCTCAATAAAACCAGGCCGACGACTGGAAAAAAACCAACCAGGAATGTAACGAGAATCATGCCTCCCCAACTGATCGAACTTACCTCTTTCGAATCTAAAAGCCAGGCCAGGTACAATCGGTTTGCCAGCGCAATCAATAGGATATTTGCCATGACGAGCGTTATCTCGCGACCCACAGTCCAGCGCTCTTCAGCAAATAATCGGGGGGTTACTCTCGGCAGTAAAACGAAATTGACCGATGTGATGACAAACGTAACCAGACCGAAACCCAGAATTTTGATAGCCTTGCTGCTGGTTTCCCAACTATTCAGCCCAAACGGTTGGAAGACCAACAAAAACAGGCCCACAAATAAGCCAATTAGAGCCGCCTTGCGAAGCTGCCGGACAGACGAGTCATCTAATGGGTAAGGTTGGTTGAGAAGCCCAAACATGGTCGTTGTGCACCTGAATTAAAACGGTCGCCATCCGGCTATCTGCTCAATAAAGCTGGGGATTACGGCTGGGTAAATGACAATCATAAACAACACCCCGAACAAGGCTCCATAAAAGTGGGCATCGTGGTTAATGTGGCTCCCCCCCCGCCGGGATTCATAATAGGAATAAGCTAAGTACAAAGCGCCAAAGATGAACCCAGGAATACCAATCGGAATAAAGTAAAGATAAATAGGGGTTAAGGGACGAAAAAGAATAGCAGCAAAAATAATGGCCGACACGCCCCCCGAGGCACCCAATGAGTTATAACCGGGATCATAGCGGTGTTTGAGAAAACTTGGAATGTCAGAAACCAAAATAGCCACCAGGTAAAACCCGATCAGGAAAACTGGCGCATTATTGTTGAATAGCAAACCAAATACTTGTTCAATAAAGCCACCAAAGAAATAGAGGCTAAGCATGTTGAAAAACAGATGTCCCCAATCGGCATGCAGGAAGCCCGATGTGATCAGCCGGTAATACTGCCCACGGCTTGCGACTTGGTATGGATTCATAATCCATCGGTCCATCAGGCTGTAGTTGTTCCAGGCGGCTACACTAATGATAACCGTAACAACAATGATAATCAGGGTAATACTCATAGTACGATGTAAGACGTATAATAGATGATGTATGATATAGGATGTATAACTTTAGATTACCATACAGCCTATATCGTATACCATACATCTCTTTCTAGCTCTCCCGTTCAACGAGTTGACGGGCAAATTGAATAAGTAACGTTTTGCGACTAGAATCGGCGTCAATCTGGTCGAAGTTAGCAAATCCAAGAGCGAAGTATTCATTGATCCGGGATTCAGTCAGCTCTCGAATGCCTAACTGGTCATAAATTGCCGTGACAGCCTGTACTTTCTCAGGTTTACTGAACTCGGTCCGGGTCAGCCAGTCGATTAGCTCGTCACGAATGGTTCCTTTGGCCTGAGCTAGTGCTTCGATCAGCAGAAACGTCTTTTTGTTAGCGATAATATCCCCGCCAACTTGTTTGCCAAATTTGACCGGGTCGCCATAAACATCCAGTAGATCATCTTTCAACTGAAAGCCGATGCCAATGTTCACGCCACCGCTGTACAAATGCTGGGTCGTTTCGTCGTCGGCGCCCCCAATCAATCCGCCCAATTCAAGCGCATAGCCGAGCAGAACCGATGTTTTAAGGCGAATCATCTCGATATACTCGGCTTCTGAAACATCCCATCGGGTCTCGAAATTCATATCTAGCTGCTGACCTTCACAAACCTCGGCCGCCGTACGACTAAAGCGAGCCAGTGCAGGCGCTAGTTTAGCGGCTTCTACATTCAATAGGAGTTGGTAGGCGTTGACGAGCATCACATCGCCCGACAGAATGGCCACATTACCATTCCATTTTTCATGCACCGTTAGCTGACCCCGGCGCAAAGGAGCCTGATCCATAATGTCATCGTGCATGAGCGTAAAGTTGTGAAACACCTCTACGCCCAAGGCAGGCCGGATAGCTTTCTGCCAGTCATCGGTAAACAAATAAGCCCCCATCAAGGTCAGTAATGGGCGCATTCGTTTACCGCCCAAATTCATAATGTACCGGATGGGATCGTAAAGTTCAGGCGGATTCTGCCCGTATTGAATAGACTGAAGTTCGTTGTGAAGGGCATCAATAAAAATAGCTGGATTCATTCGGCAAGGCGAGGGTTTTACGCCAAAAATACAGCAAAAGCCCCCAAAAGCCTAACGATGGAATATCCGGCGGTAATTCCGCTGCAAGGGTGTTATGAGAACGTAAACAAGCCGGGCCGACACAATTAGATAACCGTCGCGCCGATTACTGTTCCCTCGTTGTGCACCCGGCGGATTAAGCCCTTGCCCCAGTTCAGCCCGTCGATCCGACAGGGCAACCGCCAGAACGCTCCTATTTCTTTGATCAGGGTACACGGTACTTACATCATCCAGATAATCGCTCAGTACGTGCGTGTAAGTAGCCTCCAGATTCCACTTGAATCGCTCGCCAGCGGTAATCGGCACACCTAGTCCGTAGCGTATAATCATCGGCCAGCGATTGTAGGCTATCGCTTCAGTCTGCAAAGGAGCCAAACTAACGGACCGGCCGCCATAATTGGCCTTGGGCGTCATGTGAGTAAGGCCCACACCTGCCAGCACGTAGGGGATTATAACATGGTTGCGGTCATCTTCCGGCCAGAAATCCCACTGCGCACCCGCCCAGACATCAGGATTTACACTAAAAAAGGACAGGTTATTGTAAGCAAGGTGCGTATTTTTCTGACTTCCCCTAATGTAATAAATCTGGCCCTCGGCCCGAAGCGTCAGATGGGGGGAGTAGCGGTAAGCAACTGCCGCACTGACCGCTACACCCAGCCGCAAGTGGCCAAAATTACCTGCTTCGGTCAAATCGCCTAAATAATAAGTAGCCCCCAACCCGACGTTCATGAGCCAGGTACCTGGTTTTTCCCGCCAAATTACAGAACGCTGGGCCAGACAGTCGGCAAAACTGCCAAGGGAGGAAGCCAGAAAGAAAAAACGCCACAGAAGCTTCACAAAATCAGTTGATTAAGGAGAGGCTATGTGACGTTCTTGGCAAAGAAAGGTAACTAATTTAGTAATCTTCTATAATTCGCCAATATCTTCATGCCAAAGGGTTGGTTTCTCGGCAATAAACTGATTCATCATATCGACGCATTCGGGCAGATCGAGGTCAATCACTTCAACGCCATGTTGCTCCATAAATTCCCTTGCGCCCGGAAACGTCCGGGATTCACCGACGATCACTTTAGGAATCTTGAACTGCACAATTGTCCCGGCGCACATGTAGCAGGGCATCAGCGTTGAATAGATGACGGTATTCCGAAAGGAGCCAACGCGCCCCGCATTGTTCAGGCAATCCATCTCCCCGTGTAGAATGGGATTGTTTTCCTGCACACGCTTGTTGTGCCCCGACGCCACCAGCTCACCGTTTTTGATCAGCGCAGACCCAATGGGAATACCGCCTTCGCTCAAACTTTTCCGGGCCTGATTGATGGCCTCCTGCATAAATTCATCCATACTAGTTGGGTTTGTGTATAGGGTAGTTGGTTTGAGGTATACGGTTTACGGTGGACTCCCTCATGCTGACGCCTGTGCACCGTTCTGATCGGTATAGCGAATACCCAAAACCGTAAATCACAACAATTTCATTGTTTCGTAATCGCCAACATGTTGCAGGTACAGAAAATGAAGCAATAGCCCATTTACGTTCGTGATCAGTTTATGGGCTTCGGGCAGGGTAGCCACAACGCTCGTAATGCGCTCGTGCTCGAACTGATTTCCCATATTTTTAAGGTGAAACTTCATAATATCATCACGGGTCATTTCCTTTTCGATATAGAAAAAGTGCATACCTTCGTCGCTGGTGCCTGTGCTGGGATGCCACACCCTGGCATTTAATTTAGTTAGCTCAGCGGCCGTAACGGTGAGGCCGATTTCCTCCTCCAATTCGCGGGCCGCCACTTCGTCGGGGGCATCGCTGGCATCGACCATACCCGCTGGATGTTCGTAGGTTTGTGAGCCATCGGCAATGCGCCGTTGCTTCACCAGAACCACAAATTTCTCCCGCGTTTCTTTATCCAGTAAACACACCAGCATACAAACAGCATGGCCTTTCAGAAAGAGCGCGGGCGGAATTTTATCCCCTTCGGGGGTGTCGGCGTCTACCTCAAGCATGGCAAACAGCACCTCGCCATTGTGCCGACGACGAATATAAAAATCGTTTACAGCGTTAATTTTTAACCCATTAGCTTCAGCCTGGCTTTTCCAGTACCGAAACTTGGGCGCTTCGTCAAGTGATTCTTTGTGATTGCTCATAGATCAAGTATACAAAAAATTACGTCTTTAATCTGACAAACAGCATCAGATTAAAGACGTAACGAGGCACTTATCGGGATGGTTACGTGCTTTCCCTAGTTCATTTTCAGCTTAAAGCTACCGTTTGTGATCACAATCTGGTCTTGTTTATCCTGTTTTTTGTAGCCGTTTCCTTCGGGGTCAATGGTCGAATCATAGCCGGACGTTTTTGTAATAGCCTTGTCTTCCATTTTGCTGACCAGTCGGCCCATACCGCCAAAAACGGTTGCGGTAGCTTTCTCCTTCCAGTAGTTGCCCACTAGGGTAGTACTGAAGGTGGCTTCGAGATACCCATCGGCTCCCATTTTTACTTCGATTGTTTCGTCGGCGTTTTGCGATTTGCCCGTATGGTATTCCATGCGGGGTTCCCGGGTTTCTTCCACGTACTTTATGGCCGCCAAGCCTTTATACTTGGTCAAATCCTCCACCTTTTTGCGGTTCTCTTTGGTGTCTGGCTTGTCGGCATCGACAACCAGATACGTACCTGTTTCGAGAATATCGCCTTTATTGTAAGCGCTCAGCCATATTCTCAGCGACTTATCAGGCTTGACCGTATTGGCCGTGATCCACCAGAAATTACCAATTCTGATCCGTCGTGGCTGTGTCGAAAATTCTTTACCGTCAATCTGGGCTTTCAGCGTGTTGCTGTTGGCAATTTGCCCGAAGGTGGTCGTCGTGACGAAAAGTAGAGCGAGTAAAATGTGCTGTTTGTTCATTGGATTGAGTTGACCTGTTTTTGACTAAAGACAAATTAACCCAATCCACTAATTGCCAAATCGTTTCTTTTAGTTTGCGGCAAGTTTTCAGACAAACGTATCTATATTAGTTACCACTTCCAGTCAGGGACAGCCATCAACTAGAACGATAAAGCCTTGATAGATGAGCAAAAATCCCATTTGCCTGACCAGCTCTTGACATAGTTTTATGAATACCCTTTCACTTGTAACGTTTCGATACACCTCGAAATCAGAGATTGAGTTACTATTTGGAGTAGTGGTCGATGTAAATTTTACTGACTTTACTCCTCTGAAAATGGACTTGAATCTGATCCATCTGGTTTTGGCCGGTCGAGTACCCAAAGTACCATTGTGGAGATAGACTCATAACTTCATCATACTTGGTAGACAGGTTTTTGGTCAGTAAGGAGATGTATTCAAACTTGTTAGTATAACGGTCTATATTACGCACATTAATTAGTTTATCATACAAGTCTGAGACAGCATCACCCACCCGCACCGATGAGCTAGCTTTTTGCTTTTCAGGCCATTGACTAAGCTGTTGACCACTGTTTAGATAGATACTTTTAACGGTTTGGCCCTCGATGGTAATCTGTACACCGGTGTCAGTACCTGGCCTTTGATCAAGTAGAATGTACTGATAAAGGGGTAATTGCTCTTTCAAGGGAGACAGATCGGCAAATACGTTGCTAACTATGTTCAGATAGGCAACACCCTTGGTTGTGCGAAGGGCTTGAATTTTGGGATAAGCAGTGGCTGCCTCTTCACCAATTGCTATGTCCAGATAAGCCCCCGTCTTGACACTATCTCGGACGATCCGGTACGGTTCAGGCTCAGGCCCCACCGTTGTAGGTTCAATTGATACCTTGGATTGGCAGCTCCAAATGAGTAATAAGGCCAGCAACGATCCAATATATTTCATAGTCATATGGTTTTTTACTGAACTGACCTAAACTAAGATGATAGGGTTGGAACTTCACTGTTATGTAAATGCAATTATGTTCAGCTAAGCCATAAAACAGTGGCTGAAACGCGTTCAAAAAGAACGATAAACCGTTGCTAGACAAGCCAAAAGCTTATTAATACTAATTTACACTTCTCCGGTTGACCCCGTCCGGACTAGTTGACACCTGGGGCAACCGGAGAGGTCCTCCCTACTTCTGGGTCAGCGCCTGCGCATCAGCCCCTACATACCGCTCAAAGAATTCATAAATGCGCAGGATGCGGTCGATTCGCTGCCGCACATTCCCCGACCGGCTCAGTTCGTGCGTGGCACCGGGCATCCGAACATATTCAACCGGCCGACCCAGAATTTTGAGGCTTTTGTACATCATCTCGCTTTGAATCGGCCCTGTTCGAAGGTCATTTTCACCGTGCTTGATCAACAGCGGAGTTTTGATATTCTGAACAAAGGTGTACGGCGAATTTGCATCGAGTACTTTAGCATCAGCCGACCAGGGATAGGCAAAGTAGTTCGGGATAAGCCGCCACGCATTGCCTTCGCCCAGAAACGTAGTCAAGTCATAAACGCCCCGCTGGGCAAAAGCTGCCTTGAATCGGTTGTCGTGACTAACAATCCAGGCGGTAAGGTAACCGGCGTAGGAGCCGCCCGTAATTACCTGCCGACTGGTATCTACCCATTTCTCTTTCGCGGCATCAGTCACGGCCGCCAGCACATCTTCAGTGGGGCCGGTTCCCCAGTCTTTGATATTTGCCCGCTGGAAATTGAGGCCGTATCCACCCGATCCACGAGGGTTGGCATACACGACGCCATAGCCTTGTGAACACATATACTGAAACTCATGCCACATAGACGGCTCGCCGGGTCCCCACATGGCCGTCGGGCCACCATGCATGTTGAGCAGAAGTGGGTACTTTTTAGAAGCGTCAAAAAAAGCGGGTTTCATAATCCAGTAATCAACCGTCTGACCCAACGAATTTTTATACGTCCGTTTTTCTGGCGTACTGAGTTGACGCTGGGCTACCCAATCGTTGTGGTTGCTCAGTTTCGTCTGGGTTTTGGCCGAAGCGTCTGTCAGGTACAATTCCGACGGATTAGCGACTTCCGTTCTGGCCAGCACCACCCGATTACCATTTACATCGAAGCTGGTAACGCCCTGTGTAAAATCTGTTAGCTGAGTAACCTGCCGTGTGGCCGGATCGAGTCGATAAAGGGGCGATCCGCCATTGGCCGGGGCGGTAAAATAAATCGTGTAGCCTGCGGTCCCTTTCTTACCTTTTGCCGAAGTAGGGGCTGTCGCCCAGCTCAACGCGTTTGCTGCCCGGTCGAAGGTGACGAGTTCAATGCCCGATACACTTGTACCGGCTAACGTTGCCAAGCCGATTTGAGCGAAATTGACCCCTTCTGACGGGCTAACCAAAAATGCCAGTTGCTTGCCATCGGGGGAGATTTCGGGGGAGCGATAACTCTTGCCGGCTTCGGCCAGGACAACTTTCCGCGTACCGGTTCCATCGGCGGGCACATAAACAATCGCGTTATCCTGTTCCCGATCCGGGTGTTTCAATGAATCCCGATCCGTAACGACCAGCAATCCCTGACCCGTTGGCAACCAGTTAGCGCCCTGATACGATGAAAAACCACGGGTGAGGGGCTTTGGCGTTGCACCTTCCATGACGTCCACAACATACAAATGAGTGAAGTTGAGTTCGGGCTCCGTCGTCGATTCGCCCTGAAAGTTCAGTCGATTGATGACTTTCGCTTTTTTGTCTTCGACATCTTTTTCCAGATAAGCCCGTACTTCGGCCAGCGATCCATCGGGATTGGGCTTTACTTTCTTGTCTTTCTTAATGAAATCATTGGTTGAAAAACCCGGCTTTTCGAGCGACCAGAGTGGCGCGTTTTTAGCGGGATTCACCAACGAGTCCGTTAGCACCTGGTTCATCGTCAGGCCCGCCGTAAACGCAATACGCTTGCCATCGGGCGACCAAAGTGGCGAAGAAGCACTATACGTACTGTTCGTTAACTGCCAGGCTTCGCCCCCATCGAGCGACATAACAAAAATCTGTCCCTTCCCCTTCACCGACCGCACAAAAGCAATCCGCTGCCCATCGGGCGACCATACGGCCTGCCGGGCTGACTCGGAGCCGCGGGTCAATGCTTTGCCGTCACCGGGTTTCAGACCGGTTAGATAAATGTGTGTTTTGTATTCGTACTCTTCTTTCTGATCGGGATTCGGCTCTATAGTGGCGAGCGCATACACGGCCCGCTGTCCATCAGGAGCCAGTTCGATACCACCAACCTGTTTGATTCGAGTCAAATCCGTGGCCGTAACTTTGGCTTTCGTTTGGGCAAAAACGGTCTGTGCCGTAAGGGCAATCAGGACGATAAAGGTTGCTTTCATGACCTGTTGATTAAGCTAGAAGAGGGAGATAACGTTCATTGATCACATTCACATGGTGCGTAGCATGGCCAACCAGCACAAACCCGAGGGCCAATACTGAAATTTTCTGATCTGAACAGGTACCGGTCCGCAGGAGCATCTCCTCGTCGAAACTACTAAACAACGCAATATTCGACTTTCTGACAGCAGTATATTCGTCGTACAGATCAGGAATGGTACGTCGGGAGCCCATGGCCATTTCACCAAATTTTTCTTCATCAAAACCAGGTAGTGGCGTCTGGTCATTTCGGGACAACCGCATGGCCCGATAGCTCATAATCCGCTCGGTATCAATAATGTGCTGCAAAATATCTTTTACCGTCCATTTGCCGGGAGCATACCGTAGATCACCAAGTCGTTCGAGCGTTTGGGCCGGTATAAGGTCTTCAAACGAAGCACCCTGGGTGAGCGCGTCAAGCAGTAGCCAGTCATTCCCGGCCAGATTGATGTACCGATCAAAGAACTTCGGCATCACCGGAATTTCAGATTTGGTCATAGTCAGGTTGTGTAGAGTCAAAAAACAAACTCCCCGAAAGTACTGAACTTTCGGGGAGTTTGTGCGGCTCGCTGATCTGAGACCACTATAATTGACTACTTTTTTGCTGTTTTGGGCTTAGCTACGGGCACATTACCGGTTGCCCCTGTTAGCTCGCTAACCAGCCGATCCGCTTTGTAAATGTAGCGCATGGCGGCAATGATGCCGCCCGTGTGGACCGAAATGGTCCGGTTGGCATCGGGTACGAAGATAAACTCGCCTGGTAAGCTCTCCATGTTGCCGTCGAAAGCGAGGCCTACAGCTTCCAGGTTTTTGTTGATCATCGGGCTGCCGGAGTTGCCCCCAATGATGTCATTGGTGGAAATAAAGCACATCGGCTGTTTTAACAACTCCATTGGCGGATTTTTCCAGCGGGTGGGCAAATTCCAGGGAGCCTTGTCGGCAAACGAGTAATTGCGGTCGTACAAACCGGCAAAGGTGGTCAATATAGGTGCCTTCGTGCCATTATAGTTGTACGATTGAACCACGCCATCGTTGATGCGCAGGGAGAACGTTGCATCTGGCGGAACAGCCGTGCCATATACATCATACAACATCCGACCTAGTTGACCACGCAGCACTTCCTGTTTTTGCGTGATCTGACGGGCCTGGCGACCAGCAGCTATATACCGGGGGAAGCCAATACGCGCCAGTGCCAACATTGGGTCTTTCGAGACGGCAGCCGCGCCGGGCCGTGTGGCCAATTCACTCACAAAAGCGGGATCGGTCAGTTTAGTGTTTTTTACCAGGTAAGCCGCTGTCTCTTTTGGGGTTCGAAGTTTACCATCAGCGCCGGTGAGCGCGGCTTTTACATACGGGTCGTCGTTGCCCAGAGCCGCCTGTGCTTCGGCCAGATGGGCTGCCAGATAGGCATCTTCCAACGCCCTGTTTTTAACAACCGGTGGCTCCATCAGGGAGCGTGCGCGTTCGGCATCCTGCGGACGAGTAGCCAGCAACTCGCTGTATTGGCTCACGACGTTAGCAAAGGTTAACAGTTCACCCATCGTTCGCTCGCTGGGGGCGAGGTAGTTAGCGTCTTTGAAAATAGACCGAAGCTGAGCCGTATTCGCGGCAATATCATCCCAGGTTTTGAGTTGATCGGTGGGTAAGTTTTTCGCTTTGGCAGCCGCTTTAAACTGCTCCTCAAAAACCGACTTACGGGCCATTAAACCCGTATCGCGCAACCCATCGAGCTGCCCATCATACGCTTTCAGACTGTTTTCATAGCTAAAAATCTCATTCAGTACACTGTCGCTTTTTGCCGTTTCATTATATGCCTGCAAGGCTGCCGAGCGGTTGCGAAGGAGTTGAATTGTGGCCGGTGTTTGTAGATCCCGATCGAATTCAAGTTCGGCAACGGTCTTCAGTCGTTCGGTATGGCCCGGATTACCGATTACAAAAATAGGCTCTCCATCACGAACACCATTGGTGTTAAACCTGAAGAAGTGCGTTGTTTTGAGCGGCTTTCCCTCATCGTATACCCGGAAAAACGAACAGTCGAGCGCGTAGCGTGGGTAGGTGAAGTTATCGTAATCGCCCCCAAAAAAGCCAAGTTGTAACTCAGGCATGAACACCAGCCGCACATCGGTATACCGCTTGAATCCATACAGCGCGTAACGACCGCCGTTGTAGAAGGTAATGGTCTGCAATTCCAGCCCTTTCCATCCCTCTTTAGTGCCATATTCTTGCTTTATGGCCGCAAACGCCTGTTCGCGGGCCTGCAACTGGGCTTGTTCTGAAGTTGCGCTGCCCATAGCATCCTGAACGCGCTTAGTGATGTCATCGATTTCCACCAGTTGATCCACAAACAAGCCATCGACCTTACGCTCTTCAGCGGGTGTTTTGGCAAAAAAACCGGTGGCGTTCAAATCTTCACCTTTGCGCGTTACACCCGTTCCTGATTCGCGGGCGCAGTGGTGATTGGTCATAACCAGGCCATTGGCCGACACAAACGAAGCTGAACAGTAATCGGCAAACCGCAGTGAGGCCAGCCGGGCTTCGTCGAACCACTTTTCATCAGCCGTGAACTTATAGGTCTTCTGAAAAAAGGCCGAGGGTGGATTGTCGAAGGTCCACATCTTGCCCAAGTCAAGTGGGCCGCCTTTGCTGGAATCGACTCCGGTTATAGGCGTATTTTGGGCTAAAGCCGAACCAGCCAGTAAGGCAACACCCAGAATGGCTAGCTGAGCAGAACGAAATTTCATATACTTCATTGATTGAATCAATACTATGTGCTAGAACGTGAATTTAACTCAAACGTTTCGACTATTTCGGCACGTCTTTAAACGCATACACGGATGTTGAAACTTTAATGTAAGCTTAATCGACCGATTTTAATCAACCAGGGTCTTTGTCTATCTAATAGATGAATTGAAAAAAAACAATGCTAACTTTATGAAAACGACAAAAGTGCTTGGATTCTTAGTTGCCCTAATGCTGATGATTTCGGTAACCAGTTGTGGGCCTACCTATTATACGAACCGAAATACACCCCATTATGGCCGTCGTCATTACGGTCCGCCACCACGACCCTATAACGGGAACCGTGGTTATGGGTATGGTCATTATGGCCGACCCGGCTGGTAAATGAGACCAAAAATCAGGAGAGCGCTTACTTAAAAGTAGTAAGCGCTTTTTTTTGATTACTTATTCCTGGAACTCCTGGGCTTGTTTTACAATTCTCTCTCTGAGGATACATACCTCAATACCACCATTCACTACATACAGTATGAAACAGACACGTTTACTTGTGCCTTGGGTTTTCTATTGCTTGCTAAAATCCGTTTGTACGTTTGCGCAACAGCCACTACCCAACAACACGTTGAAGCTCGGCAAACATCCCGGCAGTCTTTATTTCACTTGGGGCTATAACCGGGACTGGTACACGAAAAGCACAATTCACTTCCGTAATACGACAACCGACAACTACGATTTTACCTTCATTAAGGCCAAGGCGCACGACCGTCCCGATTTACACGATTTCTACAAACTCAATAATCTGACGGTTCCTCAGTATGACATGAATATCGGTTATTTCTTTAACGATAAACATGATCTGGGCATCGAACTAAGCTGGGACCACCTCAAGTACATCGTTACGGATGACCAGATTATCCATGTGCAGGGCCAGATCAGGGGGCATCAGATTGACAAGGATACGCTCGTGACACCGGACTTTGTCCACCTGCAACACACGAATGGCAATAACTATCTGATGCTCAATTTGGTGAAACGACAGAAGTTGTGGCATTCAAAGTACCTTGACCTGAGCGGCATCGGCAAGGTAGGGGCCGGGCCACTCATTTCGTACACCATCTCTACCGTGTTAGGCAATAACGACGAAGGCTATTTTCACTACCATGGTGTGGTAGCGGCACTCAGTGCGGGGCTTAAGCTGGATTTATTCAAGTACTTCTTTTTGCAAACTAACCTGCAGGGTGCCTGGGTCGATTACACAAATACCAAGCTCGGTGCGGATCATCAGGGGCTGGCTACCCACCACTTCTATTCCTTACAGTACATCTACGCTTTCGGCTTTAACTATCCAATCGGTAAGTTGTAAACTAAGTCCCAAAGAGCCGCTGTTGGTTCGTGTGTCAACCACTAGTTACACACGAACCAACAGCGGCTCTTTGGGACAAGGCCCGGAACCATTAGCTTACTTCGTTTTGCGCTACAATTTCCTGACCAACTTTGTCATCTTTACGGACAAAGGGCCGTATGATAATCCGGGTGCCCCGCTCGTAAGTAAACAGCCGGTATACCCAGTTACTGAAGACAACCAGTTTACTGCGGAATCCAACTAGGTACCAGATGTGGACAAACAGCCAGGCCATCCAGGCAATGAACCCACCCAAGTGAATATTGCCGGGCAGATCGGCAACGGCCCGACTGCGGCCCACGATGGCCAGCGAACCCTTATCAAAGTATTTGAAGGGTTCGGTTGGTTCGTTTCTTATCAAACGACGCAGGTTCTTAGCTAAATGCTCACCCTGCTGAATAGCGGGCTGTGCAACACCAGGATGGCCTTTAGGATAATCGTCCAGTTTCATAAAGGCAATATCGCCAATGGCAAATACATTGGTCAATCCCTGAACCCGGTTGGTCGGATCGACCAGGATACGCCCACGTTCGGTCGATTCGGCTGGAATACCATCGATCATCGCGCCGGTTACACCAGCGCCCCAAACCAGCGTCTGGGTTCTGATTTGCTCGCCCCCTTTGAAAGTAACGGTCTCGCCGTCATAGGCCTCGACCAACGTATTCAACTTTATGATAACGCCTAAGTCTTCGAGGTATCGTTTCGCTTTCTGCCCGGCCTCATCCGACATGGGTGGCAGCACTTTCCCCAGCCCTTCCACAATGTAAATGCGCATCTGGCTAAAATCCAGACCCGGATAATCGTTGGGCAGTACGTGCTTCCGCATTTCGGCCAGCGAGCCCGCCATCTCTACACCCGTCGGGCCGGCCCCGGCGATTACAAACGTGAGCAAACTCTCCCGCTCGGCCGGATCGGTTGTGACGCTGGCCTGCTCAAAACATTGCAGGAACTGACTTCTGACATTAAGCGCTTCTGGAATCGTTTTCAGCGGAAACGAATATTTTTTGATCTGATCGTTTCCGAAAAAGTTGGATTTTGTGCCACTGGCGATCACCAGGTAGTCGTAATGCAACTCACCAATCAGGGTTGTTACTGTTTTTGCCGTAGGGTCGACCTTATTGACCCGCACCATTCGGTAGTGGAAATCTTCGAACCCATCGAACATTTTACGAAAGGGCTCGGCAATGGCGTCGGGCTCCAGACCAGCCGTAGCGACCTGATACAGCAGCGGCCAGAACCCATTGTAATTTTGCTTATCGAACAGCACCACCTGCACATCGGTGTTGCGCAGACTTTTGGCTAAATTCATTCCGCCAAATCCGCCACCAATGATGACAACGCGGGGTTTGGTTGTATCAGGTATATTGAGTGAAAGTTTATCGAATTGAAGCATACGGGTAAGGCGTTTGACACACCGATCTTTTCCGACTATAGTACCTTACAATCAGTTGTTTTGTTTTAATTGTAGCCTATAAATTGAGCAATGGATGGCCACCCTCATCGTTTCGTTATAGGATTCCTTTCTTAATCGATGTTACTTGCCCAATTCACCCAGTGAAGCTAACTATTCTTACGTTTAGCTCGTCTTTAGTTGTCACTGTCAACCGCCATTATGCCTAATTATTTACCCGGTTTTTTATTAGTCCTCCTGTCCATCAGCCTATTGAAAGCTCAAATCCCCACCAGGCGCTTCACCGTTAGCGGTTACGTCCATGAAACGGGTAGTCAGGAAGCACTGATTGGGGTGAATGTATACTTACCGGGTACCACAACCGGTACTACCACAAATACATACGGATTCTACTCGTTAACCATCCCGGCGCAGGACAGTCTGCAGTTGGCTTATTCCTTCGTGGGCTACGACATCGTGAGCCGAACCATTAGCCTGCGAACCAATCAAACGCTCAATATATCGCTGACGCCCGGACGGGCCTTGACGGAGGTGGATGTGAAAGCCGGACGCCTGACCAATAAAGTCAGTGAAAGCGCTCAGATGAGCTCCATTGATATACCAGTTAGTCAGATCAAAAAAATACCGGCTTTTCTGGGCGAGAAAGACGTTCTGAAAGTGCTTCAACTCATGCCGGGCGTACAAAAAGGCTCAGAAGGGCAAACGGGAATTTATGTTCGGGGGGGCGGCCCCGAACAGAACCTTATTATTCTGGACGATGCGGTCGTTTATAACGCTAACCATCTCTTTGGTTTCTTTTCGGTCTTTAATGGCGATGCGATCAAAAGTGTCGAACTCATAAAAGGCGGTTTTCCAGCGCGGTATGGCGGGCGGCTTTCGTCGGTTATCGACCTGAACATGAAAGAGGGAAACCGCGAAAAACTGCATGGCGAAGGCGGTATTGGCCTGATTGCCTCCCGACTTCTGCTCGAAGGACCATTGACGAAAAACAAGAAGGCCGGGCCGCGTTCGGCATCCTTTCTTATTTCGGGTCGGCGGACGTACCTGGATATACTGGCAGCCCCCCTGATTCGAGCGCAGTCGGGTGGGACGCTGACGGCAGGGTATTATTTTTATGACCTCAACGCCAAAGCAAACTACGACTTCGGGCCAAAAAACAAACTCTACTTAAGCACCTACTTTGGCCGAGACCGGTTTTACGCGAACGACACCGATGAAAGCACCGACACCGGATTGAGCTGGGGCAACGCAACGGCTACACTTCGCTGGAACCACTTATTCAATCAGAAGCTATTTTCGAATCTATCCCTGATTTTCAGTGACTATAAATTTCAGATCTCATCAGTCGAGAAGAGCACACAGGGAACGGATACGTATTCGCTTTTCTATAATTCGGGGATTCGGGATTTCTCACTGAAATACGACGTAGACTATTACCCGACGCCCCAGCACTCGGTGCGCATGGGGCTGCAAAGTACCTATCATCGCTTTACGCCCAGCGCTGTTGTCCTGCAAAACGCGGGCATTAATCAGTCAGTCAACAATGTCGATAACATCGATGTGCTGGAATCGGGTATTTATGCGGAGGATACGTGGCGTCCGTCCAACCGGTTACGCCTGAACGCGGGGTTTCGGCTAAGTTATTTTCAGCAACAAAAGGCGCAGTACATTCGGCCGGAACCGCGCTTGTCAGCGGCTCTCACCATCAGGCCGGATTTATCCATCAAGGCTTCCTATGCGTTGATGAACCAGTATGTGCACCTGCTCTCGAATACGGGCATTGGCCTCCCCACTGATTTATGGGTGCCGACGACCGATATTGTCAAGCCGCAGCAGTCGCAACAGGTAGCCATTGGCGTTGCCAAAGACTTTGTCGACAAAGGCGTAACCCTCACCGTAGAAGGTTATTATAAGGCGATGAACAACATCATCAACTACAAAGAAGGCGCCAGTTTTCTGCTGATTAATGATCCCACGTCGGCCAACAGTGTTCGTTGGGAAGACAATGTAACGGCAGGCCGGGGCTGGTCGTATGGTGCCGAAATGTTGCTCCAGAAGAAAGTGGGGCGATTCTCTGGCTGGCTAGGATATACGCTTTCCTGGACGCAATGGCAATTTGCCGAACTGAATGGTGGCAAGCCCTACTACCCGCGCTACGATCGGCGGCACGACATTTCACTGGTTGGTATTTATGAACTCAACAAGCGCATCACATTATCAGCAACCTGGGTATACGGCACCGGTAATGCCCTGACGGTGCCTATTGGCCGTTTTGGTACATACCGGGCCAGCAATACGCTGGTGTATGGCGGTGATCCTGCTCTCAACCAATTGCTTTTTCAGAATGTCCGTACGTCTGATGATTATGGCACACAGAAGAACAGTTTTCGAGCAGAACCCTATCACCGATTTGACGTTGGCATTCAGTTCCATAAACAGAAAAAGCATCATGAACGCACTTGGGAGGTTAGCGTTTACAATCTCTACAACCGCCGAAATCCATTTTTCTACCGACTTGAGTCCGTGTCAGCCACATCGACGGAAGCCGCCCGAACGGCTCTGTTTCGTTACTCGGTTTTCCCTATTGTTCCCGCCATCAGCTATAACATCAAATTCTGATGCACTCTTTTACTCAACTCTGTACTACGCTCAACACATGCGTTAACGGCCTGACTGTGGCTTTGCTTTTGAGTGGTTGCAGCAGCCTGCGAAACGAAGTCGATCCCAGCCAATTGGGACTGGCATCGCCTAAACTTGTCATTAGCGGTTATTTATCTCCTCAGGATACCACGTTAGCGATAAAAGTAATCCGCTCGAACACCGTGGTGGGCGATAGCCTTAGCCAATTACAGACGGGCAATGACATTACCGACGCTACCGTGACGCTGTCTGATGGTAACAAATCGGTCCAGTTGCAGTACACCAGTACGCGTCCTACCGATTCAACCAGGCAGTCCTATTACAGCGCAAGCGCTCAATTATTACCCATCTTGGCAGGCCGGACATACAAACTTTCCGTAGTGACCGCTAACGGTCAGCGCGCCAGCAGCACCTGCACCATACCAGCTCCGGTTAAACTGAAGTCCATCACCTTCGACTCATTAACCCAAAACCAGGGGCGCTCGCTGGTGCGCCGGTATTTTATTAAAGCCCTTTGGACAGACCCTGCCAGACAGGATAATTTTTACCAGTTGGTCGGTTATTTTCGCTACCGAAGTAAACTGGATCAGATCGGTAACTTCCCCTTAACGTATGACGATGACAATCGGGGTCTGCTCACCGACGAAGGTTTAGATGGAACAGTACTGGTTTCAGGGCGTTCCTTTCTGACATCAACCACCTTTAAAACGAATGAATCGACCAGCTTCTACGGCCAATACCAAACAGCATCTGTAACGGTAAACCTGATGAGTGTCGAGCAGACATATTACCGATTTCAGGAAGCGGTGATTCGTCAACGACGTGTGCGCAATAATCCTTTCGCTGAGCCCGTCTTAATTCCGAGCAACATCGAAGGAGGCCTGGGTTGCTTTGCTGGTTATAATAACGCAACCACTACTTTTACTTTAAAATAAAACAGCCCCGATTTCCTGATGAAATCGGGGCTGTTTGTCAAAGCCAACTTACATCAGCCTACATTTCTATACGTCCTGCGTTGCGCTGTGAATAATTTCAGTCTGTTTCCGAATTGACTCCATGTGGATGATTTTGTAGATTTCTTCCACCAATTCAGGGTACAGATTCAGCTTTTTACCCAGCTCGGTACGCGTTTTCAGAATTTCCTTCCAGCGATCGGGTTGAAACAATGTAACATTATTATCCCGCTTGTATTCAGCCAGCCGTTCAACAAGCGCCATCCGGGCACCCAGCATTTCGACAATCTGCCGATCAACGTTGTCGATGTTACGACGTGACTGTTCCATAAAGCTCTGGAACTCCAGGTTCTGCGACTCTACCTGCCGAATTTGGAGGTGATCGAGCATGTCGCCAAAAGCAGCCGGTGTCAACTGCTGAGCGGCATCACTCCAAGCTTTATCGGGGTCAATGTGCGACTCAACAATCAGACCATCGTAGTTCAGGTCCATAGCCATCTGAGCCAACTCGTTCAGATAAGCCCGTTTTCCGGCCATGTGGCTCGGATCGCCGATGAGTGGCAACTGAGGGAAGATCGACTTCAGTTCAATGGCCATCTGCCACATCGGTACGTTGCGGTACTTACTGGCTTCACCCGTGGCAAAGCCCCGGTGAATAGCCCCCAGTTTACTGATACCGGCTCCGGCGAGACGCTCGAATGCACCAACCCACAGGGCCAGATCAGGATTAACCGGGTTTTTTACCAATACAGGCACATCTACTCCGCGCAGGGCATCGGCAATTTCCTGTACGTTAAATGGATTTACCGTCGTACGGGCACCAACCCACAAAATATCAACACCATATTTCAGCGCGAGTTCGATGTGCTCGGGTGTAGCCACCTCAACCGCAAACGGCAGACCCGTTTCGGCTTTAGCGCGCTGAATCCAGGGTAAAGCGGCTTCGCCCATTCCCTCGAAACTACCCGGCCGGGTGCGGGGCTTCCATACGCCCGCACGAATGACGTGCACCGCGTTCAGTTCTTTCAACTGACGAGCGGTTTCTACTAATTGATCTTCGGTCTCTGCGCTGCAGGGCCCTGCAATGATCAGAGGTTTGCCATTGGTATCAATCCAAGATCCAAGCGGCTCTACGGTTAATTCTACTTTCATACTAAACGCTTAATCTAAGAGTAACAGGGCTACTCTATGGGGAACTTTCAATTTAATTTTATAGTATATTTGTAAGGGAATTGGCTGTTTTTCAAGCCGGTTCCTTCATTTGTCTATAACCGTTTTTAGTTTGTCGAACCAAGCCGTGCTGGCATTTTAACCGATTGACCGAAATTTCGTTATATATTTCGGTCGTGTTAGCCGACACGCACTTAAGCTATGCTAGTAGCACCGCCCAAACGGAGCACTGATATGTCAAACCGAAGTAATTTAATGCCGGAGACTGTCCAGGGCCTTACAGACTTAAAGCCGAACACACGCCCCTTATCATTTGAGGACACTTCGATTGCTTTTTCGTCCCAGTCGGATTTCAAACTCCGAAAGACCTACTGGTTATTTGCGTTGATGAATAAGGGATGGCTGGTAAATTTAGGGACTTTTTTTATAAAGATCGCCCTACGTTTACGTCTCCCCATCAAATTCCTCATTAAAAACACGATTTTCGAACAATTTTGTGGGGGAGAGAGCATTCAGGATTCTGAAAAAACCATTCAGACCCTGCACAATGTTCATGTAGGAACGATCCTTGACTATTCCGTTGAGGGTGAGGAAACTGAAAAAAGTTTTGATGAAACAACGCTCGAAATTCTTCGTACCATCGAGCGCGCCAGCGAATCCAACGACATTCCATTTTCTGTATTTAAAGTGACCGGCATTGCCTCTACTGAGCTGCTGGAAGCTATTCAGATCGGTGATTCACTGAAGAAAGACCAGAAAGCTGAATTTGACCGCGTCATGAAGCGCGTAGACACCATCTGTCAGCGAGCTCATGAACGTAATGTGCGGGTATTTATCGACGCTGAAGAGAGCTGGATACAAGATACGATCGACACATTAGCCTACGAGATGATGGATCGCTACAACCACGAGCGTCCCATCGTTTACAATACGTACCAGATGTATCGCTGGGAAAGTATGGCACACCTTCGTCGGGATACAGCCGAGGCCAAGGCTAAAGGCTACTACCTTGGCGTTAAGCTTGTGCGGGGTGCTTATCTGGAGAAAGAGCGGCTTCGGGCGCATGAAGAGGAATACCAGGACCCCATTCAGGCGACGAAAGAAGACACCGATATCGCATTCAACGAAGCCATTGACTTCTGCCTGCAGAACCTTGATATCATATCCATTTGTCTGGGCACGCACAATGAAGAAAGTTGTCAGTACTGTGTGCAGCACATGAGCCAAATGGGTATTGAGCCCACCGACAGGCATATTTACTTCGCACAATTGCTGGGTATGAGCGATAACATCTCGTACAACCTCGCTAATGCGGGATACAACGTAGCCAAATACGTGCCCTATGGACCCGTTGAAGCCGTTATGCCTTATTTATTCCGTCGGGCCGATGAGAACAAGTCAATTGCTGGTCAGAGCAGCCGGGAATTTACGTTAGTGAGTAATGAATTGAAGCGCCGTAAGGGCTGTAAGTAACCGAGTATTCATAGACAGCAAGGCGCCGGTTGGTCGATCGGTACCTTGCTGTATTTTTTAACATGATTCAGAAAAGCCCCTATAAGTTTTTCCTGCTGACGCTACTGCTGATTGCACTCGATCAGGGCGTAAAGCTGGCGGTACATTTTTACATGGCACCCGGCTTTGCGGGGCAAATTAAAGTGGCTGGTGAGTGGCTCAAGCTTCACTATGTTCTGAATCCGGGAATGGCTTTTGGGATGCAACTGGGCCATGAATACGGGAAGCTTCTGCTTAGCATTTTCCGCTTATTTGCCATGGTCGGCATTGGGTATTATCTGATTAACCTGGCGCACCGGGGCGCGCCAAATGGGTTGCTGTGGGCTATGGCCATGATTCTGGCCGGGGCCGTGGGCAATGTCATCGACAGCACGTTCTACGGTGTTTTTCTGAATAATGCGCCTTATGGCTCACCTACCCCCTGGTTTCATGGTCAGGTAATCGACATGATTTTTGTGGATGTCTGGGAGGGTTTCATTCCAGAATGGGTACCAGTCTGGGGCGGCCAATATTATTCGACGCCTATTTTCAACGTCGCTGACTCCTGCATTTTTGTAGGCGTCTGTATCATTTTATTCTTCCAGCGCCGGTTTTTTGGTGAGCCGCCCATTGAAGATAGCCTTCTACCTATTACAGGCCCCGACGCGACGGAAGCCTCCGTCTTGCCGGCTTCCGAATTAGTCGACGAAGAACAAACGCCAAAACCCGCTGATGAAGACCGGGAAACGCCAGCGGACGATAGTCAGCGGCCAACGCCGGAATCCGTTTGGCCCGAACCTGAAGAGCCCAAACGTTCTGAATAATATAGTCAGGAAAAGCGATCTCCTGAACAATGCTTAAATCGAATAGAAAAGGGCAGCCTAATTTATTTAGGTTGCCCTTCACATTTTATTCAGGCAGAGCGCCGAATTAGAATTACCAGAACGTTGACTAAGCTGAAACGTTGCTAATCAAGCGGCTATAGGTCCTAGCTTTGTCAACGCCTTGTGTTTACTTACTTAAGTCAGGTATGCAACCCACTTTGGTTGCATACCTGACGGCACGGATAAGGGGCGTTCTAAGCACGCTTCGGCAAACATCTCACCACTAACCTAACGTGCCATATCCTACCTATTACTTCTAATTCCCTCGTCACATCACGATGCTCCCGTGTCTGTGAGGACACAGGAGATAGCCGTTAAATAATTTTCAGCTTTTCAAACGTAAAAAGGTCCGTCCCTGAATTGGAACGGACCTTTTTACGTTTGAAAAGCTGAAAATTATTTGCTTCCGCCTGCCTGACCACTCGACAACAAGTTGAAGAATTGATCCAGTTTTGGCGTAATAATAATTTCTGTACGACGGTTCTGCTGGCGTCCCACCGCAGTGCTATTATCATCTTTAGGGGCGAACTCTGACCGACCACCGGCCGTCAGGCGCTCAGGCGCAACAGCAAATTTAGATTGCAGCGTCCGAACAACAGAGGTAGCGCGTAAAGCACTCAAATCCCAGTTATCCTTGATGGCGGCCGTCGAAATGGGGACAGCATCGGTGTGTCCTTCAACCAGAATGTCCAGGTCTTTGTGGTCATTTACCACTTTAGCTACCTTGCCTAACACGACTTCAGCTTTTGGCGTAATGTCGTAGCTACCTGATTTAAACAGTAGTTTATCGGAGATCGAGACGTACACAACGCCTTTTTTCACTTCAACCTGAACATCTTGATCGTTGATATCGTCCAGCGACCGCTTTAGGCTCATTACCAGGGCCAGATTCAGGGAATCTTTCCGCTGGATGGTCGAGTTCAGGTTGTTGGTGTATTTGGTTTGCTCATTGAGGGTTTCCAGCGATTTTTTAATGCTTTCGGCGCCCGACTTACTCACAATAGACAAATCTGACATCCGGTCCAGGAGGTTTGTATTTGTCTTTTTAAGATAATCTACCTGAGCTTGTAAATCGCTCACTTGTTTGTCTTTCCCCTGCAAATCGGTGTCTTTCGCCGATAGTTGTGTACGGAGGGTGGCTGTACGTTGATCGCAGTCATTCAGGGAAGCAACAGCTTTGTCGCGTGCATCCTGCAACGCTTTAATTTCGGCCATGCGCTTCTTGCTATTACAGGAGGCTAACATTGCTACGGCCGCAAAAAGAATCAATACTCGTTTCATAGTACTGGAGGAGTTAACGAAAAGTTAGGTTTAAATGATAAATGCTGAGAATGAACGGCACTAATCGTTACACAAAAGTAACGCATTCCAATCAATCGTCTTTATATCATTTTAATCTAAAACCATTCTGGCTATATAATTTCCTTATCTACTACTCAATTTTTCAAAAACTGTTTATTGTCTGCTTCTGTACCAGGAATCGAATCGGTAGTTTAGCGCACTTCTGCGCTTATTAAAACGACTCATTATTGTACCATGAACAAACTAGTAGTAGGCATTCTGGCCAGTATAAGCCTGGCAGCACAAGCCCAATCGGGTAACGAAATTATGTACGTCGGCACCTATTCACTGCGAGGCAGCGAAGGTATTTACGTATTTACGTTTGACCGCAAAACGGGTTCTATGCAGCCGGTTCAGGCTGTTTCAAATGCCAAAAGTCCTTCATTTCTCGCCATTCATCCTACGGGTAAGTACCTCTATTCCGTAAACGAAGGAGCTGACAAACTGGGTGGAGTCAGTTCGTATGCGATTGATAAAGCAACCGGCAAACTCCAGTTTATAAACGGCCAGTCTTCACTTGGTGCCGGTCCCTGTCATGTCAGTGTCGACCAGACGGGCAAAACTGCTTTTGTTTCCAACTATGGCGGTGGCAGTCTGGCCGTGTTGCCGATCAATACTGATGGTAGTCTGGCAGCACCCACCGATAGCGTTCAGGATGCCGGAACCGGACCCAATGCGCAACGCCAGGACAAAGCTCATGTGCACTCAGCAACGCTTGCGCCCGATAACCGCTTTGTGTACGTAGCTGACCTGACAACCGATAAGCTGAACATCTTCGATATAGATACCAAAACAAGTACGATAAAACCAGCTGCCACGCCATACGTAACGGTGAAACCTGGTTCCGGTCCGCGTCATTTCACCTTTCACCCAAATGGAAAGTACGCTTACCTGGTTGAAGAGCTGACCTCAACGGTAGCGGTATTCGCCAGAAATGCGAAAACTGGTGCCTTAACTCTGATGGATGATAATGTAAAAGCGCTCCCTGAAGGTTTCAGTGGCCAGAATACAAGCGCTGATATTCACGTTGACCCATCAGGCAAGTTTCTCTACCACTCCAATCGGGGCGCGAATACGCTGGCTATCTTCGCTATTGGAGCCGACGGTCGACTTACGAAAGTGGGGGACCAGCCAACGGAAGGAAAAACGCCCCGTAACTTTCTGATCGATCCAAAAGGCGATTTTGTTTTTGTGGCAAATCAGGATACGGATAACATTACGATCTTTAAACGGGACCAAAAAACCGGAAAACTGACCTTCACGGGTCAATCGGTGAAGGTTCCAGCGCCGGTGTGTGTGCTCATGGCGGGCAATTAACATTTTTGCCATAACGAATAACACACTAATTTGCCCCGTGTATTCTTTACGATTAATTCACAAACCCAATACTCAATGAAATACTGCATTGCAATTTGCCTCGTCATGGCGGCCTTTGCCTTCACGATACCCATGAAAACGATTAAGCTCTTCAACGGTAAGGACCTGACTGGCTGGAAAATTTATGGCACCGAAAAATGGTACGTCGAAAACGGTGAACTCATTTGTGAAAGCGGCCCGGACAAAAAATATGGCTACCTGGCAACCGAGAAACACTACAAAAATTTTGATCTCTCGCTGGAATTTAAACAGGAAGCGAATGGAAACAGTGGTGTGTTTTTCCGCTCTACCATCGAAGGCACCAAAGTGAGCGGCTGGCAGGTAGAAGTAGCCCCGCCTAACCACGATACAGGTGGTATCTACGAATCCTACGGCCGGAACTGGCTTGTGCAGATTCCCGACGAAAAAGAAAACATCCTGAAACCTACCGAGTGGAACAAGCTTCGCATTCGGGTAGAGGGCGATCATGTTCAAACGTTCCTGAATGGCACACAAATGGTCGATCTGACCGATGAGAAAATTGGCAAAGGCGAAGGCTCCGTGGCGCTACAAATTCATGATGGTGGCGGCATTAAAGTCCGCTGGAAGAATTTCAAACTGCAGGAATTGTAAGAGTAATATAGTGGTTCGGCATTCCGGCCCCTGGTCGAAATGCCGAACCACTATATTACTTGGTTAGATCGATGTATGACATCGTATGAACATCGTCGGCTTTGGTGTTCACAAACTTCTTTTCGGGTTTATCGTAGTCGGTGATGAATAGCCGATTTCCCTTCAGCAAAACTTCGGCCGGCTGGTCAATTCGCCCGTCTTTCCCATCGGTGTCGCCGTTCTGAACCACAGTAGCCACTTTACCGTCGGGTAAAACACGCATGATGGCGTTCATGCGTGAGTTACAGAGGTAGATGACATCCGTCTTGCGGTCAATAATTAACCCATCGACACAGGAAATTTCCTGGCTCACATTGACGACTTCTTTGGATGCCAGCTTCCCGTCGGGCTTGAGCGTTAGTTTGTAAAGTGTCCCGTCGCCAAAGGTGCCGGTAAACAGATTCCCCTTACTATCATAATCCAACCCATCGACACCGTTGTCGACGCCGGTTTCGTTGACCGTTGTGGTGAACGTTGCCAGCACGTGCGGATCCAGCGTTTTAGGTTTCAGGGTAACAATTCCCTTGTTCAGTTCATCGAGTGTAAAGTGAAAAACGGCGCTCCCTTTGTCATTATCGGGCATGTCCCACTGGCTATCGGTCACATAAATGGTGTTTCCCTTCCAGACAACAGCATTCGATAAGCCAAAGCCCGTCACAACGGGTTCAACGCCAACGGCTTTCCCATCTTTGATTCGAACCCGCATCAGTCGGGATTTGTAATTTTTATCATTTTCGTACTGGTTATCGGCATAATAAAGATGACCATCGGGCCCGAAAGCCAAATCCATGGGGCAGGCATGTTTTGTATCCGGGTGCGCAGGAAGACTCGTAAAGAGCTGCACTGAATCAGCAGCAAATTTCACCAGAACACCAGGGTAGCTGTTATCAGCCAGATTCGGAACAGATAAGTAAACGGACCCGTCAGGTGCTAGTGCCATCCCATCGGGAGTGTTGTATTTGGCAGGAAGTGTATAAAGCAATTTGGGATCCCCAACCGTTGAGACCGTTTCTTTAGCACTGTCGAGGTTACCCGTATCGACGCCTTTGGCATTTTCTTTCTTCTGGCAACCGGTTGCTAAGCTGAGACCAAGTAGAATAGCAATAATTGACTGTTTCATGATTTTATGTCGAGTATGTATATCTCGTCATAAACCCAACGTTCGCTTAAAAGTTGGAATGCTTAGTGATCAGCCCGGAACGTAAATAAACCTATACCCTCGTGTCCAGAAAAATCTCTTACTTAAACGTTATCTCAATGACATTACGTCTTCTACCCGTTTATGCCTGCTGGCTGATGGTTACACCTGCCATGGCCCAATCGTCGGCTAAATGGCAATCGTTGTTCAATGGAAAAGACCTAAGCGGCTGGGAAACCTATCTGGATAAGCCCTACGCTAAAGACGGCGAGAATGACAAAACGCCCTCAATCGGGCTGAACAACGACCCAAACCACGTTTTTTCGGTCGTTACGGTGGATGGTAAACCAGCCTTGCGAATCTCGGGCGAAACCTTCGGCGGCATCAACACGCTGGCTGACTATGGCAACTATCACCTCCGTATGGAATTTAAATGGGGCACGAAGAAATGGCCTCCCAAACTCGATCGCCCCCGCGATAGTGGGTTGTTGTATCACAGCGTTGGTCCGCACGGAACGCCCATGTTGTGGATGGAATCCTTCGAATTACAAGTGCAGGAGGGCGATTGCGGGGATTACTGGGGTGTTATGAATGTACTGGCCGACATTACCGCCCGTAAGACTGAAAAAGGTGCTTACGTGTATGATCCAAGTGCCTCTATCATACAATTTCAGGACAAAACACCGGTTGGACGGTCATGCCTTAAAAACCCGGACGCCGAGAAACCATCCGGTCAATGGAATGTGCTGGAGTTATACTGCTTCGGTGATACCTGTGTACACGTCATGAATGGTAAAGTAAACCTGGTCCTGACCAAAACAAGGCATATTGTCAACGGTCAGGTAGAACCACTAACAAAGGGTAAACTTCAGATTCAGTCCGAAGGAGCTGAGGTGTTCTACCGCAACATTCAACTTCGGAACATTAGCCAGTTACCGGCGGAATTGGTCAAGTAGTAATTCTGATAGCACTGATGGCGCAAGGCTAGAGCCTTGCGCCATCAGTGCTATCAGAATTAAGCAGTGAAAGGATCGTCCGGCTAGTCTATTTCCCCAAGCAGTCCTTCTAAATCCAATGGATGCGTAAACATCTCGATGGACCCATCGGATTTCAGTGGCCACTCGTCACGGGGTCGGTCCCAATACAGTTCAACGCCATTACGGTCCGGGTCGTTGAGGTAAATGGCTTCCGAGACGCCATGATCCGATGCACCCGTAATGGGGTAGTTCGCGTCCAGGAGCCGCTTCAAGGCCACTGCCAGATCACGGCGTGTCGGGTATAAAATGGCGGTATGAAACAGACCGGCAGCCCGCGTTGGCGCAGGTGGGGCATCTTTGCTGTACCAGGTATTCAGGCCAATATGATGATGGTAGCCACCAGCGGAAATAAAGGCGGCCTCCTTCCCATACATGGTGACGAGCGAGAAACCAAGCAGGTCCCGGTAAAATGCCAGTGCCCGGTCGAGGTCGGCGACTTTCAGGTGAATATGACCAATGCGCGTTTGAGCGGGAATGGTGTAATCAGACATGACTAAACGAGTTCAAACAAGTGGCTAATTTGGTGTATCAACACGAATCTGTCAGCTTTCGTTTTGGCTGGGTCAATTAACGAAGTAACCCATCGACCAGCCCTCAAATACCTGCACCGACGAATTTCTTCTCTATAGCTGGTAGCCGGGAAAACTGTTTCTCGAATTTGCTGCTACCCATCAAACAGTCCGAGTCGCTCTGGTAGCGCATCTCCCGCATTTCGTCGATACTTGGCTTGATCAATCCGCCCAGCTCATCCTCCGGTTCGGCAAAACCAAGTGGTTTGGCCAGATCCCATACGCGAAGCAAAAGCCTGGCAAACCCTTATATAATTTGCCAACTCCGTATAACAGCCGTATTTTTATAGTGTAATGCATCCGGAATAAAAACCTTTCACGAAGCACCCCTTCCAAGTCTAACTACCCAACTCATCAATCAACTGATCCATTTTCCAATGTTCACCTCGACTACATTTACCTTTCTACGATTTGCCTTATTCTTTGCCATGGCTTTTCCTGTAGCCGGGCAATCGCAACCAGCCATACCCACGCCTAAATTCGCCTTTGCCGAGCCGAGCCTTTCTCCCGATGGAGCCGAAGTCGCGTTTGTATCGGGTGGCGATATCTGGACGGTTCCCACCGCCGGTGGAGAGGCCCGACTGCTGGTTTCTCACCCCGACAATGAATCCAGGCCACTTTATTCGCCGGATGGTAAGTATCTGGCATTCGTCTCGTCTCGCACTGGCAACGGTGATGTGTATCTGCTGACACTCGAAACCGGCGCCATAAAGCGCCTTACTTACGATGATGGCGCCGAAGTACTCAATGCCTGGTCGCGGGATGGAAAGATGATTTATTTTCAATCAACCAGCCGGGATATTGCCGGTATGAACGACATCTACCGGGTTTCGGTGGCGGGTGGTACGCCAATGGCCATTACCGCCGACCGATACGCCAATGAATTTTATGGTGCTCCCTCGCCAGATGGTAAAACGCTGGCTTTTTCGGCGCGGGGAATTGCGTCCAACCAATGGTGGCGGAAAGGACATAGCCACCTCGACGAAACCGAACTTTGGCTATATCATACCGACGCGAAAAAAGCCGGATCTGCTTATGAACGGCTCACCGAAGGCGGAGCGAAAGAGCTTTGGCCAATGTGGAGTCAGGACGGCAAATCACTCTTTTTCGTCTCTGATCGGTCACAGGCGCAGAATCTCTGGACTCAACCCTTAGGTGGCAAACCTACCATGCTTACAACATTTACCAATGGGCGGGTTTTGTGGCCGTCCATCGGGTATGATGGCAAAGCCATTGTGTTTGAGCGCGACTTTCAGCTCTGGAAATACGACATGGGCAGCCGTCAGGCCGCCCCAATTGCCGTTCGGCTTCGGGGCGTAGCCGCAAGCCCGGCCGTTGAACGGCTGAAACTAACGAATCAGTTTCGCGAACTTAGCCTGTCGCCCGATGGCAAAAAAGTGGCTTTTGTGGCGCATGGCGAGGTGTTTGCCGCTTCGGCTAAAGACGGTGGCGATGCAACCCGCATTAGTCATAGTGCTGCCAATGAATCACAACCCGTCTGGACACCCAACAGCCGAAGCCTTGTCTACACCTCAACGCGCGACGGTGTGTCTCACCTTTACCGTTATGACTTTGCTACCCGCGATGAGACACGCCTAACGGACGGCACGCTGGATGATGGGTCGCCGGTATTTTCGCCCGATGGCAAATCACTCGCCTACGTTCGGAATGGGCAGGAACTGCGCGTGCTGGACATTGCGACCAAAAAGGATCGTTTGCTAAAAAAAGCGTATCTCGGAAGGCCTCCTTTTGGCTCAAACGGCTCGGTTGCCTGGTCGCCGGATGGTAAATGGATCGCGTTTGCCTCCTATGGCGCAAAGACCTTTCGAAACATCGCTATTATTCCAGCGGCTGGTGGCGAAAGCAAGCCCGTGAGTTTCCTGGCCAATACCTTTGGCGGCAATGTAAGTTGGAGCCCCGATGGAAAATACATCCTGTTTGGTACGACTCAACGCACTGAAACCGCCCAGATTGCCCGCATCGATCTGGTGCCCCGTTCACCCAAATTCCGCGAAGATCAATTCCGGGATTTGTTCAACGAAGAAGTACCCAAAACGCTGAAGCCAGCACCCACATCGCCCGCTGTTGCCAAAACAGCTACCCGCGACACCAGCTCGCTCGCCCTTGGCGACACGGCTAAGTCAGGCCGGGGTGGCGCGACAAAGATTGTCTTTGACGATATCCGGCAACGGTTGAGCCTTCTGCCGGTGGGCGTCGATGTCGATGCGCATTCGATCAGTAAAGATGGCAAAACATTACTCCTGATTGCCACAGTAGCGGGTCAGCAGAATTTATACACGTATTCTCTTGATGAATTAGGGCGCGATCAAAGTGTAGCCCGGCAATTAACCTCAACTGCGGGCAGTAAAAATGGGGCACAGTTTTCGCCCGATGGTAAAGAAATTTTTTACCTGGAACAAGGTCGGATTCAGTCGATTGCGCTGGACAAGCGCGAGCCAAAACCACTGGCCGTAACGGCTGAAATGGACGTCGATTTCGGCGATGAAAAGGTGCAGGTTTTCCGACAAGCCTGGGACATTCAGCATAAGGGTTTCTACGATTCGACATTCCATGGGGCCGACTGGAAAGCGATCCGGGCGGAATATGAACCATTGGCAGCGGGTTCTCGAACACCCGACGAGTTGCGTCGATTGATTAGTCTCATGCTGGGAGAACTGAATGCGTCGCACTCGGGCATTTCGGCCCCAGCGGGTTCGATTCAAACAACCACAGGGCGGCTTGGGCTACGCTTCGACCGGGTCGAATATGAAAATACCGGTAAGCTAAAAATTACCGAAGTCATCGCCCTTAGTCCGGCCGCCCTATCCGGAACCATCAAACCGGGCGATTACTTGCTCGGCGTTGACGACACAAAAATTACGGCCACGACAAATCTCGACCAGTTACTGGAGAACCAGATTAACCGTCGCCTATCGCTTATGATTGCCTCATCGCCCACGGCGCCACCGCAGGAAGTGACGGTTCGCCCGGTCAATTTAACGACCGAGAAAGGGTTGCTTTACAAACAATGGGTCCAGCAACAACGCCAGTACGTTGAAAAAGTCAGCGGTGGTCGACTTGGCTACGTGCATATGTACGACATGTCGGCCGAATCGCTGGCGCAACTGAGTCTCGACCTGGATGCCGACAATCACGCCCGTGAAGGTGTCGTGGTCGATGTTCGGAATAACAACGGCGGGTTCGTCAATGCCTATGCGCTGGATGTGTTTACGCGCAAAGGTTACATGACCATGACATCACGCGGCCTACCGGCAGCTCCGGCCCGAACGCAACTGGGCCAGCGAGCATTGGAAACGCCAACGATTCTGGTAACAAACCAGCATTCCCTATCCGATGCCGAAGACTTTACCGAAGGCTATCGGACGCTTAAGGTGGGTAAAGTCGTAGGCGAACCCACGGCAGGCTGGATCATTTACACCTCAGCCGCCCAACTTATAGATGGATCGAACCTGCGGTTACCGTTTTCAAAGATTACGGATAATATGGGCAAAAATATGGAGTTGGCACCCCGCCCGGTCGATATCGCCGTGTCGCGGCCAATTGGGGAGAGCTTTACGGATAAAAATGTACAACTGGATACCGCAGTGGCCGAATTACTAAAAGAATTGAATGAAGCGAAAGCGTCGAAATTAAGCAGCGGTAAATAAGGCTATTACGTCAGCCAAAGTGATCGACCCGGCTTCTCGTTAATTTGAGAGGCCGGGCCAATTATTTACTTGTTGTCCGGGCTAAGCCAGAGATTGGCCCGGAAACAACCACGACTTATTTCACGCGATTGAAGACAAATAAATCAGCAAATGTCCACTTCCCGTCTTTCTGCTGCCCACGCTGGATAGCTAGCTGGTCTTTCCCACGTTTCTCGTAAATAATCCGAATGGAGCCGTCCTCTTTCTCGAACAGCGCCTTTTCCTTACCAGCTTCGATAAACTTGTAGCGGTCCGATTTATCCTTTTCTTCCTGGCCGATCAGACCAGGTTTAAAATGTTTGACCAGAACCACAGGCCCCTGTTCGGTCTGCTCAAAAATCAGCATTTCGTACATGCTAACTTTGTCATCTTTCATCATCCGCATAAACCCAGTGAGATTATCGCCCACAGGCGCAATCCAGGAAGCTTCAATTGGGCCGCCATTAAACGTCCCTCGCCAGCGGCCTTCCATAAAGGCAACATCGGAAAGAGAGCCTTTGGTTGTTTGGGCCTGCGTTGTTAAGGATACGAAGAGAGCAAGGATAAAAAAAAGTCGATTCATGGAATTAAGGGGACGTAAGGTTGGAACTGGTTTTTGCAAGAAAGCCGTCTCATGATACCACAAGACGGCTTTTTGCAAAGAAGTAAAACACGAATATTTACCGTAAATCAAGAAGGCCGAACGCTTCAGAAGGTGGCACGTTCAGGTTTAGAAACTCAAATTTTGGCCCTGCGTTCAATGTTCTTAACGCTCCATAAACCTTTTCGCTTTCGGTATCTGACGACAGATAGTAAAGCACATTTGCCTCCGTATCTGCCTGTGCAAACAGTTTTGTATCATTCGGAATAATCATCCGATTCGTCAGGTTCAGCTTGTTCTTCTGACGAAACACAAGCCGGGCAAATTCACCCGTTCGCTTCGCATGACTAACGTTGACGGGTAGGATTTGCAGGTTTTTCAACAACCTTCCTCCTTAATTATGTGTTTACAGGGGTAGTTACGAACGATCATTCATCTATACATACCCGCCACGACATAACATGGACTTTATCGATTATTATAGCGTTCTGGGCCTACCGAAAACGGCCTCAGACGAAGATATAAAGAAAGCATACCGTAAGCTGGCCCGGAAACACCATCCCGACCTGAACCCCAACGATGCGGAGGCTAACAAAAAGTTTCAGCAGATCAACGAAGCAAACGAGGTACTAAGCGACCCCGAAAAGCGCAAGAAATATGACCAGTACGGCAAAGACTGGCAACATGCCGACCAGTTCGAACAGCAACGTCAGCAACAGCGCTCACGCCCGCAATATACACAGGGCGATACCGGCGACTACGATTTCTCGGACGGCTTCGGCGGGGCCGATTTCTCAGACTTCTTTGCATCGATGTTCGGCCAGGATGCAGGATCGCGAGGAAGCCGCCAACAGGCTAAATTTCGCGGCCAGGATTATCAGGCAGAGCTGCATCTGAACCTGAAAGATGCCTACACGACGCATAAACAAACACTGACGGTCGATGGAAAGAACATTCGGATCACCGTGCCGGCAGGCATCGAAAACGGTCAGAAAATTAAGTTGACGGGCTACGGGGCTCCGGGCGTTAACGGTGGCCCTGCTGGTGATTTATACATCACCTTTGTTATCGCCGACGATAGCCGCTTCAAGCGCAAAGGAAATGATTTATACGTCGATGAAGAGATTGATCTGTACACGGCGTTACTGGGTGGCGAAAAAGTAATTGAAACGCTGGACGGGAAAGTAAAGCTAACCGTTCCGCCCGAAACCCAAAATGGCCGCAAAGTCAGGCTGAAAGGCAAAGGATTTCCGGTTTATAAACAGGACGGTTCGTTTGGCGATCTCTATGTGCAATGGCAGGTCAAACTCCCAACCAACCTTACCGATGAGCAGAAAGACTTATTCCGGCAATTAGCCAGTATGTAAAAAATAGGTTTACGGTAGTTGCGGTTCCTCGCCGGGATTTTCGGTGGATGACGCGTCAACCGAAAATCCCGGCGGGGAACCGCAACTACCGTAAACCGCAAACTTTCTTCCTATGCAGCCCAATCACCTTATCCCCATTCGTGAATTCTGCGTACACAATCATGTCGAAATCACGTTTATTCAATTTTTAGCACAACAGGGCCTTGTCGAAACCGTAGCGATTGAGCAGGCTGTTTACATTCAGCCCGAGCAACTTCCGCGCCTAGAAAAATTTGTTCGGCTTCACCAGGATCTGGCTATTCACCCCGATGACCTCGATGTTGTAAACGATCTGCTGGACCGGATGGAAGACCTCCAGCAGCAAGTAACGCGGCTACAGAATAGACTCATTTTCTACGAACGATAAGATAATCCGTTCATCCGGGTCAGCATATATGCTACCAGACGAGTACCGTTAGAAGGAGCATTCTTAAGTACGAGCGATGGGCAAATAGCAGGTGGCCGTGTATATTAGCCTGACAAAGCGCTAAAAGCTCCTGATGATCCCGTACCTTCATTGCCTGTTGGCAACTTCGCTGCTTACTATTGTTCAGTCTGCAATGGCCCAGACACCCAAACGTCCCCGCGACTACGGCATCCGGTTTGGTGTGCTACCGACAGGTCCATTCAATGCGATTACCGATGTTCCGGGGGTTCTTGTCGGGCAGGTAACGCTCAGGCAGGACCAAACCATTCGCACAGGCGTTACGGCCATACTTCCCCACAGCGGCAACCAGTTTCAACAGAAAAATCCAGCGGCCATTTATATCGGGAACGGCTTTGGTAAACTGATGGGCTACAGCCAGGTTGAGGAGTTGGGGACGCTCGAAACGCCAATCATTCTGACCAACACGCTCAGTGTGCCCACCGCTGCAGATGCGTTGATTGACTACACGCTAGCGCAAAAAGGCAACGAACAGGTCCGGTCGGTCAACGCGGTGGTGGGCGAAACCAACGACGGCTTTTTAAATGACATTCGTGGGCGCCACGTTACGAAACAACATGTGCTCGATGCCTTGAAGCAGGCAAAAGCGGGGGCTGTTGCCGAAGGAAACGTTGGAGCCGGAACGGGTACCGTTTGCTTTGGCTTCAAAGGCGGCATCGGTACATCATCGCGTAAATTACCGGCATCGTTGGGTGGCTACACAGTCGGAGTACTGGTACAAACGAATTTTGGGGGCGTTCTGCAAATTGCCGGTGTTCCGGTTGGTGTGGCATTGGGTCGTTATGACTTTAAGAAAAATCTGGATGGCTCGTGCATGATGGTCGTGCTGACCGATGCACCCTTAGATGCCCGCAACCTCAAACGGCTGGCCAAACGGGCGTTTATGGGCCTGGCCCAAACCGGTGGTATTGCCTCGAACGGCAGCGGGGATTATGTCATTGCCGTTTCGACCGCTTACCAGATTCCGCACGAGACAACCAGCTCGTTCGATGAACAGAAAGTTCTGCGTAATGACAATGTCTCCCCGCTATTTATGGCTGTAATTGAAGCAACCGAAGAGGCAATTATCAATTCGTTGTTTGCGGCCCAGACACTCACCGGCGATCAGGGTCATCGGGTCGAGCAATTACCTGTCGAAAAAGTGGTAGAGTTGATCCGGAAAGCAGGCCAGCTACATTGACCGGTTACGGCTAGTTACGTTCCAGCTTTTGGTGTCCGCTACGCATCGCCAACTTTACCAGCCCATATACTATTAACCCCAGTATAATGGCCGTCACCGTCCATTTCAGGTTAGTCAGTAGTGAACAAAAGGCCGTAACAACCCGTGAGGTCGCTGGGTAACTGTTGAGCAGGTAGACAATACAACTGTTCTCTAATAGATCGAAAACCAATATACTAACGGGTAGCAGATTGACTAACCGGAAAGAGGTGTACGTTCTATGTCTGAACAACAAGGTCAGTAAAATGCAAAATAAGAATGTGTAGATAAACGGGAAAGCAACGTCAATTGTCAGTTCGCCCTGTGTATAAATAGCCCGCCCAGTCGGCCCATATTCGGCAACCATTTGGTTAATTCTGGTCGGATTATAGCCAACCAGCAGGTCGATTGGCCCGATGGGTTGGCCTGCCTGAGCGTTAATGCTCGCTTCAAGATTTTTTAAGAAATAAGCTGGAAAAGGTACGAAGAGGCCAATGGCCAGTAATAACGTTTTCCAGGATGAGATTCGATAAAAAAGAGTGGACAGGTTGTTGAGCATGGATATGAAAGTTAGGTCTGGCGATCATAACGTATCAATAAACGCTAATTCTCCGCTTCCTACCAACAAAGTCCACTTAGTTTACTAAGCGGTGGTTCCTATACCTCCTGCTTGCCTTCTGCTATGCGCCACAATAGGACAGCCAGACCTGCAAAGGCCAATGCGCCCAGCAGCATGTAGCCCCCCTCGCCCAGGGCTCTGCTCAGAAATGGCTCCAGTGTGAGCGCCTGTAACCCATTATATATTGCTTCGTTAACCGATAGTAAAGCCACCGCGACCCCGGCCAGTGCTCCACCCGCAACCAGTCCGGTTGCAAACAGGCTTCCTTTTCCCAGATCAGCATCTTCCTCAACTGTGCCTTTTCGCTTGGCATTCCAGTCAACAAGGGCTTTCACAAGTCCACCCGCAAAAATGGGCAACGTTGTTGATAACGGTAAGTAGAGCCCAACCGCAAAGGCCAGCGCGCTAACCCCACATAACTCGAATACAAAAGCAATGAACACACCAACCAATACAAACTGCCAATCGAGGTTGAACGACAATAAGCCTTTAATGAGGGTAGCCATCAGTGTTCCCTGTGGCGCCGGAAATTTGTCGGAGCCGATGGCGTGGGTGATTCCCTGCGCCAGCAGATCGGGTGTGGGCGTGTCCAGAATTTTTACCGTTGCCCCAACGACTAGCGATGAGACAATGACACCAATGAACAACGCCATTTGCTGGTATTTCGGCGTAGCACCAACGATATAACCTGTTTTGAGGTCCTGCGAGGTAGCTCCCGCGTTGGCAGCCGCTACACAAATCATGCTGCCAACAACCAGCACCGCCGGTTCAAATGCTTTTCCCGTTAGTCCGAAGCCGATAAAGATAAGCGCGGTTCCCATAATGGTAGCAATGGTCATTCCAGACACTGGCGACGAACTTGACCCAATTAGCCCTACAATTCGGCTGGCGACGGTGACGAAAAAGAACCCAAAAACGATGACCAGGACGGCAATCAGTAACTTGGTCAGTATGGAATCACCCGGAATTTGGGGCAATACGACCATCAATATTGCCAACACGATGCTACCGATGATAACAATTCGGACATTCAAATCCTGCTCGGTACGGGCAATGGCACTCTTACCGCTCAATGCATCTTCGGTTTCAATAGCATTGATAGACGCCCGGCTGAAACTTTGCCGAAACGAGGAAATAATGGTTGGAATCGTTTTGATGAGTGTCATAAACCCACCGGCCGTAACCGCTCCGGCACCAATTTGCCGAATATAAGCCCGATATACGGCTGCGGCCGTGTCTGTAAACGTATGTGTGGCGGGATTCCAGCCGCCGGGTCCGCCGGCTGTTTGAAGGTTGGTCAAATAACCGAGTTTTTGTAGCTGTAACGCAATGGTGTCACCCGGCACGACAGATGCCAGCAGCGGGATGAGGCCAAGCCAGGCCAGAATACCGCCACCAACTAGCACCGCCGATATACGAAAGCCAATGATGTAACCCACCCCCAGATACTCGGGCGTTATTTCGCCAGACACCTGAGCCGATGGAAAATAGCGGTTGGTCTGTTTCGTTGCCCAAATCGGCACCTCGGCAATGATATGCAGCACCTTTTGTAGAAAAGCATACAGCAAGGCTGCTCCCAAACCCAGGTAGGCCGTTTTTGCAAAGTCGCCCCCTTTCTCGCCCGCAATCAGTACCGATGCACAGGCGGTTCCTTCGGGATAGGGAAGCGTGCCGTGCTCCTGCACAATCAGCGACCGTCGAAGTGGGATCATCATCAGCGTGCCAATCAGTCCGCCCAGGATGGCGAGCGTAAGAATTGTCCAGTAATTGAAAAAGTCAGCACCCGTACCGTTGGTCAGGAACAGGAAACCTGGCATTGTAAAGACAACGCCCGATGCGATGCTCTCTCCCGCCGATCCGGTGGTTTGGATGATATTATTTTCGAGAATGGTGGTATTGAGGAACCTGCGGCCCAGCGAGATGGCTAGCACGGCAATAGGAATGGAGGCCGATACAGAAAGTCCTGCTTTTAAGGAGAGGTAAACGGTAGCGGCCCCGAATAAAACGCCAAATACCGAACCGGTTATAATCGCTTTAAGGGTAAACTCGGCGGGTGATTCCGTTGCGGGCACAAACGGCTTGTGGGCAGGCGTGGGTAAGGACATTATCGTAAGATTTATTGGGCTTCATTCCTGAACCCAACAAAGTAAGCCATTCTCCAAACATACCGCACGATACCCGTTAACTTTATTGAAGCACCCGTGTCGTGTATTTATCCATCACATCGCTGGGATGAATGTCGAGAACGTGCGCCAGCACCAGCAAGACCAGCGTTCGGGAAGCGATCCGACGTGAGATACCCGCAATAGACGCAAACAAATCGACCGTTATGCTATTGTGTTCGCCGAGGTGTTGCATCAGCTTGCGCTCTTTCTCACCGTAATGAAAGCGAATATCCCGCTCGGCCTGTTCGCCTTTCAGGATCTCGCGCACTTCGCGGCTGGCCTGAACGGACTTGTCGCCCACACGCACATAGGCTTTCTTATTGTCGGGTTCGGCCGGATCGGGAATGATGTAGTGCGGACGAGTCGGGCTGCGCGGCACTCTAATAACCAGCACTTCGCGCTCGTCGTTAAGCTGTACCCGTTCGATGGTGTAAGAAATGCGCGGAAAACAGAATTTGTTGATAGCCCGGACGAGCAGGTATTCGTCCTCATCGGCATATTTCAATCCCGGAATTTTCTTGTCGTCTCCGACGCCGATGAGCATGATGCCTCCGTTTGTATTAGCGAAGGCAACCACGCCCCGAATAATTTTTTCGGGATGATTTGTTTTCAGCTTGAACTCTAAATTGCTACCCTCTCCCCGTTTGACCAGGTTCTTGAGTGCTTGATAGTCCATAACCGATGGGTTCATCTGGTTGACAACTGACTCCCGATAAAGATACGGCTTTTCCACAAACTTGCAATTATTTGGCTCGTATCTCTACTTTGCCACAAAATCCGGGTTTACTGGTGTCAACTTTTTGATGCCGCAAACCGTTAGCGAAGTAGATAATCTGACAAATAAGACAGAACTGGCAAAACGCTAAAAGTATCTGTCATTTTCTTATCTGTACTACTAAAGAAACACAAAAATGCTGGTAAATGTTGCTTTGGTCCTGGGGACTTTCCTGTTTATGGAAGGTGTGGCGTGGTTTACGCATAAGTACATTATGCACGGTTTTTTATGGAATTGGCACCGCGACCACCACAATCATCATAACGGTTTTTTTGAAGTGAACGATTTGTTTGCGGTCGTTTTCAGCCTGACCGCTATCGGTATGTTTCTGGCAGGTGTTGCCATACCGGAATTAGGCTTTTTGACTTGGATTGGGGCTGGTGTAACCTTGTATGGCTTATTCTATTTTATTTTCCACGATGTCATCGTTCACCGGCGCGTGAAGCTGAAAGTCGACACCAGCGGCCGATACATGCAGCGCATTATGCGGGCGCACTACATTCACCATAAAGTACATACGCGGGAAGGAGCAGAAGCCTTTGGGTTTCTCTACGCACCCAAAAAGTACGACCGGCCAATAAAAACTGCCAAACCAGAAACCAACTCTAAATCGACCCCGGCTTAATGTGTGATTGGTTGGCTATTCATAACCAGCAAACACATAAAAAAGGCGTATCCGTTAGCTGGAGTACGCCTTTTTTATGATGATGCCCGAACGACTAATACTCGTCTTCGTTGAAGAAGAAGTCATCTTTGGTTGGATAATCCGGCCAGATCTCTTCGATGCTCTCGTAAGGCTGCCCATCATCTTCAAGTTCCTGAAGGTTCTCAACAACTTCAAGTGGAGCTCCAGAGCGAATCGAGTAATCAATTAGTTCGTCTTTGGTGGCAGGCCAGGGGGCATCTTCCAGATAGGATGCTAATTCGAGTGTCCAGTACATAGTATGTTCGATATTTGAATGACTATTTTTTCAATGGGTGCAAAAGTAAAAAAACCGTTAATATCCAAGCTCTTTTTAGCAAAAATGTTCGCGCTTGGTCTTTTAAATGGATTTAGGCCATTAACGTGGAAAATAGATGATTGTTTTTCTTCTGTAAAAGAAAGGCACTAATTGGCGTTTCAAACACGAAAGAAAAGCCTATGTAACCTGCTTTTTCATTGACCATAATTTCGTTATCTGTCCGCCAATAAGTCCTAATGTAATTAATCCAGGGCTATTTGCCAAATTTATCTTCTACCTCTACCTAAGTTGTTTCATGCAGATTGAAGTGTGCTCTTATTCGCTTAATTCGTGCCTTGCTGCTCAACGAGCCGGGGCTAGTCGGATCGAACTGTGCGGTGGCCTGGCCGAAGGGGGCACTACGCCCAGCGCGGGCCTTATTCAATTGGTCCGTCAACAGGTAACAATTCCTTTCTATGTGATGATTCGGCCACGAGGGGGAGATTTTTTTTATTCGGAGACTGAATTTGCCGTTATGAAGGCCGATATCCAATTGGCCAAAGCGCTGGGAGCCGACGGACTGGTGTTTGGCCTGTTGAAACCCGATGGATCGGTTGATGAAGAACGGACCCGCCAGCTTATCGATTTAGCCGCTCCGCTTCCCGTTACATTTCATCGGGCTTTCGATATGACCCGAGCTCCGCTCGAAGCCCTCGAAGCCGTTGTTCGGGCGGGGGCCGTCCGCATCCTTACCTCTGGTCAGCAGCAAACGGCCGAACGGGGTTTACCTGTTCTTCGTCAACTCAGCGAAGCAGCGGCCGGCAGAATCGAAATTATGGCGGGGGCCGGCGTGAATGAACAAAATGCACAATTACTCATTGACACAGGCGTTGACGCCCTGCATTTAAGTGGAAGTCAGAAAGAAGATAGCGGCATGGTATTTCGGCAACCGTCGGTGTCAATGGCATCATCGTTGCCTGGCGAGTACGAAAACGTCGAAGCCAATGAAGCGAAAATCCGAGCAGTGGTTAGGTTTGCAGCATAACGCGGATCGCACGGACATCCCTGGTCCTGTCTGCATTACAGGACAATAGCCCGGTTACCTGATATAAACACACGGTCGTTGAATACTAATTTCAGTGCCTGGGACAACACAATCTTTTCGACATCTTTCCCTTCTGTCGCCATATCAGCTGCAGTGTGGCGGTGGTCCACTTCTTTTACATTCTGGGCAATAATTGGGCCTTCGTCTAAGTCATTATTGACAAAGTGAGCCGTTGCCCCGATGATCTTAACGCCCCGTTCGTAGGCTTGCCGGTAGGGATTGGCCCCCACGAAAGCCGGTAGAAATGAGTGATGTATGTTAATGATCCGGTTTGGAAAATGATTGACAAACCCGGCGGTCAGCACACGCATGTACTTAGCCAGTACCACATATTCGGGTTCATAAATGGCCATTGTTCGCAAGATTGCTTCTTCGTGCTCCTCCCTGGTTCTATCTTCATGCGAGATATAATGGAATGGTATCCCAAACTTACTAACCAGCGGCTGCAGGCTATTATAGTTGCTCACAACGGCCAGAATATTGGCATCCAGCTCATCGAACGCATAGCGAATTAGTAACTCACCCAGGCAGTGATGTTCCTTGGTTACCATGACGACAATGTTCTTTTTGCGCTTGGGATTTAGGCGAAACGTAATCCCCGACGACTTGGTAGCACCTTCCACTTGCTCGTCAAAACCGGGCACCGTAGTTTGCAATTCATTCAGCAAAGCGGCACTGTCGAACGCATCTGCTGCCCCTCCTGCCTGGATCGGCCCAGCCTCAAACTCTGTCCGCATAAAAAACCGTCCTGACGGGCTTACATATTCATCATTGTGAATGATGTTAAGACCATGCCGGAACAGTACGCCTGTTACGTGATAAATCAAGCCCTTACTATCGGGGCCATCCATAAGCAATATGTGTTTATCGGGAACTGCCATCCTTCGTTTCGAATAAATCGCTTAAAAGTAGTAAATGCCTGCCGTTTATTCCTTTAATTTGAGCCGTAAGCCCTATATCAATGGTAAATCGACGTCGTTTCCTAACCCTTAGCTCACTAGCCGGACTTGTTCCTTCGCTGTCATTCAGCCACTCAAAACTAATGCACATAGGCGCATCAAAGACGCTTTCAACTGCCGATTCTCCTAATTCTACCATACACACAGCTGGGCCATCCCCGCTGGTTATTTCAACCTGGAAACAACCCAAAGCCAACGCAGCCGCTCAGGCTGTGCTTGATCGGGGCGGGCGCGCCCTGGAGGCCGTCGAAGCCGGTGTCCGGGTACCCGAAGCCGACCCCGAAGATATGAGCGTTGGGTACGGGGGCCGCCCCGATCGCGATGGCCATGTTACCCTCGATGCCTGTATTATGGACGAGAAGGGGAATGCAGGGTCTGTTACGTTTCTGGAACATATCATGCACCCGATTTCAGTAGCACGGGCCGTCATGGAGAAAACGCCCCACGTGATGCTTTCCGGCGAAGGGGCGCTCAGTTTTGCCCTTGCCCAGGGGTTTAAGAAAGAGAATCTACTGACGAAAAAAGCCGAGAAGGAATGGCGCGAATGGCTGAAAACGGCCAATTATAAACCCATTGCGAACATTGAACGGCACGACACCATCGGCATGCTGGCCATTGATAGCAAAGGCGATATTTCGGGAGCGTGTACCACCAGTGGACTCGCCTACAAAATGCACGGCCGTGTAGGCGATTCACCCATTATTGGGGCAGGTCTGTTCGTCGATAATGAAATTGGGGGAGCCTGCGCTACTGGACTGGGTGAGTTGGTGATGCGTACCTGCGGTTCATTTTTAGTTGTGGAATTAATGCGACAAGGACGAACGCCACAGCAGGCCTGCGAAGAAGCGGCTTTACGCATTGTGAACAAGCAGGAATTCAAAGACATACAGGTCGGTTTTCTGGCCGTTAATAAGAAAGGTGAGCACGGTGCCTTCAGTATTCAGCCGGGTTTTAACTTCACGTTGTCTCAGGATAAAGAGACAAAAGTGACCGACGCCAAGTCATATTTAAAATAAACAAAATAATCTCGCATTGTTTATATTGTTTACTTGCACGGAAAACAGCCAGGAAGTCGTCGTAATTAACCATTGCGCCAAAACAACTAACTAATTTGGAAGCGGTATTCTCAACATCGAAGCGTAAATTACTACTCGAAATCGCCTGGGAGGTGTGTAATCAGGTAGGCGGTATCTATACAGTTATCCGGTCGAAAGTACCGGCAATGGTTGAAAAATGGGATGACAATTACGTCGCTTTAGGGCCTTATTTTCCGCAGCGGGCAGCCGCTGAATTTGAACCCATCACGGATTCCGACGAAACTGAAATTGGCCAAACGGTGCGAAAAATGCGCCAGCTAGGCTACCGTGTTGAGTATGGATACTGGCTCGTTACGGGCCGTCCAAGGGTCGTTTTGTTCGATATCAGCAGCATTACACCTGATCAACTCAATAAAATAAAGACCGATCTCTGGATCAACTATCAACTTTCTACGCTAAACGTTGAAGACCTCGTTAACCAGACGATTGCCTTTGGCGAAATGGTGCGCCTGTTTATTACGCTGCTGGCTGAAGACCATGCCCGGCGCGTCGATTTCGTGGCGCATTTTCACGAATGGATGGCCAGCACTGGTTTGCCCGACCTGCGCCGTGACAATGTGAAAGTGGCCACCGTTTTTACTACCCACGCGACTATGCTTGGGCGCTATCTGGCCCAGAACGAACCTGGCTTTTATGGCAAATTGCCTTTTTTCGACTGGAAGCGGGAAGCCCAGCACTACGGCATTGATTGCCAGGCCACGATTGAGCGGTTATCGGCTTTGCAAGCGCACGTTTTTACAACGGTAAGTGATGTAACAGCGCGTGAATGTGAGGTTTTCCTAGGGCGAAATCCTGATCTTGTTCTGCCCAACGGCCTGAACGTAACGCGGTTTGCGGCTGTCCACGAGTTTCAGAACCTGCACGTTCGCTACAAGCAGAAGATCCATGAATTTGTGATGGGCCACTTCTTCCAGAGTTATTCATTCGATCTGGAAAAAACCCTCTACTTCTTCACATCTGGCCGGTTCGAATTTACCAATAAAGGCTATGACCTCACGCTCGAAGCTTTGGCCCGCCTGAACTACCGGATGCGTGAAGCTGGTATGGACATGACGGTGGTGATGTTTATGGTTACCAAGCAACCCTACACCTCCATCAATCCCGACGTGCTTCACTCACGAGCCCTGCTCGACGAAATCCAGGAAACCTGTGAAAGCATTGAGAAACAGGTGGGCGAACGCTTGTTTCAGGCAGCCGCTTCTGATCCGCAAGGCACAGCGCTACCAGACTTGAATAATTTTGTCGATGAATACTGGCGGCTTCGGCTTCGGCGCACGGTACAAAGCTGGAAAACCAAGCATTTACCGCCCTTCGTAACGCACAACCTGGTGCAGGAGGACGATATGACACGGTTTATTCAAAAAGCCAATCTGGTCAATAATGAATTCGACCGGGTAAAAATTGTCTATCACCCCGATTTCATTGCCTCTACGAATCCGCTCTTTGGCCTGGATTATAGCCAGTTTGTGCGTGGATGTCACCTGGGCGTATTTCCAAGTTACTACGAGCCGTGGGGATATACACCCCTGGAATGTGTAGTCCGGGGAATTCCAACCGTGACCAGCGATCAGTCGGGTTTTGGTGATTTCATTATGCAAATCATGCGCGATTACGAGAACCGGGGTATTTACGTGATCAATCGCCGAACCCAGTCGTTCGAAGAAGCGGCTGATCAGCTAGCTGATGTTCTTTATCGCTTTGTGCGGATGGCTCAGCGCGACCGGATTCAGCAACGCAACCGCGTCGAAAGCATTGCCGATGTCTTTGACTGGAGCAGTCTCCGCTCTTATTACGATACAGCCCATGATTTAGCCCTGAAACGCCGGAAACCGTAGACAGATGTATGATATAGACTGTTAGTATATACATCGCACATTGCTTATGATTTATATCGGCATTATCAACGTTTCAGACCGGGCTAGCGCAGGTGTATATGAAGACATACCGGGAAAGGCCGTTGTTGGCTTTCTGACGGAATGGCTTAGTTGTGACTGGCAACCCGTATACCGCATTATTCCCGATGAACAGGATCAGTTGGAAGCTACGATGATTGAACTGGCCGACACCGAAGGATGCTGCCTGGTCGTAACCACGGGGGGCACTGGTCCCGCCCTTCGCGACGTTACCCCCGAAGCGACAGAAGCGGTTTGCCAGAAAATGATGCCTGGTTTCGGCGAATTGATGCGCCAGGAAAGTCTTAAGTACGTTCCTACGGCTATATTATCGCGCCAGACAGCCGGCATTCGTAATCAGACGCTTATTCTCAATTTACCGGGTAAGCCAAAAGCGATTGGTCAGTGTTTGTCGGTCGTTTTTCCCGCAATTCCCTATTGCGTTGATCTCATTGGTGGACCGTTCCTGACCACACACGAGAATAAAATGGCTGTTTTCAGGCCTAAAAGCTAGTTGTACCCACGGCCTTTAGCCCGTCCGTAGTTCTTTCCAATTGATACGAGGGCTGAAGGCCGTGGGTACAATTAACGTTCATTTTGGAAAACTAACCTTTCCCATTGAAACTGTAGGTACGCCCTGCCTGTCGCCGAAAGAGGTGCTTCCGCCAGCCAGGCTTTCGTTGGCCAGGACCGCAAACAGGACCGCTTCTTTGGCATCGCCATCGATGCCCAGACTGTCCGTACGGTCAAACTGGCAATCGGGAAGTGCCTTATACAGCCTTTGGGTCAATTGCGGATTATGGGCTCCGCCCCCGCTCATGTAAATCCGAAAAGCGACTTCCTTCTTTTCAGAGGACGAATTGAGCAAAACGCGCTCTATGGCTTGCGTGATGGTATCGGCGCTGAACTGCACGAGCGTGGCCATCAGGTCGGTTGCAGGTAGATCAAGGGTCTGACTACGTACCTGAGCTTCTTCCACATAAGGCACATTAAAGACTTCAGGACCAGTGGTTTTGGGGAAAGGAGCGTCGAAAAAAGGATTCTTCTTCAAGGCCAGCAATAGATCAGCATTAACCTGCCCCTGAGCGGCTAACTGGCCATCTTCATCGTAGGGTTTGTTGAGAAACTTCCGGGCATACGCATCCAGAAGTGTGTTCCCCGGACCAGTATCGGTGGTAAAGACCCGGTTAGCATCGCCATCGGCAGGTAAATACGTGAAATTGGCAATACCGCCCATGTTGAGCAAAATCCGATTCTCGCCCAGTTGAGAAAACATAAAATAATCACCATATACAGCAAGGGGAGCTCCCTCTCCCCCATGCGCAACGTGTTTTTGTCGAAAATCGCTGAAGGTTAAAATCCCCGTTACAGCGGCAATATGATCGCCATCACCAATCTGAAGCGTGGCATTGGGGAACTTATCGCGCCGGTGCTGACTTTTGGGGGCGTGATATACGGTTTGTCCGTGGCTTGCCACGATGTCCACTTCATCGGGGGCTACTCCCCAGTTGTGCAGGCAGTTGAGAATAAGTTGACCATGAAGCCGGCCAATGTATGGATTTAACAAACAAAGCTGTTCGAAGTCGATGGTGGGCTTAGCAAAAATGGTACGGATTTCAGCTTTGAATTCCTCATCGAAGGAAACCGTTGAGAAACGTTCGAGCGTAACGGCTGTCGCTGGCCCACTGCCCGAAATACGGCATAAGGCGACATCAAGGCCATCGAGTGAAGTACCCGACATAAGCCCAATGATCCGGCGGTCCGTTTTCCGGGCTATATCGTAAAGATGTTGAATTTGGGAATTCATAGACAATCAGGCAAATAGAACGGGGCTACCAGAAACGGCAACTTGACCAGTAGCCTTTGGAAAACCGACACGCAAATAACGCATGGATTTTTGGGGCGACGAGCAATTTTCTTTTTTTGAAAGCATTCTGTTTTCGGCCCTGGGCCAATCGGTCGAGGTGATTGAAATGCAGTTCATCTCCGGTGGTAATATTAATACATCGGCCCAGGTATTTTCGTCGGAAGGCGTTTTCTTCGTTAAATGGAATCAACTGGAACCGGCTGCCGATGGGCAATCCGAGCTGTTTGCCGCCGAAGCGAGAGGCCTTGATCTACTTCGGCAGACCGATACTATCCATATCCCGAACGTAATTGGTCATGGTCGCCATCTGGAAAAGGCTTACCTCATTCTTGACTACATTGATCCCGGAATACCGGATAAAGCTTACTGGGAAACCCTTGGCCATTCGCTGGCCGTTTTGCATTCGCACACGCAACCAACGTTTGGGTTAAATTTTGCCAATTATATTGGCTCATTAGCACAAACCAATACGCCTACCACCAACGGGTACGACTTCTTTTTTGAACAAAGACTGCTCCCCCAGGCTGGCTTAGCGTTGTACAAAGGGTTGCTGACCAAATCAACGTACGACGCTTTATTCCGACTCCGTGAACGTTTACCCGCTTTATTACCGAATGAGCGTCCTGCCTTGCTCCATGGCGATTTATGGTCAGGTAATGTACTGGTTAATGAGGACGGGCAACCGGCGCTGATCGACCCGGCGGTTTATTATGGCTTCCGTGAAGCGGAACTCGCCTTTACTAAATTATTCGCCGGTTTCGACGACCGTTTTTACGAAGCTTATCACGAAACGTTTCCTCTTCAGGATGGTTTCAGCGAGCGCATCGCCATCTATAACCTGTATCCACTGCTGGTTCATGTGAATCTGTTTGGCTCGGGCTACGTTAGTGGCGTAGAACGGGTATTGAAACAGTTCTAATATTCAGGCTAATCGGGAGATTATCCGCGCATTATTCAAACGGCCGATTCAGAAATTTAGGCCAGACATTTATGGAAATTACTTCGTTCGAACAGTTCGAGTTGAACCGGCAGTTGCTTAATGCCGTAGCGGAACTTGGGTACTCAGAACCGACCCCTATTCAGCAGCAAACCATTCCGCTGAGCCTGGGAAACCACGACGTGCTGGGCATTGCCCAAACCGGGACGGGCAAAACAGCAGCTTATCTGCTCCCAATTCTGATGAAAGTGAAATACGCACAGGGCCAAAATCCGCGTGCGTTAATCCTGGCACCTACCCGAGAGCTGGTCATGCAGATTAATCAGGCGGTGAGCGAATTAGGTAAGTTCACCGACCTACGTCATGTGGCTCTATATGGCGGGCTCGGACCGAAAACCCAGATTGAAGCGCTTCGCAAAGGAATTGATATCATTGTGGCGACCCCCGGCCGGTTCATGGATTTATACCGCACCGGTGAGATTGTGACGAAAGAAATTCGCACGATGGTCCTTGATGAAGCCGATAAAATGATGGATATGGGTTTTATGCCTCAGATTCGGTCAATTCTGGAAATTATCCCGCGCAAACGCCAGAATCTGTTGTTCTCGGCTACGTTTGGTGGGCGCGTGGAGCGGTTGTCGGCCGAATTTCTGGAAGCACCCATCAAAATAGAAGTGTCTCCGCAAGCATCCACTGCCGACATGGTGAATCAGGTGATTTATGAAGCACCGAACTTCCGCACCAAGATCAACATGCTGGATTACCTGATTACGAAAGAAGCCTTTCAGCGGGTGATCATCTTTGCCCGGACAAAAGGTACTGCCGAGAACATTTATAAATTCCTGGCACGCAAAGTGTTAGATACCGATAAGGTTCGGGTTATTCACGCAAACAAAGGGCAAAATACGCGGATTAATGCTATGGAGGCCTTTAAAGAAGGCAATATTCAGGTGTTGGTCGCAACGGATGTAGCGGCTCGCGGAATTGATGTAGCCGAAGTAAGTCACGTCATTAATTTCGACCTGCCCTTGATTTATGAGGATTATGTTCACCGAATCGGTCGGACGGGTCGCGCTAATCGCTCGGGCGAAGCTATCACGTTTCTGACTAAAGCCGAGGAATATCATGTTCAAAAGATTGAACGAATCATTCGCATGACGATTCCCCGCCAACCGCTGCCACCCGAAGTGGAGGTAACGGAAACGCCCTTTGAGGAAGAACAGGCGATGCTGCGGGAGATTGACGAACAACGCCGGAAAGAAGATCCTACTTTTTTAGGGGCTTTTCACGATAAAAAAACGACGAATACGCCCGCTGACAAAGCTCGTCTGAAAGCAAAGGCGAAACGGATGGGGACCCCAAAAGCTGCGGCATCGAGTGTAGGTGCCCGTTCTGGCGGCTTTAAGAACAAATCTGGTAATAAAGTAGGTGGTAAGTCAGGTGGCGCCAAGAAGTCGGGACCACGCGGAGGACGTCGGTAATCCATTTGAAATGTACTAACTTGGATTCCCATTTCGTTCTATCGAGACAAAACTCCCTGGTATAGTATTTTCTATGAACGTTCGGATGAATCTGATACAGTGGGCTTTAATTGCGCTACCGTTTTTAACGGAAGCTCAGCCAAAGCAACTTGTTATATCGGCACGTTCGGGCGATTCGGTTCGACAAACCCAGGCCACTCAGCGACCCGTTGAACCGATGACGCAACAGCCCGCCGAATCCGTTTCAACGGATGCAGCCGAATCAGCGAATGGATCATTAAATACGCTGCCTCTCTTTGGCGAACGACCCAAAACGGCGGATCAGATTGATGCCGAAATCCATTTCCTGAACGACTGCGATCGCAATTTTGCCAGCCGCTCCGAGGCCAGTGATTTTTTTGCAGCTCGTGGCTGGGATTATGTTGCCGACGGGCAATTGGATACAGCGGCCTACCGATTCAATTTATCCTGGCTGCTCAATGACCGAAATGCCGATGCTTTTTGGGGATTAGGTGTCGTCTACTACCAAAAAAACCAATTGCCAACGGCCATCCGAATGCTGAAAAAAGGCATAGCTATGGCGGATAGTAATGTGGCGCTGATAACCGATCTGGCTACTGTAGAAATAAAGCAGTACCAGATCAAGCCCGAGTCCGAACTGCTTATTGAAGCAGAAAACTATCTTCAACGGGCGCTCACCCTTAGTCCGAACAACGCTTCGTCGTACCAGAAGCTGTCCATCGTGTATTACCTGAAGGCTGATTATATGAAGGCCTGGGACTATTTCCACCAAACCCGTAACCTGGATATGTCCATACTCGACCTGGGTTACCTGAACGAGCTACTGGCCAAACAGCCTGACCCTAAGAAGGTCTTTAAGTAAAGAAGCCGTCGCAACACACTTGCGACGGCTTCTTTACTTTTTCATTCCGGCTATCGTCGGAATGAAAAAATGCCAGAAATCAGACAGTACTTAATTCTCCGTTTCTTCGTCCTGAACGACTTTCTCCTTGGCTCGCTCAAAGGTCACTTTGCCCTTCTCGTCCCACTCAGTGATGGTGTAGGGCTCAAATTCGGTGTCCCATTGATTACTGGCATATTGGGTAAGTTTCCGTCGCATACGCCGACCATTGGGATTGACAGGATAGTATTCTGTCCATCGACCCACTTTTACACCGTTGTCGTATTTTCCTTCTTCGGCTATTAATCCATTTTCATAAAAGGCCATGTATGTTCCTTTTACTTTGCCATATTCTACCGGAATAATTTCCTTGATCTTATGGTGGGTTGAATCATAAAATACCAGGCGAGACTCAGCGGGCACGCCCCTATGCCAGCGCACTTTATCCGTAAGCATAAACTTACTGTCGTACTTCTCCCAACGACCATCTTTCATGCCCGCATAATAGTAGCCTTCTTCAACAAGATCGCCGTTCTGATAGCGCTTATAAGGACCATGCAGCAATAAACCCGTTCCTTCATCGCGTACGATGGAGCTGGTTACCCGTGCCGATCTCTGATAATACCGGTAGATGTCCCGGATATATGGATGCGGTTTTGCGGCATTATTGTCGCGCAGGACATAAAACTCTTCCACAACGGTTCGGTCACCACTGCCAAACTTGGTATAGGCTTTGATCATCGACAAACCTTCGTACTCCGTTTTGGATAGTTTGCTCTTACTTTTCCGGTCAGCTTTCAGTTTTTTAAGCTGTTTTACTTTCAAGCCTAAATCGGGCATAATGCCAGCCAGATAGGCATCTTTCTGGTCTTTCAGCGATGACATTGTTGGTAAACCCAGCGTGGTGAGTGATGAGGGAACCGATGAAAAACCCGATAAAGGTGACGGAGCCGCTCCTGACGGGGCTAACGCCGGCTTCGATGCCGTCGTGAGTGAAGCCGGGGCCGTTTGGGCCTGAGCGGTGAGCGTCAGGAGACCACTCGATAATAAGATTGGAATCAGTCGTTTCAAGTTAGGTGCAAACATGGCATAGACAAACGATTGGTGCCTTAAGTTTGTTAGTTTTGCAACGCTGTAAAAAGCTTTATTATTTTATCCACTACACAGACTACCTTCCAGACAGTCAATTTAATACGCTAAACTTGTGGAAAAACACGCTCGCATTTACGTTGCCGGACATCGGGGTATGGTTGGTTCGGCCCTCGTCCGAAAACTCCAGACCGAAGGCTTTTCTAATATTATCACCCGCACCTCGTCGGAACTTGATCTACGCAATCAGGCTGCCGTTGCTGATTTTTTTGAACAGGAACGACCCGACTATGTATTTCTGGCTGCGGCCAAGGTTGGTGGCATTTTAGCTAACAACATCTATCGTGCCGAATTCCTGTATGATAACCTGCTGATCGAGGCAAATATCATTCACAGTGCTTATCAGACAGCCGTAAAGAAACTATTGTTCTTGGGCTCGTCCTGTATCTACCCGAAATTAGCTCCTCAGCCGCTCAAAGAAGAGTATCTGCTGAGCGGTTTCCTCGAAGAAACAAACGAGCCCTACGCGATTGCTAAAATCACGGGTATCAAACTCTGCGAAGCGTATCGGAGTCAGTATGGCTGTAATTTCATTTCGGCTATGCCAACGAACCTGTATGGTCCTAATGATAATTATGACCTACAGGGCTCACACGTACTCCCGGCCCTGATTCGCAAGTTTCATGAGGCCAAAATCAATGGGCAGCCTACGGTTGAAGTCTGGGGAACAGGCTCGCCTAAGCGCGAATTTCTTCATGCCGACGACCTGGCTGCGGCCTGTTTCTTCCTGATGGAGAATTACGACGATGCGCTGTTTGTCAATATCGGCACGGGCGAAGACGTTACGATTCGCGAAGTAGCCGAATTGATTAAAGAGACGGTTGGCTTTACGGGCGAACTACGCTGGAATACAGATAAACCCGATGGCACTCCCCGCAAACTGATGGATGTTTCAAGGCTGCATAATATGGGCTGGAAACATACCACTGAACTGAAAGAAGGCCTTCAGCGTACCTATCAGGATTTCCTGGCGAACGAGGTGGTCTATATTGAATAATTGATGTAATGTAGAGACGCAAGTATGCGTCTCTACTACAGTTTTTTTGCGGGGTTGCCAAATACGGTTGTGCCAGCGTCTACATTCTCGATCACAACCGAGCCCGCTCCTATGCGGGCGTTTTTTCCGATAGTGATACCCGCAACAATCGTTGCGCCGGTACCAATGAAGGCGCCCTCCTCAATGATTGCGTTACTATTGATGATACATCCCGTTCCAATGTGAACGAAATCACCCACTTTGGCCTTGGCATCAATAATTACCCCAGCCTGAATAATACAATGCTGTCCCAACTCGGCAAATGGGTTCACTACCACACGGGCCGCAATCAGGTTGCCGTGCCCAATAACGGCCAGGGCTGATACCGTTGCGGTATCGTGAATTGCGTTCACCGGCTGCACCTTGCGCCGTTCATTAAGCATCTTAACGAGCCGCTTGCGCACGCGACTGTCGGCTATAGCCACGAAGGCCTCACACTTTTGACCGATCAGCTTCAGGTAGCCATCGTCATCTGTCTCTCCCAGCACCGACACATCGCTGAACTCCTTCCCGTGCAAGTCTTTATTATCATCCAGCAGACCATATACAACGACATTGTTGCGCTGAAAAAGGTCCAGAGCTGTTAGCCCAAGGCTGCCTGCCCCTAAAATAAGCACCGGATTCTCCATCTATCTCGAATTTGTTAAGTCAATATTAATTACTTGTCTTATACCTGTTTAATCTTGGCAATTTGGTAACAATGCGTTAAATCCTATTTAACGTCTGGCGGTTAGTTTCGTTCATGAAATTAAGTACCCAGTTTCGCACGATTGTTTTGTCAGATATTCATCTGGGCACAACCGGGTCCAAGGCTAAAGAAGCCACTGAGTTTCTACGAAACTATTCGTGCCAGAAACTTATCCTCAACGGCGACATCATTGACGGGTGGCAGTTGAAGCAATATGGAACCTGGAAAAAGAAACATACCGCTTTTTTTAAAACGGTTTTAAAACAAATCGTTCATTACGATACCAAAGTTATCTATCTGCGGGGTAATCACGACGATTTCCTGGATCAGATCATGCCCCTCAAAGTGGGCAAAAATTTTTCGATACAGAAAGATTATATCCTGACTTCGGGATCAAAGAAGTTTTACGTCACTCATGGCGATGTATTCGATTCCATTACCTCGCACATGAAGTGGCTGGCCTATCTAGGCGATCTAGGCTACACGTTTCTGCTGTGGGTCAATAAGTTTTATAACCAGTACCGCACCTGGCGCGGATTGCCGTATTACTCGCTTTCTCAACTGGTAAAGTCCCGTATTAAGCAGGCCGTTAGCTACATCTCCGACTACGAGCAGAAATTAACCGAGCTGGCCCGTGCCCGTAACTGCAACGGTGTTATTTGTGGCCATATTCATCAGGCTGCCATCCACGAATACGAAGGCATCATCTACATGAATTCCGGCGATTGGGTCGAATCACTCAGTGCGCTGGTTGAAGACCATGACGGCGACTGGAGTTTGCTATACTACACATCTGACTCCGACGATGAAGAAGAAAAAAAGCCCGTTAATAACTCGTCCAATCAAGCCGTGAGTGCTGGTTCACCGATTCAAACAACCTAATTCCTTCCTATCATGCGTGTTTTATTCTTAATACAGGGAGAAGGCCGAGGTCATTTAACACAGGCGTTATCGCTGGCGCAGATTCTTCAGATGGCGGGCCACGATGTAATTGGTGCCATTGTAGGCATAACGGCTCAGCGAACGGTGCCAACCTTTTTTAGTGAACAGTTCAGCGCACCAATTTCACCCGTCTTTAGTCCAGGCTTGGTTTATAATGCCGGCACAAATGCGCTGGAACCGTTCAAGACGACCGTACAGGCCATTCAGAGCATGCGTCCATTCTGGCGCAGTTTAAAGCAGGTACGAGACCATATCGACACACAACGACCTGATGTAGTCGTTAATTTCTACGAAATGCTGGGCGGCATGACGTACGCCCTTCTGCGGCCGTCGGTCCCAATGATTTGCATCGCTCACCAGTACATGGCTTTTCATCCCGATTTCCAGCGTCCTAAAGGGCAATGGTTCTATCGGCAGGCCTTTAAGTTCAATACGCTGCTAACGTGTTTTGGCGCACAGGAATTACTTGCTTTATCGTTCGATAAGCAGGCCAACGAGCCCCAAAAACGGCTTCGTGTGGTGCCTCCTTTACTGCGTCGGGAAGTAACCGAACTAAAGCCTAAAACGGCTGGCACGGATGCTTCCAAAGAGTTTTTGTTGGCTTATGTCACACAGCCCGGCTTGAAGGTCGAATTGGAGAAAGCGCACCAGCAACGACCCGATGTTCGGATGGATGCGTTCCATTCGGATGCAAGCGGCCCCGATCAGTTGATCGATGATACACTGACTTACCACGCCATAGATGGAAAACGGTTTCTGGAGTTTATGGCCCGCTGCAAGGCAATTGTGACCACGGCTGGCTTTGAATCGGTTTGCGAAGCACTGTATCTGGGGAAACCGGCACTGATGATTCCGCAACCAAATCACTATGAACAAGCCTGCAACGCTATCGACAGCCAGCGGGCTGGTGTTGGCATCGCATCAGACCGGTTTGATCTGAATCAGCTTCTAGACTATATTCCTCGATATGACCCACAGGTAAGCGAGCGGTTCCGGGCCTGGCATGCACAGGGCTATTTCTTATTTCTGGCAGCGCTGAACCGGGCCGTTACGCCAACCAGCAAGCCGTCGTCGGGTGGTTTTCTATCAACACGCGTTCGGCATTTGCTTCGGTCATAGCCGATATAAAAACTGTAATGGATCAGGATACCGAAATTGGTAGTTCGTTGCCTGCATTAGTTTTTCCCCTGAAATAATTTTGTAGGGAGCCGGTTGGTCAGGTATCACAATGGCAGGTAGCTGATACCCAAAATCAGCGCAGCTTTTTCGGTAAATGGCTTCGCGAGTGGGGTGTTCCGGCGCAACGGCGTTGTAGGTTCCTGCCAGCTTTAAGCTTATTACAGCGGATATAAGCCCCTCCGCATCATCCTGATGGAGATAATTGACAGGTACGGCGCCACTGTCAACGGTTCGCCCGGCTACGTACTTTCCCGGAATACGGTCGTATCCCATCAAACCAGCACAGCGCAACACAGTTGTCAGGCAGTTTGGCGTAAGTTGCTGAATATTTTGCTCGGCTTGTACCAGACCTGGGGCGGCTGATTGACCCGGCGTTTTTACATCCGCTTCCACCATAACCCGGCTCAGTTCAGGATACACCGATGTCGAGCTCACGTAAATTACATGCGCGACTGACGATTGGCGTAGGGCATTCGTCAAGTATTGAATCTGTTCCGGATGAAAACGATCACCCAGTTTACCGGTTTTCGGCGGAATATCGATGATCACGGTATCCGCTTGCAATAGAGCCGCAAGATCGCCGACTGGTTCTGGACTTAAATTCAGTTGGTAAGCATCAATTCCCTTCTGACGCAACATGGGCAACTTTTCAGCCGATGTTGTACTGCCCTTCACGGTATAGCCAGTGGCGAAGAGTTTTTCGGCCAGAGGTATACCCAACCAGCCACATCCTAGAATAGAAACAGTTTTTTTTGTCATACATTAGAATCCAATACCAAAGGTAAGGGTTCTGACGTCGGGACCTTTACCCGTTTGAAATAATGGATTGAGATCGTATTTGGCAAAAAAATCGAAACTACGCACGCCCAAATGGGCGACTAGGCCATACCGAAAGCTATTCAGGTAATAGTCGGAATGCCGCCGGTCTTTATTACCATCCGCTTCCTTGATCTTCCGGTAACTGTCGAGTCGATAGTTTACATAGCCACCAAAACCAATGTGGCAGACTTTCCGGCCATCGCTATTGTAAAACGTCACCCTGGGTACGACCGGAATACCCAGCGTACAAACAGTTAGTTTACTTTTTTGCAACTCTCTACCTGCATCAGTAAAGGAAACGCCCGTTGGCCCTTTTTCGGCAATTTTGTTGTCTTCAAACATAAAGTTGTTCCAGGCTACTTCAACCCCGTAATATAGCTTTAAGGATGCGTACTTGCCTCGGACGAGCGTAGGCATAGCGCCCGCTGAAAAGGCGAAGTAGCGCGACCCCAGCGGCTTCAACGCGTAACTATCTTCAGGATAGGCCGGATTTGCGCTTTGCTGAATCAGGGTATTTAGACCGATACTAATGGTATAATCAAAATTGCTCCCGTCGTTCCGCTTTCTTCGTCTGGCCCGATCGTAGTCATGGTCAGTATTATCTTTTCTTCGGGATGATTTTCTTGTTGTGTCTCCATCGCTATTAACGACGATCGTTACACCCTCTTTCTGCTTTGTAATAACCAGTACCGTGTCTTTCAAAAACCGTCCGCCATCCTGTGAGATAGCCGTTTGTCCTCCCGGCACTGAATCCAGTTTCATGCCCATTTCCCGCACTATCTTATTCAGATCATAGTTTGACAGAGCCTGGATTCCCGCTTTATCGGGTGCATAAATGACCAGGCGTGTACGGTTGGCGAATCGAATCACCAGCGAATCTGTTGGATTTATTGATTTGGCCTGAGCCTGTATCGCTATAAATAAGCCAGTTAGTACAGCGAATGTACGTAGCAGTCGGTTCATTGTTTTGTTGTTTTTTCTTTCTCTAAACTGTGTTTCAGACCAGTATATGCCCGGCCCAGCAGCCCACTTTCATCGCCATTATTGTTGTCCTGACGAGCAAAAACGTCTCCCTGCTTAATGCGTTTTACTTGCTGCCATAAGCCGCTGGCTTTTGTTTCTTTGGCAGACTTCTCATTCTGCGCTACGGCCGCCTTTTCTTCAACAGAAGCCTTAGCCACCTGACGAGCAGCCACTAAAGCTTCCGGTTCAGCAATAGTGACTACTAAAACCCGCTCAGCTACTGGACCAGGTTTAGCTATCGGTTTAGCCTCGGCCACCTGTTCGGTTGGGGCCTGCGCGACTGTAGCATCGAAAACTGGTGATATTACGTCAACTTTTGTCTTTTTCTTAACGGGCTTTTCTTGTGCCAGCACAGGCGCTGCCGGTAATGATTGGCTCAACTGAACTGGATTTTGACGCCCAGCTACACGGCTGGTTTTATCCTTTTTAACACTACTAGTTTTGTCCGAGTTGTCTACCACAGCCAGTTGGTTCGGGTTATCCTCCGGCATTAAGACTTCCTCTTTGTCAACAGTGGGAGACCGGTTATCCTGCTGCCGATTCACCCGTTTCTTAACCGACTTTTCCCGTACTGACTCTACTGGTTGATTCGTTGCCAGTTGATTTTTCCCTTGCTCTGTTGGGGCAGTTGATGGCCAGTAGAGCCACCCGAACAAACAAACCAGCAGCAGACAGGCCGCAGCAGCCATATACCGATGCACCGCAGGATTGCGCCAGAATACCATACGGGGTTCTAGTTTATTCTGATCCATACGGGCCTGCAACCGGGCAAAGCCATCCGAACGAGGTCTTAACGTAGTATTGCCAAGCTTTCGGGCAAATAGCTCGTCAATTGGCGGCTTTTCTGTATGTTTTTTCATAGGATACGTTCCTAAAGTCTTGTTCCATCTTTTTTAGATTCGTCTGCAGCAGCATCCGGGCCCGGCTCAATTGCGATTTCGAGGTGCCCTCTGATATGCCCAGCATTTCGGCTATTTCGGCATGTGAATATCCTTCGATCGCATATAGATTAAATACAGTTCGATAACCATCAGGCAATTGATTAACCAGACGCATTAAATCACTCTCATTCACAGCGGTATCAGCCCACTCATAATCTGGTTCAACAGTAACCTCATCCATAGGTATTTCTAGCCGCCACTGTTTGGCTTTCCGCAGAAACATCAACGATTCCGTCACCATGATACGTCGGATCCAGCCTTCGAAACTACCTTCCTCCCGAAACTGCTCAATCTTTTCGAAGGCACGCATGAAACCATCGAGCATCACTTCCTCGGCATCATCTCTATTGGCGCAATACCGTGTGCATACGGCCAGCATTTTGCCCGCAAACCGCTCATACACGACCTTATGCGCGCGGCTTTCGCCCCGCTTCAGCGCAACGATCAGTTGTGCCTCTGTCGTAAAAAACGGTATAAGTCGAAGCATATTTGTTTAGGTTCGTCTATCGGATGCAATATAAAAGGTGCTGGTTGCACGGGCGTAAAAATATTTTTTACACCCATGCAACCAGCACCTTTTTGTATGAAAAAAAGGGCCTTTACAGCCCTTTTACATACTTTATACCGGCTACATAATGCAGCCACAAGACACGTGATATTCGAAAATTGATAGGTGCTATGATAATCATAACGGGCGCCACAATACCAGCATATACCCAACCATCAGGATCATGGCCCAAGTAAAAGATCAAAAACCCGAGCACTAACGCAACTCCGCCTGATATAGCATAGCTAACATACATCGCCCCAATGAAGTAGCCTGGCTCGACTTCATAGCGTAATCCACAATGTGGACAATGCTCATACATTTCGTCAAACCCACGGGGCGAGTAAAAGGGCCTTTTAAAAATTTTGCCCTGCCGACACCTAGGACATAGCCCTCTTAACGCGGCCTGCAATTTCGAGACGTCTTCCATACTCACGTTTGCTATTTCGATACCACAAATAAGCGATAGAGGCTACAATGAGATACGGAATCATTAACAGATAAACAATTCCAATGTTTAGGTCAGACGCGACTACGCTACGACCGTTACTTATTGTGCTTTCAACTGTACCCCGACACATGGCACACTGGGCCATCAGGTCCGGCGCAACGCTCATCAGGGTAATAATGACTAGCCACACTTTCCAGCTTCTCATAATTTTTCCGGCGTTAATGGGTATAATACGGCCTAATCAGCAGATACACGATTACGCCCGTGACACTTACATATAACCAAATAGGAAACGCATACTTAACCGTTTTCTTATGCCGGCTGATCTGTCCACTCAAGGCAAAATAAACGGCTCTCAACACAAACCACACTACCACCACCGAGAGGACGATATGCGATACCAGCAGGAAATAATAAACCGGCCGAATCCAACCTTGACCACCAAATGGTGTTGACTCGTTTGTTAAATGGTAGAGCACGTAGCTAACCAAGAACAACGCACCGAAACTAAACGCGGCTAACATTGTACGCTTGTGGGCTACAATGTTCTTTTGACGGATAAAATAGAACCCTACTATTAGCAGGACGGATGTAATGGAATTAATAATTCCATTCAGATGCGGCAGGTAAGTCGTCCAGGGTCCTAAATCTACTTTTTGCCGAATACCCAGCAGTATGGCAACAGCAATTGGAATAGCTAAGGAGAGAACGGTAATAACCTGATTTGCTTTCTGCTCTTTAACGGGTTGTAGTGCTTCCATAAGCAGTAGATTATTCTTTGCTATAAATGTCCAGCAGTACTCGAATTTCGAGTACCAGCCGATCCACATCTTCTTTGTCAGTTCCGTCGTAGAACCCCCTGACAATCCCTTCTTTATCTACTAATACCAACTTTTCGCTGTGGATAAAAGTTTCGTCCGGTTTGCCCTCTTTCACCCCGGCGTCAACCGCTGGCAAATAATACCCATGCATGGCCAAATCATAAATATCAGACTTGGTTCCTGTTAGAAAATACCATTTGCCCGGAATAGCATCATACTTTTTCGCATAGGCTTTTAGCTGCTCCGGACGATCGTGTTCAGGGTCAACCGAATGGGATAAAAAAACAATTGATGGATTGCTTCGAAAAATATCCTGAACGCGGGTGAGCTGCGACGAAATCCGAGGGCAAACAGTACCACAACGAGTAAAGAAAAAAGAAGCTACGTAGATTTTATTCTTTACAATCGATTCATCCACCGTTTTCCCATCCTGATCAATAAGCTTAAAATGGGGAATTCGATTGAAGATGGTATCGGTCACGACACGGCCATCGGCAAGAGTAACTTTTCCCATTAATGGCTCACCCTTTGTAGAGTCAATTTTGGGTAAGTATCGAGGCAGTACGAAATGATTCTGGGTAGCGAACCGCAGGAAAATATACAGCAAAGCCGGGACCAGCAATGTTACGAGCAGGATCCCGGCTTTTCGATTGACCGTCATGTATTATCGTAATTGAAATATCGAACCGCCTTCGGTTAATAAAGCAACAAGTAGCCAGATGATAAAAACTACAGGTATAACGATAGCCCAGATCAGGCTTTTTACTTCGTGTTTAAGGTGCATAAATTCACCAACGATATAAAAAGCTTTTACTAATGTCATGATGACGAATATGGATGTTCTAAAGCCACCCGCCTTCATGAAATAAGCTAATGTAAATTCAAAGGCTGTGATAACTGAAAGAATAACGAAAGTACGCCAAATGAGCCCTGTATTCGCTGGTGGTATCTCACCAACTTCGTGTGTTCCGTGTGTTTGATCAGACATGGTAGTAGGTAATTAAACCAGGTAAAAGAATGTAAATACGAACACCCAAACAAGATCGACAAAGTGCCAGTAAAGACCTACTTTTTCAACCATCTCGTAATGGCCACGCTTTTCGTAAAGACCAGTAGCAGCCCGGTAGAAAATCAGTATGTTCAGGACAACACCACTAAATACGTGCGTTCCGTGGAAACCCGTTATGAAGAAGAACAGATCAGCGAATGCAGGAGGACCGTATTGATTTTCAACTAGGTTTGCCCCAAAAATTGTACGTTGAAGCGCTTGTCCATTCACTAACTCGGTAATTGTCGTGCCGGTCTCTGTACCGTGAATAAAGTGGCTCCATTCCCACGCCTGACTACCCAAGAAAGTGAATCCCCCCAGGATTGTCCATAACATGTACTTCTCTACATCTTTTCGGTCCATCCGGTGACCAGCTTCTACGGCTAGTACCATCGTTACGCTACTAAAGATAAGAATAAAGGTCATGATACCAACGAAAATCAGGGGCAGATCAACACCATGTAAAAATGGTACGGAGTTATACACCTTCTCTGGTGTTGGCCAGTACAAGTTTGAGAACTTAAACACTTCTCCATAAATAGCTGGATCCCAGGCGGGATAGCTGTAACGGATCAAGCCGTACGTTACCAGCAGAGCTGAAAAGGTGAATGTATCCGAAATCAGGAAGAACCACATCATCAGCTTGCCGTAGCTCACTTTCATCGGTTCAACACCACCCATCCAGGTTTTCTTGTCGAACACTTGTTCCGAGTCGGTTGTCAGGGTATCGTGCGTTACAGTAGCCGCCATGCGTCTAAAAGGATTATCAATGAAAATAGACTAAAAAGAAAAACAAATACAACCACAAAACATCCAAAAAGTGCCAGTAAGTAGCCGCTATTTCAAGCTGATTTAAGCTCTTCCCATGAATTCGGAACTTAAAGGCAGCTACCAGTGCAAATACTAGTACGATCAAACCGGAGATTAGGTGAAATCCGTGTAAACCGGTAAAAATGTACATAAATGAACCCGCCGGATTGCCAACAAAAAAGACGTTTTCTTTGACTAACTCTACCCAGCCCTGGAACTGCATGTACAAAAATGCTATTCCAAGTGCAAAAGTAATAGTTATCGCTATTTTAAGACTGCTAAAGTTGTCTTTTTTTGCAGCTAGATAAGCCCAGTGCATAGTCAAACTACTAATGACCAATACAACGGAGCTATACGAGAATACAGAAGGAATATCATATTCAAGCCAGTTACCTTCTGCCCGGCGGACAAGATAGGCACTTGTCATGGCCGCAAAGAGCATAATAATACTAACGATGAACAACCACATGATAAACTTGCGGGGATTCATTGAGAGCGTTTCCTGTGGCTCTTCTATAATAGAAATATCGTTGACTAACTCACTCATGATTTGTTGTTATACTTTATCTAGTAGGTAAACAATCTGTACGACAGGCAGATACAGTAATGATCCAAACATCATTTGTAAAGCTGCTTTATCCGTACATGTTCTCATTAAGTGAAACGTTTGTGCCAGAAACAAGATTCCGCCCACCATTGCAACTAGGGCTGAATTTATACCTGTCATACCGAGAAGATAAGGTAACCAACCAACCGGGATTAGAAACAGGGTATAAATCATGATGCGAAACGCGGTTTCGGTTGTTTTTCCGTCGCCAGGCATCATCTGAATACCTGCTTTCTTATACTCATCAAAGGCTAACCAGCCGATGGCCCAAAAATGCGGAAATTGCCAGAAGAACTGTATAGCGAACAAGATCCCAGGTGTCCAGCCAAAATGGTTTGTTGCTGCAACCCATCCAATCATCGGTGGAAACGCGCCTGGAAGCGCTCCGACGAATACGGCAATCTGGCCTTTGCGCTTTAACGGTGTATAAACGAAGCCATACAGCAAAAGAGACAATACGGCAAGTGCTGCTGCTCTAACGTTAAAAAACTCAACAAAGAGAAAGCAACCCATTCCGAATAAAATAAAAGCGAAAGCTGCCGCTTCATTTACCGATAAACGACCGGTTGGTAATGGACGCACAGCCGTGCGCTTCATTAGTTTATCCGACTCTTTCTCAATTATTTGGTTGATAATATTTGCTGCCCCCGTGATGCTGATTGATGCAATAGACAAGATCATTATTTTCCACCAGCTAACCTGATCAACGGCAAGGCAATAACCGAATATGCCAGAAAAAACGACAGCTAGTGTAAGCTTGAGTTTTATTAATTCTATATATGCTTTTGCCTTTTCGTTGATAATAGACCAATCCAATACTTTTTCCATATTATGCTTTTATTAGTCGAGTCGCTTGATTCACGCTACCTGTTGCTATAAGCTTGGGTGTCAAAAGCAGACTTATCGAAAATTGTAGACCAATTATTAAAATGGCTAAAACTAAGTGGATAGGTTGAGCAAAAGCAGGTACGCCTAAGTAGGCCATGATAACGCCTGTACCAATCTCTGCTACAATAAAACCTATTAGTATGTTTGTTAACTTAACTAATTGGCCTCTCTTATTAAGCTTACGGAGCTGATAGATAATGCTAATGTGGAAGGCAAATATGGCAAGCGAAAAAGATCTGTGGACATAAAAGCGCCAGTCCAATTGACTAATCCAGCTATCCCGTTCTCCATAACCTATCCGCTTTACTACGCTATCAAGCACATCTCTAACCTGCGCCCCCAATACAATTTGCGCAAGGGTTAATAGCAACGCAATGGCGAGTAATAGACGAAGTGTGCTTGTTTTTTCGCTTTCTACTCTCCATTTACTCGAGCTAGACCGAACCCACACAAACAATAAGGTAAATACAAGCAAAATGGCTAACAATAAATGCAGCGTGATTACATACTGCGCTAATTCCGTAGCCACAACACGAGAACCAAGCCAGCCATTTAAACCAATTAAAAGAAAGGCCATTAAGCTCCCCCAGACGATAATTCTGTCTATATGTAAGTAATAGAGGGAGGCAAGCAATGTAGCAAATACAAGAAAACCTGACAAAACACCCAGCAAACGATTGGCGTATTCTATCCAGGTTTTCACGGGGTTAAATAAAACTTCACCCTTCAATTTTGCTCCATAAATCTCTTGGTAGTTAGCTGGCAGCTGAGAAATTTCAGTTGGAGGAACCCAACGGCCAAAGCATCTTGGCCAATCTGGACAGCCCATTCCAGAGCCTGTTCCTCTAACAATGCCACCTGCCAGAATAAGCAGATAGATGATAACTATTGTCAGGGATACCAGGCTCCGGAACCGCTGTTCTTTTTTATTAATGAGGCTGTTTGAATTGATCATTCAAGTTTTGTGCCTCGATTTCTTTCTCCAAACCAATCAGTTCATTCTCGTGGGGAAGATTTGACTCTGGTGTTTGGGAATAAGGCACGTTTTGAGGAATGAAATCATCCTTTGCACCTGGTTTGCTATAATCATAAGGCCAGCGATAAACTGCAGGAATCTCTCCAGGCCAGTTGCCATGTCCTGGTTGAATTGGTGTAGTCCATTCCAGCGTGTTTGATCTCCATGGATTCAAAGTAGCTTTCCGTCCCTTAATCAGACTGTGAACAAAATTGTAGACAAATATCCACTGAGCTGTAAAGGTGAAGATAGCCGCTAGGCTAATAAATGCATTCATGTCAGCGAAGATGTTCTTCGTGAAATCATAGCTTGTGAATGCATAATACCGCCGAGGGAACCCTGCAATACCAACGTAGTGCATTGGGAAGAACACAAGGTAAATTCCGATAAACGTTAACCAGAAGTGAATGTACCCTAATTTCTCGTTCATCATCCGCCCAAACATTTTGGGGAACCAGTGGTAAACCCCCGCTAACAGCCCAAAAGCCGAAGCAGCACCCATCACCAAGTGGAAGTGAGCCACAACGAAATAAGTATCGTGCAGTTGAATATCCAGCGCTGAGTTACCCAAGATCAAACCTGTAATACCACCCGAGATAAAGAACGATACCAGACCAATGGAGAACAACATCGCAGGAGTAAAACGGATGTTACCACGCCATAAGGTCGTAATGTAGTTAAACGCTTTAACAGCCGATGGGACAGCAATAATCAGCGTCAAGAACATAAAGATAGAGCCCAAGAATGGGTTCATACCAGTTACGAACATATGGTGCGCCCAAACGATAAAGGCAAGAAAGGCAATACCCATCATTGAGGCAATCATGGCACGATAGCCAAAAATAGGCTTACGAGCATTTGTCGCAATGATTTCCGAAGTCATTCCAAGTGCTGGTAATAACACAATATACACCTCAGGGTGACCAAGGAACCAGAACAAGTGCTGGAACAGAATTGGGCTACCTCCTACATTTGGAAGTGCTTCACCCTTAATGTAGATTTCAGATAAGTAAAAACTTGTACCGAAGCTACGGTCGAAAATCAACAGTAAAGCCGCTGAAAGAAGCACGGGGAAAGAAATCAAGCCCAAAATAGCCGTTAGTAGGAACGCCCAAATTGTTAATGGGAGCTTACTGAATGACATACCCCGAGTCCGTAGGTTGATAACAGTAGTGATGTAGTTAATACCACCCAGTAACTGCGACACGATGAAGAGTGCCATACTCGTCAACCAAAGTGTCATACCCAACTCAGAACCTTTGTGCGCTTGTGGTAATGCACTTAAAGGCGGATAAATTACCCAGCCACCCGCAGCAGGCCCTGTTTGAATAAACATCGATGAGAACATGATAACACTGGCAATAAAGAAAAACCAGTAGGATAACATGTTTAAGAAACCCGATGCCATGTCGCGGGCACCAATCTGTAACGGAATCAAGAAGTTTGAGAAGGTGCCGCTCAAACCAGCCGTTAATACAAAGAACACCATGATGGTACCATGCATGGTAACCAGCGCCAGATAAAAATCAGGATCCAATTTGCCCGTTTCATTAATCCAGCTACCTAAAATAGGACGCAGAAATTCAAGCTTCATAGTTGGGAAACCCAACTGAAGCCGGAACATAACGGACAAACTGATTCCAATAATCGACCAAACAATACCCGAAATTAAGTACTGTTTAGCAATGGTTTTATGGTCTTCAGAAAAAATATACGTGCGCCAAAAACTTTGCGGTTCATGATGGTCATGCTCAGCTGCATGTGCCACAACCGCCGAATTAGCTGCTACAGTCGCCATAGTATTTGGTTTGTTGTAAGTTTAGATTTAACGAAGTTTTGCAACAGCTGTTGTTACTCCGCCTGTTTTTGGTAGTGACGCAGTTGAACTATCCGCAGGAGCGGCCGTAGCATCAGCGGGCAAGTATTTAGCCGCTTTTGCTTTCAGGTTAGCAGGAATACGAGCGGCCAGTTCTGGAGTCGACGTTAGTAAAGGCTTTTGTTGCTTACACCAGGCTGCCCATGACGCTTCATCTTCAACAATCAAGCGGATGCGCATAGAGAAGTGGCCTTGACCACAAACTTCTGTACAAGCGATTTCATAACCAAAATCCGGATTGCCTGTGATATTTCGCATTTCATCCGTCGTTTTATCAGCTATGAACCAAAAACGCGTTGGCATACCCGGTACAGCATCCATTTTAACCCGTAAGTGAGGGATAAATACGCTGTGTAATACATCACGGGCACGGATTCTTAACAAGACGGGCTTGTTGGCAGGAATGTGTAACTCCGATGTAGAGGTAAAGTCATCGAACGATGCTTCATCCGTATAGTCAATTCCAGTATCGTTATTATTGTCGATCAGCTTGTAGTTATACGAACCAAGTTTATTGTTATCTACACCTGGGTAGCGTACAATCCAGTTGAACTGTTTTCCTACGATTTCGAATACCTGAGCATTCGCTGGTGCTTCAGCCATAATGTCACGCCATGCACGCCAACCAGTAAAGACCATCACGGCCATAATTACAGCCGGAACAATAGTCCAGATCAACTCCAGTTTGTGGTTTTCTGGATAGTAAGCGGCTTTCCGTCCTTCTTTATGCTGATACTTCCAGGCGAAATAAAACAGCAGCGCATTGGTGATGACAAACGCTACTGTAATCATAGCCATCGAGATCCAGAACAGGTTATCTGTCCGCCGACCGTGGGGAGACGAAGCTTCTGGCAGGAAAAACTGTCGCGCATACATAAACGACCAGACAGCGCCAATCAAACCGACAATAAAGAAGATCATGAACATAGCTCCGTTGATCCGGTTGCTCATGCCTATTTGACCTTCCACTGAAGGCCCGCTTGCATTTTTCACAACGGCACCCATTCTGGAAACGACCATTGCAGCCAGGCCCAAAAAGATTACCGATAATATAGCGATTATATAAACCATCTTGATACAGGTTATTAATTAAATATCATGGTGTATTGCTTCTTCGAGCATCGGGTGATTCTTGGGAATCAAATTAGCCTTTGTTAACTGCGAAGAAACCGTCCAGATAAAACCACACGCAAAAATGAGAATCATACCGAATTCAACCGGCCCGAAACCACCGTGCTCACCTACCGTTCCAGGCATGATATTGACATAGAAGTCGAAGTAATGACCAATGATGATACACCATGCTGCTATCTTCAAAATAATGTACGTACGCTTTGAATCCCTTGTCATTAAAATGAGAAATGGGCAAACAAAGTTCAGGAACAAGTTAACAAAGAAGGGCGCTTTATAAATACCCCCAAACCCGCTAAAGCGCTCTCTATAGTAAATTGTTTCTTCGGGCAAATTGGCGTAATAGATCAACATAAACTGAGCGAACCATACGTATGTCCAGAAGATACTGAAGGCAAACATGAACTTACCCAGATCCTGTAAGTGGCTGTCGTTTACAATTTTCAGGTAACCCTGCTCTTTTAACGTAACAACTGCCAATGTAATGATTGCCAGGCCTGTTACGTGCCAGCTAGCCAGCGTATACCAACCAAACATGGTACTGAACCAGTGGGTGTCAATTGACATGACAAAATCCCAAGCTGAAGTCGATGATGTTACACCGAATACTAGTAGAAATGCAGTGCCAAGTTTGATGCTTTTGTCATAATACGCCGTTCCACCCTCCAGATCCTCCTGTAGGGAATAGTTGCGGATCATGCGCCACATGAAGTACCATAAACCGAAGTAGGCCACTATACGCGTTAGATAGAAAGGAGTATTTAAGAATCCCTTCTTACCATTGATGATTGGGTCAAATTCGGGACTCTTTACATCATAAAGGGCTGGATTTGTCCAGTGGAATAAATCTTGTCCTGCTAGAAAGAATACAGCGATTATGGCAATTCCTGTAAATGGTAAAAAGGCAGGTAACGCTTCGGGTATCCGCTTAAAAGCCGACGACCAGCCTGCCTGAGCCAAATAATTATAGGAAATAAAGAACATCCCGATAACTGCTGCGCCTGTAAAATAAATGGCGTTCAACCAAACGTTAGCCCACAAACGATTTGTCCACTTGTACGCATGATGACCAGCGCCATGTGCCTCATGTCCTCCAGCACTATGTGCAACTGCATGGGTTTCGTGCGAACCAGCACCAGACGCTAACAGGTAAGCGCCAATTGCTACTAACGCGACTCCGGCTCCAATGCCAATCATTAACCGGCGTTTGGAGTCCGCAGTAAATTCAAATTCTTCGTCTAAGGACGGTATTGCGTGAGCCGATGCCATTCTTATTGGTTTGTCAATTAATTAAAATACGATGGGCGTAGGGAGTTATAAACTGATAATTATCAATTCATGTCGTCGCGCCTTACGTTAAATTATCCTTGCTGGAGTTTGTGAACGTACTGAACAATCTTCCACCGATCTTCCGGTGTTATTTGCGAGCCATGTGGCCACATCCGGCCTTTACCATGTGTGATGACGTGGAAAATGTGTCCGTCATTCATAGTCTTGTAGGCATCGGCGGAGTAGTTTGGCACACCTTTGTACTGTGCTGCAACAGGACCATCGCCTTTGCCGGTAGCACCGTGGCAGTGGCTGCAATAACGGGTGTACAACACCTGACCTTCTGCCTGCGTTTTTTCAGAATCGGCAATTGGGTTTGTTAAAACCCGTTCAGCTATTCCAATGCTATCAGCTGGAATATTATACATCATTAGGTCAGTCGTCTTATTTGCGCCTTCACCAAATGTTGTATGGTAATTTGGACGTGCTACTGTACCCTGTGCCGGAAGACGCATATTCAGGCCATGCTCTCTGGCATTAATTGGATTAGCCCGAACCTGTTTGTACGGCTCGTAACCAACGGGTTCGTACATCTGCGGTGCATACACAACGCCTGTGTCATTATGGCTATCTGTGCAGGAAGTTCCCACAAATAACAGTCCAATAACAGCTAGTGTTGCTACACTTGTATGTTTAGTAATCATTCCTATTCTGGACATTAGAACTGCTTAACATTTACTTCAGCAGCTCCTGATCTTTTCAGAATCTGCTCAATATCACTTTCGACAATATTGTTTTTGCTTAAATCAATAGCCATAGCAAACTTATTGTCGGTTGTTCTTAAATCATACATTAATGGCTTTACTGTTGGCCCTAAGCCATTTGAAACCAGAAATGTACCAACCATTCCTAAGGCGCAAAAAAGAACAGTCAATTCGAAGAAAATCGGCACATATATAATGGGTGAGTAAGAATCTTTACCACCAACAATCATTGGCCAGTCAAAACCTTCTGTATAGTAAGTTAGGGCCAGTGCAGAAAGCGTACCGCTTAAACCAAACAGGAAAGCAGCAATACCCAGACGAGTACGAGGATGACCAAGTGCAATATCTAATCCGTGAATCGGAAATGGGGTGTAGACTTCGTGAATCCGAACACCTGCTTCCTTAACATCTTTAACGGCTTTCAATACGACATCATCATCATCATAGATGCCGACCAAAAACTTACCGTTACCATTTACGTCTGACATACTTTTATTAGTCTATTTCAGGTTTCAAGCTTCAACCTTCAGACTTATATGAGTAATGCTTGAAGCGACACTCACATAAGTCTGGAACTTGAGACAGTCTTATTCTACGTCTTTATTAAACGTTGGGTTTGTAACGCGCTCACCTTTAGCTACTCCCGATACAGAAACAGGCAGTCTCTCAGATGATGATTTTATTACAGTTTTTACTTCGGCCATGTTCACTACTGGCAGGAACTTCGAGAACAGCAGGAATAATGTGAAGAAGAAACCGAACGAGAAAATATAATCGCTGATGTCAAACAAGGTTGGGTGAAACATGGCCCAGCTTGATGGCAAGTAATCGCGGTGAAGGGATGTTACAATAATAACAAACCGCTCAAACCACATACCGATGTTCACAATAACTGACAGTACAAATGTCCAGACTATACTCCGACGAATAGCCCGAGACCAGAATAGCTGTGGCGTAATTACGTTACAGGTCATCATCGCCCAATAAGCCCACCAGTACGGACCGGTTGCCCGGTTGATGAAGGCGTAGCCCTCAAATTCAACACCTGAATACCAAGCGATGAAAAACTCTGTCAGATAGGCTACCCCTACAATCGAACCCGTCAAGGTGATGACTTTATTCATCGACTCGATGTGCTCAATCGTAATGTAATCTTCCAGTTTAAAAACCACACGGATAATCAGAACCAGGTTCTGCACCATGGCGAAACCAGAGAAGATAGCACCCGCAACGAAGTATGGAGGGAAAATTGTCGTGTGCCAGCCAGGAATAACTGACGTAGCAAAGTCCATACTTACAATGGTGTGTACAGACAATACAAGAGGAGTCGACAGACCAGCCAAAATTAAGCTCATGTATTCATATCGTGCCCAACTCTTTGCCGAACCATTCCAACCTAAGGAAAAGGCACCGTAAATATACCGTGATACTTTACTGCGAGCGCGGTCACGAATCGTAGCTAAATCAGGCAACAAACCCATGTACCAGAACACCAGCGATACAGTGAAGTATGTACTGATGGCAAATACGTCCCATACAAGTGGGGATTTAAAGTTTACCCACAATGAGCCAAAAGTGTTAGGTAACGGTAACGCCCAGTAGGCTAACCATGGCCGGCCCATGTGCATCAGGATAAAGCTGGCAGCACATAATACAGCGAAAATGGTCATAGCCTCAGCAGCCCGGTTTACCGCCGTTCTCCATTTCTGACGGAATAACAGAAGGATAGCGGAGATCAGTGTACCGGCGTGACCGATACCTACCCACCATACGAAGTTGGTGATATCCCATGCCCAACCAACTGTTTTGTTCAGGCCCCAAACACCTAATCCTTCCCACCAGGTCCAGAATACACAGGCGGCCCCGTAAAGTAGCACAACTACCGCGATGGTAAAGGCAATAGTCCACTCGCGGGTGGGGGCTCCCTCAACCTGTCTGCTGATATCCTCCGTCACATCGGCATAGGTCTTGCCACCGGTGACGAGGGGAGTTCTAACGGCTGATGTTACATGCGACATATATCTTACTAATTTACGATGTATGATTTATAATACACGAATTACGATTTGTGGTAATGGTTTGTTCTAAATTCAGTTACCAGCCCTGGCAATCCGCGGTTATTTTAAGCGTGTGATTCTTGAGTGGCGTTTTTATTCTGCTTAGGTTCTTCGTCTTTATTCCGAATTTTCGTTAGATATGAAATTTGTGGTCTCACGTTAATTTCTTCCAACACATGGAAAGCCCGACCTTCTCCTTCTACTTCAAGTAGTTTAGAAATTGTGCTTTCGGGATTGTTCATATCGCCAAAAACGATAGCATTAGTCGGACAAGACTGAGCACAGGCTGTTTGAACTTCATCAGGCGCTAACCGACGGCGTTCTTTCTTCGCCGTTAGCTTGGTTTCCTGAATCCGTTGCACACAGAAAGAACATTTTTCAATCACCCCACGTGAGCGCACAGTCACGTCAGGATTAATGACCATTTTACCAAGGTCATTATTGAAATGATAATCGTAATTATCGTTGTCAAAATACTTGAACCAGTTGAACCTCCGTACTTTGTAAGGGCAGTTATTAGCGCAATAACGAGTACCTACACAACGGTTGTAAGTCATTTGGTTTAAGCCTTCTGTGCTGTGTGTCGTGGCTAAAACCGGACAAACCGTTTCGCAAGGAGCGTTGCTGCAGTGCTGGCAAAGCATTGGCTGAAACGTGACTTCAGGGTTAGCCGAAGCGACTTCCAGAGCGGAGTAATCTTCTGCTTCAGCATCGCTGCTATAGTAGCGGTCAATACGCATCCAGTGCATTTCACGCCGATTCAGTACTTCCTGACGGCCAACAACCTGAATGTTATTCTCTGCGTTACAAGCTACGATACAAGTGCTACATCCAATGCAGGAATTCAAATCGATAACCATACCCCATGAGTGGTTTGGCTTACCGTAGCCATTCCACAAGGTGATATCTGTTGGGTCTGTTGGCCCTACGGACGTTTGAACTTTTGGCTTGTATCGACCAGCTTGTGAATCTTTCTGATAAGCAGCTAATCTAGCTTCCTGCAATACAGCCTTACGGCCCATTACGGTATCGTGGGTCTGCGTTTGGGCAATCTCATGCCGGCCGCTTGCTTTTTCAACTTTAGCACTAGTTGAGCCGTAGGTAACATAACCATTCGTTAATGTTACGAACGGGAAGGCATTTTTACCAACACCATTAGCAGCCCGACCCGCTTTCTCACGGCCATAACCAACGGCAATGGAAACAGTGTTGTCTGCCTGCCCAGGTTGAATCAGAACGGGTAGTTCTATTGACTTGCCATTCGCAGAAACCGTCACCAGATCATTTTGGGCCACACCCATATCCTTAGCCGTTTTCTGGGAAATAGCAGCGAAATTATCCCAGCAAGCTTTCGAAACTGGATCGGGTAGTTCCTGTAACCAAGGGTTGTTGGCCATCGACCCGGTACCAATTGCAAAGCTTTCGTACAACGCAAGCTCCATGCCTGTTGTCGGCTTGTACCGTTGCGCGATACCGGCAGCCGCTTGGGCTACATTACCTGTGAAAGAGGCACCGCCCGCTACAGCCTGTCCTTTATTTGGTTCAAATACACCATCATTCAACGACTGTACCCAAAAAGCATCAAATGAGCTAAAGCCCGATGTTTTTGGGAAATAGTTGGTACGCCAATAATTTTTCAGATAAACCTGATAGTCACTTGGTTTACCAGCCCATGTTAACAGACTTGTTTGGAATTGACGCGTTTTATAGATGAGGGTAATTGCTGGCTGCATGAGGCTGTAATAGCCCTGCTTTGGTTCAGCATCGTTCCACGACTCTAAATAATGAGGAGCAGGCGTAATGTATTTGACTAACGAAGCCGTTTCATCAGCGCGGTCAGCAAACGACACAGATAGCGGAATTTTTGGCAGCGCTTCGGCTAATTCAGCACCTCTTGGATGATCGTATACTGGGTTGGCACCATAAAACAGAACAGCACCAACCTGACCAGCTTTTGCCTCATTGATGAAGGCGTTCATTTGCTGGTCATTACCCTGACGGTAATTGACGGGGGTATTCAGATCAATTGTCGTTCCATAGCTGCCTAACAAGCTATTCAACGCATTGACAACAATCTGTACGTTTGGATCATTAGACCCCGCTAAAACTAACGCCTTGCCGCGTGACTTGGCTAGATCGTTAGCAGCTTTATCTAAGTTATCAACCGCCACCGATGGCGTACTGATTGCGGTACCACCCAGTTTAGCCGCGACTTTGTTGTAAAGCGCTGCGACGACCAGCCCTTCCTGTGAAGGTTTGATCGGCGTCCGGTAATCAGCATTAGCGCCCGACATGGACAAGCCTGTTTCAAACTGGTAATGGCGTGACATGGTTTTTTTGCCACCACCAATAGCACCAATCTTACGTGTTTTGGCGTAGTTCCCCATAAATTCGAGAGGAGCTATCCAGGTTCCCAAGAAATCAGCACCGATACTAACAATCGTTTCCGCTTTGCTTAAGTCATAGGAAGGAATGACTGCTTTGCCAAACGACGCCTGATTAGCCTGTACAATGCCAAACACAGAGTTCGCATCATAAGTGATGTGCCGTACGGTTGGGTATTTAGCCGCAAAGTCAGCAATTACCGCTTTTGTAGCCGGACTGAGAATGGTTGACGATACTATTCGGATTGCACCACCTTTGCTAGCAACCGAGTTCAACTGGTTAACAATTTCACGATCGGCAGTAGCCCAATCGATATCTGTTTCACCACGCTTTGCTCCTTTTAGTTTATCGATGTCATACAGCGACAAAAGAGAAGCCTGAACACGAGCGGTAGTACCACCTCCTGTAATACTCGACTGCGGATTACCTTCTATTTTAATAGGCCGTCCCTCGCGGGTTTCTACTAAAATTGCGGCATAATCGCCCCCCTCAACATAGGTAGACGCGTAGTAATCAGAGATTGTAGGGAATGTAAACTCTGGCTTATTAATATAGGGAACAGCCTTGTGTACCGGCGTTTCGCAGGCAGCCAGTGATACAGCGGCCATACCAAAGCCCATTACTTTTAAAAAGTCACGGCGCTGGGTGTTTGAACCGCCGAGCAGACCGTCCAGGTCCTTCGATGATTCACTCAGATCGGGGTTAGCAAATTCGCTATTGGCGTTCTTGACAAACGTCGCGTCATTGCGTAACTCCTCAACCCCTTTCCAATACCGTTTAGATGTATTTTCCATGCGTGTTGTATGCGGCAATGGTTAAAATGAGTAATGTATACAGTGAGATCAACCAAGAGTCAATAGCGCTCCTGACGTTCGTGATACATTAAATTAATAGTGACATTTAGAACATTCCAGACCACCGATGTTCGCTACTTTGAGCGGCTCTTTACTTTCCTTGCGGTGCAAAGCGACCAGCTTGTCATAGTATGCGTTGTCTTTGGTGTTAACTTCCGTACGACGGTGGCAATCGATACACCAGCCCATCGTTAACGACGAGCGCTGTTCAACTACTTCCATTTGCTCAATGGCACCGTGACAAGTCTGGCATTGTACGTTACCCACGTTTACGTGTTGAGCGTGGTTGAAGTAAGCCAGATCAGGTAGGTTGTGCACCCGAACCCACTCGATAGGTTGGTTATTTTCAATAGCCGCGTAGATTTTCTGAATTTCCGGCGACTCTTTCTTAATGACGCCATGGCAGTTCATACAGATGTTTGCCGATGGGATCGTTGCACTCTTACCTTTGTTAACGCCTGTGTGGCAGTAGTTACAGTCAATTTTGTACTGACCTGCGTGTAGTTTGTGCGAGTAAGCAATCGGCTGCTTTGGTGCATAACCCTGTTGGATACCTACACCATAAGCCCCATCGATGGTCGCTTTGGTAACGACCAGTAGAAACAACCAGATGACAATCGAACGAAGGGTTGTGTTGTTGAATGCATCTGACAAACCTGTTTTGATGCGTTGGCCTAGTGAACCGACTGGCTGTGTGCCGTCAACCGTTGCAGGGGTTACAGCTTTCGATAGAATTGTGACGATCGCTAATAATACGCCAAGCACCAGTAACATAACAATCAGTAATGCCACCAGAACAAAGGTGAACAGTTCCGATGGGCCACCGCTTGTTGATGGACCAGACCCACCAGGGCCACCGGCATTTTTAGAGTCTTTTTCCCCAGCAACTGCGGCAGCCTGTGCAGGTTTACCTTGCTGATCAATATAAGCCAGAATGCCATCAATGTCTGCATCCGTTAAGTTCGGGAAGCTCGACATTTGTACTTTACCATTGGCGTTGAAAACCTGGTTTGCATAGGCATCCCCTGAGGCAATCACCGCCGATGAATTTCTGATCCACTTGTGTAACCAGTCTTTGCTGGGTGCCCGTCCTTCAATTCCTTTCAGACCAGGACCAACAACTTTCTCATCGGTTACCGCATGGCACTGTGCACAGTTATTTGTGAACAGTGATTTCCCTTTTTCGGCATCACCACCGCCCCCAGCAGGGGCTGCCGCACCTGCAGCTGGAGCACCACCGGCTGCTGCATCCTGCGCTTTCACTTGGCTGTTGGAAACCAACAGTGTCAGCGATAGAACAATAGCCACGCAAAGCTTATAGAAGCGACTCATTTTATGAACTATATTTATTGAGTTGATTGACATAATCACCACCGCCATTTTATTAGCGCCCAAAAGTACGACACGATTGCTGTATAGTCAAAACTTGCTCTTTAGTTATTTGATTGCCTATTTTATTTATATTGTTTCTAATTAACAAGCCAGTTAAAGCCTAAAATCGGGGTCTGGATTTAATCTTTTTCTAACAAAAAAAAGTGCCATTTGACCGGTTCTCGTCCGAGAATGTTAGTCAAATGGCACTTTATATAAGGGAGGTTCCGAGCGGATTCGAACCGCTGTACGAGGTTTTGCAGACCACTGCCTAGCCACTCGGCCACGGAACCCTATTGAATTGAATTAAGCGCAGGTCGCCAATTCGGGAGTGCAAACATACGATTTTATCTTGTATAAGGAAACTCTTCTTTAAAAAAATGCCCCTAAGCCAAAAAGGTTAGGGGCATTTCGTTCGTACGAAGTAAGCTATTTAGCCTAGTTCCGGCCTTCCAGTTGCTCTTTCAGAGCTGCCAGAGCGTCCAGATCGCCAAGCGTAGCACCACGTTCGGCCTGAGCCGGTGCTGAAGCTGCCTTTGGTGCAGCGGCTTTCGGTGCTTTTGCTTCTTTTACGGGTTCATTTTTCTCCTGCCACGTTTTGGTGTGCGAGAGCATGATCCGCTTTTCTTCTTTCGAGAACTCCGTTACTTTAAAGTCAAGTGATTCACCAACTTCAGCGAAGGTACCATCTTCTTTACCCAGATTCTTGAGCGACGAGAAGCCTTCGATACCATAAGGTAGTTCGAGGGTAGCCATCTTGTCGTTTTTGTTCAGAATCGTACAACGGTGAATGGTGCCAACGGCGAATACGGTTTCAAACGTATCCCATGGGTTCTCTTCGAGTTGTTTGTGGCCCAGTGCCAAACGACGGTTGTCAACGTCCAGCTCCAATACCACAACTTCGAGTTCGTCACCAACTTTGATGAAGTCCGAAGGGTGTTTCACCTTTTTCGTCCAGGATAGATCCGATACGTGTACCAGACCATCAATGCCCTCTTCCAGTTCAAGGAACAGACCGAAGTTGGTCAGGTTACGTACCATGCCTTTATGCTTGGTACCAACGGCGTATTTTGTACGCAGTTCAGGACGAGTCCAGGGATCTTCCGTCAGTTGTTTGATGCCTAACGACATTTTGCGGTCGTTACGATCCAGTGTCAACACTTGTGCTTCAACTTCATCACCAACTTTCAGGAACTCCTGTGGGTTACGCAAGTGCTGCGACCACGACATCTCCGATACGTGGATCAGACCTTCTACACCCGGCTGAATTTCGAGGAACGCGCCGTAATCGGCTACGTTTACGATTTTGCCTTTCACTTTCGAGCCAAGCTGAATGTCTTCAGCCAGAGCATCCCAAGGGTGAGCCTGGAGTTGCTTCATGCCCAGCGAAATACGTTTCTTGTCTTCGTCGAAGTCAAGAACAACCACGTTGACCTTCTGGTCGAGGTGCAGTACTTCGGATGGGTGGCTGATGCGGCCCCACGAAATATCCGTGATGTGCAGCAGACCATCTACGCCACCAAGATCGATAAACACACCGAAGTTTGTCATGTTCTTGATAACGCCTTCCAGTACCTGACCTTTTTCGAGGTTGTTCAGGATTTGAGCGCGTTGTGCTTCAAGGTCTTTCTCGATCAGGACTTTATGCGAAACAACTACGTTGTCATTAGCATAATTGATCTTGACGACTTTAACCTCCATTTTCTTGCCAACGAACACATCGAAGTCGCGAATTGGCTTCACGTCGATTTGCGAGCCAGGTAAGAACGCTTCGATGCTGAAAATATCAACAATCAGTCCACCTTTCGTCCGGCGCTTCACGAAACCATCGATAACGAGGTCTTCATCCAGCGCACGTTGGATTTTCTGCCAGGCTGTGATCACTTTCGCCTTCTTGCGCGACAGAACCAGCTGACCGTTCGGGTCTTCCTGATTTTCTACGTAAACTTCAATTTCATCACCCATCTTCAGGTCCGGCATATCCCGGAATTCAGAAGCTGGCACTAAGCCATCCGACTTGAAGCCGATGTTGAGTAGTACTTCCCGATCCGTTATCCCAACGACGGTTCCCATAACCACTTCTTTTTCTTTAACTTCCGACAGTGTATTGTCGTAAAGTTCCAACATCCGGTTGTGTTCTTCAACCGAATAGCCGCTTCCAAACCCTTTGTTGTCTGCCCGGTCCCAATCAAATGCCGGCAGTTCGCGTTGCTGCGTTTTGCTCATAAAAAAATGTTTCCTGACCCGCTCAGTACATCAGTCCGTGGGTCAATGGCGGGCTGACTTTAGTTGTAAATTTTTTCCCTTTCGGAAAAGGACTGCAAAGATAGCAATTGGTTTCCATAAAAAGTTTCGCCAGAGGCAAAACTCTTTGATGTTGAGGGCCGAAGACAAAAAAAGCAGCGGGTGGAGCAGGTAAACCAGGCACAAACCGCCCGCATCACCTACTCCACCCGCTGCTTTTTCCTTCTCGACGGATAGCCCTATTTAAAGGCCTTTTCCTTTTTGGTTAAAAATGGCATCCAGCTTTGTTCAAGGGAACCCGAAAATTCACGCAGGAACACCAGAAATGTTGGCTTAAAGGGCCGCTGTCGTAACTTGAGATTAGCCTCTTCAGGCGTGTAGTCACCCTTGCGTGAATTACACCGCTTGCAGGCCGTGGTCAGGTTGTCCCAACTAGTTTTGCCTCCCCGCGACTTTGGTAACACATGGTCGAGAGTTAGATCGTCCGTAGTTCCGCAGTACTGGCAGTGATGACCATCCCGTTTGAATATATTCTGCCGAGTGAGCATGACCCCTTTGTAGGGTAAACTTATGTATCGATGCAGGCGAATGACCGATGGCATCGGATACTCCGCCGAAACAGTACGGAGCATAAATTGCTCCGATTCAGCTACGAGTTCGGCTTTGTCTAAATAAACCAGCAAAAATGCTTTGGGAACGGAGCAGATGCTGAAGGCACTGTAATCTTGGTTTAAGACTAATACTTTCCTACCCATATTGCGTTTAGAGCCTCTGTACGGTAGCAAGTTACAGAGTTATCCACATATCGGCAATACTTGTGAAAAATATATCAGGCCATACCGAGTGAAAACAAAACTCAGGTAACATAGTCAAAAAGCCCGTAAGGACTATTTTACCCTACTTGGTCACTAGTTTTTTGCCATAAATTGCCCTAATAGCGCTCCCGTTGCATCTCCCGCTCGACGTCGCGCTCTTTAATGCTGTCGCGTTTATCGAACAGCTTTTTACCCTTTGCCAGCGCAATATCGACCTTGGCAAAGCCGCGCTCATTCGTGAACATGCGGATCGGTACCATAGTCAGGCCCTGGTCTTTCAATTTTTCAGCAAGCCGTCTGATCTCCCGCTTTGTCAGCAGCAGTTTACGGTCCCGAAGAGGCTCGTGGTTATAATGAGTGCCTTCGGTATAGACCGCAATGCTCATCTGACGAATAAAAAGCTCTTCGCCATGAATTAGGCAATAGGCATCCTGCAAGTTCACTTTCCCCTGCCGAACCGATTTTATTTCGGTACCCGTCAGAACGATACCAGCGGTATACGTCTCTAAAAACGAATACTCGAAGGAAGCCCGACGATTTCGGATATCAACTTGTTTAACAATAGACGCAGAAGCCATGTATGGATGTAGGATATATGATGTTGGATATATGACGCACGGTCTGTTTCCAACAGGCTAAATAATGAATCGGGCTACTGAAGTAACCCGGTAAGAGCAGGAACATCTGAAAAGTAAGAGAGGTTTACCGAAGCTGAAAAATTTGATAAGCCTACCTGCATTGAGTTTAATAGAATACCATTTACACCGGATTGAAACCCGGCGTAAATGATAACACGAATTGCCTTGCGCCGGGTTGAAACCCGGTGTAATGTAACATAGGCTTGTTCAACCAGAAACGAATCCGGCTACCAAACTTTCGTTTAGTAGCCGGATGAGTCAGGCAATTGTCAGGAACGACAGGATTTATTTTTTCGTCTGCTTGTCCTGGTATTCTTTATTCAGACCGGCCAGAATTTTGCTGGTTTGGTCACTCGATTGATCGGCGAACAGAATCCCGCCACCTTTTGTATAGCCCAGCACGAATTCGTACTTATTCTGTCCATTTTGTTTCTTCAGGTAATCGAAAATCTGATCGTAGAGTTGCTTGTTCTTTGCCTGCTCTTCAGCCGCAAGGTTTTGGGCAGCCCGCTCCCGGTAAGCCAGAATATCCTGTTGCTCCTTCTGAAGCGATGCCTCGGTAGCACGCCCCTGCTCCTGAGTCATGGTAGCCGCCCGTTGTTGGAAGAAAGCAACTTTATTCTGCAGGTTACGGCCTTTGGTCGCCAGATCGTTTTCTAACTGGAAACGCTTGCTTTCAAGGACTTTCTGGGTGTCTTTAAAATAATCGTATTTTGTTAAAAGCGAATCGACGTTTACATAAACGATCGCTTTACCTTTTGCTTCGGCGGGTGCTTTTACGGTAGAAACAGCTTCTGGCTGGTGATCTTTAAAATGCAGGTAGTACAGTACGGCTACGGCAATCGTCAGGATGACGTTTAGAATTAACGAGGCATTCTTCACAGGAAACGAATCAGTTAGTTAGCAATTTATAATACAAAGGTACAGGGATTTATGGAATTATGCGTGGGGCCGATTGGCCGTCCGGCTTTCAGCCTGATTTCCAATGGCCTGTTTAGCAAAGTAGCCTGACAGTCCGGCCAGTCCGCCAACCAAACCACCAACCAGCGCCGTCACTAGCAGGGGCAGTGCACTTGCATTCGTTTTAAAAAGTAATTCACTCATTCGTCCAGTAAAAACGCCATCGGTGCGGGTGTGAATAACAAGGGCATAAATCAGCCACACCAGCGCAATGCCAGCAAAACCGGATAAAAATGCCCGACCACTGCCCGGACTGCGCCAGAAACAGACAATAAACGCCACCACGGCAAGACTCCACCACGGCAAAATAAGTTGAGCCAATAGGCTTACTATTGCAATAAGAATGAGTTCAATCATACGATATGAAACGGCCAGAGAGCCACTTTTATAAAATTATACAGGCAACTGCGCGCAGGAAAGTGCATTATTGGCAGACCCAACGTCCACTTTATTTCAAGATCATTTTCCGCTTAATCCGGGGGCTTTTGTCCTGCGCTGATTGTAGGTACAGCAATTCATTCAGCTGACCGGTCCGCCAGGTTTCGAGCATATTCAGGTAATAGGGACTACCGGGATTACCCGATTGCCCACCCGGATAGACACCGTAGGCTTTGGGCGTCGGGCCAAGAGCAACGACCATTCGCCACGATGGGCCGGTTCGCTCCGTCGTGGCGTTCACAATATCGCGTCCTCCGCCAATCTGTACATTTAATGCGCTCAACGCATCCAGCCTGGCTAAATGACTGATGCGGGTGCCTTTATGAGTTCCCCATTGCCAGGCCGTACCGATGGGTCCATGCTGGCGGACGAGCGAATCAACTGCCAGTCGAAAGCTTTGGGTCAACACGTTGCCGATTGTCTCCTGAGCAGGCGTCGTGATGTCATCAAACCAGTGTGCCATAGGCTCTTTTTCAGCAAGCTGAAGCGTCCGGTCGAAACTTGGATAACGCAGTGTGGTTGTATCATTACTCGGAAAATCATCTTTCCAGACACCATCCATGTACTGGCGCATCCACTCCGTAAAAATGGTAGGTGCCGTTTCGGCAACGTCGTGGTTATAGCGCCACGTCTTCATGATGGCCAACGCCTTTGCCTGTTCTCCCGTCAACGTCTTCTCCTGCACATAAGGCAGAAAAACTGGCAACGCATGGGCCGCCCGCAAATTCAGGTTATCGTTCTGCAGCATCCGCAAACTATCGGGGGTGACCTGTTGCATGGCGGCCAATCGCTGGTTAATGCGAGTGCCCCGCTCGGCGGGTGCAAATTGCCAGTTAATGTAATAAGGATAAGTTGGGTCGGTAGACGATTGGTTGGCCGAACTGACAAACCCTCTGGGCGGATTTTTCACATGGGGATTCTGACTGGCCGGAATCCAGCCTTGCCAGTCGTGGGCAGGATTAGTACCATCCAGCAAAAATTTGCCTTGGTCTTTCCACTTGAGCGGAAAACGGCCATTGGGTGATATGGCAATGTCTTTGGCTACATCGGCAAAAACGAAGTTTTGAGCCGGGGCGCCATAATACGATAGCGCCTTCCGGTAATCATCGTGGTTTTTGGCGCGATCGAGCAAATAATAGGTCAGGAAATCATTGGACGCTTCGTGGGCGATCCAACGGGCCGCGTAACCAACCGGAACGTTTTTGGCAAATGGCTTCTGACCAGCCTCATACATAACCGGTCCATGATGTGTGTATAATACCGTATCGACAACATCTGGCTTCCCTTTTACCTTGATAATCTCCAGCCGACGGCGAACCGGTTTCCACTGGTTATTATGCCAGTATTCACGCCGTGACGCATCTTTGAACCGAATCTGGTAAAAATCGAGCACATCAGCGCCCACATTGGTGACTCCCCAGGCGACCTGCTTATTAAAGCCAATAATGACCCCCGGTGAGCCAGGCATGGTAGCTCCGTACACATTCATGGTTGGCGTCACCAACTGCATCTGGTACCAGATCGAGGGTAAACTCAGCGACAAATGTGGGTCATTGGCCAGAATAGGATAGCCCGTTGCGGATTTCTGGGGGCCAACGGCCCAGTTGTTACTGCCAATGCCGGGATCATGTTCCTGCCACGTCATGGCAACGGGCTTTGTATCGGGCAAAACATTGTCGGGCATGGCAGGCACCTTGACGGGCGTAAAGTCCCACTTTGTGCCTACGGGAACGATAGGGTCTTCGCGGTATGGATAATCCGGAAAAAGATCGGCCGTAACAACGGGGCCAACCTTTTTCAAGACGTTGCTCATGTTGAGGTCATCGGCGCCGAGGGCTAGTACGCCCGACATGTATTTCAGGAAGTAAGCACATTTAATGGGTTGCCAGGGTTCAGGTGCGTATCCGAGCAATTTATATTCCAGAGGATATTGTGCCGGTTTTAGCTGATTGATCCAAGCATTTACACCGGCTGTGTAAGCCTCAACCGACTCCTTCGAACGGGGATCCGTTAGCATCTCTTTTACCGCCCGTTCGGCCCCGAAACCCATGCCGAGGTGGCGATTGTACCGATCCAGTTCCAGAGCCTTGTCGCCTACCAGTTCAGAAACGCGCCCAGCAGCCGCGTGCGTTTGAAACTCCATTTGCCAAAGTCGGTCGCGGGCGGTAAGGTAACCCTGGGCGAAGTAAGCGTCGTGGTCATTCTGGGCAAATACATGGGGAATAGCCAGTTCGTCGAAGACAACCGTAACGGGAGAGTTGGTCCCGTTTAGGATAATCTCTTCATCAGTGTTATTAACTGCCTCGGCATTTTGCCAGAATCCAACAAAGGGGCTCAGTAGAGGGCCAAAAGCTGGTATACTCCCCCAGGGGCGATTGAGTGCCCAAACAACTAGTACGGTAAGTAGCGAAACAGTGATCGCCTTGGTGTAACGCATCATAAAGACAAGCAACGGAGAATAAATGTACATTTACTATTGCACACAGCAAATAAAAAGTATTCTTTTCCTAATCAGATGAATTCTTTTTTAAATTTGTCGGTAACGCCAAATTAGAAACTCATTTTGATCTGGCTCCCTAGCAAGTTCTTTCGAAAAACGATATGGAACTGACAGACATGGAATTGACACTTCGTTTGAGACAAGACGACGAGGTAGCGTTCGAGACATTGTTTCGGCGATATTACCATTATCTGTACAGCATTGCTATTCAATATGTAAAAAATCCCGACCTGGCTGAGGATGCGCTTCAGGAGGTATACCTTAAACTGTGGACACACCGGGCACAACTGGACGAATCTCAGTCCCTTAGAAACTACCTGGCTACAGCCATGCGGCATCAGGTACTAAATGTTATTCGGGACGAAAAACGAGCTATTCTTCGTCACTTAGACCATCAGACGACCCAAGCCAAAGTTGATACAACTACGGAAGAAACCCTCACGCTCAACGAATACGGCTCTGTCTTTCTGGATGGTCTCCGGCAATTACCGGCCCAGCGGAAGCTGGTCTTTATGCTTCGTTCCGAACAGGGTCTGTCGAATGAAGAAGTAGCTTCTAAACTTCACATTTCCATCAATACGGTTAAGGTCCATTATTACCAGGCCTGCCAGTTTCTTCGGAATTATTTACGTCAACATGCGGGTATCGAAGCCATACTACTGCTAGTTGCTTCTTTTTGGAATTAATCCAGAAATATTTTTCTCTTTTCAATAATACTTTCTTTTCTGACTGGTGTATAGGTAAGCAATCAGGCTTTTTATACCTATGACCGAACAGTTACTCCAACGCTACTTCGCCAACCAGATTACAGCCAACGAAGCACAACAAGTACTGGATTGGTTTGCGACCGATGAGGGACAGACGTACCTGACCCATCGGCTCGACACACAACTCGAACAAGCAGACTGGCATGCTCCGCCCAACGTTCCGGCTCCTGATGCAGATCAACTGCTCGCATCGATTCGCCAGCGAATGCCTCCTGCTATACCCGTTGTCGAGACACCCGTCCGGCAACTACCCTGGTGGCATCAACCCATGCGCTGGGCTGCCGTACTTATTGGGGCTTTGGTGTTGGCAACGGCTGCTTTTTATGGCTACAAGGAAATATACCCAGACGATCTGATTCACCAAACGGCTTTCGGGAAAATGTCGACGCTCACCTTACCAGATGGCTCGGTTGTTACCCTGAATGGCAATAGTCGCCTGCGTTATGCTCCTCGCTGGGCGGGCCACCAAACCCGCGAAGTGTGGCTGAATGGCGAAGGCTTTTTCCGGGTAACGCACCAGCGAAATCATGAACGATTTGTGGTCCACTTACCCAATAAGCTGAACATCGAGGTACTGGGTACTCAGTTCAATGTAATGGCGCGGGAAAATCGGGCGAAGGTCGTGCTGAACAATGGCAAAATTCGACTCGATGTAGGCGAACAGGCGAAGGAGAAATTAATCATGCAACCCGGTGACCTGTTTTACGCAGATGTGAAGGCAAAGGTATACTACCGTAAGCGCGTTGATGCCGCTGCTCAATCGGCCTGGCAAACCGGTAAGCTAACCTTTGATGGCACTACACTTCAGGAAGTCGCGCAAATGCTGGAAGATACCTACGGGGTGACTGTCGTTATTGCCGACCCCGACTTGCGCCAGCAGACTTTGTCCGGCACCATCCCGAATCAATCTATGCAAACCATTCTGAATGGACTTTCTACCTTATTCGACCTCCGCATTACTCAACACTCAAACCGTATCATTATCCAATGAATCACCTTTCCAAAACTATGACTAAACAGCTAATTGCACTTGGTTTGCTGCTTGTGATTGGTAGTATACCCGCTCAGGCCCAACTTCTGGCTTCCAGCAATCGGTATGCTTCCTATCAGAGCCGGACAACCGACACTCGCCTGATTTCGCTCAAAAGTGCCTTAGGTGAACTTGAGAAGCACTACGGCGTATCATTCATTTACCCAACCAATCTGGTTAATACGAAAGTTATCATGACCAATCGGCATGACCAGAATCTGGAGGCTGAGTTGACCAGTCTATTGACCACGACGGGGTTGACTTACCGGAAAGTTCAACCAAATTTCTACGCCATTGTGTCAATGAAGGAAAAGAATAACCGGCTTTTTCGGAAAATTGAGCACATCGACTCCAAGGTTAATTCCGATCAGACAAGCGAGGCCGTGACGTTGCCTACACAGACAATCAACAAGCTTGAACGAATTGGCTGGTCCATGACGTCGGCTCAACCGCTGGCCGATATCAATGGAAAGGTGCTGGATAAAAACGGGCAGGGTATTCCCGGCGTCAGCGTTATTATCAAAGGAACCAACCGGGGTACCACAACCAACGCCACCGGCGACTATAATCTGAACGCACCAGACAACGCAACACTCGTTTTTAGCTTCGTAGGCTATGTGTCTCAGGAAGTACCGGTATCGAGTCGAAGCCGCATTACAATCACATTACAGGACGATGTCAAAGCGCTCAGCGAAGTCGTTGTTGTTGGCTATGGTACACAGAAGCGGGCATCGGTAACCGGCGCGATCTCGTCGGTATCGGCGCAGGAAGTGACCCAACTGCCGGTACCCAGTGTCGAGCAGGCTATTCAGGGGCGCGTGCCCGGCGTGACCGTTGTAGGGAACGGCTCGCCCGGCGAAACCCCGATTGTGCGCATCCGGGGTATTGGCTCAATTAACTATGCAGCCAATCCGCTGTATGTTATCGATGGCTTTCCGACCAGTGATCTCAATAACTTCGACACTCGTGACATTGAGTCGGTCGATGTGTTGAAAGATGCTTCCTCGGCCGCTATTTATGGGTCGCGGGCAGCCAACGGCGTTATTATCGTTACAACAAAAAAAGGAACCGGCGATGGTAAACTACACGTCAACTACGACGGGTACGTGGGTACGCAAAGTGCCTGGCGTCAACTTGATCTGCTGAATCGGGACGAATACATTCAATTTGGAACGGCCTTGCGCACCAATGCTGGGCAGCCGGTGCCAACCCGATTTGCGAACCTAAATCAACCCATTTACGCCGGGGCAACCCAAACCTACGCTCAAACGGATACTGACTGGCAGAAAGCGGTGTTTCGGAATGCGCCCATTACCCAGCATAGCGTTCAATTGTCGGGTGGCAATGAAAAGTCACGTTTTTATTCATCTGTTGGCTATTTCAATCAGCAGGGCATCATGATTGGAACGGGCTACAAGCGCGGCAATTTCCGTATCAACTCCGACCACGCCATCAGCAAGCGTTTTTCGTTCGGTCAGACGCTCACCATCTCCTATGATGACAAACTTAACGAAGTCAGTGCTGGTGGCCGAACGCAGGTGCAAAACATGATCCGGATGACGCCTTACATGCCCGTTGAAGACCCAACGCTGCCCGGTGGCTACCGTGGCCCTGATGGGTCGGATGGCTCCGATCCGCAAAACCCGGTACGGGCTGCCTTGCAGGATCAGAGCACTACCCAACGCATGAAGATTCTGGGTAGCGCGTATGTGGATGTGAAAATCATTGACGGCCTGACGTACCGGCTACGGGGTGGTATCGACTATGTGTCGGCACGTACGTTTTCATTCCTGCCTATTTATAGCGAAAGCTTCAACGCGCGTGCTTTAGCCAGTATATCCGACGACCGATACACTTATTCGTCTCCCCTGATCTCGAATCAGTTAACCTACGAAAAGACCTTTGGCAAGCATTCGCTGAATGTCGTGGCTGTTGCGGAACGGCAGGCGGGCAACACCCTGGAAATAATTGGAACGGGTCAGGCGGCTTCGAACACCATCCGTGAGTTGAGTGCGGTTATCAGCACGAGTGCAGGCTTAACCGGCACCCGCTCGCAAAACGTGCTCCTCTCCTATTTGGGCCGTGTTAATTACGAATATGCCGGAAAGTATTTACTCGGTGCCTCGTTCCGTCGTGACGGCTCATCCCGGTTCGCTCCCGGCAATAAGTGGGGCAACTTCCCATCGGTATCGGCAGGCTGGCGGGTCAGCGAAGAAGCTTTCCTGAAAAATGTTCCGGCCATTTCAGAACTGAAACTTCGGGCAAGTTATGGCACCATGGGCTTCAACGGCATTGGTGATTACTCATGGCAGGTAGCCGTTTCTCAAAATACCAATGCCATCCTGGGCGACGCCCGGGCGCAGGGAACCTACTTCGACCGGCTGGGTAATACTGATTTGAGATGGGAGGTAACCAAGATGAGCAACTTCGGGGTGGATTTGGGCTTGTTTAGCAACAGCATCACCCTTTCTGCCGAAGTTTATCAGCGCAACACGGATGGCCTGATTCTGAATCAGCCCATTGCGCCCTCCATTGGCTACTCGCAGTCGCCGATTGTGAACGTCGGCAGCATGCGGAACAACGGGGTAGAAATGCAACTGGGCTACAATAAAACAAAAGGCGCTTTTCGTTTTAATGCATCGGGCAACATTAGTTTTATCAGCAACAAAGTGCTAAGTCTGGGGCCAACGGTTTCGCCATTGCTGAATGGAGCCAATGCCGATTACGGCGGGGGCGACATCACCCGGACCGAAGCCGGGCAGTCGGTTCAGTATTTCTATGGCTATAGGGTAGCAGGTATCTTCCAGAACGCCGATGAGATTAAAGCAGCGCCTACCCAGGACAATGCCAAGCCGGGTGACCTCCGCTTCGTGGATACAAACGGCGATGGTAAAATCGACGCGAATGACCGTGTAAATCTGGGTAGTTTCCTGCCTAAATTCACGTATGGCCTAAACCTTTCCGCCAACTACAGAGGGTTCGATATGTCCCTGTTTTTTCAGGGTGTTCAGGGCAACAAAATTTATAATGGGGTGAAAGTGCTGGAGCAGGGAATGCTGCGGCTGTTCAACGCCGGGACAGATGTCTTACGAGCCTGGACACCAACCAACACGAATACGGACGTGCCCCGGGCTGTCGACGGCGACCCTAACGGCAATACCCGTACATCAGACCGGTTTATTGAAGACGGTTCTTACCTGCGGTTAAAAAATCTGAGCATTGGCTATTCTGTACCATCGGGCGTTCTCCAGTCGTTCTCCCGCGGAACACTAAGCCGGGCCCGGGTATATGTAGCCTCAACGAACCTGCTGACCTTCACCAAATACACGGGCTACGACCCAGAAGTCGGCTCACGGACCAGCAATACCAATCCCACGCTGACCAATGGCATCGACTATGGTCAGTTTCCACAGGCCCGCACGTTTATGGTAGGTTTACAACTTGGTTTTTAAGAAATTAGACATAACTAACGTCACAATGAAATCGACATATTGGACAACGGGTATAGTGGCCATGGGACTGTTCTTCGGATGCAGTACCAGCAGCCTCGACAAAGTGAATCCGAATCAGGTTATTACGGATAATTATTACAAAACATCCGACGAACTGCTTAAGGGCGTTAACTCCGTCTATGCCGTCTGGCAAAGTGCCAACCTGACTGGCCGCGAGTGGTTCTTTCTCAATGACCTTCGTTCGGACGACGTAGCGACGGGCGGTGGCCAGTTAGAAGCGCCACGCAGCCAAATTCTGATTGGTGCTCAAAATCCGACGAATCCCGTAGCCTTTTCCGTCTGGAACGGCCTTTATCGGACCATTCACCGGGCCAACGTGGTGATTGATAACGGCCCGGCGGTTAAAGACAACCCAACGCTGGCAAAACGGGTAGTGGCCGAAGCTAAATTTCTCCGCGCATTGGCCTACTTCGATTTGGTTACGCTTTGGGGCGCGGTACCCCTGTATACAGATTACGTAACTGAAGTCAATGGTACAAAAGCCAAGTCTTCCGTCGACGAGATTTACACCCTGCTAACCACTGATCTGCTGGCAGCCCAAACTGACTTACCGGCCAGTTTCAGCGGAGCGGATCTTGGCCGTGCAACGAAAGGGGCCGCTCAGGCGCTACTGGCCAGGGTGTACATGCAGAAAGGTGACTACGCCAGTGCCAAAACCCAACTGCAGTCGATTATTAGTTCGGGGCTCTACAAGTTGACGGATGAATATACCGACAACTTCATTGAGGAGACCGAGTTTAACTCCGAGTCTATTTTTGAAATAGGCTTTTCCCTAATCGGCGGGTTTAACTGGGATGCCGACGGCAATGATAACGGCGCCAATGAAAACATGACCCGGAGTCAGGAATACTCGGCTATTGGCTGGCGAAACCTGATTCCGTCAGAGAGTTTACTAGCCGAATACGAGCATACGGCCAAAGGCGATGCCAAAACTGATCCGCGACTGAAGTATAATTTTTATTTCATCGGCGATACTTACAACAACGGACTCAACACCCTGATGGATTCGCAGGTGCAGGGCAATACGTCGATCTTCAACGGTACGGCCCAGAAAATCAGTTGGCGGAAATACACGGCGATGTACAAAAACAATGAAACGTTTTATACGTCGGGCATCAATATGCGCCTGATCCGTTACGCCGAAGTATTGCTGATGATGGCCGAGACAGAGAATGAAACCGGCAACAGCGCCAACGCCATTGCCCTTCTTAACCAGGTTCGGGCGCGGAAAAGCGTAGCCATGCCCGCCTATCCAACAGCAAAATACCCGGTAAACAGCAAAGATGAAGTGCTCCGGGCGGTTATGCACGAAAAACGGGTAGAACAGGCTGGAGAGCAGATTCGCAACCGTGACATTCTACGCTGGCGGGCACAGAATAAATTCAAAACTGACCCGATTCCGTATTTCGCAAAAGGCAAGCAGGAGTTACTTCCCATTCCACAACAGGAACTGGACAACAACAGCAAATTGACCCAGAAAGACCAGAATCCGGGCTATTAGTACGCTGGCCGGGCCGGGCTAACGCTCAACTCAAACGATAAAATCCCCGGCTGGCCGCGTTGCCAGGCCGGGGATTTTTGCTACATTTCAACTATGCATTACTTAGTCAGGCTGACTATATTAGGGTTACTTACGCTGGTCGGCTGTACCCAAACGCCCAAGCGATTCGAACGGTTAACCGCCAGCCATACCGGGATCGACTTTGCCAATACCATTACCGAAAGCGATTCACTGAATGTACTGGAGTTCGAATACCTCTACAACGGAGGTGGTGTCGGGGTCGGCGATTTTAACGGGGATGGGCTGGCTGATGTCTTTTTTGCCGGCAATCAGGTGTCGAGCCGGATGTACCTCAACAAGGGAAACTTCACCTTTAATGACATAACCGATTCGGCCGGTGTGCGGACAGCCTACTGGTGTACGGGCGTGGCCGTCGCTGACATTAATCAGGATGGCCGACAGGATATTTATGTTTCGACAATTCATCCTGACCGTAAAAAAGCCGTTCCTAATCTTCTGTTCATTAATCAGGGAAACGACGCTAACGGTATTCCGCATTTTGAGGAGTCGGCTCAGGCAGCCGGTCTGGCCGATTCGAGCTACTCCACACAAGCCACCTTTCTGGATTATGACCGCGATGGCGATCTGGACGTTTTTCTGCTGACAAATGCCCTGGAAACCTTTAACCGGAACAACGTTACCGGCCCACGCAACGACGGCTCCGCTCGCAGCCGGGACAAACTTTTCCGAAATGATGCCGTCACGCCGACAACATCCCATAATTCTATTTCGCAACAAGCTATCAAAAATACATCGCTCCGGCGGGCCGCATTACACTTTACGGATGTTTCCGATGAAGCCGGGCTGGTACATGAAGGGTGGGGCCTGGGGGTTATTATAAACGACGTCAATCAGGATGGATGGCCAGACATTTATGTTGCCAATGATTTTCAGTCTAATGACGTCTGGCTGGTAAACAATCAAAATAAAACATTCAGCAATCGAATTGCGGAGACCCTCAAGCACCAGAGTCACAACAGTATGGGCATGGATATGGCCGATATCAATAATGACGGCCTGAATGACCTCGCCGTTGTCGACATGCTGCCGGATGACAACCTGCGGCAGAAAACGATGTTCGCGTCGATTCCCTACGACCGCTTCCAAATGGCCCGACGCCTTGGTTATCAACCGCAGTACATCCGGAATATGCTGCAATTGAACAGAGGTTTCTGGCAGAGCGCACAAACAGCCTCTGCTTCGCCAGCGTTGCCTCTCTTTTCTGATATTGGTTATCTGGCCGGTACAGCCGCAACGGACTGGAGCTGGAGCGCGCTCTTTTCAGATCTGGATAACGATGGCTTCCGGGATATGCTGATTACCAATGGGTATCGAAAAGACATCACCGACCTGGATTTTACCAGCTATAACCGGGAGTCAGGTACGTTTGGTAGCGATGCTGACCGTCGTACACAGCTACTAAAACGCATCCATGATCTGGAGCCCGTTTACAAGCCAAATTTCCTCTTCCATAACACGGGCGATCTGCACTTTACAGACCTTGCTCAGGAGTGGGGCCTTTCGGAATCTTCTTTCACGAACGGCACCGCCTATGCTGATTTTGACAACGATGGGGATCTGGATCTGGTCATGAATAACATCAACGATCCGGCGTTCATTTACCAGAATAAAACCATCGAAAACACGACTGATTCATCAGCAAATCACTTTCTAAAAATAAGCTTCCTGGGCATGTCTGGTAATCTGGAAGGGCTCGGCGCTAAAGTGGCCGTCTGGGCCGGAGGACAGCTATATTACAGTGAATACACACGGCAGCGCGGCTATCAATCGACAATGGCATCGGGTATTCACCTGGGCATGGGCAAGGCCAAACGGATTGATTCGCTCCACGTTCTATGGCCAACGGGCAATGGACAGGTGATTCGCAATCTGGTCACGAACCAAACGGTGGTTCTGGACGAACGAAGGGCCGTTCGCCAGCCTCCTTCGTTTATGCAGATGCAGCCTTCAGCTAAGCCTCTACTGACGGAGGTACCGGCTTCTTATGGTCTGAATTTCCAGCATCAGGAAGACGATTTCGTTGATTATAAAGCTCAGCAAACACTCCTTTCACATAAACATTCGCAAATTGGGCCGGGGATGGCCATCGGTGATGTGGATGGGAATGGACTGGATGACATATATATAGCGGGAAGTGCCTACAAAGGCGGTACGTTTTTGCTACAGCAAACGGATGCGTCTACCGGTAAAGCTACATTTCGGCGCAAAGACCGACCGGCCAAAAAGCCCGAAGAGACCGGTGTTCTGTTAGTCGATGCCGATACCGACGGCGATCTCGATCTATACACCGTTCATGGTAGTACGGAGTTTGGCCGGGACGAAGCCAGTTGCCAGGATAGCCTGTACCTGAATGATGGAAAAGGAAATTTTCGGGCGTCGCCAAAGGCGCTTCCCAACACCATGTCAAGTGGCTCATGCGTCATAGCAACGGACTTCGATCATGATGGCGATGTAGACCTGTTCATTGGTGGGCGGATTGTTCCGCAGCGCTATCCCGAAGCTGCCCGCAGTTATTTGTTGCGCAATGACAGCGAAAGAGGAGTAGACGCTCGCTTCACCGACGTAACTGACCAACTGGCTCCTGGCCTTGGCCGCGTGGGTTTGGTGTGTGCTGCCCTCTGGACAGACGTAGACAACGACGGCTGGCAGGACCTGATGCTGGCGGGTGAGTTTATGCCCATTAGTGTCTTTAAAAACCGAGCCGGTCGTGGATTCTCGCCAAAACCGACTCCTGAACTAGCAAACGCTACTGGTTTCTGGAACAGTTTGACAGCCGGTGATTTTGATAACGACGGTGATATGGATTACATCGCCGGAAACGTTGGCCTCAACAGCCGATTGCAGGCGTCCAGCAATCAGCCCGTTTCGGTATACGCAGCTGATTACGATAAAAACGGCACTCTCGATCCTATCCTGAGTTTCTTCAACGGTGGAGTCGAATACCCATTTCACCCCCGTGATGTGCTCACTGACCAGATTCCGTCCTTCAAAAAGAAGATGACGTCTTATGCCGCCTATGGCAAAACCACCCTGGCCAGTCTCCTATCAGCCGATGACCAGAAACAGGCCCTCATTAAACGAGCGACATTTTTAAAATCCGCCTATATCGAAAACCGGGCAGGTGCATTTGTCCTACACGAGTTGCCCATCGAAGCTCAGTTTTCGCCCGTTTTTGGCAGTTTGGCCACCGACCTCAACCACGATGGTAACCTGGACGTTCTGCTTGCAGGCAACGATTACGCAACCGAAGTGCTATCCGGCTTGCAGGATGCTGGCCTGGGCTTGTGTCTGCTAGGCGACGGACGAGGAAATTTTAAGACCCTCACGCCCACAAGTTCTGGCTTTGTCGTCGATGAAGACGCCAAAGCGCTGGCCTGCCTGATGCTAGGCAACGGACAATTATATTATATAGCGACGCAGAACAACGGCCCACTACGCGTATTCAGGGAAGTGGACGACCAGATCAGCTACAAACGCGTAGGATCAGGCACTTTTTCGCTTTCTACATCAGTAAGCCGTGGCAGAAAACGGAAGATGGAGTACAGTTATGGAAGTGGCTACCTATCGCAGTCCTCACGGGTTGTTCCGTCGAGGCCCTTAGAAAAATAACATGGCTAAAAAAGAAACTGTACTTTTGACAGCCTATTCATTTGTTCTATGCGCTCGCTTGTCCTCCTGGTTTTCATGGCTCATGTTACTCTTATTCAGTCAGATTCATCGCCGTTCGACCTGGAGGGGCACCGGGGATGTCGGGGACTAATGCCCGAAAACACGATACCTGCCTTCTTGAAAGCAATCGATCTTGGTGTAACCACTCTTGAGATGGATGTAGTTATTAGTAAAGATCGGCAGGTAGTTGTTTCGCACGAACCTTATTTCAACTCGGCTTTCAGCATTGCTCCCAATGGCGTACCAGTCGATAAGAAAGAGCAGAAAAATCTGGTTCTTTACGAGATGGATTACGACGATATCAAGGGGTATGATGTCGGTTCAAACGGTAATCCCGCCTATCCGGAACAACAGAAGATCAAGGTTTACAAACCTTTGTTAAGCGAGGTAATCGAACAGACCGAAGCTTACCGAAAGGCAAAGGCTCTTCCCTCATTTTCGTACAATATTGAAATCAAAAGTGAACGTTCCGAGTATAACAAGAGCCAGCCAGAACCCGAGGCCTTTTGCGATCTGGTGCAGGCCGTACTGAAAAAACAACTGTTGGCAAAAAATATCGATCCGACACATATCGTTATTCAGAGCTTTGACTTTGCCATATTAAACCAATGGAAAAAAGGAATGCAGGCAGGCAAGTATCCTACCGTTCGGCTGTCGGCTTTGGTTGAAAACTTGCGGAGCCCGGAAAAAAACCTGAATGATCTTGGCTTCAAACCCGACATCTACAGCCCGCATTTTCGGCTGATCAGCCAGGATAAAATTACCCGGCTGCATCAGCAAGGAATTAAAATCATTCCCTGGACAGTCAACCAGCGCGACGACATGGAACGACTCAAAAGCTGGGGAGTCGATGGCTTGATTACCGATTACCCGGACCGGGCAAACGGATTATAAACCCTATCGGTCTGATTTACGTTTTCATCACTAACCTCCTCAATCTGGTTAGTTTATGTTATTTTAGCCCCATGACTGTTCTAAATACCACGCTCAAATGGCTCCTCCAACGGCGACTGCCGCGTATTGACGCCATGATGAAACAACCCGGTGCGGTGCAACAGAAGGTCTTTACTCAACTTATTCGGGCAGGCCGCCGAACAGAATGGGGGAAAAAGCACGCCTATAAATCCATTCAGACAATCCACGATTTTCAGCAACAGGTGCCTGTTTCGAGCTACGAAGATCTGTTCCCGTATATCGAACGGGTCATGAAAGGCGAAAGCAAGGTGTTATGGCCCTCGCCGGTGCGCTGGTTTGCCAAATCGTCGGGCACAACCAATGCCCGAAGCAAGTTTATCCCCGTTACGACCGAGTCACTCGACGAGAGCCATTTCAAAGGTGGCAAAGACATGATGGCTCTGTACGTGGCCAATAATCCGGACAGCCGGGCCTTCGAGGGAAAAGGCTTGTCCATCGGCGGCAGTCTCCACCCCAATACGCTCGGTACGAACAGTGCTGTTGGCGACGTATCGGCAGTGGTGATGGCGAATCTGCCCAGTTGGGCCCAGTATATCCGTACACCCTCTATTCAGGTTGCGTTGATGGATGAATGGGAAGCCAAACTGGAGCGCATGGCCGAGATCACATCGCAGGAAAACGTAACCAGTTTACTTGGTACGCCAACCTGGGGAATGGTGCTGATCGATAAAATTCTGGCCTTAACGGGTAAAGCCAATATTCTGGAAGTTTGGCCAAACTTTGAAGTAATGATGCACGGAGCCGTTAACTTCCAGCCTTACCGGGAGCTGTTCCAACACCACGTTTTTCCGTCGAAAGCCGTTCGTTATCAGGAAGTTTATAATGCCTCAGAAGGCTTTTTCGCCATCCAGGATGACCTGACCCGCGTGGGCGAAATGCTGCTGATGCTCGATTATGGCATTTTTTACGAGTTCGTTCCTCTCCAAGAAGCCGATCAACCCTACCCCAAGGCGCTCACGATTGATGAGGTCGAGTTAGATAAAAACTACGCCCTGATCGTTTCGACCAATGGGGGCTTATGGCGTTACAAAGTTGGCGACACGGTTCGGTTTACCTCCCTCTATCCACACCGGCTAAAAGTGAGTGGCCGTACCAAGCATTTCATCAATGCCTTTGGCGAAGAGGTTATTGTTGAAAACGCCGAAACAGCGATTACACAGGCCTGTGAGGCAACGGGAGCCGTTATCGCCGATTATACAGCTGGCCCAAATTACATGAGTAACGGCGCCAATGGCTGCCACGAATGGGTGATCGAGTTTACGCAGGAACCCGACAATCAGCAGCGGTTTAATCAAATCCTGGACGAAACCCTCCGGCAAATAAACTCTGACTACGACGCCAAACGGTACAATGACATGGTGCTCAAACGCCCCCGTATTCATGTCGTACCAGCGGGTACATTCTATGCCTGGATGAAACACCGGGGCAAAGTAGGCGGTCAGCATAAAGTGCCCCGGCTGGCTAATTCGCGCGAATATCTGGACGATATTTTGAAGGAAATGATGAATTATGAATGATCAGTGATTCGCTGATTCATTCAGGTTGAACGCACATTAGCCGCGTATCAGCTTCTTCGCTTTTAGAAACGAGTTCGTCATCACCGTTTTGTCTGGATTCAGCACGACTTGTTTGATTACGTCACAGATAAATAACTCGTGATCACCGGCGTCAGTGCTGTGCATCACGCGGCACTGCACATACCCAATGGCTTCCGTCAGGTACGGACAACCCCGTTCATCGAGGGCATGAGGCAGGTTTTTGAACTTGTCTTTGTCGCGCCCGGACTGCTGGCCAAGTTTACGAATCAACCCCGGCTGATCGTCGGCCAGTAAGTTTATGTTCAAGATACCGCTTTCCCGAACCAGTTCAATGGTATAATCGACTTTATACAGCGCGACGGCCAGCACCTTATTGCCCATATCTGTCTGCGTAAGCCAGGTAACGATGTTCGCGTTCCGCTTTCCATTGGCTATCGTTGTCACGCTGTGCACGTCGTAGTCTTTGTATTTTAACAGGCGTCTGGGCATGGGGTCTTGTTTACGTGTAGAGGTCGCTCTCGCTGGCAGCCTATCTTGTAGCATTACCGGTTCGCTTCAGACAACCAATGGAATTGCCGTTCGGCCAGTTGAAAATGGCGGTTTTGTCGTTTGAGCCCGATAACAACTGAATCATTCCGAATTTTTCCCCGCAGCTGAATTTGATTCGTATCGGGCATCGTGTAGGCCATGGTAAATAGCGCGGTTGTATCTGTGGCGAATTTTTTAAACGCTATCGTATGCGCTGCCGAATCGAGCTTATAACTGAAATAACCCCGACGGTAACGTTGCCGAAATAACGTATCTGCCGTGAGAATACTGCCTGAGTTATTTGCTTCAAAAACAACATCCTTCCAGCGTAAACTATCGACGGGAGTACCCTGAAACTGATCGACGGTGAAGAATCCGGTAGCCAGTTTTTTAGGCGCAGGTCCCTGGTCGGAAGAAGAAAAAAATTGGCTGATCGGCAGTACGAAAAACAGGAGTACAAACGCGATTTTCAACGCCAGTTGACTTCTTTTCATCCATTTTTTAGACAATACCAATCGAGGAGCGGCTTGCGTTGGTTTGTTGAAGACGAAGAAGTTCAACAAGCGTTTGGCATCGCCGATTAGCAAAAAATTACTCAGAAGAAACAGGTGAATAGAGAATATTTTGACGGGTATATCGTAGCAGAGGTTCATCATCATTACATTCAAGAACACACTGGCCGCTACGAAAGCTCCTAATGTGCTTGTACGACGGAATAGCAGCAGCACGCCAGCGACCACCTCAACCGCGCCCGAAAAAAATTGGTAAGGTGTTGAATATCCAATAAAATACCAGGCAAATCGCATGGGTAGAAGATCGCCCAACGGAGTAGCCAATGCACTCAACGGTGGAAATACCATCTGAAAACCAAACAGTTTAATTATTCCATAGCGCAAGGCCACCATGGCAATGTAATAGCAAACCAACACCAACAACCAGTAATACGCAGTGTTGTAGTTTGTACGTCTATCAATGATTGTCCAGATGATGGTACCCAGACATGCCACCGATAGAAAGAAACATAACTGGGCATATCCGTAGGATGTATCGCCACTGCCATTTAACGGCACCAGTACGTCCTTAATATGGAAGATGTATTCATTGCTCAGTCTGACTAGCCAATCCTCCACCCTACCGTAATAGTCACCGAGTAGATTTAGGCCGGGAATATCGCCCAGCCAACCCAGGGGAGACATGTACAGAAGGATATAAATGCAGCTAAAGCGAAAGAGGAGTTTGGCCCATCCGGTCCAGGCAGTAACCAATTGAGTAGACGAAGTTGTCATGTATAGTTAAAATACGTTTGACGGTGATGGTGCCGTGTTTCTCAAATATAACAAAAGCCAACTCTGTCCGCTACAGGCCAATGCCGTTCGTCGTTACCTTTGCATCGAACGAAGGCTTTTGCTCTGTTGTTCTCTACGTAAATGATCCTTACTGAGTTGACAGGCGTACTTTGCTTCTCACTCGTTCGCTTTTTGTGTCAATGAAATCGTTCGATATACCTGAGTATTACCGCAGCAGCATTATTACCCCCCTGAAAGAGTTTAGGCGGAAGCAGGACAAACTGAAACGGGATTTCACCCCTACCCTACTTGATTTTGGGCCAATCAGGCTGCTGATCGCACGGCATTTCGGCTTCTGCTATGGTGTCGAAAACGCGGTTGAGATTGCATATAAAGCCATTGCAGAAAACCCAGGTAAGCGCATTTTTTTGCTTAGTGAAATGATCCATAATCCCGATGTCAATGCTGATTTGCAGGACAGGGGCGTCCGATTTATTATGGATACAAGCGGGCGGCAACTCATTCCATGGTCGGAACTAGCACCAGAGGATGTGGTGATCATCCCGGCTTTCGGGACAACGCTGGAAACACAAAGTCAACTGTCGGCATTAGGGCTCAATATTGAGAAATACGATACGACCTGCCCTTTTGTCGAAAAAGTGTGGAATAAGGCGAGTCAGATTGGTCTGAAAAATTATACCGTGATTGTCCACGGGAAGCCGAGTCACGAAGAAACCCGCGCCACGTTCTCCCACAGCAAAGAAGCGGCTCCTACGGTTGTGGTCAAGGACATGGCCCAGACACAACGGCTGGCCAAATACATCACAGGCGAGTTACCCATCGAAGAATTCTACACTGAGTTTGACGGCCAGTTCTCTGTTGGTTTCGACCCAACCCGCGACTTACAACGTATTGGCGTTGTGAATCAAACGACAATGCTGGCTTCTGATACACAGAGCATTGCCGATTATCTGAAGCAGGTAATGACCCAGAAGTATTCGTTAACAGCCGACACGGTAGAGGCTCATTTCGCTAACACACGCGATACGCTTTGTTACGCTACCAACGATAATCAGGATGCCACCTACGCACTACTGAACTACCCGGCCGATTTCGCCATCGTGGCGGGGGGCTACAACTCCTCCAATACATCGCACATTGTTGAACTCTGCGAACAGAAATTGCCGACTTACTTTATTGAATCGGAACAGAAGATTTTATCGGCTACATTGATCCGTCACTTCGATGGGCATACCAAGCAGGAAATCGTAACCGAAAACTTCATTCCCCAACCGAATGGTTCTGAACTAAATAGCCCATTATCCAACCCAGTTACGGTCCTATTAACCTGTGGAGCCTCCTGCCCCGACGCGGTTGTTGAAGGTATTCTGTTCAAGCTTGTGAGTTTTTTCCCTACGGCCCGGCCCGTAGAGGACGTTGTTCGGGCGTTTGTGCAGTAAATTAAGGCACTTTTATTGACACCTCCCGGCTTTCGTTCTGAAGCCGATCGAGAGCTGTGAGTACGTAGGTGTATTTCTTTTTAGGATCAGCCGTCTTATCCAGAAAGCGGGTAGATGATTCGCCGGTGCATCTCCCCAATATATAGCGGGGGTCGTTGGTGAGCAAACGCGGTCGGCGTCCTTCAAATCGGTAGATAAGATAAGCACTGGCCTCGTCACCATCGCTGGCTTCGGCCGATTGCTCCCAATATAATTCAACACCCTCAGCTGTCATGGCCGCCTTTACATCGCGGGGTGGCAAGGGAGGAATACTATCCAGCCACGTCATTGTTGGTACAAGTGCCGGATGCCGGTAGAAATTTGTCTGTAACGAATCCCGAATGGCGAGTGGGTTGATCTGTAAATTTTTAGCGCTGAAGAATATGCTTCCCTTTACGACCTGCTGCTGCCGGTTATAGCGCATCTGATCTGGAAATTCCGTGGGTCGCCACCAACCGGGGTCCCGTTCAGAACCTCGCCCGACCCGGTAGGCACCATGCCCAATGTACAGATGACAATTACCGGGGCAGTTTCGTGTCCACCATTCCACCAGTGTTTTATAGGGGGCTCTATTGAACTCTGAACTAAAGTAAACCTGAGGCACGATATAGTCGATCAGCCCCTCACGCACCCATTTTCGGGTGTCGGCATAAATTTCATAATAGGATTGTCCGCCGTTGGTGGCAGAGCCATCCGGGTCACTGCTTTGGTTTTTCCAGATGCCAAACGGGCTAATGCCAAACTTTACCCAGGGCTTGTTTGCCCGAATGGAATCCCGCAACTCCTTGACGAGTTTTGTCACATTATCGCGTCGCCAGTCGGCCTTGGTCATGCCGTTGTAATTCGCTTTGTAGGTGCTATCATCACGCAACACCTGACCTGGTTCGGCATATGGGTAAAAATAATCATCGAAGTGAATCCCGTCTACGTCATATTCGCGAACAACGTTCGCCACAATACCCGCAATGTAGGAGCGAACGGCTGGCAGGCCGAGGTTAAAAAGTTTTTTGCCGCCGTAATTCAACATCCATTCCGGTTTACGGTAAATGATGTTTGTTGGCGCAATGCTGGCCGTTTTGCCGAACGTGGCCCGGTCCAGATTAAACCAGGCATGAAATTCGAGTCCGCGCTGGTGCGCCTGCTCAATCATAAATTCCAGCGGATCATAAAAAGGCTCAGGTGGTAATCCCTGTTGCCCCGTCAGCCACTCCGACCAGGGCTCTGAACTTCGGGCGTAAAACGCATCGGCGGCCGACCGCACCTGCACAACAACCGCATTAAGGCCCATTTGCTGGTGCTGATCGAACATAGACAAAATTTCGCGTTGTTGATCGGCAACGGGCAATCCTTTTTTGCTTGGCCAGTCAATATTATTAACCGTCGCAATCCATACCGCCCGAAACTCCCGTTTTGGGGGCGCGGGTGTCAGGTCAGTTACTTCATCAAAAGGAAGTGTATCAGCCGGAGCAACAAGAACCTTAGGGACAACAGGCTTGGGGGCAGGTGGTTTTACAGCAACTGGTTTTTCGGGAGCTGGCACAACCACAACAGGACGCGCGGGTTTAGGGGCAGGCTTCTTTGTCACAACAACGGGCTTGGCGTGCCGACAACCAGTGACAAGGAGAATGAAAAACAATAGACTACTGTAAGCAATCAGACGCATTGGGCAGTGTAGGTTAACTGCCAAAATTAACGATAGTCGGGCACACCTTAGCCTACTTTACGGTCAATTCTGTCTTTTTCCATTTGCCCGGCACGCGTCGCTACAGTATACGACGTTATCCCAGTCACGCTCCCATTTTTTGCGCCAGGTAAACGGTCGATTGCATACGGGGCATATTTTCGTTGGCAAATCTGTCTTTTTACGCATTTTCATACAGCAAGAACATTTGTCTTCCGCAACAAGTTTTTTGACTTATGCACGTTGTGAAGGCTAGTGCTCTTTTACAGACCCACACCCAGTATCATCCTGTTCATGCCATTCGGTCTATTTGCCGAACTGGTTAGTTTTGAGAAACCTCATTGGGTCAGATCCCAGCATGTGGTTTCGCTAATTCAATCGAGATCTGTATACTATCAGGCATTTTAATTTATTTATAGTGCTACTATTATGAAATCACCAACAACAAGTATACTCCTATCAGACGCTGATATTGACCGCATCGTAGAAATGGCCTGGGAAGACCGGACTCCTTTCGAGGCTATCCAGGCGCAATTTGGTCTGGCCGAACAGGACGTTATCGACCTGATGCGTCGGGAGTTAAAACAGGCCTCGTGGCGGAGATGGCGGGCGCGTGTACAAGGACGTTCGACGAAACACGTAACTTTATCAGCGGTTACAGATGCCCGATTCAAGTCAGCTCAACAGCGCGCAATTTCCCTGAACAAGGTTAGTAAACGGTAATCTTCCTGATTTGGCATCTGGCTTAATATACTTACTTTTGTGCCGATTTAAAACATTATTGGCACTATTTGTTCTGTGATTTGAATCAATCCAATAAGTTTTAAGAATTTTCTATTTCAAAAGGTGGTAGCTTTGCGCCATCCTGTAACACAGTATTAATAGACTGCATCATTTATGTCGAGCCAGAAATTAGATCAGATAGATCGAAACGTATTAGAAATTCTCCAGGCAAACGCTAAAATCACCAACGCTCAGCTTTCTAAAGAAATAGGCCTTTCGCCCGCACCAACTCTCGAACGCGTTAAGAAGCTCGAAACATCGGGCATTATTCAGAGCTACCATGCTCAGTTAAACCGCGAGAAAATCGGTCTTGGCGTAACAACATTTGTTATGGTTACGCTTGTCGGTCATAAGAAAGAGACCACAATGTCGTTTGTCGAAAAAGTTAACGAAATCGCCGAAATCATAGAGTGTCACCACATTACCGGATCGGGCGACTTTCTACTTAAAGTAATCGCGAAAGATATTTCGTCTTATCAGGGGCTGATGCTTGATGTGATTAACGAAATCGATGAGGTAGCCAGCACACAGACGATGGTGATCATGTCTACCTTCAAGGAGAGCAAAGTGTTGCCAATTCCTTAATACGTGTGATGTATGATATATGACGTATGGTATATGAGAAAAAAATACACCATATATCATATATCATACATACCTACCTAGACTTACTCTTTTCTTTTTCTCCGTTCTTCGCGTCTTGATTTCTTAGCGTCGTCCAGCGCCTTTTTTGCCTCTTTATACTGACTGGATTTTCGCTCGGCCTTATCGAGCACTTCCTTGAAATACGTTTGCGCGAGATCGTAATTTTTCTCATCGTTCGCAATCTTGGCCAGTCCCACCAGCGACGACAAGTAATAGCCTGCATTCGTGGCATTGGTCTGTTTGGCATACTCAACCGCCTTCTGGTAATTTACCTTTGCCTCCGGTATGTTCTTGTAAAACAACTGGTTAATGTAAGCCAGAATATAAGCGGCTGTGCGCCCACTTACGCCTTCATAACCCGACTGAGTGCGGTCAACTTTTGCCAGAATATCTTTAGAGATCCGTTCAGCTTCTGCCAGCCGCCCCGTCACAAAGGCCGATCGGGCATAGTATCGTTCGAAAAATGGGTTGTCGGGATATTGCTCGTACATGTATTTCGACATCTCATAGGCCTTATCGTACTGGTTCTCCATGCTGTAAATCTGAACCAGAAAATACCGGGCCTCCACACGTGTGTAGAAGGCCGTATTGGCCGTCTTCTCCAGTTCTTTGATCCCACTTGCTTTATTGCCTTTGGGAAAAAACATCAGAATAGGCTTCAGCAGCGGGTAATTCTCCGGAATCCACTGGGCGTAGTAGTTGTACATGCCATCGCCAAACAGCAACTCGGGACTAAAATCGGCGTTGCCTTTGCACTTCTCGAAATACTTAAGCGCGTTTTTACCGGCGAACGTCGCCTTCGTCCACTTTTTACGTTCGGAGTATAAACGCCCCTTAAACGCATAAGCCGCAGCCAGAAAAAATGAGGGCTCTAATTTGTTTTCACTGTCGTCATAAAGCTTCTCGGCCAGCGTAATGGTTGTATCCATGTAAGCAATACATTGGCTGTCGTAGTCCGTTATGTCCGTATTCGGCACAATTTTCCACCACTCGGCCAAGCCCATCAGAAAGTACGGCATTGGATGCTTGGGATAACGCACCCGCAGCCACCTGAACTCTTTGTCTGCTTCGTAAAATTTATAGTTATACATCAGATTGATGGCCTCCGCCGACTCAATCTGAACCCCGGGATGTTTCAGCAGCCCATCGTATTTTTTATCAAACGCCGACGGGTCGTAGAGCTGGGCATGCACTAAAGAGGCCATACCGAGTAGCCATACCGTCAACAATATCTTATTCATTCGTTCAGTTTAGCGTTAGTAGTATATGAACGCAATCTGCTGTCAGTCCGTTTGCCTACGCTTATTTTTCGGCAAATTTTTGTCCGCTAACCTGGCATCAGCGTATCTTTGACGAGCCAAGACGCCGATATGATAACGATCAAAGACAAAACATTTGTCCCGTTTATTCCCGCCGATGCCATTCAGGACCGCATTCAGGAATTAGCCAAGCAAATCAATCAGGAGTATGCCGATAAACAACCACTCATTGTGGTCGTTCTCAACGGTGCTTTTCTTTTCGCAGCCGACCTGGTTAAACACCTGACGATTCCCTGCGAAATCACCTTCATTCGGGTAGCCTCTTATCAGGCCACTGAATCCAGCGGTCAGGTCAAAGAGATTTTGGGATTGAGTGAATCCCTTGAAGGCCGTGATCTGATTGTTGTCGAAGACATTGTGGATACAGGTCTGACCTTGCGCCAGGTCTGTGCCCAGCTTCGGGAGAAAGCCCCGGCATCACTTTCCATCGCTACGCTATTATTTAAGCCAACCGCCCTTAAAGAAGCCCTCGACTTACGGTACGTTGGTTTCGAGATCGAAAACCGATTTGTGCTGGGCTATGGGCTTGATTATGACGGCCTGGGCCGGAACACGCAGGATGTATTTGTTCTTTCTGAGGAGTGAGGAGTTGCTGACGCGAGCGCGGTCCGGCGCTCTGGTTGCCCCGGATGGCTTCTCACGTCTACCACTGTTACCGGTCCACTTCGCCCATAACTACGTCAATGGAACCAATAATGGCCACTAAATCGGCCAGCATGGCTCCTTTACTGATTTCACTAATGACCGATAGGTTGTGAAAACAGCATGACCGGGCCTTGCAGCGCACGGGTACATCAGATTTCCCATCGGTTCGAAAAAAGAAACCCAGTTCGCCTTTGGAGCTTTCGGCACGGGCGTAGAAGTCCATCGCCTTTGGCCGAATTTTCTTGGGCACTACAGCCTGTGGATCATACTCGCGGGTACGTTTATGATCGCCGAGCAGCTGATCGAGGCATTGCTCCACAATTCGGATAGACTCATGGCACTCCAGCACGCGAACATTGTTCCGATCCCAGCAGTCGCCAACGGTCCCCATTTTTCCTTCGCCAATGGGAATAGCAAAGTCCAGCTCGGGATACACCGAGTAGCCGTCTACCCGGCGGAGGTCATACCGCAACCCCGACCCTCGCAGCATGGGACCCGTGCAGCCATAATCGATAGCCACCGACAGGGGTAAAACACCCACGTTTGCCGTGCGTTTTACGAAGATTTCGTTTTCAATGACCAGTTGCTTCAATTCGACCAGCTTAGGTTTCAGGTAGGAAATAAACTCCCGGCACCGCTCCTCAAAGCCAACGGGCAAGTCATAAAAAAGGCCACCCACCCAAATGTAATTGTAGAGCATTCGGGCACCACTAACCCATTCGAGCAGGCGCTGAATATGTTCCCGGTCGCGCATGAGCCACAGAAAAGGTGTGTAGGCACCAATGTCGAGCGCATAAGTACCAATGCCGACAAAATGCGCGGCAATCCGATTCAGTTCCGCGACCAGCACCCGGATGTATTCGGTTCGTTTAGGAATATCGTTCTGAATCCCAAGCATTTTCTCTACGCCCATCACAAAAGCGTGTTCGGAATTCATAGCAGCCAGATAGTCGAGCCGGTCAACGAAAGGGATGGTCTGGTTGAACGGAAGCGACTGGGCGTGTTTTTCAAAGCAGCGATGCAGATAGCCCAAATGCGGTACCACATCAACAATGATCTCGCCATTGGTGACGACTTCAAACCGCAACACACCGTGGGTCGACGGATGCTGTGGCCCCATGTTCAGAATCATTTCGCCCTCATCAAGCATTTCGGGTTGGTAAACACTCGGTTCCGATGCCTTAAAGTGTCCTGGTGCGTACTCGTATTGTATTGTTTGTGTCGTCATTATCAGTACTGAACAGCAAGATGCTGTTTGGTATATAGCTACCCCAAAGGTCGAAAGTGAGTGCTCGAAAGCCAAACGTCAGTACGCTTTTCTGAAGTCATCTACCGAAAAACACCTATTTTTTTCTAACAAGCTCTTTGTCAAGTGAAAGCCATTGCGTACCTTTGCGCTCCTTATCGAGAAAACGAACTTTAGCAATGGCAAAGAAAGGCGCCAATAGAATCCAGGTTATTCTGGAATGCACCGAGCAGAAAGACAGCGGTGTTCCCGGCATGTCCCGGTACATTACTACGAAAAACCGGAAGAACACGCCGGCTCGTATCGAGCGGAAAAAGTATAATCCGTTCCTCAAGAAAGTAACGCTGCACAAAGAAATTAAATAGGTTTCTGGTTTATAGTATTCCGTTTACGGTGGGTCGAATACGTCTGACACCGCATCCGAAAATTGATAACCGTAAACCGTAACTAAACAATCGACATGGCAAAAAAGGTAGTTGCAACCCTGAAAACGAAGGACAACGGCAAGGCATTCGCTAAAATCATTAAAGCCGTTAAATCGCCTAAAACTGGCGCCTATACCTTCAAAGAAGAAATGGTCCCGGTTGACGAAGTACAGGCTGCGCTGAAAAGCTAGGCATTGAAAAGTCAGCTTCCTGCACGAAGATATTTGTCCCACAGCCCTCACCGGTTCTGTGGGACTTTTTTTTATTAAAAAATAGTTAAGTCAGGTAACGGCACTACCAGTTACAGCTTACCGGAAAAACGCCATTCTATCTGACTATTAACTGACCAATTCACTGACTCTACCTTATGGCCCTATTTGGTTTATTTTCAAAGGAAAAGAAAGAAACGCTCGACAAAGGCTTAGAGAAAACAAAAGATAGCTTTTTTTCTAAACTCGGCCGGGCCGTGGTTGGAAAGTCCACTGTCGACGAAGAGGTTCTGGACGAAGTCGAAAACGTGCTCATTTCGTCGGATGTGGGTGTTGAAACAACAGTTAAAATTATCCGTAGAATCGAAGAACGTGTTGCCCGTGATAAATATGTGGGGACAGAAGAACTGGACCGGATTCTACGCGAGGAAATAGCAGGTTTGCTATCAGACAGTAATACGGTTGATGTAACAGACGACTTTTCGCTACCCGCTGGCATAAAGCCCTACGTAATCATGGTGGTGGGCGTGAATGGCGTTGGTAAAACGACGACTATTGGTAAACTGGCGGCTCAATTTCACAAGCGCGGTAAAAAAGTGGTGCTGGGTGCAGGAGATACGTTCAGGGCAGCCGCCGTTGATCAGCTCAAACTGTGGGGTGATCGGGTGGGCGTTCCGGTTATTTCGCACGGCATGAATACCGACCCGTCAGCCGTTGCTTTCGATGCCGTGAAAAAAGCAACCGAGATTGGTGCCGATGTTGTGATCATCGACACTGCCGGACGCTTGCACACGAAAATTAACCTGATGAACGAGCTAACCAAAATAAAGCGCGTGATGCAAAAATTCACGCCCGATGCACCGCATGAAGTGCTGCTGGTTCTCGACGGTTCGACCGGACAAAACGCGTTCATCCAGGCAACCGAGTTCACCAAAGCAACGGAGGTAACGGCACTAGCCATCACCAAGCTGGATGGTACGGCCAAAGGGGGCGTTGTGATCGGCATTTCGGACCAGTTCAGGATTCCGGTCAAATACATTGGTGTCGGCGAAAAAATTGATGATCTCCAGACGTTCAATAAAATGGAGTTTGTAGATTCGTTTTTCAAGAAATGAACAGTAAATCATTTGTTTACCTGGTACTTCTTCTGTTTTGCCTATCATCTACCGTTTCGGCCCAGAAAGCTCCCCATCGGAAAGTGGCTAAACTGGTTAGCAAGCAGGGCATATGTGGCATTGTTGTTGAGAAACGGGGGAATTATATGCCTAGCCCCGACTCGCCCCGGCAAAATCCTGACGGAGCGCCGGTTGAGCGTGAAGTGCTGATTTTTCCGTTGTTAAATAGAAGCCAGATAGAAGCTGGTGAAAATGGGTTCATCAATTCCGTTGGCGAAGCAAAGCCCGTAAAAACGGTGAAATCTGGGAAGGACGGCAAATTCTGTGTAAGCCTACCGATTGGGCAATACACCGTCATGGTTCGAGAAGAAAAGGGTTTGTATGCCAACCTGTCCGACAGTAAGAATAACATATTCCCGGTCAGCGTTCAGAGAAACAAGTCGGTTACAGTAACGGTGGCCATTACTCACCAGGCTGTATTTTGAGTAACGCGGACATCCTGTCCGCCCTTATTTGCCTAATACTGCGGACAGGATGTCCGCGTTACAAAATGAAAACCAAAGGAATACGTACCAATAAAATCAATATTGTCACGCTCGGTTGTTCAAAGAACCTGGTGGATTCGGAGGTGCTTTTTACGCAACTCAAGGGTAACGGCATGAATGTGACCCACGAATCAAAAAAAGACGACGCTAACATCGTTGTCATTAATACGTGTGGCTTCATTGACAACGCCAAGGAAGAATCCATCAATACCATTCTGCGCTATGTCGATGCGAAGGATGCGGGTATCGTCGATAAGGTTTATGTGACGGGCTGTCTTTCGCACCGCTACAAAGACGAACTCGAAGTAGAAATGCCAACCGTTGACGCCTGGTTTGGTACTAACGAGTTACCCCGAATGCTGAAAACGCTCCGGGCTGATTACAAGCATGAGCTCGTTGGCGAACGGTTGCTCACCACCCCGGCTCACTTTGCCTATCTCAAAATTGCCGAAGGCTGCGACCGCCCCTGTTCGTTTTGTGCTATTCCGCTCATGCGGGGTGGTCACGTATCTCGCCCGTTTGAGGAGCTTTTGACCGAAGCCCGGTCTCTTGCCCGACGCGGTACGAAAGAACTGATTCTGATTGCGCAGGACTTGACTTACTACGGACTCGATCTATACAAAAAACGTAACCTCGCCGAGTTGGTTGATAAACTGGCCGACGTTGAGGGTATCGACTGGATTCGGTTACAGTATGCCTACCCATCAGGCTTCCCGATGGACGTGCTGGACGTGATGCGCGAGCGGTCAAACGTCTGCAACTACCTGGATATGCCCCTGCAAACTGGCTCTACGGAGTTGCTGAAGATTATGCGTCGGGGAATTACCCGGGAGAAAACCGAAAGCTTGATCCATACAATTCGCGAACGTGTTCCCGGTATTACCCTCCGTACAACCCTCATTGCGGGTCACCCCGGCGAAACGGAGGCTATGTTTCAGGAAACCTACGACTTTGTTGAACGGATGCGCTTTGATCGACTGGGTGTGTTTGCCTATTCGCATGAAGATGATACCCACTCGTTTTCGATGCCCGACGATATTCCAGCCGAGATCAAGCAGGAGCGCGTGGATGAATTGATGGAAGTGCAGCAGGGCATTTCGCAGGAACTGAACCAGCAGAAAATCGGGAATACATACAAGGTACTATTCGACCGGAAAGAAGGGGGCTACTTTATCGGGCGTACCGAAGCCGATTCACCCGAAGTTGATAACGAAGTATTGGTTCCTGCTACGCAATACGTCCGGCTGGGCGATTTCGCTAACGTGTGTATTGACCGGGCGGAGGAGTTTGATTTGTACGGAGAAGTCGTTTAATGTCCAGTCTATGAAACTGACGCCGAGCGAATTACAGGTTATACACCATTATTTGCAGGATAAGCCTGTTGTAAAAGCGTATGTATTCGGTTCCTACGCTCATGACGAAGCGGATACGCAGAGCGACCTTGATTTACTGGTAGAACTCGATTACAGCCAGCCGATTGGATTGCAATTCGTTGGGATGAAACTTGATCTGGAAGAACAGCTAAATAAAGCCGTCGACTTAGTATCTACCCATGGGTTATCGCCCCGAATCAGCCCCTTCATTGACCAAGACAAAAAACTAATTTATGAGAGGGAGGTTCGGTGACAAGCAACGAGCATGCCCTCGATGCCATAACTTAAATTGAAACGTATGTGCTGAACCACACATATGCCCAGTTTCAGGAAAACTCAATGATGCGATTTTCCCGTGTTAAGCAACTAGAAATTATTGGCGAAGCCTGTAATCACGTCGATTCATCGGTAAAGGATACGTTCCCGGAAGTGGAATGGCGTAAAATAACAGGTTTACGACACATTCTTGTACATGAATATTTTGGGATTGATCCAGCGCTCGTATGGGATGTGACTACCGACGACATGCCAAAGTTAAAATCATTATTAATTCGTATTGTTAGGACTTTATAATTCAGAACTAATCTGAAACGTTAATCCGGCAAACTCCCATCGAACCTTGCCGGATTTTTCGTTGTTAAAATCCGGTAAACGCAACCCCCGCCTACCGCATGGACTGTCAGTACCTGCCGCTTGCCTCAACCGGCCAGTTTTCTTCCCTTTTCCTTGATTACATTTCCAATAAAGACAGCTTAAAACCTTTTTATGGTCGCTTTCCTGACCTTGCAGCTTTCAAGGGACAGATTGACGAGAAAACGTTTAGTGAGTCCAACAGGCAAGTTTTAGTCGATGCTCTCGAGCGGCAGTACCAGTCGTTCGAGAACAAACCGGATTTTTCCATACTTCTCCAGCCCAATACATTTACGGTTACTACGGGACATCAGCTTAATATTTTTACCGGGCCGCTCTACATCATTTATAAACTCATCACGACGATAAATTTGGCCAGAAAGCTCAAAGCAGCTTATCCCAGCTACAATTTCGTGCCGGTTTACTGGATGGCTACCGAAGATCACGACTTTGCCGAAATAAACCATTTCTCGCTGATGGGCAACAATTATGCCTGGCAAACAGAACAGCGTGGAGCGGTTGGCCGGATGAATCCGCAGGAATTAAAGACTCTTTTTGCCCAAATTCCCGAAAAACTGTCTCTCTTTGAAACGGCTTACCTGAAACACACTACCCTGGCCGACGCAGCTCGTTATTACGTAAATGAGCTTTTCGGAGCCGAAGGGCTGGTTTGTTTGGATGCTGACGATGCAGCGCTGAAACGGATTTTTGTCCCCGTTATGCGGGATGAGATTATCCATCAGCAATCGGGTGAATTGGTGCAAACAAGAACCAAAGAGCTTGAAAAACTAGGGTACAAAACGGTTATTGCACCTCGTGATATCAATCTGTTTTATCTGGATGACCAGATTCGGGAACGCATTGAGCGCAAGGAAGACGGAACATATCGGGTACTTCACACGAAAGTAAAATTTTCGGAAAGCGAATTGTTAGCTCTGCTGGATGAGCATCCAGAGAAGTTTAGCCCAAACGTAGTGCTACGTCCTTTGTATCAGGAAACTATTCTGCCTAACCTGGCCTACATTGGCGGCCCATCGGAGGTGCCCTACTGGTTGCAGTTAAAGAGCGTGTTCGAACAGTACAAAACGGCCTTCCCGATTTTGATGCCACGGAATTTTGCTATGTACGTTTCGGCTGTAAGCTCTAAACGTATTCGCAAACTGGGCCTCACACCCGAACAACTATTTCAGGATACACTCGCCCTCAAGCGGGAATTTATCGAAACCCACACCCGGCATATCTTAAAATTCGATAACGAGAATAAAACCATTAATAAAGCGCTCGATGCCATCCTGCACAAAGCGCAAATGGTTGATCCAACGCTCGAAAAGGCGGTTTTAGCCGAAACCAAACGATTTGCCAACGCGGTTACCGGACTCGAAAAGAAAATGCGCCGAGCCGAAGAGCGTAATCAGGAAACGGGGATTCGGCAGTTGCTGGCTGTCAAAAATGACCTTTTCCCAAACGGAGGACTTCAGGAGCGGAGTGAAAACTTCCTGACGTTTTACCTGAATGACCGGCAGTTCCTGCAAAAAATGATGTCAGTCTTTGATCCATTTAATTATCAAATGCAGCTCTGCCTGGAGTAACATTTAAGCAGGTAGCACCCACCTAATTTTATGACCAAAGCTGAGTTGCGTCAGGCGTTTTTAGCTAAACGGAAAGCCTTTACAGCCGCCGAAGTTAGCCGAGACAGCCAACGCATAGCCAATAACTTCTTTACCTATCTTGAGCAGCATGACCTCGATGATAGCTTGGCAGTCGTGCATACATTTCTACCGATTAAACGACGTAACGAAGTAGATACCTGGCCTATTATTAATCAGATCTGGACGAACTTCCCCCATATCCAGGTTAGTGTACCGGTCACCGATGAATATACGAACCAACTGATTAATTATACGCTGTTTCCATCTACGGCGCTGGTAGAAAGTAGACTGGGCATTCCTGAACCCGCCATTGGCAGCCGGTATGAAACGGACCTTACCCAAGTAAGCATTGTCTTAGTGCCCTTGTTGGTATTCGACCAGTCTGGTCACCGTGTGGGCTATGGCGGTGGTTATTATGACCGTTTTCTGGCCAACGATGTACCGCATAGTCTCAAAATTGGCCTGTCGCTTTTTGAGCCAGTCGAACAGATTGATGACCTTGAATACACCGACGTAAAACTGGACGTTTGCATCTCCCCTACTCAAACGAGCATCTTTAATTAAGTCTATTTAATCAATATTTATTCATTTTTTAATTGGCTCGACTGCTGATTCTTTATACCTTTCTTAAAAGAATCAACGACCATGAAAAGACTTCTCCTTATACTCTCATTTTGCTCATACCATCTTTGGGCACAGCAAGTTACAATACCGCCCCCGGTCCAGACCGAAAATCTCAAACCTATTGACAGCGAATTAATCCCTTCGTACCATGGTCGGTATGGCCAGCAGGTAAAAACGCAGTACACCTATGATGGCCTCGATGTTCGACACGCCAAAGATTTGGGCCAGTACATTTATGCATCTGGCAATCCCGACGCCATTCGTGAATTCAACCACTATATTAGCAGTCGACATACGGGTGGCTGGCTCATTGCAGGTGGCATTACTACGGCTATTATCGGGGCAGTTATTATGGGCTCCAATGGACCGGGAAGCGATGGAAAGTTCACAATGCAACAACCTATCTATTGCCCGACGGGCTACGCTTGTGGTGGAACTGGCATCAGCGGTACCGTTTATGGAGGAGGTATTGCCGGTTACCAGACAGTGACGGACAGTCAGCGGCAAAATTCTTACGCTAAGGGCGGAGTTTTTATGATAGGTGGAGCTATACTGGCCGGAATTGGCTGGGGATTAAACATGCCCGGGCAGCATTTGCGTCGATCGGTGCAGTATTATAACCGAGCCTTACGGCAACAGGGTGTCTCCTGGCGGCTCACGCCTTACTCCTCCTGGTCTAATGCAGGTGTGGGTCTGGTTGGGCACTTCTAACTTTTTTAAATGATAATTCCTGTCCGTCAAAGTTTTACCCTATTTTTGCAGGCCAATTAGCACGCGGGCGTTGGTTCATACCAACAGACCCGTTTTTATTAACTAAATAAAGCGGATTTCACGGCATCAGCCTGCACGGGCGACGCCGGGGCATCTGCATCAAAACAATGAAAATCGCAGTCGTTGGGGCTACTGGCTTGGTCGGTAGCGAAATCCTGAAGGTGCTCGCCGAGCGCAACTTCCCCGTGTCAGAACTTATTCCCGTCGCTTCCGAGCGGTCGGTTGGTAAACAGGTTGAGTTCAAGGGTAAATCATACACGGTCGTTAGCTTCGAGGATGCCATTGCTGCCAAACCCGCCATTGCGATTTTTTCGGCGGGTGGCAGTACGTCACTTTCGCTGGCACCTAAGTTTGCCGAAGCCGGTATTACGGTTATCGACAACTCGTCGGCATGGCGCATGGACCCCAGCAAGAAACTGGTCGTTCCTGAAATCAACGCCAATACACTGACACCCGAAGACAAGATCATTGCCAACCCAAACTGCTCAACCATTCAGATGGTCGTTGCCCTGAAACCGCTCCATGATCGTTTTACTGTTAAGCGGGTGGTGGTTTCTACATACCAGTCAGTTACGGGTACGGGGAAAGCCGCCGTCGATCAGCTTTTTGCTGAACGGACAGGCCAGCAGGACGTTGAAAAAGTATACCCGCACCCTATCGATCTGAATGTGTTGCCCCATATCGACGTCTTCCTCGACAATGGCTATACCAAAGAGGAAATGAAAATGGTCAACGAAACCAAGAAAATCATGGGCGATGATTCTATTCAGGTTACGGCGACTACGGTTCGTATTCCAACCATTGGTGGGCACTCGGAAGCGGTCAACGTTGAATTTGAAAATGAGTTTGAGGTCAGCGAAGTCGTTGACTTACTGACCAAGGCCGAAGGGATTGTGGTGCAGGACGACCCAGCGAATAAAATTTACCCAATGCCGCTGACGGCCCATGGTAAAGATGAGGTGTTTGTCGGTCGTATTCGTCGTGACGAAAGCCAACCAAAAACACTGAATATGTGGATTGTGGCAGACAACCTCCGGAAAGGTGCCGCAACCAATGCTGTACAGATCGCCGAATACTTAATGAAGCATAACCTGGTTGAAAGCGAAGCCGTCGCTGTGTAACCATTCTTCCTGGTTTCTTATCGAAAGTCCCGTTTAGCTGGTTGCTGAACGGGACTTTTTGCGTAGATTTAATTTAGGTTTTCTCCTTGAGAAATTTATTCCCTACACCTGAAATGTCCGTCATCCAACTCCAGAATATCTATAAATCCTACGAGGCAACGCCCGTTTTAAAAGGCATTGACCTGAACGTGTCGGCGGGACAAATTGTGGGCTACATTGGCCCCAATGGTGCCGGGAAGTCAACCACCATCAAGATTCTGATTGGTATGCTCCCCGATTTCAGCGGAGAAGCCACGGTGCTGGGCATGAACGTAAAGACCCAGTCGCTCGAAATTAAGCGCCGGGTTGGTTATGTACCCGAAAACGCGGCCCTGTATGACACCCTGACCCCGCTGGAGTATCTTCAGTTTATTGGTCAATTGTATGCCCTGGACCCACTCCACATTGAGCGAAAAGCACTGGAGTTGCTTCGTCTGTTTCAGCTCAGCGACCATGCCAATGCCCGCATGACAACTTTCTCGAAGGGAATGCGACAGAAAGTACTGCTCATTTCGGGCCTTCTGCATAACCCGGACGTTATATTTCTGGATGAACCGCTCTCGGGCCTGGATGCCAATGCCGTTGTGCTGATTAAGGAAATCATGCGGCAATTGGTAAATGATGGCAAAACCATTTTTTATAGTTCGCACATCATGGACGTGGTCGAGAAGATTTCGGATCGAATCGTCATCATTAATCAGGGCCAGATTATTGCCGATGGCACCTTTGCCGAGCTACAGCACCAGCGCCCCGAGTCGCTCGAACAACTGTTTGCTCAATTAACTGGAAGCGATGGCCAGTCGGGTATTGCTGAAGAGTTTGTTCACGCCCTCAAAAATTAATCAGGATGACAAGTCTTACTTTATGGCTCCTTGACCGGGTGAAACCACTATTTTGGTTATTGGGAGCTGACTATGGCCAGTTGAGGGCCATTGTACAGGTAAAACTAATAATGGATAACCGCCGGAGTTTCGTTAGTCTGGGGCGATATGGCAAGCCCTCGGCAGAAAACAACAGCAATTTTACCCGTGTTCTAATCATCTACACCATTATTGGTAGCCTGATTAGCGTGAGTATGCTGGCCATATCCGAGCATGACAAGCTGTTTTTGCCACTTACATTACAGTTTTCCTACATCATGGCCTTATGCGCCATGACGCTTATTACCGATTTTTCGTCGGTCATTATGGACTCTTCTGACAACCAGATTATTTTGCCCCGCCCCGTTGATAACCGTACCCTGTGGCTGGCCCGGATTGTCCACATAACCACCTATTTGTTCGCCATTGCGCTATCCTTATCGATAGGAGGCATCTTGTTTCTAGCGTATGAGTTTGATGCTGTTGTAGGGCTGGTCTTCTTGGCAATGAGCTTGTTGTCGGCCGTTTTGATGGTCTTTCTGACCAACGTGTTTTACCTGATTCTGATGCGGTTCATCAGCGAAGAGAAATTGCGTGAGGTGATCAACTATTTTCAGATTGTGATGGCTATTCTGTTCTACGGCGGCTATCAATTGTTGCCCCGGCTGCTTAATTCGCAGGACATGCTGGCCCAAACCATCGTCCATCAATGGTGGCATTACCTGATTCCACCGATGTGGATGGCGGGCACAGTCGATATGCTAATTCGCCCTATACTAGATACCACTCACCTGATTTATGGGACGCTGGCAGTCGTGATGCCATTCGGTGGCCTATGGTTTATGAATCGGTTTTTAACCGCGGGCTTTACCCAAAAATTAAGTCGTATCGACCGGGAGAGCGTCCCAGAGGCCTCGGCCACTACGGGCCAGCGAACGCAATCGGGCCAAACCAACTGGCTTGACGTACTATCCAGTTGGTTTACAACCAATCCGCTCGAACGAGCCGCCTTTACATTTACCTGGCGAGTGACTGGCCGTGACCGTAAATTCAAACTTAAAACCTACCCTCAATTGGGCTTTGGGTTTGCCTATGTCGTCGCCATGTCCTTTCAGCGAGGCAGCCTTGGCTCGAGTGGCTTTTTCTACCTCTTCGCGCTCTATTTTGCGGGACTCTACGTGATGGTTGCCCAGTATCAACTGGGTATTTCCGACAATTATCGGGCGGCTTGGGTGTACGGAAGCACTCCTATCAGACTCCCTGGAGATGTTCTTTCTGGTTCCTTGAAAGCCTTGATCATTAAACTTCTTCTGCCGTTTTACGCCCTGTTGTCGGGTTACATTCTATATCGCTACGGCCTCGACAAAATCAGCGATGTGTTGCTAGCCTTTAGCAACTCGCTGGTTATGCTGCTGTGCACGGCGTTATTGTCTATTCGCTTCATGCCGTTTTCGGTAGCGCCCGATACCTTAAAGCAAAACAATACAGCCCGGGGATTGCTCACCAGCCTTGTTCTGGGTATTGTCGGGTTCTCTCACTATGGCCTGACGATTTTGCCCTACGGAACCTGGATAGCCCTGCCATTTTCTGTTGCTCTGTTTTTGGTTCTTTTGCAGCAGTACAAAAAGACGACCTGGGGCAGCATTCAGATGGGTTGATGGCAACCTACCTACCCATTATTAGATTAGCTGACCATTTGCCAGTGCAAACTGTCGCAAGGTAACCTGTTCATAAACAGCCAGATTAGCATCCCGTACCTGTACCATCAAGGGCCGGATAACGCAGGTTTCTTCGTCGACACAATCGTCACAACGCACGTAAAAATGCTTTGACACACAGGGTGTTGGCGCAATGGGCCCATCAATGATACGTAATACCTGTGCCAGATTTACCTGCTGTGGATCCAGTCGTAGCATGTAGCCGCCCCCTTTACCTTTCTGACTTTGTAACAAGCCATGGTTGCGAAGATCCAGCAGAATGGCTTCCAGAAATTTCTGAGGAATGTTTTCCTTGGCGGAGATATGGGCAATTAAAATTGGCCCTCGTCCATACTCCTCGGTAAGAACTTTCAAGGCCTTAAAGGCATATTTCGCTTTTTTGGAGATCATAACGGTGTTAAATTTTAGAATGGCGCATCATGCTTGTCCGTTGATGGGTGCCGTTACCTTTATCTGCTTGCTGTCTACCAACCTACAAAGCGGCCCATCCAGCAGTTGACAAGGAATCGATAATAACCCGCCGTTATTTGTATATACCCTATAGAATAAATAGAATAATTAAATAAGATACGGTCACCAACACACAAAGTTGTTAACAGTATGGAAAATTACAAAGCCAATAGACCTATTTATAATTCATATTAAGTGATAGGTAGCTTCACATATGAAAGCGATGTTGGTAAGTACTTAAAATAATGTTGAAGAAAATAAATTATATAAAAAGCATGAAAACAACGTCCTCAACTATAGAAAACATTCAGAAGATAGTTTGTTAGTAGCATGGTAAGCTTTATATGAAAGTTCGAAAATACAGCGGTATGGGTAAAGTTCTGGCCACGTTCGTAAACATCCCTGAAAGAAAACTTAGATAAGAAAGCGGGGCAGTGAGGCAGACCAACACCGAGTTCTGTGTAAGTGGAACATAAATGAATGATCTAAACAATACTCGCCTGCCCGCCCAGGCAGGCGAGTATTGTTTAACAGTCTAGTGCTATTGCTTAAGCACTTTAAGTGAAGACACTGGCAGCCCGTCAGCGTAAATTTGCAGGACATAAAGACCCATTTTAATCGGGCTTATGTTTGCTTTGTAAGTATCTACCCGGTCCGAATGGGCGTCCAGCGGTTCTTCCCGGCCATCCATCGACACCAATCCGAAGGAAAGTTTCGCTCTTTGGTAAGCAGATGGTATACTAATCGTGATGTAGTCGGTGGCGGGGTTAGGGAAGGCGCGGAAGGTACCCGCCAAGACTTCGGCTGAGGGAATCGCCAGACGGGAGCCTACCGGACAGGTCAAATTGAAGGTGCCTCCATTCAGGATATAGCCCGTATTTTGGACCCGTACCGTTACGGGTACCGATCCGCCCGTCTTCAGCGAAGCTGGCACATCGAATACATAGCCATGGTAGCCGTTGCCTTTACCTGCGCTCACCAGATCGGATCGATATTGAGCAGCCGCAACTGTCGTAATAAGTGTGCCCTCTTTGAGTACTTCCAGCATAACCGGCTCATTGGGTACATTCCCATTGTATACCCAGCCAGCAATAACTGAACAGTTCCGGACATCGACATACCCTTCGAATCGGCCACTGACTGTGTTGGTGGTTCCAGTAGAGGGGGATGTAGGTGTAGTGGGTGCCAACATGTGCGGATCGGTGGTTGCAAAACAGCTTACTTTCGAGGCATCCATCAACCCGGTGGCTTTGAGCCAGCTTTGGGGCTTGAAGCCCTCATTACTATTCTGATAGGATGCGTACAGATAGCCGTTCACATAATGGGCATAAATGGATTCCCCATACCAGTTGAGCAAGAACTGCCCATCTGCATAACCACATGAAGTATTGGGACCGGTTGGGGTCGTTGTTCCCCCGTTGACATAGTTGATCACAACCGATGCATTTACCGACAGATTTTGTGCATTGGTCGCTATAACGGTTACTGTATACGGGCCAGCATTACCAGAAGGGGTACCTGTTAGGGTTAGCCCGTTGGCAGAAAGTCCCGCTGGCAGATTCTGAACCGAATAGGTAAGGGGTAAATTCGAAGGATCGCTGAAATTAGCGGGCAGTAAAAGATTGACAGCTGTACCAAGGGTGAGTGTTACGGGCGCATAGCTACTGGTCACGATGGGACTGGCGGAGGGCCGATCGCCTGTTTTGTGAGCGATGAAAAACTCGGAAACTTCTCCATTTCGGGCAGGTGACGTAGAATTGACCCGCACCCGTACCCGGCCATCAGCCCAGACCGGCAGTTGCACATCGATCAGGTTGTTGCCCACCCGAAACCCGGCTCCCAGGTTGGCCAGCACTTCGCCGTTATCGCTCAGCAACTGCACTACGTACTGGTTATCCCCCAATACCGGCGCAGTGGCCATGAAGGGTACCTGAATGTGATCGCCCCCATTACGTTCGTGCGGAAAGATATACCCTGTTGTAATAGAGGGAATATAGGCAGGCAGAGAGGGCTCAGACCGGGCGAAATAATCTGTTGTCATCAGGTCGTAAAACAATCCTTCGAAAATGGGGTACTTATCATCGTTGATATGGCCATCATCGAAGCGCCAGTCTTTGGAACCGGACATAAAATCAGTGGCCGGACCGGGAAAACAGTTATTATTTGCATCGGCCAGTTGGTTTTGGGCATTGATGACATTTGGATTGGTGATGCCCTGAAAGTAGGTAGCCCGGCAAATCATCCAGCTCATCCGGGTAAGCCCCGTCTGAGAGCGGGACTTGTTGATTAGCTGAGTAATGCTGTTGACATAATCCCCCTGGGAGGTATAGGGGTCGCTTTCCCCCTGATGCCAGATTACGCTACGAATACCCGTTCGTTTGATGTAATAGCTGAGCGCAATGCCCAACGGCCTATATGGGGCGTTTTTGAGGATACGGCCGCCTTGGGTGTTCATTTCATAGGTGCCATTCACCGCTGCATCGGCCCAGTTTGCCGCCGATGTTCCACCGTAAGCGCCACCCAGAAACAGGACCGGAACCCCAAGCCGGGCAACGAGCTTATCGCCCAGATCACCCCAGAAAAGCATATTATTTTCCGGCCCTATAGGCGAATTGTTAGCTGCATTAATGAATGAAGTCGGTAGGTCTCCTTCGTTTATATTACCGTCGGGATACCCCCGGTAATTGACGGTTGATACCCGGTCATCGGAAGCCGAAAGATTACGTGCGTAAGGGGAACCCAGTATATTGGATTGCCCAGCAATGACGAACACCTCCCCTACCCCAAATTTGTCCAAGGAATACATGGCTACCTGGCTTCCATTTGCCAGGGCCCGCACCTGAAGTGAATACCAGCCCCCCGACAGACTCAGCGAACCCATGAAGACACCATTGGCCGTGGTGCCAATGGTTGTCCAGTCCTGGCTGGAGCCTCCATTGATGGCTGTCGCCTTGACCTGAATGCTATTGGCCGATGAGGGACAATTGCCTTGAATGGGAACGGAGGCCCGATTGTTATTTCCCCGCTGAAAGACAATCCGAGAGGTCGGCATTGTGATCTGCGCAGATCCAATATTAGGTAGCAGTACAAACAGGATAAAAACGCCTTTTAAAAGTTGGTGCATAGTATAGGTGATTGAAAATAATTTTAGTAATTAAAAAATCGCTGAGACGTTTCAGCCAATCAATGAGTCACTATACACGTTATTAAAATCATTTTTAGGCATAGTTTGGACATACATGACCTTTTCGGTCAATCGGGTGTATTGATCAGACTAGTGGGCATGAAACGGAGATAGGGGACTATTTTTCTTTAGCTACTTTATCAAGAAGTAATTGCTATCAATACTAAACCGGATTGGATTTCTGGTAAATAACGAGTTGAAAAAGGATAGCGTGAATTACTTCGCAACCGCCAATGTGAGGGTAGTGCCTCGTTGTTGACATGCCGTATCAAATACCCCGATTGTTAATCCAAGAGTCCCCGAGTCAGTAGGCCTATACGTTAAGGTATCTGTTAGTAGTTTACTATTATTCGCTTGAATAACTGTCTTTCCGCTGGCTAAAAGAAAGGCATCAAGTGCAAGATGGAAGAGAAGTATGTATTGACTATTAACCGGTTCCGTTTGGCAACCGACGATGGCCAGAAGCGGTACGAAATAGGGATACGTCTAAAAAAGGAATATACCGTTCGGATATCTCGATTCTAATAGCCAGTGTAGGATTCATGTAAGCCTCTGATTGCAGACTCAACAGAGGCCCGATAGAAGTGGTTGATTTACTCAGGATTACACTTCCAGCTAGGCTCGATTAGCACGATTAACCAATTTATAGCCAACACTTAAGCCTGTCGTTAGCGCAATGTATAATCAGCGATAGGTCGCATAAAAACTTGCGGAACCTAATCCATGACCAATCATTACCGTTCAACGATAAAGGTTGACTCACTTAGGCCGCGTACTATTTGTAGGCAAACAAACCTATAGCGTTCATTTTACAGCACCAAATGTAATCGACCCAACCCATCCAGCCATTCTGTCCCCTTAGAAAAACAGAAAGCCACAATCAGCTTATATACAGCTAATTGTGGCTTTACTATGTGCCGAAGGCGAGACTCGAACTCGCATGTCCGTAAAGACACACGCCCCTGAAACGTGCGTGTCTACCAATTTCACCACTTCGGCAGCGCGTTTCCCCGTATTGGGATTGCAAAGATAAGGGTCTAGAACCCGATTGCACAAGATTTTGTCCTAATTTTTTTCGATTCTACCGGATAAAGGACAAACGTTCGCCCGGTCGGTTGGTCACAAAGCGACCGTTTTCGTAAACCAGCTCCCCCGAAACAATCGTATGAGTGACGCTGGCACCAAATGTATGGCCATCCAGGGGCGACCAGCCGCACTGATACAGAATGTTTTCGGCAGAAACGGTCATGG